>DATLRX010000069.1:0-54343 GCA_035534435.1 Candidatus Acidiferrales bacterium
CATGGCAGACCTCGACCGGACACTCGAAGGCAACGCCCGCATCCGCGTCGTGGGGGTCGGCGGCGGCGGCAGCAACGCCGTGAATCGCATGATCCGGAGCAACCTCAAGGGCGTTGAGTTCATCGCGATCAACACCGACCACCAGGCGCTCAGCGCGTCCAGCGCGAACCTCAAGATTCGCATCGGCGGCAAGCTGACCCGGGGCCTCGGCGCCGGAGGCGATCCTCAGAAGGGCATGGAAGCGGCTGAGGAGTCTCGCGACGAGCTGACCCGCGCGCTCGCCGACAGCGACATGGTCTTCATCACCGCCGGGATGGGCGGCGGCACCGGCACCGGCGCCGCGCCGATCATCGCCGAGATCGCCCGTGAATCGGGCGCGCTCACCATCGGCGTGGTCACCAAGCCGTTCCGCTTCGAGGGTCTGCGTCGCCAGAAGTCGGCCGAGGAGGGCATCGCCAACCTCCAGGGCCGCGTCGACACCCTCATCACCATTCCGAACGAGCGCCTGATGCAGGTCGTCGACAAGAAGACCCCCATCGGCGACGCGTTCAAGGTGGCGGACGACGTGCTCCGTCAGGGCGTGCAGGGCATCAGCGACCTGATCGTGTTCCCCGGTCTGATCAACCTCGACTTCGCCGATGTCAAGACGATCATGCAGGGCCAGGGCCAGGCGCTCATGGGCATCGGCTTCGGCAGCGGCGACACGCGTGCCGCCGACGCCGCCAAGGACGCCGTTGCGAGCCCGCTGCTGGAGACCACCATCGCCGGCGCGAAGGGCATCCTGCTCAACGTCACGGGTGGTCCGGACCTCACCCTCTACGAGGTCAACGAGGCGGCGCAGCTCGTCAGCGAGTCCGCCGACCCTGATGCGCAGATCATCTTCGGCACGGTCATCGACGAGCACATGAAGGGTGAGGTGAAGATCACCGTCATCGCGACCGGGTTCACCGGGCAGATCGACGTCATCGGAACACTCAGCTACGAGCCTTCCGCTCGGCCTGTCACGTCCGACCAGCGCCAGCCCGCGTTCACCGTGGGTGGCCGGCCGACCGGGCCGTACAACGTCGACGACCTCGACATCCCGGCTTTCCTGAGGGACCGTCGATAGACCCTTCCGGGGGCTGCGAACGTGAAATGCCCGTTCTGTGGTGAGACGGACATCAAGGTCGTCGATTCGCGCGACTCCGAGACGGGGGAGGCGATCCGGCGGCGGCGCGAATGTCTTGCGTGCAGCAAACGATTCACGACGTACGAGCGTGTGGAGGCGCCACCGCTCTACGTCGTGAAGAAGGACGGCCGTCGCGAGGAGTTCAGCCGCGCCAAGATGCTGTCCGGCCTCGTGATGGCGGCGACGAAGACGCGGCTCACACCCGCCAACCTGGAGCTGATGGTGTCGGAGATCGAGAACACGCTCCGCAGCCAGAATATCTCCGAGGTGCCGAGTCGTGAGGTCGGCGCGATGGTGATGTCGCGGCTGCGCGAGCGCGACGAGATCGCATACATCCGGTTCGCGTCCGTCTACCGCTCGTTCAAGGATGCGCAGGAGATGCGTGCCACCATCGAGGACGTCCTCGCGCATCCACCGGGGACTCGCCCCGACACCGCGCGCCGTCAGCGCAAACCTCGCGACACCGAGGGCCGCGAGCTCCCGCTCGACCTCGGGAAGTGACATGCCGTCGACGCCGGTAGCGGTCCGCATCGAGCGTGTGCGCGCGCGCATCGCAGCCGCGGCGGAAAGGGCTGGGCGCGATCCCGAGGACGTCCTCCTCGTCGCCGTCACGAAGGGAACGGCTGCGGCCAGCATCAACGCCGCTATCGCCGCGGGCATCACCGATATCGGCGAGAACCGCGTCCAGGAGGCGTCGGACAAGCAGCAGCTGGTCGCAGGGAATGTGCGCTGGCACCTCATCGGCCATCTCCAGACCAACAAGGCATCGCGAGCCGCGCGGCTCTTCGACGTCGTCCACTCCGTCGACAGCAGGCGCGTCGCCGACGCGCTCTCCGCGAACCGCCCGCGCGACCGAGATCCACTGATCGTGCTGCTGGAGGTCGAGCTGACAGGCATCCCGACACGCTTCGGCGTTGCGGAGGCCGATGTCGAAGGTGTGATCCAGGAGCTCGTCAACGTCCCGTCGATCCACGTGATGGGATTGATGACGATCGCTCCGCACCTCGAGGACGCAGAGGGTGCTCGCCCGTATTTCGCGCGTCTGCGTCACCTCCGCGACCACGTGGAGCATGTCACCGGGTGGGCTCTGCCAGAGCTGAGCATGGGGATGAGCGACGATTTCGACGTCGCCGTCGAGGAAGGCGCCACGATGGTTCGCGTCGGGCGCGCCATCTTCGGCACCCCGGGGTAGGGGCGGCCGCGGTGTCCGGCAGCGAACGATCTGCCGGTATCCTTGGGTGATGCCCAGGTATTCATCCGTCAGTGCACGCGCGGGCTTCGCCGAGGCGGAGCTCGAGATCCTCGAGCACTGGAAGCGCACTCGCGTGTTCGAGCGCAGCCTCGCGATGCGCCGCGAGGCGCCGCCCTACGTCTTCTACGAGGGGCCACCGACCGCCAACGGCCTGCCAGGGCTGCACCACGTCCTCGCCCGTTCGTACAAGGACGTGTTCGCCCGCTACAAGCAGATGACCGGGTTCTCCGTGGCGCGCAAGGCGGGTTGGGACACGCACGGGCTGCCGGTCGAGCTCGAGGTGGAACGCGCGCTGAAGATCAGCGGGAAGAAGCAGATCGAGGAATACGGCATCGCGGAGTTCAATGTGCGCTGCAAGGAGTCGGTGAACGAGTACATCGACCAGTGGCGCGAGATGAGCGAGCGCCTGGCCTTCTGGCTCGACTTCGATCATCCCTACCGGACGTACGACAGCACGTACATCGAGTCCGTCTGGTGGAGTCTCAAGGAGCTCTGGAGCGCCGACCTGCTGTACAAGGGGTACAAGGTCACGCCGTACTGCCCGCGTTGCCAGACGACGCTGTCATCGCACGAGCTGAGCCAGGGCTACCGCGAGGACACGCCGGATCCGTCCGTCTACATCAAGTTCCGCGTCAACGACTCCGACGGGAAGACCTTCCTGCTGGCGTGGACCACGACACCCTGGACGCTCCCGGGCAACGTCGCGCTCGCCGTGCACTCCGGGAAGCGCTACGTTCGCGTCGCGCAGGGCGACGAGTCGTACATCCTCGCGAAGCAGCGTCTCGAGGTGCTCGACGGCGAGTACGAAGTGCTCGGCGAGATGGATGGTCGTGACCTCGTGGACCTGACCTACGAGCCACTGTTCACGGACATGCTTCCCGAGGGGAAGGCGTTCATCGTGCTCGACGCGCCGGAGCTGGTGAGCATGGACGAGGGCACTGGGATCGTGCACACGGCCGCCGCCTATGGCGTCGCCGACCTCGAGCTCTGCCGGCGCATGGGTGTCGCCGTCCGTCACGTGGTCGGGCTCGACGGCCGCTTCCTCGACGGGCAGACCCGCTACCGGGGGATGTTCGTCAAGGACGCGGATCCGAAGATCATCGAAGACTTGCGGGAGATGGGCAACCTCTACCGGTCCGAGCGCATCCTCCACACGTACCCCTTCTGCTGGCGCTGCGACACACCGCTGCTCTACTACGCGGTCGACTCGTGGTTCATCCGGACGACCGCCGTCAAGGATCGACTGATCGCAAACAACCGCAGCGTGGACTGGCAGCCCGCGCACATCCGCGACGGGCGCATGGGGAACTGGCTCGAGAGCCTCATCGACTGGAACCTGTCGCGCAGCCGGTACTGGGGCACGCCGCTGCCGATCTGGGTGTGCGAGTCGTGCGACGAGAAGTTCTGCGCGGGGAGCACCGCCGACATCGGGTTGACGGTCGACGATGACCTGCACCGGCCGTACATCGACGAGGTGACGCTCGAGTGCAAGGCGTGCAAGGGTGTGATGCGCCGCGTGACCGACGTCATCGACTGCTGGTACGACTCCGGCGCGATGCCCTTCGCGCAGAAGCACTATCCCTTCGAGAACAAGGAGCTGTTCGAGCACACGCATCCCGCGGACTTCATCTGCGAGGGCGTGGATCAGACTCGCGGCTGGTTCTTCTCGCTGCTCGCGGAATCGACGCTGCTCTTCGACCTCCCCGCGTACAGGAACTGCGTCGTCGTGGGGACGCTGCTCGACAAGCAGGGCAAGAAGATGTCGAAGTCACGCGGCAACGCCATCGAGCCCGAGACGATCTTCAGCCAGTTCGGCGCCGATGCCGCGCGCTGGTACTTCTACGCGCAGGGCGTCGAGAATGCCGAGCTGCGCGTCAGCCCGAACTCATTCCAGGATGTCGTCCGCCTGTTCATGCTGACGCTCTGGAACGTGTACTCCTTCTTCGTGACCTACGCGCTCACGGAGGATTTCGACCCCGCATCCGCGCCGCCGCCCGTCATCGAGCGTCCGGTGCTCGACCGCTGGTGCCTGTCGCGGCTTGCGGAGACGGTCGAGTCGGTACGCGAGGCGATGGAACGCTACGACGCGTCGGACGCATGTCACGCGGTCGAGGGCTTCGTCGAGGATCTCTCCAAGTGGTATGTCCGGCGCTCGCGCCGCCGCTTCTGGAAGAGTGCCGGCACGAGTGCCGACGCGCAGGCGGCATTCGCGACGCTGCACACCGTGCTGATCACGCTCTCGGGCCTCGTGGCGCCGTTCATGCCGTACATGGCGGAACGGATGTATCGCAACCTCAGCGGGTTCAACGGCGATCCGCCACCGACGTCGGGCACACCGGACTCGGTGCACCTCACCGAGTATCCGAAGGTGTCGGGCTCGTGGCGCGACCCCGAAGTGCTCGCGGAGATGAGCCGGCTGCGCCGCCTCGTCGAGGACGGCCTCGCCGCGCGGACGACCGCCGGCGTCAGGGTTCGCCAGCCACTCGCGTCGGCGACGCTCGCGAGTGAGCCGCTCAGCGCCGAGGTCGAGGCGATCTTCTGCGAGGAGCTGAACGTGAAACGGGTGCTCTACGTCGAGCCGGCCGAGGGACATCCGGCAGTCGTGCTCGACACCACGATCACCGACGAGCTTCGCCTCGAGTGGCTCGCGCGCGAGGTGAGCCGCAAGGTGAACGAGCTGCGCAAGCAGGCGGGACTGCGCGTCGAGGATCGGATCACGCTCATGGTCGACGCCGACGGCGATGTGCGCCGCGCCGTCGACACGCATCGCGCGTGGCTGCAGGCCGAGACGCTGGCGCTGGCGGTCGAGGATGAGCGCGGCGACGATCTCGCGCAGTGGGAAGGCGATCTGGGAGGTGCCAGATGCTGGCTGGGAGTCAAGCGGTAGGCGACGCGGGCCGCGTCTCGCGCCGGCACATCTACACGGTCATCGTCGGCGTGGCCGCGTTCGTCGCCGCGTTCGATCACCTCACGAAGTGGCTCGTCGCCTCGCATCTGGCGCTCGGACAGCAGATCTGGCCGAACGCGATCGTCTCGATCGACAGCGTGCAGAACACGGGCGCCGCCTGGAGCGTGCTCCCGCAGCTCCACTGGTTCTACCTCGCGGTGGCGCTGGTCGTGAGCCTCTACATCCTGTTCTTCGGGTACCGCTTCGGGACGACGTGGTACCGGCAGGTGCTCATCGGGATGATCCTCGGCGGCGCGCTCTCGAACGGCGTCGACCGGCTCGTGCAGGGCTACGTCGTCGACTTCATCGACTTCCACTTCTGGCCCGTGTTCAACGTTGCCGACAGTTGCATCGTCGTCGCGATCGTCGTCCTGCTGGTGTTCAGCTTCCTGCCGTCGCAGCGTTCCACACCCACAGCGACGTCGTCGTGAGCGACGTCGCCACCGCCGTGCCGCTGCCGCGGCTCGACGTCTGGCTTGCCGAGCATCGCAACGTCACCCGGCACGCTGCGCGGACGATGATCGACGCCGGCCTCGTGACGGTCGACGGCCGGACGGGACGCCCCGGGCAGCGTGTGCGGGACACAGCGACCGTGGTCGTCGAACCGGGGGAGGCCGCGAGCGCAGCGTCGCCCGCTGCTGCGCGGGCGCAACCGCAGGTGGACCTCACCGTCGTGTACGAGGACGGCGCGCTGGCCGTCATCGACAAGCCGTCCGGGCTTGTTGTGCACCCGGCGCCGGGACACCCGTCCGGGACGCTTGCGGACGGGCTCAAGCAGCGTGGGACCACGTGGTCGCTGCTCGGCGGCGCGGAGCGCGCGGGCATCGTGCATCGCCTCGACCGCGACACGAGCGGCCTGCTCGTCGTCGCCAAGACGGAGGCCGCGCACCGCAGCCTGGCGCGCCAGTTGAGCGATCGGACGCTCGGGCGGACGTACTGGGCGCTGGTGCACGGCGGATTCCGCGAGGACTCCGGGACGATCGACGCGCCCATCGGACGGCATCCCCGCGATCGCAGGCGGATGGCGATCGTCGAGGGTGGGCGCGAGGCGGTCACCGACTTTCGCGTCGTCGAACGTCTCAACGGTGCGACAGTGCTCGAGCTCTCCCTGCGCACGGGGCGGACGCACCAGATTCGCGTGCACCTCGCGTCGATCGGGCACCCGATCATCGGCGACACGGTGTACGGGCGTCCGGACGCGGCGCTCGGACGTCCCGCGCTGCACGCGATGCGGCTGCGGCTGGTGCATCCGGGTGACGGCACCGAGCGCACCTTCGAGTCGCCCCTGCCGGCGGAGCTGGTCGCCGCGCGGGACCGCCTGCGGAGTTCGGAGGCATGAGCGCGCGGGGCAGCCTCATCGTCCTGACCGGGCCGAGCGGCGTCGGCAAGGACACAGTGCTCCGTGAGCTCTTCGCTCTCGATCCCACGCTCGCGTACTGCGTCTCCTACACGACGCGCGCGCCCCGGCCGGGCGAGGTCGACGGTGTCGCGTACTGGTTCGTCGACGAGGCGACCTTCCGGACGATGATCGATCGAGACGAGTTCTTCGAATGGTCAACCGTGTACGGTGAGCTCAAGGGGCGGACGTTCGAGAGCGTCAACCGGGCTGTCGAGTCGGGCAAGGACACGGTGATCAAGATCGATGTGCAGGGCGCGGAGAAGGTCCGGGACCGGCTCGGTGACGGCACCATCTACGTGTTCCTCCTGCCGCCGAGCACCGAGGCCCTCGAACAGCGCCTCATCGACCGCGCCACGGAGGATCCGGCGAGCCTCCAGGCCCGCCGTCAGCAGGCCCTCTCGGAGCTGGCGCTCAAGGACACGTACGATCATCAGGTCGTGAACGATGATGCGGCTCGCGCCGCCCACGAGATCCTGGCGATCATCGACGCCGATCGCGCCGCGCGCAGCGGACGGCACGCATGAGCGCCGGCCTGCAGGGTCGGCGGATCCTCGTGTCCGTCGGCGGCAGCGTCGCCGCATTCAAGGCGTGTGAGGTGATCACCGACCTGCGCCGCGAGGGCGCCGAGGTTCGTGTCGCGATGACCGAGGCTGCAGCCCGCTTCGTCACCCCGACGCTGCTTCGCGCGCTGAGCGGCAGCCCGGTCGCCTCCAGCATGTGGGAGGACGACGGCACCGGCGAAGGACACGGCATGAGCCACCTCACGCTTGCGCAGTGGTGCGAGGCGCAGGTCGTGGTCGCGGCATCCGCGGACCTGCTCGCGCGGCTCGCCCTCGGGCTCGCGAACGACCCGGTGACCGCGACCGCGCTGGCATGCCGCGCGCCGCTGCTCGTCGCGCCGGCGATGGAGTCGGCGATGTGGGAGCACCCCGCCACGCAGGGTCACGTGGCGACACTCACGTCGCGCGGGGCGCGCATCCTCGGCCCGGTGCGGGGCAGGCTCGCGAGCGGCCACGAGAGCGCGGGGCGCATGGTCGAGGCTGACGAGATCGTCGCCGCGGTGGGGGAGATCCTTGGCGCCGGGGCCTGACCCCGCGTTCGACGGCCTTCGCTTCGTGATCACCGCGGGTGGGACTCGCGAGCCGATCGACCCCGTCCGCTACATCGGCAACCGGTCGAGCGGCAAGATGGGCAATGAGCTCGCTGCGGCCGCGATCCGTCGCGGTGCGACCGTGACGCTGGTCACTGCCGCGGTGCCGCCCGCGCCGCAGCCCGGGCTCGACATCGTGGCCGTGGAGACGACCGACGACATGCACGCCGCGGTGCGCGACGCGCTGCCCGGCGCGCGCGTGCTCATCATGGCCGCGGCCGTCGCCGACTGGCGCCCGCGTGATGTCGCAGCACAGAAGCTGAAGAAGGGCTCGAGCACGATGACTCTCGAGCTCGTGCCGACGGTCGACATCCTCGCCTGGCTCCGTGACGACGACGCGGCGGCAGGCGTGTTTCGCGTGGGATTCGCGGCCGAGACCGAGCATGCTGTCGAGCGTGCGCGGGCGAAGCTCGCCGCGAAGCAGCTCGACCTCATCGTCGTCAACGACGTCTCGCAGCCCGGCATCGGCATGGGCGCGGACGACAACGAGGTGACGGTGATCGACCGTGACGGCGGAGTGCGGACGATCGCGCGGGCGCCGAAATCGGTGGTCGCCGACGAGATCATGGTCGCGGTCGCGGACAGGCTGCGATGACCTTCGCGTCGGTCGTCCCCGAGACGCGTTCGCAGCTGCCGCGCGATGCGTACACCTACTCGATCCCGGACGAGCTGGTGGAGCTCGTGCTCCCCGGCGTGCGCGTGCAGATCCCCTTCGGCAAGCGCTCCATCCTCGGGTACGTCGTCGAGCGCTCGGAGATGACCGACCACGCTGACGTGCGCGCCATCGACCTCGTCATCGACGAGCCGCGTCTCATCCTGGATCAGCATCTCGCGCTGGCGCGCCAGATCGCCGACCGGTACTGTGCGCCGCTCGGCGAGGTGCTGCGGGCGATGCTCCCCAAGGGCGTCAGAACACGCCCTTCGCGGCGCGCCGGGCCGAGATCGATGTCACGAGCGGTCGCGGAAGCCGATGCGACAGGGCCGGCCGAGGCACCACCCGTGCTCAACGACGCGCAGCGCGCCGCCGTCGCGCCGCTGCTGGAGGCGATCGCGTCGCGCACGCACCGCCGGGTCCTGCTGCACGGCGTCACCGGGAGCGGGAAGACCGAGGTGTACCTCGCGGCCATCGACGCGGCACTCGCCGCGGGGCGCGGGGCGATCGTCCTCGTCCCGGAGATCGCACTGACCCCGCAGATGATCCGGCGCTTCGCGGTCCGCTTTCCTGGGAGGATCGCGGTGGTCCACTCCGCGCTCACCGATGCCGAACGCGCCGCCGAGTGGCGCCGCATTCGCGCCGGTGTGCACGACGTGATCATCGGGTCGCGGAGCGCGGTGTTCGCGCCGGTGGCGGACCTCGGCATCGTGGTCGTCGACGAGGAGGACGCTCCCGCGTACAAGCAGGACCGCATGCCGCGATACCACGCGGTCGACGTCGCGCTCATGCTCGGTGCCCTCTGCCACGCGCCCGTGGTCATGGGCAGCGCCACACCGCGGGTGGAGAGCTTCTATCGCGCGCACACGGGCGAGCTCGAGCTGGCAACGCTCCCCGCGCGTGTCAGCGGTCGCGCCCTGCCCCCCATCGAGGTGGTCGACCTGCGCGACGAGCTGCGCGCCGGCAACACCGGGCCGCTGTCGGTGACCCTCGACCGCGCCATGCAGGAGTGCCATGCGCAGGGCGGGCAGTCGATCCTGTTCCTCAATCGCCGCGGCACCGCGACCGTCGTGCTGTGCCGGTCATGCGGTGAGGCGCTGACCTGCAGCAACTGCAGCGTGTCGCTCGTGCACCACGTCGACCGCGCGAGCTGCGACTGCCACTACTGCGGGCTCTCGACCCCGCTGCCCGCGGTCTGTCCCGCGTGCGGGTCGCGTTCGATACGCGCGCTGGGGATGGGCACCGAACGGCTCGAGCGCGAGGTGCGCGAGCGCTTTCCCGCGCTGCGGCTCATCCGCATGGACCGCGACACCACGCGAACGCGTGACGCGTACTTCGACATCTACGACACGTTCCGCCGGCACGACGCCGACTGCCTCATCGGCACGCAGATGGTCGCGAAGGGCTGGGACCTCGGCAATGTCCGCCTCGTCGGCATCGTCAACGCCGACACGTCGCTGCACTTTCCGGACTATCGCAGCGGCGAGCTGACCTTCTCGCTCCTCACGCAGGTGGCGGGTCGCGCCGGGCGCGGCGACGAGCCCGCGCAGGTGGTGCTCCAGACCTACAGCCCCGAGCACTACGCGATCCGCCACGCGACGACCCACGACTACCTCGGGTTCGCGCGTGACGAGATCCGGGTACGCAAAGCGCTGCATTTCCCGCCGTACGCGCGGCTCTGCGTCTGCACCTTCACCCATCGCGACGACGGCGAAGCCGAGATCGAGGCTCGCCGGGAGGCTCAGCGGCTGTCTGATACACTCGGAAATGGCGCCGGGCTCGATGTCCTCGGTCCGACGCCGGCCTTTCTGCACCGCCTGCGCGGCGAGTATCGCTGGCAGTTCACGGTGCGGGGCACTGACATCGAGAGGGCGTTTGCTCACCTTCCCAGGGGTCGAGGCTGGAGCATCGACGTCGATCCTGGGCCATGAACGGAGACAGACCGTGGCAGTCCTTCCCATCATCCTGACGTCGGATCACAACGACGTCCTGACCACCAAAGCGACCCGCGTCCCGCGAGTCGACGATGCGATTCGTCGCTTGATGGACGACATGGTCGAGTCGATGTTCGAGGCCAACGGCGTCGGGCTGGCCGCACCGCAGGTGGGTGTGTCGCTGCGCGTCATCGTCCTGCGAGTCGACAACCAGATCTACCAGATCGCCAATCCCGAGATGGTTCGCTGCGAGGGCGAGCAGACCGGCTTCGAGGGCTGCCTGTCCGTTCCCGGATGGGTTGGCGAGGTCACGCGCTGCCAGCGGGTGGTTGCCAGGGGTTGGAACCGCCACGGCAAGGAGGTCCGCATCAAGGGTGACGGCCTCCTCGCGCGCGCGATCCAGCACGAGATCGACCATCTCGACGGCATTCTCTTCACCAGCCGGGTGAACGAGGGAACGCTGCGCGAGGTCGAACCCGCACAGGAGGCTGAGGAGCCCGGCGTCGTCAGCGCTGTGTGAGGCTCGCCTTCTGTGGCACCGCGGCATTCGCGGTGCCGTCGCTGCAGTCCTGCGCTGAGCATCACGACGTGGCTGCCGTGGTGACGCGGGTGGATCGCCCGGGGAACCGCGGGCGGCCGGCGCCGCGTCCGGTCGCGGACGCCGCGCGTGACATGGGCCTTCCGGTGCTGACGCCCGTGAGGATCGGCTTTCCGGGAACGGTCGCCGAAGTGCTTGCGCTGCAGCCCGACTGCCTCGTCGTCGCGGCATACGGGCAGATCCTGCCGCCGGCACTCATCGACGCCCCGCGGTATGGCTCGGTGAACGTCCATGCGTCCCTGTTGCCACGGTGGCGCGGCGCCTCCCCGATCGCGCACGCGATCCTGGCCGGCGACGCCGAGACCGGCGTTTCGATCATGCGCATGGATGCCGGCCTCGACACCGGGCCGGTGTACGCGACTGCGCGTATCGCCACGGGCGATTCAGCGACAACACCCGCGCTGACGCGCGTGCTTGCGGATGTGGGCGCGAGGGAGTTGCTCGCTGTCCTCGACGCCCTGGCGCAGGGAAACGCGGTGGCGCAACCGCAATCGACCGCGGGCGTCACGTACGCCCCGCGTCTCGGGCGCGACGACGGGCGGGTGGACTGGTCCGTGCGCAGCGCCGTCGAGGTCGACAGGATGGTCCGCGCGCTGCAACCATGGCCCGGTGTGGTGGCACCGCTTGCCGGCGTCGACGTTCAGGTGCAGGAAGGTGCCGTGACCGATCTGTTCGAGATGGTCGCGCCCGGCGAGGTGGTCCGGCATGAGGGTGAGTCCGTGGTCGTCGCCGCTTGGGGCGGCGGCTACCGCATCGACCTGATCACGCCGCCGGGCAAGCGTGCGATGACTCCCGCGGCGTTCCTGCGCGGTCGCCGGTCATGACGACACCCGCCAGGAAGCCCGGCGACAACCTGCTGGCGCGCAACCGCAGCGCGACGCACGAGTACAGCATCGTCGAGAGCCTGGAGGCCGGCATCGAGCTGACCGGGACCGAGGTGAAGTCGCTGCGCAGCGGCCGAATCGGCTTGCGCGAGGGCTACGTGCGCATCGAGGGTGGGCAGGCCTGGCTCATGCAGGTGAACATCGCCTCGTATCAGCAGGGCAACCGCCACAACGCCGAGCCCGAGCGCCGCCGCCGGTTGCTGCTGCACAAGCGCGAGATCGAGTATCTGGACGCGCGCGTGCACACGCAGGGGTTGACGATCATCCCGCTGCGCCTCTATCTCGTCCGCAACCGCGTCAAGGTCGAGATCGGGCTCGCTCGCGGCAAGAAGCTCTGGGACAAGCGCGAGGACCTCGCCAAACGCGACGCCCAGCGCGACATGGAACGCGCGCTGAAGCGCTGATTCAGCCCGCCGCTGCCCGGATCTCGGGGTCCGGCGCAGCGGCCTGCGACGCCGCGCTGGGACGGTTCGCCTTGATGTCCGGGACCACTTCCGCGGCGAGTGCATCGATGCGCTGACGAAGCTCGCGGAGCCCGACACCGCGTGTCGCGCTCACCGCAAGCGCTGAGACACCGGCGATGTCGCCGAGCCGGAGACGCGCTGCGCGCACCTCCGAGGCGGTGAGCCGGTCGACCTTGGTGATCGCGAGGATCATCGGTTGGTCACATTCCATCGAGTGCAGCGTTTCGAGCACGGTCTCGAGCTGCTGCTCGGCATCGGGATGGGAGGCGTCGACCACGACACACAGCATGTGCGCCTGGCGCACCTCCTCGAGCGTCGCCGCGAAGGCCTCGACGAGCTCGGTCGGCAGCTTCTGGATGAAACCGACGGTGTCCGTGAGGATCACGAGCTTGCCCGATGGCAGCTCGAGGCGGCGCGACGTGGGGTCGAGCGTTGCGAAGAGCAGGTCGTCGGCGAGCACCTCGCTGTGCGTGAGGACATTGAGGAGCGTCGATTTCCCGGCATTGGTGTATCCGACCAGCGCGCACGAGGCGAGCGGCACGTTGGTGCGAGCGGTGCGGCGCGTCTGCCGCTGGCGTTCGATGACGACGAGGCGCTGGCGCAGGCGCTTCAGCTGCTGGCGGATGAGCCGGCGGTCGACCTCGATCTGCTTCTCACCCGGCCCGCCGCGGAGCCCGACGCCACCGCGCTGGCGCTCGAGGTGGGACCAGCCGCCGGCCAGGCGGGGGAGGAGGTGCTCGAGCTGCGCCATCTCCACCTGGACGCGCCCCTCGGCGGTGATCGCGCGCCGCGCGAAGATCGCGAGGATGACCTCGGTGCGGTCGAGCACCGGGACGCCCCACGCCTCCTGCAGGTTCCGCTGCTGGCGGGGGGTGAGCTGATCGTTGCAGAGCACGGCGGGATGGTCGAGCTCGGCAAGGTGCGACGCGAAGGCCGCGACGACGCCGGAGCGGAAGAACGTCGCCGGGTGCGGCTCGCGCAGCGAGATCAGGCTGCGCTCCACCACCTCGGTGCCGAGGGTGCGCGCAAGCTCCTCGAGCTCGTCGAGCTCGATGTCGCGCTGCTCGCGCTCGTCGGTGCGCGCGCTCGTCCCGATGACGATGACGCGCTTGAGCTGCCGGCCGACCGCGGGATCCGCCCCGGACGGCGCGTCGAAATGAGGCATGGGCTCAGCCTAGCAACGGCGCCCCAACTCTGCTGGGCCGGTACGCTGCCGCGGTGCGGATGCTCTTCACGTTCATCGGTGGGCTTGGTCACCTCCAGCCACTCGTCCCGGTGGCTCGTGCGGCCGAGCGCGCTGGGCACACGATCGCCGTCGCCGGCTCGGGCAATCTCCAGTCCGCGATCAGCGCCGCCGGGTTCGTGGCGTTTCCGACGAGCGAGCCGCGCGTTGCGCCGCGAGAGCCGGAGCAACTCGTGCGAGTCGATCCCGACAAGGAGGACCGGGACCTCCGAGAGAACTTTGCCCGTCGCGGCGCCTCGCGTCATGCCGCGGCGATCCTCGAGCTCGCGCGAACGTGGCGCCCCGACATCGTGATCCGCGACGAGGTCGATTTCGGCGCGGCGATCGCGGCGGAGCGGCTCGGACTCCCGTGCGTCAACGTGCTCGTGCTCGCCGCCGGAGGCTTTCTGCGCAAGAGCCTCGTCGCAGAGCCGCTTCATGAGCTGCGCGGGGAGTACGGTCTCCCGGCTGATCCGGAGCTCGCGATGCTCGACGGCGGCCTCGGGCTCTCACCGTTTCCACCGCTCTTCCGCAGCCCCGATGCTCCGCTGCCGCCAGGAACGTTCTCGTTCCGGCCTGGAGACGCCGCAGCGCCGAACCCCAAGAACGCGCGGCCGGTCGTCTACGTCACGCTCGGCACGATCTTCACTGTGCGCGAGCTGATCGTCCGAATCCTCGAAGGGCTGCGGGCGTTGCCGGTGGATGTCATTGCGACGGTCGGCGAAGACATCGATCCAACATCCGTCGGTCCGTCTTCGGAGCACGTCTGGATCGAGCGATACATCCCGCAGCACGAGGTCCTGCCACGCTGCGACCTCGTCATATCGCATGCTGGATCGGGCAGTGTGATGGGAGCTCTCGCGCACGGCCTGCCGTCCGTTCTGATGCCGCTCGGCGCGGATCAGCCGCACAACGCCCGGCGGTGCGTTGCCCTCGGGGTCGCGGTCGAACTGGAGCCCGTGACCGTGACTTCGGAGCAGATACGCGCGATCGTGACGAGCATGCTCGCCGACGACCGCTACCGACGGACCGCCGAGCGCATGCGCGATGAAATCAACGCGCTACCAGGTCCGGAGGCGACCGTGCCGTTGCTCGAAGGACTCGGCTGATCAGGACGCTGCGTGCGTCTGCCGGTACGCTGCACGGCGATGAGCGACTCGTGCATCGGCCCGATCGACGCGGCGACAGATCTGCCGGCTGAGACATGCGGCGAGCCCGCGATGAAGTTCCTGTTCTTCCCGCATCGGGACGGCGTCGCCTTCTTGTACTGCTGCGACCGGCATCTCGAGAGCGTCAGCCGGTGGGCCGGGACACGCTTCGGTGGGTGCTTCGCCGGCGGACCGACAGCAAAGGGGCAGCGAACGTTCGATGAGGCCGTCGAGCAGTTCGGACAGATCGACTGGCCGCACGGCGAGGGATTCAACGCACTGGTCGCGGTGCCGAAGGTCACCGACTTCCGGCACCGTCCCGGGCCGTCGCGGCGTCGATAGTCGCAACGGGCTACGCCGGCTCCTCGACGGCCGGAATCCGCAGCAGCATCAGAACGCCGCCCGTCACCATGAGCAGGGCGGCGAGCGCGATCGTGAACGGGATCGAGAAGCCGAGGACCGGGCCCGACAGGGCCGACCCGATCGGAACGCCCGCGAAGTTGAGGCTCATCGAGACGGCGAAGGCGCGCCCGAACCACGCCCGGGCGGTGCGGCGCTGCCGGAGGGAGAACGTGCAGATGTTGAACGGCCCGTCGGCGGCGCCGATGAGCGCGATGCCGGCGGCGATCGCCGCGATTGACGGGATCAGCAGCATCAGGGTGGCGAGTCCCATGATCGTGCCAAGGATCGCCATGAACTGCCGCTCGCGCCCCTCGGTGCGCACGCGGCCCGCGAACAGCGCGGCGGGGATCCCGATCGCGCCGTTGAGCGCGAGCAACACGCCGACGACGGCGGCGCTGCCGTGGAGCCGGAACACGGTCACGGGGAGCGCAACGATCACCATGCCCCAGCCGACGTTCAGGATCGACATCGAGACGGCGATCCAGCGGAGCGTGCGGTTCGCGATCACATAGCGCAACCCACGCAGCGCCTCGTACAGGATCCGGCTCGACACCTCGCCGCTTCCCGCCGGTTCGATGACGCCCTGCAGGGCGAAGGCGCCGATGACGTAGCAGACCGCGGCGCCTCCCAGCGCGGCCTCACTGCCGAGCGTGGCGATGAGAAACCCGGCGAGCGCCGGACCGAGGATCGCCGAGACGCCGAAGCAGATGCTGTCGGCGGCGTTGCCGCGGTCCCACAGGTCGCGCGGAACGATGAGCGGGAAGAAGGACCGCGCACCGGCGAGGCTGAGGGTGCTTGTCAGCGAACCGGCGACGAGAAGGGCGTACAGGCCCCACACGGGGAGATGGTTCGTGGCAGCGAGGGTCACGATCGCCGTCAGGCAGAGCGCCGCCACGCTGAAGTCGAGACGCATCAGCCGCTTGCGGCCGTGCCGGTCGAGCAGGGCCCCCGCGATCGGGCTCAGGACGAGTCCCGGAAAGATGAGCAGGAAGATGGACAGGCCCGCGACACCGGCGGAGTGGTACCGCTGCAGCGCGAAGAGCACGAGGCCGACGGTCCACATCTGCGACGCCGTCCGCGTGAGCAGCGAGCTGACGAGCAGCGAGCGCAGACCCGGCGTGCGGAGCAGGCGGCCGTACGTGGACGCAGGCGCGACGGCCGCCTCTGTCGCCGTCGCTTTGACGTCAGCGGAAACGGGTGTCATGACGATCGCAACTCGCGGGCACGCGGAATCGCCGGAGCGGTAATCACGGCGTTAGCCTACCAACCACCCGGCCGACGGCGGAGGCAAGGATGCATAGCCGTTACGTACCAACGACTTCGCCGTGCGTGGTTCATCACCGCGATTGCGGCGCCCGCCGTGGCGAGGTATCATGGTGGGGCACGCCGATCTCGGATCGCTGCGTCCACGGGGGCGTATTGGTTTCGACGGGGTCGTGGGTCGTGCGAATGCGAGTCGAGCCCCGGGCTCGTAAAACCGGGAAAAATATACGTGCGAATAACGCACCCCTCGCTCTCGCTGCGTAAGTAGCAAAAGCGAAAAAGCTCAGGCTTCGGCCTGACGTCGACCGGCTTCTCGGCTGTGGAAGCCGGATCCGACGTTAATACCAGCAGCCTCGCCGCCCGGTGGCGCCTCGGCGCCGGGCGGGACGTACACCGAGGCTGGCCGAAGCCGAGCCTGGTCCCAGGGCGCGGCTCCGGTGAGATCAATACCGGGACTACGCTCGTAGATGTCGCATGGAACGCGGCTTCGGACCCGGGTTCGATCCCCGGCGCCTCCACCATCCCGTCGCGGGTCGATGGCGATCCGGGCAAACCGTCTCCGGTCACGCATACTCAGCCGCGGATACCCTGCCGCGAGGGAATGCCGCAGGGCTGGACGACCCGACCAGCAGCGCGCAGCTCCATTGACGTGGGAGCGACTCTGGAGTCGGGAAGTCACGGAGGATTGGGAAGCGGTGCCGAGAAGGAGTGCCCGTCGTGCCACGCCGGTCGAGGCCGCCCACGCGGGAACCCCGACGTCCGGTCGCCGGGCACGTTTCCAGCGTGCGGTGACCGCGCTTTGCGCCCTGGGGCTCGCAAGCGCGTTCTGGACGCCGCCGCTGCCCGCAGCGGCATCACCTCCCACCGCACCCCCGCACCATGCGACGCTCGGTCCGCTGGCCCAGTCAGCACTCTCGGCCGCGGCGCATGGCCGCCATCTTCCGACCGCGTGGGTGAAGGGGCGGGCGTCGAAGAAAGGCACGACGTACGGGGTCTTCCTGCGCGGTTCGACCACCGCGAACGCGATTGCTGCAACGGGTGCGACGCCTGGTACGGTCCTGTCTGTCGGGGCAACCGCAGACGCAACCCTCGGCCAGCTGGCCTTGCTCGCGGCGCTACCAGGGATCACCGAGGTGGAGCTTGCCGGCCAGGCGACCAGGCAGCTGGATGTCAGCGTGCCCGAGATTCACGCCGCGGAACCGGGCCACGCGAGCACCGCGGGTGTGCCTCATCTGTGGTCGGGCACTGGTGGATCGGACGGTCCGTACGTCTCCACTCAGGGCGGCAAGGTCGTTTGGCAGGATGGTCAGGGTGGCAGCCGTTGCTGTAGCGGCGATGTACGTGTCCCGGTCCTCGCTCGGGGCTCGGTCTACATCCGGCAAACACAGACCGGCAATGAAACGGTCGTCGCCACAAACGGCCAACAGGTGGGAACGTTCACGTCGACAACTGCGCCGGCCTTCGACTCGAACGAGATGTTTACCGTCAGCGGCGGTGTCCTCACTGCGACGGGCAGCAGCAATTGGACGTACTCCGGTGACGGGACGCCAAACAGTGCGCCCGTAACCGCCCCCATCGTCGTCAACGCGACGGTGTATGTCGGCGCCGCATCTGGGAAGGTGTACGCACTCCCAGAGGCGGGCAACGGGCTCGCCGTGAACACGCCGACGTGGATCGGGAACGCCGGCGCCCCGATCCTTGCGCCAGTCGACGATATCCAGGGCCAGGAGGACGTCGCCCCACCAACGCTGACGGGTGGTCTCGCAGTGGGGGGCGGCATGTTGATCGTGCCGGCTACGGGGACGATCACCGCATTCGGAGACACCACGGTGACCGCCTCACCCGACGTCGTTACGTCGTATCAGATTGATCAGGCGCACGACGGTGATCAGCCCAGCGACAGTCTCACGGCCCCGCTCGCGGCTGCGCCGAAGTGGAGTGTCACGCTCGGAGCAAGCGTCTCAAACCCCATGATCGCCAACGGCTTGGTCTATGTGATCGCCGATGCCACTGTGGTGCCGCCGCAGATCGACGGTGCGACGACGTTGTACGCGCTCAACGAGCGCAACGGTTCGATTGCGTGGCAGGTCTCGCTCGGGTACAGCGACGATTCAGGACTCGGCTACGACGACGGCCGAGTCTTCACGGAGACTGCACCGACCGGTGGCAACGTGTTCAATGCATACGACGCCACGACCGGCACGCTGGACTGGACACTTGCGCCGTCCCCGTATATCAGGGCAACAGCCCCGGTTGCAATGAACGGCATCGCGTACTTCGAGTCGAATTTGGGTGGGATAACGGCCACGCTCACCGGCTACAACGAGCTGACGGGCGCCGCGGTGCAGTCAAGCACATTCAGCACAGGGGATATCGCACCGCCGGCTGTTAGCGACACGGGGGTCTACTCCGGGGGAGACGATCTGTTCGTCGACGACGCAGCCAGCATCATCAGTCCCGCGGTGGCGCCCACCTTCAGCGGCGATACCGGTCAGAGCACAGTGGTCGGTGTTGTCGACACGGGCATCGACCTGGCAAATGCCGACTTCCAGACCAACAGCGGAACACGGATCGTCGATCTCTGGGATCAGGCCGCATGCCCAAACCCGTCGGGCAATACCTGTCCCACCCAGCCCCCGAACTCTCAGGGGTTCAACTACGGCGCCGAGTGCGCGAGCGCTGCCATCGATGCAGCAAACTGCGGGCCGTTCTCGTACAGCAGCGTCAATGGCGGTGACGCCTGCAATTCGCCGGTGGGCCTTCCCGGAGCATCAGTCGTCTCGCTGGCGGAGATGGATTGCGACGGGCACGGCACGCATGTGACAGGAATTGCGGCAGGGAATGGGCGCGCGGCTCCGTTCGGCACGTACATCGGCGTGGCGCCGCAAGCGGATCTGGTGATCGTGAAGAGTGACTTCGACCTTGCGCACGTTGTTGACGGCGTCGCCTACATCTTCAAGGTCGCTTCGGCGCGAGGTGAGCCGGCTTCGGTGAACATCAGCCTCGGCACCAACGAAGGGCCCCACGACGGCAGCGATATGTTCGAGACCATGCTCGACGCGCTCACCGGGCCTGGGAAGCTGGTGAGTGTCGCCGGCGGAAACGAGTCGACCGGCAGCCCGTACTACCACTATCACGCGAGCGGGACCGTGGGCAACGGTCAGGTGCGCACCGACGGCCTTGTGGTGCAGTCGCTCCCCGTCTTCCTCGATCTCTGGTATCCCGGCGCCGACTCGATCTCCGCCGCCGTCGCCGAGACGGGCAACGGTCAGACGCCATGGGTCGCTCCTGATACCACAGGCGTGTCGGGCGAGGATGGCACCTGTACGCAGCCGACGCCGGGCACCGATGAGTTCACGGACCAGTACAACAACATCATCGAGATCCTCTCGTGCACGCACATGCCCAGCAACGGCATGAATGAGATTCAGGTCGCGCTCTTCAATCTCAACAATGGCGGGGACAATCTCGACTCGCCGGTCGACGGCCACGGCTGCTCGGACACGAACGCCTGCTTCGATGACTTCAAGCTGCTGTTGCGCGGGAACGGCACGCCAACCGGTTCATACAACGCGTGGACGTTCGACCAGAGTGACTACTTCTTCTACGACGGAGACGGCAACGACACTTCCACGCTCAACGAGCCGGCGAGCGCACACGACGTCATCAGCGTGGGGAGCGACATCAGCCGCAACTCGTGGCCGAGTGAGGCCGGCAACGAGACCGAGAGCGCGACGATCGGCGCCATCAGCGACTTCAGCGGGCACGGGCCAACGCTGGACGGACGCAACGGCATCGACATTGTCGCGCCCGGGGAGGAGATCGGCTCGTCGCTGTCAGCGGATGCAGGCCCGATCACGACCGATTGCCCGGCGGGCACGACGCAGGGATGTACCAGTCCCGACGGCAATCACCTGTTCCTGCAGGGAACGAGCATGGCTGCACCCCACGTCACCGGGGCCATCGCGCTCCTGCTGGAGCAGGTGCCCACGATCAACGTCGCGCAGGCGAAATCGCTCCTTGCGCAATCCGCGGATACGTCGCCGCTCACGTCGGGTGGTTCGGTGACGACCTGGGGCGCAGGCAAGCTGTTGGTCGGGCCCGGCGTGCTCACAGTCACGCCGGCGACCGGGCCGCTCGCGGGCGGCACCACGATTCACATCACCGGCGTCGACCTGCAGTCCGGCATGAGCATGTCACTAGGTGGTCAGCCACTGACACTCACGAGCACTGGCACCAACGCGTTCTCAGCGACGGTGCCGGCTAGCGCCGAGCCAGGTGCGCTGACGCTGACGATGCGAAATCCGGACGGGAGCACTGCTGTCGATCCCTCCGCATACACATATGTCGATCCCACCGCCTATCACTCGCTGACCCCGTTCCGGACGTGCGACACGCGCTCGGCCGCGGCCATCGCCGCGAACCAGTGCAAGGGAAAGACGCTTCGTGGCGGCGGCACCGTGACCGTGCAGGTCACCGGCGGTGCGGTCCCGTCCGGCGCCCGATCGGTCGCCGTCAACCTCACCGCGATCAACAACAGCAGCACAGGCACGTACGTGACGGCCTACCCCGCCGGGCACACGCTGCCGCGAGCATCGAACCTCAATCTCGCAGGGCACGGCGTCGCGACCAATCTCGCAATCGTGCAGCTCAGCACCGCTGGTGCGATCACCATCTACAACGCGCTCGGCAGCGTGGACGTGATCGTCGACGTCGAGGGCTACTTCGCCACGCCCACGGGGTCAGGGACCGTGGCTGGTGAGTTCCACAGCATTCCGCCACTGCGGATATGCGACACCCGAGGCGGGCAACGAACCGAATGCGCAGGGGCGACAAGCTCGCCGCTCGCGGGCGGGACATGGCGTGATGTCGTCCTTTCCGGCCTGCCCAGCGGCGCGCCCGCCGGCACCCCGTCGATACCCGCGGATGGCACCGCTGCAGCGGCGGTCTTCAACCTCACGGCCACCCAGGGAACTGCCGGCACATTCCTCGCTGTGGCCCCGCCGAACGCCAGCGATCAGTGCCCGAGCCGGCCGCTCGCCTCGAACGTCAACCCGGCGGCAGGTGTCACCCTTCCAAACCGCGTGATCTCGCCACTCGGCCCGCGCCATGACGTCTGCGTGTTCAACAGCGTCGGCGCCATCGACTTCATCATCGACGTCGACGGCTGGTTCGGCACCGGCGCGGAGACGAGCACGGGCGCGCTCTTCAACTCGATCGCGCCAACACGCTTGTGCGACACGCGTAGCGGGAGCGGTACCGAGTGCTCCGGCCGGGCAATCGGAGCCAACGCTTCGCGGCCCATCATCAGCGCCGGGGTCGGCCAGGTGCCTGATATGGGTGTGGCGTCGCCGCCGCTTGCCGTTGTCGTCAATCTCACAGCCGTTGCCGGAAGCGCGCCGACCTATTTCACGCTCTATCCAAGCGACGTCGTATCACGGCCGACCGCGTCGGACCTCAACCCGGTTGCCGGCGAGACCATCGCGAATCTTTCGATCGTCGGTATCGCGCAGAGCGGCCTCGATGATGGGGACGTTTCGCTGTACAACGCTGCCGGGACGATCAACGCCATTCTCGACGTCGCCGGCTGGTTCCAGTAGCCCTCGGCGGTGCCCCGCGCCAGCCATCGAGCGACGATACCTCGCGAACAGGAGGCCACCGTGAAGCACCTACACTCCGGCCATGCAGAAGCGCGTTTCGGCGCTCGCTGTCCTCGCTGTCTCACTGGCAGGCCTCCCGTTGATCGCCTGCGGCGGCACCAGTACGACGTCAGGAACGAGCGAGCCGGCCACCTCCGCTCCGACTGTTGCGCCGACCCCCACTGCAGGCCCGGTGAGCCTGACGTGCCCGACCCCCGCTGCGATCAACGCCGGGCTCGGGCTGACGGTCAGCACGCCGATCCAGACCCCCACGACAGGCAACCCCCCGGGCGACTCCGGCGTCTCATGCCGGTACATGTCCACCGACTTCAGGGACGTGATCATCCTTTCCGTCGGGACGGGGCCGGTGAAGGTGGATTTCTTCACGTCGGTCGAGGCTGGTGAACAGGCAGCCGCAACGAAGCAGGGCGTGAAGTACGCGGTCACTCCCGTCTCGGGCGTCGGCGACAAGGCCGACTACATCACGTTCTCAAAGGGCGGAGGCACGATCGAGGACGGCATCCTCGCGCAGTCGTCCAACGCCGGCGTCATCATCACCGTGGTGCCCGCGGTGAGTGAGTCGCAGCTCGAGGCGTTTGCGTCGCAACTGCTCGGCTAGACTGCCGGCACCAGAGTTGGGGAGGGAGTTTCCCAGCGGAGGCGACCGATGAAGTACCAGGTTCGCGAGAAGATCTTCCGGATCGGTGAGGACAACGACATCCTCAACGAGGCCGGGCAGCCGGTGCTCAAGGTTGACGGCAAGGTCCTGAGCCTGCACAACCTGATGACCGTGAACGACCTTGCCGGCACGGAGGTCGCGCAGGTCAGCCGCAAGATCATGTCCCTGCGGGCGACGTACGACATCACCGTCCCGGGTGGGGCGTCGGCGGAGATGCACCAGCGCTTCACGGGGCCGTTCCACCCGAAGTGGAACATCTCGATCGCGGGCGGCGCCGAGATGGAGGTGGGCGGCAACTTCGCCGGCCACGACTTCACGGTCACGGCCAACGGACAGACGGTCGCCACCGTGTCCAAAGCCTGGATCAGCCTTGCCGACTCCTACGGGGTCGATATCGTCGAGGGGCAGAACGACCTGCTGATCCTGTGCTGCGTGCTCGCGCTCGAGGCCGAGCAGGACCGGGCAGAGGCGCACGACCGCGACGAGGGTCCGCTCGGCGGGCTCGGTGGTGGTGGACTGCTCGGTGGTGGCCTCGGTGGGCTGGGAGACCTGCTGAACAGGAACACCTGACACTGCACCGAACCGAACACCTGTTCTGGGGCCGATGCTAGAATCAAGGGTCCCAGATGAGCGACATGAGTTCGTTCCACCCAGCGGTGCTGACCTGGTTCGAGCGCCGGTTCGCTGAGGGCCCCACGCCCGCGCAGAGCCAGGGATGGCCGCAGATCGCGGCGGGGAACGACACCCTCATCGCGGCACCGACAGGCTCCGGCAAGACGCTCGCGGGCTTCCTTGTCTGCATCGACGCTCTGTATCGCGCCGCGGAGCGTGGCGAGGCGGTCGAAGGCGCGACCCAGGTCGTCTACGTGTCGCCGCTCAAGGCGCTCGCCGTGGACGTCCACCAGAACCTCGAGACGCCGCTCGCCGAGATTGCGGCAATCGGCGAGGAGATGGGGTTGACCCTGCCCGCGCTCCGCGCCGAGGTGCGCACCGGGGACACGCCCCCATCCACGCGCGCGGCGATGATCAAGCGGCCGCCGAACTTCCTCGTGACGACGCCGGAGTCGCTGTACCTGCTCGTCACGTCGCAGCGCAGCCGCGCCGCGCTCACATCAGTCACAACGATCATCGTCGACGAGATCCACTCGGTCGCCCGCGACAAGCGCGGATCGCACCTGGCGATCACGCTCGAGCGCCTCGAGCGACTCTGCACGCGCCGTCCCGTCCGCATCGGGCTCTCGGCAACGCAGCGTCCCATCGAGACCGTCGCGCGCCTGCTCGTAGGGGCGGGCCCGGCGCGGAGCAACGCCGATGGCAGCCCGCGGTGTTCCATCGTCGATGTCGGCCACCGGCGAGCACTCGACGTCGCGATCGAGCTGCCGTCCGGAGAGCTGGAGGCGGTGTCATCCCGCGAGCAGCTCGGCGAGGTGCTCGACGCCATCGCCACGCACGTGAAGGCACATCGCACCACGCTGGTCTTCGTCAACACACGGCGGATGGCGGAACGAGTCGCCCATCTGCTTGCGGAGCGGCTCGGCGACGACGCGGTCGCCGCGCACCACGGCAGCCTGTCGAGGGAGCGGCGGCAGCGCGTCGAGTCGAAACTCCGTGCCGGCGAGTTGCGCGCGCTGGTCGCGACCGCATCGCTCGAGCTGGGGATCGATATCGGGCCGATCGAAGTCGTCTGCCAGATCGCGTCGCCGCGCAGCATCGCGACGTTTCTGCAGCGCGTGGGCAGGTCGGGTCACAGTCGCGGCGGCACACCGAAAGGACGCCTGTATCCGCTGACACGCGACGAGCTGGTCGAGTGCACGGCCCTGCTCGCAGGCGTTCGGAGCGGGGCGCTCGACGCCGTGCATCCGCCGCATCTGCCCATGGACATCCTCGCGCAACAGATCGTCGCAGAGTGCGCCGCGGAGAACTGGCGCGAGGACGACCTCTTCGAGTTGATGCGCAAGGCGGCACCGTTCGCCGAGCTGCGGCGTGAGGACTTCGATCGCATCGTCGAGCTGGTGTCCGACGGCATTCCGACCGGGCGCGGTCGCGTTGCCGCGTACCTGCACCGCGACCAGATCAACGGCGAGGTGCGAGCCCGGCGCGGCGCACGCCTTGCGGCATTGACGTCGGGCGGCGCGATTCCGGAGACAGGCGATTACCGTGTGCTTGCCGAACCCGACGACACGTTCATCGGCACGGTGAACGAGGACTGGGCGATCGAGTCGTCTGCGGGCGACATCTTCCTGCTCGGCAGCACCTCGTGGAAGATCCGCCGAGTGACCGCCGGCACCGTTCGCGTGGTGGACGCGCACGGCGCACCGCCGTCGGTGCCGTTCTGGCTTGGCGAGGCGCCTGCACGCACCGAGGAGTTGAGCCGCGAAGTCTCCGATCTCCGCAGCGGGGTCGACGCGCTGCTGGCCGAAGGCGGTGCCGACGAGGCGATCACGTGGGTGGAGCAGCGCGCCGGCGTCGACAACGATGTCGCCGCGATGGTGGTGCGCTACCTCGCCGCGGGGCGCACCGCCCTCGGCGTGGTGCCGACGCTCGAGCACATCGTCCTGGAACGCTTCTTCGATGACAGCGGTGGCATGCAGCTGGTGGTGCACGCGCCGTTCGGCGGGCGCGTCAATCGAGCCCTCGGGCTCGCGCTGCGGAAGCGTTTCTGCGCCACGTTCGACTTCGAGTTGCAGGCCGCTGCAAGCGACGACTGCGTTCTGCTGTCGCTCGGACCGCAGCACAGCTTTCCGCTCGAGGACATCCCGAAGTTCCTCTCGTCCAACACGGTCGAGGACGTGCTCCACAAGGCGGCGATCTTCGCGCCGATGTGGGCGGTGCGCTGGCGGTGGAACCTCAACCGGTCGCTCACGGTGCTGCGCTTCAAGGGTGGTCGGAAGAATCCCGCGCCGATTCAGCGGCTCGAGTCCGACGACATCATGGGCGCGGTGTTCCCGCAACTCGTCGCGTGCCAGAACGAGAACCCGACAGGCCCGTTCGAGGCGCCGGACCATCCGCTCGTCAACCAGACGATGTACGACTGCCTGCACGAGGTGATGGACGTCGACTCGCTGCGCGAGCTGGTCGTACGCATCGAGCGCAAGGAAGTCGAGATCAGCTATCGCGACACGGTGGAGCCGTCGCCGCTGGCGCACGAGATCGTCAACGGGCGTCCCTACACGTTCCTCGATGATGCGCCACTCGAGGAGCGTCGCAGCCGCGCGATCACCCTGCGCCGGGGACTTCCCGTGGAGGCGCGCGATCTTGCCGCGCTCGATCCCGACGCCATCGCGCGGGTGCGTGGGGAGGCGGCGCCGGAGCCACGCGACGTCGATGAGCTCCACGACCTGCTCGTCTCGCTGGTCGTCACCCACCCCGTCCCCGCGTGGAGCGAGTGGTTTGCGACTCTCGTCGAGCGCGGTCGGGCGCTGACGGTCGTCCACGATGGACAGGCGTTCTGGTGCGCGGCCGAACGTCTTCCCGGCGTCGAGCGCCTCTGGCCGGACGCGGCACCGGAACCGTCGACGTTCGTGCTCCCCGCAGCGCTTCGCGGCACCGTGCCGGAACCTGACGCCCTGGTCACCGCGATGCTCCGCGGGCACCTCGACGTCAGTGGACCGATGAGCGACGCCGCGCTCGCGTGCGTCACCGGGCTCGGCAGCACCGAGATCGCCGTCGGTCTCGCGATGCTCGAGGGTGAGGGGTTCGCGCTTCGCGGGCAGTTCGATCCGGGTGTCGATGCCGAGCAGTGGTGCGCGCGCCGCCTGCTCGTCCGCATCCACTCGTACACGCAGCAGCGGCTCCGTCAGGAGATCGAGCCGGTCACCGCACAGGATTTCATGCGTTTCCTGCTCCGCTGGCAGCGGGTGGCGCCGGGGACGCAACGTGAGGGGCGCGCCGGGGTCGCCGCGACGATCGCGCAACTCCAGGGCTTCGAGATCCCCGCGGGTGTGTGGGAGGAGACGGTCCTGCCGGCGCGGGTATCCGGGTACCGGAGCGCTTGGCTCGACGAGCTGTGCATGTCCGGTGAGGTCGCGTGGGCACGGTTGAAGGTGCGCGACGATCCCGACGGGTCGCTGCAGCGCAGCAGCGCGTCGGCATCGCGCGCCACGCCGGTGACGCTGGTGATGCGCTCGGATCTGCCCTGGCTCCTCCAGGCGGTGCGCGGCGAGGCGCAACCGCTCGAACCCGCTTCGGGAGCCACCCTCGATGTCCTCGACGCGCTGCGCGAGCATGGCGCACTCTTCACGAGCGACATCGTGACCCTGTCGCGAAGGATGCCCACCGAGGTTGAGACGGCGCTGTGGGACGGGGTCGCTCGTGGTCTGCTCACCGCCGACGGGTTCAGCGCGGTGCGCCGCCTGCTGATCAGCCGACGGATCGGGCGGTCGCGCCCGCAGCACCGCGGACTCCGTCACGGTGTCAGTGGCTACGCGTCCGGTGAAGGGCGCTGGTCGCTCGTTCCGCGGATGTCGTCCGTTGCCGAGCACGATGCGCTCGCGGAGGCGATCGCCGAGCAACTGCTGGTGCGCTGGGGTGTCGTGTTCCGCGACGTCGTCGCGCGCGAGACGATCGCGCTGCCATGGCGTGACATCGTCTGGGCGTTGCGGCGAATGGAGGCGCGCGGCACCGCGCGCGGCGGTCGATTCGTCACCGGCTTCGCCGGCGAGCAGTTCGCGCTTCCCGAGGCGGTCGATCAGCTGCGCAGCGTGCGGCGCCGTGAGCGTTCGAACGAGACAGTCCGCGTGTCCGCCACCGACCCGCTCAACCTCGCGGGCATCCTGATGCCGGGACCGCGCATCACGTCGATCCGGACGAACACCGTGGTCTTCGAGGATGGTCTTCCCACGGCGGGGGCGGGCAGCACCTTCGCCGCGTTCGCGGCGCGCTGAGCGTCGTCGCCGCTATTCGGCGGTGGTGACGGGCTCGAAGATCAGCGCCGCTGCCGGTGTCTCGGCTTTCGCGTCGGCCAGCGGCCAGAGGATCGTGAACGTGCTGCCGCCGCCCTGTTCGCTCTGCACCTTCACAGTCGCGGTGTGCGCGTCGCAGAGCCGCCGCACGAGCGCGAGTCCCATGCCCATGCCGCCGTGGCGCCGTGTGCGGCTGTTGTCCTCCTGGTAGAAGCGGTCGAAGAGTCGCGGGATCGCTTCCGCGCTGATGCCGATGCCGTCGTCGACGACCTCGATCCGGCACGAGCCGCTCCCCTTTTCGCGGCGCGCCGTCACCTTGACGTGGCCGCCTTCCGGGGTGAACTTCACGGCGTTGTCGATCAGCGCGCGCAGCACCTGGCGCAGACGGAACGGATCCGCGTTGACGACCGGTGCGCCGCGCACATCGATGACCAGCTCCACCGGTAGTGCGTCCTTGAAGTGGCGGCGCACATCGTTGGCCGCGTCGCGGATCGCGCCCTGGACGTCAACCGGCGCCATGCGAACGTCGATCGTGTCCGAGTTGACGAGCGCGAAGTCCACGACGTTCTCAACGGTCTCGCCCAGCAGCTTCACGGAGATGTCGATGTCGCGGACGATGTCGAGTCTGGTCGCCTCGTCCCACTTGTCCCATGCCACGTTGAGCAGCTCGATCTGCCCCTGGATCGCGAGCACCGGTGTGCGCAGCTCGTGCTGTGCAGTGTCGAGGAAATCGCTCTTCAACTGGTTCAACTCGCGGAGCCGGCGCACCGCCTCGCGTTCCTGCTCGAGGGTTCGCGTGTTCTCGATCGCGACTGCGGCGTTGTTGGCAAGCGTGATCAGCGCGCGTTCATCGCTTTCCGCAACGGGGCGATCAGCCGCCACGAGCAGCACGCCGGTGAGCGCCTCCTGATAGAGCATCGGCACCGCGATCGCGGGTCGCCCGGCGACGTCGAGGCGGACGCTCCGTCCGGCGGCCAGCTCGTCCGCCGACAGCTCGTCGGCCATGTCCGGCATCTCCGGTCCACGGCTCCGCATGCGCAGGATCTCGTTGCCTCGCTTGGTGTACATCGTCGCGCTTGCCGACCCGCCCGCGATCGCGTCCGCGGCGCCGAGGACAGCGTCCTGGAGTTGTTCAATACCGCCGGTGGTCATCGTCAGTGCCCGCGACACCTCCTGGAGGCGGCCGACCGACCCGTCGATGTGCTCGATGTAGCCCGCGATCTGGCGACGCATGCTGTTCACCCCGGAAGCCAGGCGCCCGAGCTCGTCACGCGACGTCACCGGGATGTCCGTTGTGTAATCACCGGCGGCGATCCTGTTCACGCCGCGCTCGAGGCGAGCGACCGGCCTGCGCACGAACCGATCCACGAAGAGGAGCACGAGCACGCAGACCACGACGAGCGCGGTGAACGCGATCTGCGCGATCGTCCCCTCATCCTGGGCTGTGCTTGCCGCAAAGAGCGCGACCGGCACCTCGACGCCGATGTAGCCCGCGACCTTCGTGCCGCCGGGCGCCTGCAGCGGCACGAAGCTCCCGGCCACCGCGCCGACGCCGGCGACGTTGTAGATCGCTCTCGCCGCGACGATGCCGGATGCGGGTGCGGCGCGCGCGCTCACCTGCTCGGCGATGGAGGAGGGGGTCGTTGCGACTTCAGGCGTGTCAGCACTGCCGGTGAAGCGGATCACCGTACCGCTGCCGCTTGCGCTGAGGAACACCGGCGTGTAACCGATCACCGGTCCGAAGCGCGCGAACTCGGCCTGCAGCGGCGCGCTGTACACGACGACGCCAAGCGGTGCGTACGTCCCGGCCTCCACGTCGAACACCGGCACAGCGACGTCGAGCGCGGGCAGCCCACCTCGCAACGTCTCGACACCCTCGACGCCCGACGGGCAGAGCGCGGCCGTCGTTGGAATGGCGGCAATCGCCGCAGGCGCCTGCTGACACTGGACCGTCGTGGCCACCTGGAGCGCGTCGCTCACCGACGCCAGCGTGCTGACCACGTGGGGCTCGGTGCCCTGCTCGCATGCCGCTGTGGCCGGGTGGGTGACCGCGCCGGCCGTGGTGGTGTCACATTCGCTCGTGTAGAGCACGGTGCCGTGGATGTCGAGGATGACCACGTCGAGCCCCGGGACGTCGACAACGCGCTTCTTGGTGAACTCGTCAGCGACCAGGGCTGCCGCAGTCTTGCCGTCCAGCGCGAGCTGCATCGAGGTCAGCGAGGCCGTGTTGGTCGCGGCGTACTGCGCCTGCGGCTGGATGACCCTCGCGATGAGCTGCCCCGCGACGCCCGCCCGATTGTCCGCGTTGGACTGGGCGCCGGCGTTGGTCTGCTGCGACCGGCTGACCAGGAGGAACCCGCTCACACCCGCGATGAGGAGCGCGGTGAAGACGACCCCGCCCGCCAGCATCCGGCCGGCAAGGCTGGTTCGCAGGCCGAACCTGCGGGCGACGAGACGGCCGCCCGAGCCACGCGCACGCATTGATCGAGCCTAGGGGGGAGGCTGCGCCGTCGAGTCGAGCGAGCGCTCGCAGTCCGGCAACGGCCGCGTGACGAAGGGGCGTTCCCCGGAGCCTCGCGACCCGTAGGCTTATGGCATGCCGTTTGGACGAAGCCGCTCCCGGAACCGGGTCGACGAGGGGCCGGAGCGTCGTGGTGCGGGCGCCTTCCTCAAGCGCTGGACCATCCCGATCATCGGTGCGGTGACCCCGGTCTCGCTGATCATCGTCAACATCGCGGCATTCATCATCAAGCACCTGACGCAGTTCCAGTGGACCATCACGATCCTCGCGTTCGTGAGCGGACTCATGCTCAACTCCTGGACGGCGCTGAACATCTACCGCGTGCTCCAGGCACGCCGCCCGGACCACGCCCTCGTGCACGAGCGCAACCAGGAGGTCGTGCTCGTCGTGGGGATGGCGGTCGTGATCATCCTCGCCTTCCTCACCGCCCTCTTCTGCTACCTGGGACTCGCCAAGCAGTCGCAGCTGCCGAACGGGCTGACCTTCTTCACCGGGTTCTTCGCCTGCGCGATCCCGATCGTGCTGCGTGCTGCGTTCCGGCGTGGAGCGCCGCGTGGCCGGACTCGAGGTGGTTCACAGATCACGACGGTCGGTGGCCTGCCACCCGGCGGGAACCTGTCGCCGCCGACGTCGTCGTCAGTGCACAACACCATCCCGAGGCAGTAGCGCCGAGGGGTTGCAGCCGTCGTGGCGCTGAACGCTCAGCTCAGGTGTCGATCTGCGGCCCATCGCGTCAACTGATGACGCGATGACATCTGGAGTTTGCGCAGCACCGAGGACACGTGACTCTCGACGGTCTTGGCGGAGATGAAGAGCTCGCGCGCGATCTCCTTATAGGTGAAGCCTCGCGCGATGAGACGGAGCACCTCGCGCTCGCGGGCCGTCAGCTGATCGAGCTCGGCATCGAACGCCGGCTTCTCGTCGACGGGGCCCAGCGCCGCAAAGGCGTCGAGGACGAACCCCGCAAGCCGCGGTGAGAAGACCGCTTCGCCGTCCGCCACGTGGATGACGGCGTCGACAAGGTCCGCGCCCGAGATCGTCTTGGTGACATAGCCTCGAGCGCCCGCCCGGATGATCGCGATCACGTCCTCGGGTGCGTCCGACGCGGACAGCGCGAGGAAACGGATATCCGGATGGGTCGCTTTGACGGCGGTCACGACCGCGCTGCCGCCGCCACCCGGAAGGTGGACGTCGATGAGGACCACGTCCGGCTCGGTCTCGGCGATCAACGTGATCGCCGGGGCGACGTCATCAGCCTCGCCGACGATCTGCACGGCAGGCCCCAGCTCGGAGCGCACCCCCGAGCGGAAGACGGCGTGGTCGTCGACGATGACGACGCGTGGACGTGCGGAATCGATCATCTCGCCGCCTGCTCAACCGCGGTGGTGGAGCGCGGCATCGTCAGGCCGATCTCTGTGCCTTCGCCGGGAACGCTTCGGATCGCTGCCGTCCCGCCGTGCCGGGTGACGCGTCCACGGATCGACTCGGCGAGGCCCTTGCGATCGGCCGGGACGGTGGCCGGGTCGAATCCCCTGCCGCGGTCCCGGACGAAGAGCGTGACTCCCGCCGGTTCCACCTCGCAGAACACCGATACCGCGGCGGCGCCGGACCACTTCGCTGCATTCACCGTCGCCTCGCGAGCTGCACCAAGCAGCGCGATCAGGCCGTTGTCGAGTGCGCAGTCGCCGACGATCACCGTTTCGACGCTGACGTGGTGCTGCGCCTCGACCTCCGACTGGATGAGCCGTATCCCCGCGGCGAGTGTGGTGGACTCGTCGCCGAGCGAGCCGGGCGGTCTTCCATCGAAGAGCCACGACCGGAGCTCGCGCTCCTGAGCCCGCGCGAGCTGGATGACCTGCTGGGGATCGTCCGCGTGGCGCTGGATGAGCGCGAGCGTCTGCAGGACCGAGTCGTGCACACGCGCCGCCATGTCGGCGCGTTCCTCGGCGCGGGCACGCGCCTGCCGCTCGGTGACCAGGTCGCGTGTGATGCCGAGCCACCACGGGCCGAGCACGACGAGGACCGCCGCAACGACGAGCGTCACGCCCGCAAGCGGCAGGAGAAGCGCGGCCTGCGCGTGGCCCACGAGCAGCAGGGCGAGACCGCCGGCGAGCAGCACCAACGCGATCGAAACGCGCATGACGGTCATGCCGCGCGTGGTGTCCCCCGTGAAGCCGAGCAGCGGTTCGACGAGACTGCGCAGCGTCGCCTGCTCGGCCGGCGACGCATTCCTGATGAGCACCACGATGCCGGCGACGCTGATGACCAGCGGCCACGCGAGCGAACCGATCCAGCCTGCGCCCGCGAAGGACACCACGACAAGGACGGCGACCAGAAGCGCCCCGAGGCCGGCGGCGAGCGCGACGCCCTGCTTGTCGTTCAGCGCTCTGGACCCGATGGTCGTCGGCTCGTCCGTGGCCGGAACCAGCAGCCACGCGACGACGTATGCCGCTACGCCGAACCCGCCGAGCAGTGCCGCGATGATGAACGCCAGTCGCACGTACTGGACGTCGACGCTCGTGCGCGCCGCGATACCCGAGGCGACGCCACCGACCAGGCGGTGCTCAACGTCGCGCTGCCATGGACCGTGCCCTTTGAGCCAATGCTCCTCTGCGCTCACGATTCCATGATGGCGTCAGCGCGCTGGCTCCGCTATTGGGGAGACCCCTGACCTCAGCGGTCGTGTCTCAGGGTCGAATCCGGGTCATGCCGGATTGTTCCCGCGGCATCGCGGGTCTACGGTGAGGTCATGAACACACCACCCCCGCCGCCGCCTCCGCCGCCGACCGACGCAAACCAGACCACGGCCCGCCCGCTCTACCGACCGATGCACAACCGCATGATCGCCGGCGTCGCCGCCGGTATCGCGCGCTACCTCGATGTCGACGTCACCGTCGTGCGCATCGTCATGGCCGCACTGGTCGTGTTCGGCGGTGCGGGCATCGCGCTCTACATCGCCGGATGGCTGCTGATGCCCACCGAGGGCGCCGAGCAGTCGATCGCGCAGCGGCTCACGCATTCGAAGCCCGTCTGCTCGAACTGAGGGGGCATGCGACGAGGCGGGCGCCTCCGAAGAGGACGCCCGCCTGCTGCCTCGAATGAGGCTCAGACCTCTTTGAACTCGGCGTCGACCACGTCGTCCGCGCCGGCGCCTTCGCCGGCACCCGCATGCGGGCCGTTGCCATCGCCGTTGCCTTCGTGCGGTTCAGCCGCACCGGGTTGTGGTTGCTGCGACTGCGCGTACACCGCCTCACCGATCTTCTGGATCGACGCTGCGAGGTCGTCGTGCGCCTTCTTGATGGCGTCCGCGTCGTTGCTCGCGATCGCGTCGCGAACCGCCTTGACCTTGCCTTCGATGTCGGTGCGCAGCTCCGCGGGCACCTTGTCACCGGCGTCCGCGAGCGCCTTCTCGGCCTGATAGGCGAGCTGGTCCGCGCGGTTCTTCGTCTCGACGGCTTCCGCGCGCTTGCGGTCCTCGTCGGCATGCGCCTCGGCTTCCTTCACCATGCGCTCGACCTCGTCCTTCTGGAGGGTCGTCGAACCGGTGATGGTGACCTTGTTCTCCTTGCCGGTGCCGCGATCCTTGGCGCTGACATTGAGGATGCCGTTGGCGTCGATGTCGAATCCGACCTCGATCTGCGGCATGCCCCGGGGTGCGGGTGGGATGCCGTCGAGCGTGAACGTCCCGAGGATGCGGTTGTCCCGCGCCATCGGGCGCTCTCCTTGCAGCACAACGATTTCCACCGATGGCTGGCTGTCGGATGCGGTCGAGAAGACCTGTGTCTTCGCTGTCGGGATCGTGGTGTTGCGCTCGATGAGCTTGGTGTTCACCTCGCCCTCGGTCATGAGCCCGAGCGACAGCGGTGTGACGTCGAGGAGCAGCACGTCCTTGACCTCGCCCTTGAGAACGCCGGCCTGGATGGCGGCACCGATGGCGACCACCTCGTCCGGGTTGACCCCACGGTGCGGGTCCTTGTCGGTGAAGCTCTTGACGAGCTCCTGGATCACGGGCATGCGCGTGGAGCCGCCGACGAGGATGACCTCATCGAGCTCGTGCGCGGTGAGGCCCGCGTCCTTGAGCGCGGCCTCGAACGGTCCGCGGCAGCGCGACGTCAGATCGTCGGTGAGCTGCTCGAACTTGCTGCGTGACAGCGTGATCGCAAGGTGCTTCGGGCCCGACGCGTCCGCGGTGATGAAGGGCAGGTTGACCTCCGTCTCCGGACGCTGCGACAGCTCGATCTTCGCCTTCTCCGCGGCCTCGGTCAGACGCTGCAGGGCCTGACGGTCCTGGCGCAGATCGATGCCCTGGTCCTTCTTGAACTCGTCGGCGAGCCAGTCGACGATGCGACGGTCGTAGTCGTCGCCGCCGAGATGGGTGTCGCCGTTGGTGGACTTGACCTCGAAAACCCCTTCTCCCACCTCGAGGATCGACACGTCGAACGTGCCGCCGCCGAGGTCGAACACGAGGATCTTCTCGTTCTCCTTCTTCTCGAGCCCGTACGCGAGCGCGGCCGCGGTGGGCTCGTTGATGATGCGGAGCACGTTGAGGCCCGCGATCTGCCCGGCGTTCTTCGTCGCCTGGCGCTGAGCGTCATTGAAGTACGCGGGAACCGTGATCACGGCGTCCGTGACCTTCTCGCCGAGATACGCCTCCGCGTCGGTCTTCAGCTTCTGCAGGATCATCGCGGAGATCTGCTCAGGGGTGAAGTTCTCGCCGCTGACCTCGACCTCGACGCGGCCGTCCTTTCCGGACACCACCTTGTAGGGCACCTGCTTCGCCTCGGTGCCGACCTCACCGACCTGCCGGCCCATGAAGCGCTTGATCGAGTAGACGGTGTTCTCGGGGTTGACTGCGGCCTGGCGCCGGGCCAGCTGCCCGACGAGGCGCTCACCGGTGCGCGTGAATGCGACCACCGATGGGGTGGTGCGGCCGCCCTCGGCGTTGGCGATGACGACGGGCTCGCCACCCTCCATCACTGCCACCACGCTGTTCGTGGTGCCGAGATCGATACCGACTGTCTTTGCCATTGAGGTGTCCTCCGGGGACTGTTTGTTCAGGATTGGTCACGCGTCGTGTGAAACGCCCTCTATCGATACCTCGCGCCACCGACATGCTAAACGTAGGGTCATGGCTGATTCGCGAACGATCGAGGCCCAGCTGCTCGACCTGCGCGGCCGTGCCGACCAGGATTTCCTCAACCCCGACGCGCTTCGCGAACCCGGGCGGCATCAGGTCGATCTGCCCGAGCTCGGCCTGCGCGTCAGCGTGACCCGATCCCGCTACCCGAACCGGCCGGACGGCATCGATCAGTACGCCGCCACGATCTCGCGTCCCGATCTCGCTCGCCCACCGTCGGCCGAGGAGGTCTCGATGGTGCTGAACTCCGCCTTCGGCGACGCCGCGTCCCGGGCGGTCGAGCGCTCGGCCGGCGCGTCCCGCGTGCGGATGTTCCGGATCCCCGCTCAGGCGGGCTCCGCCTCCGGGTAGCCCTCGGCGCCGATGAGCGGCACGAACCGGCAGGCGCCGAGCGACTCGGTATGCCAGCGGCCGTCGACGACGCGAAGGCGGGTCAGCTCCTCGGCCCGCTTCGCGTCGGCGATCGGGATGACGAGCCGCCCTCCCTCGACGAGCTGCCGGGCCAGCGCGACAGGAAGGCGAGGGGCCGCGGCTCCCACGGCGATCGCGTCGAAGGGCGCGCGTTCGGGGATCCCGAGCGATCCGTCGCCGACGATGACCTCGACGGCGTACCCGAGGCGCCGCAGACGCTCCGCCGCCTCGCGGGCAAGCGGCTCGATGCGTTCGATGCTGACGACGCGTGCTCCGCACGCCGCCATCACCGCGGCCTGGTACCCGGAGCCGGTGCCGACGTCGAGCGCGAGTTGTCCCGGTTGCAGCTCGAGCGCCTCGACGACGATCGCGACCATCAGCGGCTGGCTGATGGTCTGACCCCGGGCGGCGATCGGAAGGGCGCGGTCGTCGTACGCGCGGTCCCGGTCCTCTACGAGCACGAATTCCTCCCGGGGAACGGCCGCCATCGCGTTGAGCACGGACGTGGACCGGATGCCGTGCTCGATCAGCAACGCCATCATCTGATCGTGCGCTGCCGTGGGAGTCAGACCCTCGGCGTCAGATCAAGGTCCGGCGGCGGGGTGTCGGGCAGCTTCCACACGATCCATTCCTTCTGCCAGCGCCGGTGCATCTCGTTCGCCGAGTCGACACCCTCCCGGTAGTGGCGCTCGAAGGCCTCCAGGTCATGTGCGTCGAGCGCCGCCATGAGCGGGTCGAGGTCGTCGTGCATCCATTCCTCGATGTCGTCCGTGTACTTCGGCCGCGTGACCTCGCAGAGCTTGAGGAGCTTGCGCATCTCGCGGAGCTGCCAGGCGGCGAGCGGCCAGTTGCGCGCCTGCGCCGCGTAGTACGCCTTCCAGAACCGCGCACCGATCTCCGGCATGAGGCGGGCGAGCCCCGGTTGCAGCGCGGTCAGCTGCTCCAGCTCGAGACGCTCGGGGTTCCTGGGCTTCGAGCCGGCCGGCTGCGCGGCGGTTTCGGTCATGTGAGCACGAGTCTAGTCACCGTCCGGTTGCGGGAACTTTTGCGCTCGACGGCGCGTCGTACGGTGGTGAGCATGGAGGACAGCGCAATCACCCCACCTCGCCGGCGGCCCCGATCGAGAGCCGTGATCGGGATCGGCCTGGTCGCCGTGCTCGGCGCGGGCCTCGGCGCCTATTTCGGCATTCGTGGGGTCGCGGGCTCCGGTTCCGCGCCGACAGCCGGGCAACCGGCTGCCAGGACGGCCGCGGCCATGGCCTACGACGCAGCCGACGGGACGGTGGTCATGTTCGGCGGCGAGGGCCGGAATGGCAGCCTCGGCGACACGTGGGTCTGGAACGGGTCAGGGTGGTCGCAGGCGCATCCATCGACGTCGCCGCCGGCGCTCTCGGCCGCCCAGATGACCTACGACCCGGTGAGCCGCGACCTCCTCCTCGTGGGCGGCGCGCGGATCACCGGGGCGCCGCTTGGTGGCACCGTCTGCGGATCGACCGGCTCTTCGGGTGCCGGCTCGAGCTCGTCGGGGTCGACGAAATTGATCCCACCGATTGGAGCCCAGCCGGCCGACGCTCCTGTCCCCGGCGGCACCGTCGGCACGCCGATCGTCTCGACCGGCTGCGTCTTCTCCGATGCCTCGAACGCCGCGACGTGGATCTGGAACGGCACGGACTGGTCCAGGGCGGCCGGCCCAACACCCTCGATCGGCTACGGCCAGTGGAACCTCGCGACCGACCCCGTGTCCGGCAGGGCGCTCCTGCTCGCCGACCAGACGCTCATCGCGCAGCCGTACACGCCGGTTGCGCAGCCCGGAATCGCATGCCCCGTGCAGACGACGGTCACCAACGGCGCAACCGGCACGCCGGGGTGCCCCTATCTGCCGATCCGGCGACCGAACCAGAACTGGATGTGGACCGGTCACGCGTGGCAGGTGCTCAAGGGCACGCCGAGCACGCCGTCCGTCGACATGTTCGGGTCGCGGGTCATCACGGACGCGCTGACCGGACAGCTCGCGATCTTCGGGAGTGCATTCCTTCCCGCCACGGGCGCTCCATGTCCGAACTGCAAGACGGGGACACCCATCCCTGTCGACGGTCCTGTCTGCTGCACCGGCAGCGTCAGCGTCTGGAGCGGTACCACCTGGAAGCACACCAGGTCCTATGCGAATGGTCCGATGCTCTCCAACGGCGTCTTTGTCGGCGACCCGGCGACACGCAGCGACGTCGCGCTCACCGCAAGCGGGCAGACATGGACGTGGACCGGCGTCTGGGCGCGCCGGCACCCCAGGACGACTCCAACCGCGCTCGACGGAACCGCCTTCGCATACGACGCGTCGACCGGCCAGGTGGTCATCTTCGGCGGCATCGGCGTCAACGGACGCGCCAGCGGCCTCTACAACCAGACCTGGACCTGGGACGGTACGGATTGGTCGCTCCGCGGCGGCAGCACCGCGCCTGCGGTGACCATTCCCGTGCCGTCACCGGTGAGCGTTCCACCTGCCACGCCCTGTAACACGCTGCAGCCCGCCCAGCCGGACGTGCCGCAGCCACAGTACGCATGCGCCGGCTCGACCCCGGGCGAAACCGGCGGTGGCTCCGGATCCGCGTCCGGGAGCTCCGGCGGAGCCGCGACCGGTTCGTCGGGATCAGCCTCGAGCTCCGGGGTCCTCGCGCCCTGAGCCGCCACAATGGCTGGCGATGGGCGACTTCGATGACATTCGTATCGAGACCCTCGAGGACCACGAGGACGCCGACGTCCGGGCCATGCTCGTCGATCTGGCGCTTGTCGAGCAACGACATTTCGACCATCCGCCGGAAACAGCCGACCAGCTGACGGCGCGCCTTCGCCCGTCCCCGCACTTCCAGGGCGACAACCACGTGCTTGTCGCACGTGCCGGCGATGGGGCGGCGATCGGTCTCTGCTGGATCGTGCTGTTCGACCCCGGCACGGGGTTGGAGGCCGAGGTCGCCGAACTCTACGTGCGGCCCGAAGGCCGTGGTCAGGGCGTCGCCCACCGACTCATGGCAGCGGCGATGGACGTGATCCGCGAGCGCGAGGTCACCTTCGCGTGTGTGTGGACCAGAGGCGACAACCCCGCGGCGCTCGCCGCCTACGCGGCCGCCGGATTCGCGCCCACCGAGCAGACCGTGCTCACCTGGCTTCCGCTCGCCTGAGCCGGAAGGCCGGGATAATAGCCGCTCCATGACACTCTCGCGGGACGACGTCGATCACGTTGCGATGCTTGCCAGGCTCGGACTCAGCGATGAGGAGAAGAGCCGATTGCTCGGCGAGCTCGAGAAGATCCTCGGTCATATCGCGCGACTGCAGCAGGTCGACACATCGATGCTGGCCGAGACGGCGCAGGTCGGCGACCTCGTCAACGTGATGCGCGCCGACGTGACGGAACCGCCGCTCGGGGCTGCTGCGGCGCTGCGCAACGCGCCGGCTGCCGACGGCAATTACTTCGTGGTGGGAGCGATCCAGGGCAATGAGCTCGACAGCTAGCACGATCACCGAGCTCGCTGCGGCGCTGCGCAACGGCTCGACGACGCCTCGCGCGTTGCTCGACGAGACGCTCGCGCACCTCGAGCGGACCGACAAGCACCTCAACGCGTACCTCAGCGTGACCCGTGACCTCGCATTCCAGCAGGCGGATGCCGCGGCGAAGCTGCTCGCGGACCACCCGGAGCGCGCGTCGCCGCTGTGCGGCATTCCGATGGCGCTCAAGGATGTGCTGTGCGTCGACGGCGTCGAGACGACTGCGGCGTCGAGAATCCTCAAGGGTTTCAAGCCACCCTACACAGGCACGGCGGTGCAGCGACTCTTCGACGCCGGCGCTGTGTGCGTGGGCAAGACGAACTGCGATGAGTTCGCCATGGGCTCGTCGACGGAGAACTCGGCGTTCGGCTCGGTCGGCAACCCCTGGGACGTCGGGCGTGTTCCCGGCGGGAGCAGCGGCGGCAGCGCAGCCACGGTTGCCGCCGGTACCGTGCCGTACTCGCTCGGCAGCGACACCGGCGGCTCGATCCGCCAGCCCGCGGCACTCACGGGCATCGTCGGATTCAAGCCGACGTACGGCCGCGTCTCGCGCTACGGGCTGATCGCGTTCGCATCGTCGCTCGACCAGATCGGGCCCTTCACGCGCAGCGTCGAGGACTGCGCGACGGTGTACGCCGCGATCGCAGGCCACGACCCGCGCGACAGCACCTGCGACCCACGCGCTGTCGACGATCCGCTGTCGACCCTGCGCAGGGGCGTCGATGGCATGCGTCTCGGTGTCCCCCGCGAGTATCTCGGCGAGGGCACCGAGCCGGGTGTGCGCGCCGCTGTCGAGGCGGCGTTGAAGGTGCTCGAGGCGCAGGGCGCGACGCTCCATGAGGTCTCGCTGCCGAGCACCGATGTTGCCCTGAGCGTGTACTACGTCATCGCGCCCGCCGAGTGCTCGTCGAACCTCGCGCGCTACGACGGTGTTCGCTTCGGCAATCGCGTCGAGCGGCCGTCGCTGACCGACATGTATCAGCAGACGCGCGACGCCGGTTTCGGGTCCGAGGTGAAGCGGCGCGTGATGCTCGGAACGTATGCGCTCTCGAGCGGCTACTACGACGCCTACTACCGTCAGGCACAGAAGGTGCGCACGCTCGTCGGTCAGGAGTTCGACACGGTCTTCCAGGAAGTGGATGCGATCGTGTCCCCGACATCGCCGAGTGTCGCGTTCCCGATGGGGTCGCGCAGCGACCCGCTCTCCATGTACATGTGCGACGTCGTGACGTTGCCCGCGAACCTCGCGGGCATTCCCGGGATGTCCGTGCCGTGCGGGTTCGTGGACGGGTTGCCGGTCGGCCTCCAGGTGCTCGCGCCTCGCTTCGCGGACGCGCGGGTGTTTCAGGTGGCGCACGCGTACGAGCAGGCGACGGCGTGGCATCTGTCGCAGTCCCCGTTCGCCACCGAGGCTGCATGAGCGACTACGAGGTGGTCATCGGGCTCGAGGTCCACGCGCAACTCCTCACGCGCAGCAAGATGTTCTGCGGGTGCCCGGCGGACTACCTGGACGCGGAGCCCAACGCCAACACGTGCCCGGTGTGCCTCGGCCTCCCGGGCGTCCTGCCGACGATCAACGAGCAGGCGATCGATTTCACGGTGCGCACCGCGCTTGCGCTGCAGTGCGACATCCCCGGCTTCACGAAGTTCGACCGCAAGAACTACTTCTATCCGGACCTCCCGAAGGGCTATCAGATCTCGCAGTACGACCTCCCGCTGTCCGTCAACGGACATCTCGAGTTCCCCGTCAACGGTGAGAGCGTCCGCTGCGGCGTCACGCGCGTCCATCTCGAGGAGGACACGGGGACGATGCATCACGCCGGGGACGTGCTCCAGAGCGCCACGTCGTCGCTCGTCGATCTCAACCGGTGCGGTGTCCCGCTCATGGAGATCGTGGGTGAGCCGGACCTGCGCACACCGGAGGCCGCGCGCGAGTACCTCGTGCGACTCCGTCAGATCCTCACCTACATCGGGGTCAACGACGGCAACCTGGAGCAGGGATCGTTCCGCTGCGACGCCAACATCTCGCTGCGCCCTCGTGGTGACACCGAGCTCGGCGTCAAGGTCGAGGTGAAGAACATGAACTCGTTCCGCGCCGTGCAGCGCGCGCTCGAATCGGAGATCGAGCGTCAGACCGCGGTGCTCGAGGCCGGCGGCACGCTCGTACAGGAGACGCGCGGATGGGTGGAGGCGCACGGCCGCACGATCTCGCAGCGCAGCAAGGAGCAGGCGCACGACTACCGCTACTTCCCTGAGCCCGACCTGCCGCCGCTCCGGCTCGACAGCGCCTTTGTGGAGCGCGTTCGCGCAACCCTGCCCGAGCTGCCCGAGGCACGTGCCGCGCGGTTCCAGTCGCAGTACGGGCTGACCGCATACGACGCGGCGGTGCTCACCGACACCCGCGAGAGCGCCGACACCTATGAGGCACTCGTCACCGCAGGCGTTCCAGCCAAACTTGCCGCGAACTGGCAGAGCGGTGATGTCGCGGCGCTCGCGAATGAGCACCGGCTGCCGCTGCCGCAGAGCGGGCTCGGCATCGCCGGCCTCGCCTCGCTGCTGCGACTGGTCGACGGCGGCGCCATCAACGGCCCGACGGCCAAGGAGCTGCTCGTGGAGCTGTACGTCTCCGGCGGGGACCCCGAGGCGCTCGTGCGCGAGCGCGGCCTCGCGCAGGTGAGCGATGCGAGTGCGCTGACGGCGCTCGTGGATGCCGCGATCGCGGCGAACCCGGCCGCGGCGGCCGACTTCCGCGCGGGCAAGCAGCAGGCGCTCGGTCAGCTGATGCGTGCCGTGAAGGACGCCACCGGTGGCAAGGCTGACATGCCGCTCGTCAACCGACTGTTGCGCGACCGGCTCTCGGGACAGTAGACCAGGTGCGCCTCGGGCGCATGGTCCACGGCGGACTGTGCCTCGCCCACGACGACGGCGGCGCCACCATGCTCGTCGAGGGCGGCATCCCGGGCGAGGAGGTCGAGGTGTCGGTCCGCTACAAGAAGGGGTCGACCACGTTCGGCGAGGTGGTGCGGGTGCTCGAGGCGTCCCCGTACCGCGTCGTCCCGCCCTGTCCATACGTGCCCGCGTGCGGCGGGTGTCAGCTGCAACACATCGCATACGCGCACCAGGTGGAGTTGAAGCGCGACATCGTGCTCGACGCGCTGCACCGGCAGCACATCGCGCACCCGGCGCCGCAGGTGCACGGCGCCGACGATCCCTGGCGATATCGCCTCCGTGGCGACTTCCATGTGATCCCCGGAGCCGCGAGGAGCGCGCCGGCGCTCGGCTTCAACAGGGCGCGCAGCTGGCGTCCGATCGCGGTCGACGACTGCCTGATCCACCATCCGCGCATCACCACGGCGTTGCCCACGCTGCGGGGCCTGATCGCACGCGAGGGCAACCCGGCGCTCGGCACCATGCACCTCACCGTCGGCGAGGATGGCCAGGAGCTGCTCGTGCGCCCGAAACCGCCGCGTGGGCTCGCGCCGGGCGCGCTTGATGCGGGGCTGGAACTGCCGGACGGCGGTCGGGTGAGCACGACATCGACGACGTTGCGCTGGCGCGGGCTGACGTTTCGCGTCACCGCCGACGCATTCATCCAGGTGAACTGGGCGCAGATGGACGTGCTGTACGGGCGCGTCATCGCGGCGCTCGGCGGTCACGCGGGGCTGCGCGTCGTCGACGCGTACGCGGGTATCGGCGTGCTCGCATGCCACCTGGCGGTCGATGCACGCGAGGTCGTGTGCATCGAGAGCAATCGCGGTGCGGCGCAACTCGGCGTTCTCAACGCGCGTGTGAACGATGTCGATGAGCGCCTGCACTACGTGGTGTCCCCGGTCGAGGACGCGCTGCCGGCCGTCGCCGCCGGTGACATGGCCGACCGGGTGATCCTCGACCCACCGCGTGCGGGCTGCTCGAGCCGTGTCACGGGCTGGCTCGCCATGGCAGGACCGGAGCGGGTCGTCTACGTGTCGTGCGACCCGGCGACGCTGGCCCGCGATCTTCACGTGCTCGCGGCCTCCGGCCCGTACCGTGTTGAAGCGCTCGACGTCGTCGACATGTTTCCGCAGACGTACCACGTCGAGAGCGTCGTCACGCTGACGCGCGACGACCGCGCTCCGGCCGCTTCCGAGCGCCCCGCCACCGGCTGAGGGGTACGCTCAGAGGCCCCGGCGGCGGCTCGCCGGGGAGTGGTAGCGTACGTCTGTTCGCCGTCCAACGACCGCAGCCAGGAGGCAGAGTGCAGGGGACATCCGAGACCGGCGAAGAGATCGAGACCGGCGGCTTCGTCCATCTCCACACCCACAGCGAGTTCTCGTTGCTCGACGGGATGTCGCGTGTCAGCGAGCTCGTCGACAGCGCCAAGGCGATGGGGCAGACGGCGGTCGCGATCACCGATCACGGCGTGCTCTACGGCGCAGTTGATTTCTACTCGGCGGCTCGAGCCGCGAAGATCAACCCGATCATCGGTTGCGAGATGTACATGGCGCCGCGCTCGCGGACGGATCGTGAGGGCCGTGCGGACCGCGATCCGAACCACCTGATCCTGCTGGCGCGCAACGACGTCGGGTACCGCAACCTCATCAAGCTCGTCAGCGCGTCACACCTCGAGGGGTACTACTACAAGCCCCGCATCGACAAGGAGTTGCTCGGAGCATATTCCGAGGGGCTGATCTGCCTGTCCGCGTGTCTCGGCGGTGAGCTGCCGCAGGCGATCATGCGCGGAGACATGGACGCGGCCGAGTCGGTCGCCCGTCAGCATGCCGAGATCCTCGGGCCCGACAACTACTTTCTCGAACTGATGGATCACGGCATCCCCGAGGAGGAGGCGGTTCGCGCGGGCCTGGTCGAGATCGCCCGGCGCACCGGCCTGCCGCTCGTCGCCACCAACGACTCGCACTACATCAAGCCCGCGGACGCCGAGGCGCACGACATCCTCCTGTGCCTGCAGACAGGAGCTCGCCGGGAGGAGGAGAAGCGGTTCCGTTTCTCAGGCCCGGAGTTCTACCTCGCGAGCGCGCAGCAGATGCGCGACCGCTTTGCCGCGTATGGCGAGGCGGTGTCCAACACGGTGGCCATCGCGGATCGGTGCCACATCGAGATTCCGTTGGGGCGCAACCTGCTGCCGACGTACTCGCCGATTCCCGAAGGGCTCAACGCCGACACGTACCTGTTGCGACTGTGCGAGGCGGGCGTGCAGGAGCGCTACGGCGCGCCGGTGAACGACGAGGTGCGCGAGCGCCTCAGCATGGAGCTCGACGTCATACGCGAGACCGGGTTCTCCGCGTACTTCCTCATCGTCTGGGACCTCATCAAGGCGGCGCGCGCGCTCGGTGTTCGCGTCGGTCCGGGCCGGGGCAGCGCGGCCGGATCCGTGGTGAGCTACGTGCTCCACATCACCGACATCGAGCCGCTCCAGTTCGGGCTCATCTTCGAACGCTTCCTCAATCGCGAGCGCGTGCAGATGCCGGACATCGACATCGACTTCGACGACCGCGGCCGCGATCGCGTGCTCGCGTACGTGCAGGAGAAGTACGGCCGCGATCGCGTCGCGCAGATCATCACGTTCGGCACCATGGCCGCGCGTGCCGCCATTCGCGATGTGGGCCGCGTTCTCAACGTTCCGCTGCCTGACGTCGACAGGCTCGCGAAACTCGTGCCGCAGGTGGTCAACATCACGCTGGAGCGAGCGCTCGAGGAGAGCCGTGAGCTCCGCGAGCTGTATCAGCACGAGGACTGGGCGCGTCATGTCATCGACAACGCCCGCCGGCTCGAGGGCATCTGTCGCAATGCGTCGACGCATGCCGCCGGCGTTGTGATCGGCTCCGAGCCGCTCGCCAACATCGTTCCCCTGCAACGCTCGACCGCCGGTGACGGCACCGCGATGACGCAGTTCGACATGAACGGGGTCTCGAAGATCGGGCTGCTGAAGATCGATCTCCTCGGGCTGTCGAACCTCACCGTCATCGCGGAGGCGACCCAGACGGTGCGTGCCACGCGGGGCATCGACCTCGACATCGACCAGATCCCGCTCGACGATGCCAGGACGTACGAGCTGCTCTGCAAAGCCGACACGCACGGCATCTTCCAGCTCGAGGCGACGTTCGCCAAGCGCATCCTCATCGACATGCAGCCCAACTCCCTCTCGGACATGGGGGTCGCGGTTGCGCTGAACCGCCCGGGTCCGATCGAGGGCGGTGCAACCGGCATGTGGATGCGACGCAAGCGCGGCGAGGAACCGGTCACCTACATGCTCCCGGAGCTCGAGCCGATCCTCAAGGAGACGTACGGCGCGATCCTCTACCAGGACCAGGTGATGAGGATCGCCTCGGCCGTCGCGGGGTTCTCACTTGGTGAGGCCGATATCCTTCGCGCCGCGATGGGCAAGAAGGACAAGGTCAAGATGTCGAAGCAGCGCGAGCAGTTCCTGAGCGGCGCCGCCGCGCGTGGCGTGGCGTCGGAGACCGCGCTCGAGCTCTTCGAGCTCATCGCGCTGTTCGCCGGATACGGGTTCAACGGCGCGCACTCCATCTCGTACGGCCTGATCGCGTACCAGACGGCATACCTGAAGGCGAACTACCCGCGCGAGTACATGAGCGCATTGCTCAACAGCCGGGCGGACAACTTCGACAAGCTGAAGCAGTCGATCCTCGACGCGCATGCGCGGGGCCTCGTCGTGCGTCCACCCGACGTGAACCGGAGCGCATCCGCGTTCAGCCTCGGCGCGGAGGAGCAGGGAGAGATCCTGTACGGGTTGCGGCATATCAAGAACGTCGGTGAGCGCGTGGCTGCGGAGATCGTCGCCGAGCGCGAGGCCTCGGGACCGTTCGTCTCCCTCTTCGACCTCTGCCTGCGTGTGTCGAGCCGCGACCTCAACCGGCGTGTCGTCGAGGCGCTGATCCGCAGCGGGGCGTGTGATGCGCTCGGTGAGCGGGGTGCGATGCTCGCGGTGCTGGACCGCGCCATCGACCGCGCGAACGCGATCCGGCGCGAGCGCGAGTCGGGGCAGACGTCACTGTTCGGGGAGACGGTGGTGCTCATCGAGCCCGTCGCGCCGCCCGTCGACGACCTCGACAGCCGCGACGCGAACGGACCGTACGCGATCGCGGCGGACGAACGTCTCAGCTGGGAGCGTGAGTTCCTCGGCATGTACCTGAGCGATCACCCGCTGCGGCGCATAGCAGGCGAGTTGCAGGAGCGGATCGACACGACGATCAACGAGCTCGGGAGCCATCTCGACGGGTTGATCGTGCAGGTCGGCGGCGCCATCCGCGATATGCGCACGTTCATCCCCCGGCGCAGCACCACCGGTCAGCGCATGGCCGCGCTGCAGATCGAGGATCTCACCGGAAGCGTCGAGGTCGTCGTCTTCGCGCGCGTCTTCGAGGAGTGCGTGAACGTGCTGCGGCCCGATGCCGTCATCGTTGTTCGCGGCAAGGTGGAGGCGGGTCGCAGCCCGAACGGCGGGACATCGCCGCCGATCGGGGAGGAGGATGACCGGGTCGACATCGAACCGCCCCAGATCCTCGCGGAAGCGGTCTTTGCGTATGACGATCCACGTCTGGCGGCATGGCGACGCGACAGCACCGTGCACGTGAACGTCGCCGCCGCACAGATCGGCGTTCTCGGTGCGCTGCGACGCGCCCTCGAGGAGCATCACGGCGATTGCCCTGTCGTGCTGCACGTCGACTCCGGGACGAGCGTGGACGAGATCTCCCTCGCAACGGATTTCTCGGTCGACCCGGGCCCATCACTCGAGCGCGCCGTCGAGATCCTGGTGGGGGAGAACTCGTATCGCCTCGAGATGCACCGCGTGCGCGCACCCGAACGCGAGCGGGCGCCGGCGCGGCGCTGATCCCTCGCGTGCTCAGACGGAGTTGAGCAGGAATCCGAAGAGCAGCCTGATCGCGAAGATCAGCACCACGTACAGGATCAGCGCGGCGATCGCCGGATAGTCGATTCCCGCCGAGCCGCGCCCCCGGCGCAGTCCGGCGAACGGCGCGACGAGCGGGTTCGTCATGGTGCGCACCATCTGGACGAGCGGGTGCCAGGGATCGGCATGGAACAGCGCCAGCAGGAAGCGGACGAAGACGAGCACCGCGATCGCGATGGCGATGTCCACCACCAGTTGCTCGACGAGAGCGATCACCGTTGCCGCGGGGTTGACGCCACCGCCGAGGACGAGGGTCTGCAGGATGTCGGCGGCGAAGAAGATGACGACGATCGCCAGGATCGGCGAGAAGTCGATGCCGCTGAAGTGCGGAAGGATCTTCCGAAAGGGCGCGAGGATCGGGTCGACGATGATGCGCAGCCATTTCACGACCGGATGCCACGGGCTCAGGCCGATCCATGACACGACGATGCGCGCGATGATCAGCACGTACAGCGCTGTCGCCACGAAGCCGATGACGTTGTAGAGCGTCAAGGCTGTCACCGAACTGCTGCCCGCTCCTTTGCGACGGCGGACTCGTCGGGCTCATTCTTGTCGAATCTCCCGTGCGTCCAGCGCCAGAGGACGTAGAGCCCCGGCACAGCAAGGACGAGCACCGCGATCGAGGTCCACTGTGCCTGGCGAAGACCGAGCGGTCCCGGCGGCTCGCTGGCACGGAACTCGAAGAGGATGAGCTGGCTGATCGCGTACAGAGCGACGTACACGATGGCGACGAGTCCTGCACGGGGATTGCGGCGCAGCCACAGGTACAGGATCACGCCGATGATGATCGTGCCGAGCGCCTCATATGCCGCAGCCGGCTGATACGGGACGCCGAGCCTGCAGCAGCTCTGCAGGATTGCGTTGGGATTCGTGTACGCCGTCGCCCACGGCAGCGTGCTCGGCGCGCCGAGGATGTCGCCGTTGATGATGTTGCCGATCCGGCCGATCGGCTGGCCGACGACGGCGAAGAGCACGCCACCGTCGAGCGCGATCCAGGGGTTGTAGCCATATCGCCACGCGCAGATCGCGAGCGTCGCGAAGCCGACCATGATCGCGCCGAAGAAGGCCATGCCCCCCTGCCAGAACGCGATGATGTTGATCGGGTCGAGGACGTAGTGGTTCCAGAGGTTCGGCTGCTGGACGACGTAGTAGAGGCGGCCGCCGAGGAGTCCGAAGATGATCGTCCAGACGGTGATCTTCTCGGCGACGACCTTGGGGATCCCACGCCGCGTCGCGTACGGCAGCACCCCGAAGCGGTACGCGACGATGAACGCGAGCGCGTACATGATGCCGTACCAGTGAATCGGCAGCGGGCCGATGTGCAGCACCGGATCGACGTTGATCGTGATGAAGCCGAGCGGGGGGCTAGTGACCACGACTGCCATGATGCGTGGTCGCAGCGGCGGAGTGCACCTGAAGGACGCGATAGCCGCCCCGGGATCGGATCCGATCGACGCGGTGCCCGAGGCCGGTCAGCCATGCGGCAAGAGAATCCGAACCGAGATGGCGCTGGACGACGAGGGTCGCGGACGCCGCCGGCTCGAGCCGGCTGATCCACTGCAGCAGGAGCTCGTGGAGCCCCTCCTTCCCGAGCCGTACCGGGGGGTTCGAGTACACGCCGGCGAAGCGGATCGCCTCTGGAACCGCGTCGGGCTCGGCGGGCACGACGTTGGTCGCTCCGGCTCGTTCGGCGTTGCGCGCGCAGAGCTCGAGGGCCCGGTGGTTCACGTCGACGGCCCAGACCCGCGCGTCGGGCTGACGCAACGCCAGCGTGATGGCGATCGCCCCGTAGCCGCAGCCGACATCGACCAGCTCACCGGGCGGCGGCGTGGGGATCGTGCGGAGCAGCAGGTCGGTGCCGAAGTCGATGTGGCCGTGGGCAAAGACGCCGCGGTCGGTGTCGAGCTCGAAGCTTCGATCCGGAAGGGCCACCTGGATGGTGCGCGGCCGTGAGGGGACCTTCGGATCGGCGTTGAAGTAGTGGTCCTGGGTCACCATCGCAGGGTAGTAGGCTGCGGCCGTGAGCACGCCTGACGTCATCGTCGTGGGCCTCGGCGCAGCCGGCGCCGCGACGCTGTGCCAGCTCGCGCGGCGGGGCGCGGCAGCGGTGGGCATCGACAGCCACTCGCCGCCGCACGCCTACGGGTCGACCCACGGTGACACCCGGATCACGCGCGAGGCGATCGGCGAGGGGATGCAGTACACGCCACTCGTCCGGCGCTCGCACGCCATCTGGCGCGAGCTCGAGGCCGAGACCGGGCGGGACCTCCTCACCCAGTGCGGCGGTCTCATCGTCGAGGCGGCGGGCGGTGGCGCCGCGGGGCATCACCGCCACGACTTCCTGTCGTCAACCATCGCCTGCGCGAACCGGTACGGGGTTCCGCACGAGCGCCTCGACGCGGCCGAGGTGACCGCACGTTTTCCCCAGTTCAGGCTGGACGGTGACGAGTCCGCGTACTACGAGCCCGGCGCCGGCTTCGTGCGCCCGGAGCCATGCGTCGATGCGCAGCTGACGGTCGCCGAACGACTCGGCGCCAAGGTGCGACGCCACGAGCGCGTGCTGGCGATCGAGTCGAACGCGGGCATCGTCCGCGTCCGCACGGACCGCGACGTGTACGAAGCGCCACGCGCCGTCCTCGCGGTTGGCGCCTGGGTCGAGGACTTCATCGACCAGCGCGAGCCGGTGCTGTTCCGGGTCTACCGCCAGGTGCTGACGTGGTTCCCGATCCGCCCAGGCGCGGTGGACCACACCCCCGGTGTCATGCCGGTCTTCATCTGGGGCCTCAGTGACGGCAACGCGTTCTACGGGTTCCCTGAAGTTGACGGCGAGCGGACGATCAAGGTCGCCACCGAGCAGCTCGACATCACCACCACGGCCGAAGCGGCGTCGATGGACGTCGACGCGTCCGAGGCGCAATCCGGCTATGCGGTGTTCGGCCCGCGCCTCCCGGCGCTGGAGCCGCAGTGCCAACGCGCGGTTCGGTGCCTGTACACGGTCACGCCCGACGCCAACTTCGTCGTTGACGAGCATCCCGACCTGCCCGGCGTCCTGCTCGTTTCGCCGTGCTCCGGGCACGGGTTCAAGCATTCGGCCGGGCTGGGCGAGGCGATCGCTCAGCTCGTGACGACGGGCACGTCCGATGTGGATCTTGCGCCGTTCCGCATCGGCCGGTTCTCGGAGGTCCGCGCCGCCGGTTAGACGGGTGGCGGGGTCGGCGCGCTGACGCGGTTCGCGATCACGGCGGTGCCGTACGCGCAGATCTCGGTCCAGGTGCCACCCATCTCCGACGTGTCGAAGCGCATCGCCACGATGGCATTGCCGCCCTTGGCCTGCGCCTCCTCGACCATTCGCTGGATCACCTCGTTGCGGCTGTTGGCGAGGTTGATCGTCATTCCCTTGAGCTCGCCACCCATGATCGACTTGAGTCCCGCGCCGAACTGCGAGCCGATGTTGCGTGCGCGAACCGTGAGTCCGAAGACCTCACCGAGAACCTCGGTGATCTGATAGCCCGGCAGGTCGTTGGCGGTGCTGATGAGCATGGCTGGCCCTCCAAAGACGGTGGATCACGCAGGGGATGCGCGGTGCTCTTCATACCCCATGCGGAGGGCCTCGGGCTCAGGACCGGCGCGGCGGAGCTGGACCCTCGACCCGCATGACTTGGTCCTGAAGGCCGGAACGTGGTATCTCGTCGCCCGGAGTGAGGCAACCATCCGGATGTCGCCGGCGGGCCGTCTCCGAGGACGCGTTCTGCTCGACGCACCGGTCGCGGCCGCGATCGAGACGAACTCGTCGGGACCGGACACCGACGGCTGGACCACCGCGGTCGTGCCGACCGAATCCGTCGACCACGCGTACGGCGAGTCCCTCAAGTTCGGGGCGAACGTCGAGGTGCTCGAGCCTCAGGAGCTGCGGTCGCGATTCGAAGGGAACACGCGGGCGCTCACGACGCTGTACGGCGCCTGAGTCGGCGCCCTGTCAGGCAGCCGGGGCTCTGATCCGCTCTGACTCCGAGCGCGCGGAGAACCACGCCAGCGTCGCCGGCAGGACGAACGGCACCAGCAGCAGGCGGATCCAGTCCCAGAGCGTGTTCCCCTGAAAGCCGGTCCATTGCCAGCCGAGTCCATACCCGCCGATGACAACGACCGCGAAGACGGCGAGCGCCGAGATGCCGACCGCCCGCCAGCGGCCTTCGAACCGCTTGTGCGTCGCGAACCACAGCGGGAGGGAGGCGACGACCAGCGGCAGCGCGAGCAGCTCCAGCCAGTCCCACAACGTGTTGCCCTGGAAGCCGGTCCAGCGCCAGTTGAGCGTGTACCCGCCAACAACGAGCACGGCAAAGACGACACCCACGGTTGCGAACACCGCGCGCCATTCCATCTTCCAGCGATGGCGCGTGCGGTACCAGATGGGGAGCGTCGCGAGCACCACCGGCAGCACGATCACGTGGAGCAGGTCCCACATCTGATCGCTCGGGGTGATCCCCGTCCACGACCAGCGGAAGGCGTAGCCGCCGATGAGCGCGATGGCCAGAGCGGCGCTGCCCGCCGGCAGCACCCACCGAATGAGGGGGGACATCGACGGTCCCGGAACCTCGATCCTCTGGCCGACGTTCGCGGATGCGACGTCCATCACCGAATCATGCCGTTCCGACCAGGGTTGCCGGGGCGTTCAGCGATCCTCGTCGATGCCGCCTCCGAGCCACGGGTTGTAGCCGACCCGCGTCGCACCTCGATGCGGCCACCGGCGCGGTCTCCGTGGCCGGACATCGAAGCGAACGCCAACGATCGCCCAGACGAGGACGACTCCGGGGATGCACAGGAGGATCGCGACGAGCACCGAGCGTCCGGTCGCGGCGACGTACACGCCCGCCACGTCGATGAGCAGCAGGATGAGCAACGTCATCGTGAACAGGACGACCCGATTCATGACGTGCTCACCCTACTGACCGACGCGACCGTCGATTCGCTCGCGGATGAGGTCGGCGTGTCCGCAGTGCCGCGCGTACTCCTCGATCATGTGCACGAGCACTTCACGTAACTGAAGCGTCTTCCCGTCAGACATGCGGCCCATCGTTCCGAGGTCGCTCGTCTCCGCAACGAATCGCTCCGCGAAGGCGACCTCGTCTTCCAGTGCAGCCCAGGCCTCGGCGACCACTGCGGGATCCGCCACCGCGCCCTCCCAAGCGCCTTCCCAGTTCTCTTCGGATGAGAAGCGTCGCGGCGCAACCTCACCTGCCATGACGCGCCGGAACCACGATCGCTCCACATCCGCCATGTGCCGGACGAGTCCCAGCATCGACATCGTCGACGGCGGAACCGATCGCGTCGCCATCTGACTTGCGTCGAGGTCCGCGCACTTCAGGCGCAGCGTCAATCGGTACGCGCGCAGATAGTCGAGCAGGGTCGAACGCTCGTCGAGGAGCTCGACGCCGGTATCGCGGGGATCGTCATCGGCATCCACCCACATATCGGTCCGCACGGTCGATGCGGTCCAGCGTTCCGGCGCCGACTCTCCCGCCTGGTCATGAGCAGTCACTCCATCACCTTCATCTCAGCTGGTCCTCGTGCTTCGCTTGCGCCCACAGATCGTGGGACCTTTGACGGTACAAGAGGTGGCCCCTGGCCCTGTTCGCAGTGATGGAGAAGGCGAAGACTGCGATGAGGAGGTGCCTGCCGTGACCACCGAATCGAACTCCCCGATGATCAAGGGTGGGGTTGATGCGGGTGCGATGCACCCCCGAAACCGAAGCCACCGTCATGGGTTGATCGCCACCGTTCCGTTAGCCCTCCTCCTGGCCGCCTGCGGCGCCGCCACGTCTCCGGCCACCACGCCAACCCCAACAGCCAGAGCGACACCAACCGTTATCCCGACCGCTAGCGCGACTGCGGTTCCGACCCCGGTCGCCGAACCCGCCTTGGCCGTACTCTCCGACGCTGGCGTATACACTGAGTACAGTGCCGGGAACTTGAAGGTGGTAAACGGCCAGGGGGTTGAACAGTGGAGCATGACCAACGCCACCATGCTGAAGCTCTTCGGATTGAGCGCACAGGACGCCAAGACCCCGAACTTCACTATCGGCTCGGTCGTCGCTGGTTCGTATATCTACCTGTTCAATACGCTGTATGAAGCAACTTCGGGCAAGGTGGCCGTCCTCTCCCGGACCGGGGCCGTACTCGGCGTCGCCGCGACCCCGCCCGGACCCAACGGCAACGGCTTCAGAATGGTGTACTCCCCGATTCGACCCGAATGGGCTTGGCTCGTTGATGAATCTCCCGCCAACGCCGGGGTTACCTACCGGCGTCACGGAATCATCAACGTGGGCGGCCTTGGCGAGCCGAATCGAACCGCCTACAGGTGGCTGGCCCCCGCTGACAATGTTGAAACTCTGGAGGGGTGGACCAACACCGGCATCATCGTCCATCGGGAGCAGTACCTCGGTGTGGACTGCAACATTTTCTACCAACCCGGCTCTGCCTGGTTTGCGCTGAATCCCGATACCGGAACCCTCACCCAGCTCGCCGACGGAAACAAGGTCGCCTTGCTGGCCGCCAGTAGTCATGACATCGTAGCGGCGTCCCTCAGTGACGCACACGCGGTGCTTATCAATGGCGTCGCCTATACGGAAAGTAAGTCCCAGGTCACCAACGCCTTCATCAGTCCCGATGGGGCTTATGTTGCGGTCGATCGTTACAGTCAGACGCGCTGCGATCTGAACGCCCAGGGCGGCAAGAACACCGTGGAGCTGGTGAACGTGGCCGGCAAAACCCATATCGATCTTCAGAACTTGAACGCCTTCGCTTGGTTGAGTAGCACCGAATTCGTCGCCAATCCTCCCGATGGCAGCACCTGGCTGTACTCTCTGACCGGCAAGCCGATCACTGACATCTGCCCCGTCAATTCGATATGGACGTACACCGGATCGCTCGGATAACAGTCGGCGCGACGAGGAATGCGGACGAGATCCGCGCTGCCCGCTTGAAGGTGAAGGGACTTCGTTGGAAGGAGGTTGAGGTCCCTGGTATCCCACTCGTGGTGTTTCAAGTGCCGGGCCGCGTGCCGGGAGAGGGAACCGAACCCTTACAAGCGGTCTTGGAGCTGATCTCGGAC
>DATLRX010000070.1:0-20670 GCA_035534435.1 Candidatus Acidiferrales bacterium
GGGGTTTACCTGGCCGGCCGGTCACCCGGCCGCCGGTGGGCTCTTACCCCACCATTTCACCGTTGCCCCGGACGGATCCGGGGCTGTGTCATTTCTGTGGCACTCTCCTTCGGGTCACCCCGACTGGGCGTTACCCAGCGCCCTGCTCTGCGGAGCCCGGACTTTCCTCGGACGCGTCGACGCCCGCGACCGTCTGGCCGGCTTGCCCGACGAGTCTATCCTCTGCGCTGTACATGCAGGACGACCTGTTGACGCGGGAGGTGCGACGCACGTGAATCGACGCCTGATGCTGCACGCGGGCGGCGATATCTCCTCGGCCGGCGACGAGATCGTCGAGCACTTTCGCGGTGTGCGCCGCGCGGTGATGGTGCCCTGGGCGGTGAGGGATTGCGACCGCGTGGTGACCCGCTTCAACGATCGTTTCGCAGGGCGTGGCCTCGAGGTGACCGGGCTGCACACGGTGCCGAACCCGGCCGCATCACTCGCGGAGGCGGACGCCATCATCGTGAGCGGGGGCAACAGCTTTCGCCTCGTTGCCGCGCTGCATCGCTTCCACCTCATCGACACGGTGCGCTCGGCGATCGTCGGTGGTGTTCCCTATTTCGGGGCCAGCGCAGGCGCCAACGTGGCGTGCCCGACGATCCGGACCACCAACGACATGCCGATCGTCCAGCCCGCGAGCTTCGCGGCGTTCGGCCTCGTGCCGTTCCAGATCAACCCGCACTACATCGACCCGCCACCACCGGACGCGCGGATCGGCGAGACCCGCGAGGAGCGTCTCCAGGAGTTCCTCGAGGAGAACCAGGTCACCATCGTCGCGCTCCGCGAGGAGAGCTGGCTCGTGGTCAACGACGGCAGCATGTCGCTCCACGGCACGGGCGGTGCGCTGATCTTCCGGCGCGGTTCAGCGCCCGAGCCCGTCGCCGGCGGCGCCGATCTCTCACCGCTGCTCGTGGAGTTGCCCCGCTACGACGCCTGATCTCGGCCCTCGGGGAGAGTGAAGCGTACATTTGTTTGCGTTGACGCCTCACCACACAGGTGTTAGGGTTCGGCCCGCTGGTGGCGAAAAGTGGTGAGTAGTGGGGGTCTCGAGGTAGCTACGGTGATGGCAGAGCAGGCGCAGGCCGATGTTCGCGTTCCGGTGACGTTCTGTGGAACGTACCGGCACCGCATCGACGAGAAGGGACGCGTGGCGGTTCCCGCCCAGCTGCGTCGCTGGTTGCCCGACGGGAGCGTGGTCGCTCCGGGCCCCGAGAACCGCCTCATGATTCTGCCCCCTGACGAGTGGGAGCGGGAGAAGGAACGCTTCCGCCGAACGGCCGAGACACCTGCTCAGGAACGCCGTTTCCTGCGCCGGCTGACGGGCAACGCTTATCTCTTCGAACTCGACGCCCAGGGCCGTCTGCTGCTCTCGGCACGCCAGCGCGAGTTCGCGCAGATCGTCGACATGGTCGTCTTCGTCGGGCTCGGCAACAGCGTCGAGGTCACGGCGGAGGAGCTCTGGCAGGCCGAGCAGGCCGACCTGAGCCCCGACGAGTTCACCCAGGTCTGGGACCTGGTCCATCAGCGCGGAACGTCCGCATCTCCGTCGCCGGCGTGAGCGCCCCAGGCGGATCCGGCTTCGCACATGACCATCCCCTTGCCGCTTGTGGCCGACCTGGGGACGTTGGACATTGCCACACCCGGTGCTCCGGCGCCTGACAGCGCTGGCCACCGGCCGGTCCTTCTCACACCCCTCATAGAGAGCCTGCAGCCCCGGCCGGGGCAGACTGTCGTCGACGCCACGCTCGGCGCCGGCGGTGTGACTGCCGCGCTCCTCGAGCGCGTCACACCCGGCGGCCGGGTGATCGCGATCGATCGCGACCAGAGCGCTGTCGAGGCCGCGCGGGTGCGCTTCGCCGGCGACGGCGACGCGGTCCAGGTCGCCCAGGGCGACTTCGCGGACCTCGACTCCATCGTCCATGCGCTCGGCGTGGTCGCCGTGGATGCGGTGGTCTTCGACCTCGGCATCTCGTCGATCCAACTCGACGACCCGGCCCGTGGATTCAGCTTCCGCCTTGACGGTCCGCTCGACATGCGCATGAACCCGAGCTCCGGGACGACCGCCGCGCAACTCGTGGACTCGCTGACGGCGGACGAGCTGGCGTCCCTCATCCGCGAGTACGGCGACGAGCGCTTCGCCCGGCCCATCGCGAACCGCATCGCGAGGACCCGAGAGCTCGTGCCACTCACCACGACGACCCAGCTTCGCGAGCTCGTCGAGCAGGTGGTGCCGCGCCGCTTCTGGCCGAAGCGGATCCATCCCGCGACACGCACCTTCCAGGCACTGCGCATCGCGGTGAACCATGAGCTCGAAAGCCTCGAACGAGGCCTGCAGGCAGCAATCAGCATCCTCCGGCCCGGTGGGCGTCTTGGGGTCATCTCCTTCCACTCTCTCGAGGACACCCTTGTCAAGAACGCACTCCACGTCGCAGCACAGAACTGTGTTTGTCCGCCCCAACAGCCCCACTGCACCTGCGTCCACCGGGCCACTCTCTTTCTCCTCACCCGCAAGGTCATCAGGCCCGATGCGGCCGAGCTGGCATCGAATCCGCGCTCACGCTCGGCTCGCTTGCGGGTGGCGGAGAAGCTCGCTCCCTAGCCTCACATCGCTCTCCCCAAGGGGGGAGCCGCAGCTCGCAGCGGCTCCCCCCGCCACCTCTTCGCCGACGGCCCGGCACTGCCCGCGGCCCTGTTGCACCTTCTCTACGTCCCAGCACCAACCCACATCAACGTCCCAACACTGGAGATCAGGGCAGTGCCCAACTTCCGTCCCCCGCGCGGCACCGACCGGATGTCGGCTCCGGGCAACGGCGGCGTCGACGACGTCCCCTTCGAACCGCTGGTGCGCCGCCTGCGCATCCGTCGAGGCGGTCCCCGCACGCCGCTGCCGCTGCTCCCGGTGATCGCCATCGCTGCCGGCATCGGTATCGCCTATGTCAATCAGACCGCGCATGTCACCGCCGCGACCTACCGGGCGACGCACCTGGCGGCGCAGCAGGAGCAGCTCGTCGCCGAGGACGGTCAGCTCAGCAGCGAGCTCGCCCGGCTCGGATCGTCCGAGCGCATCATCTCGGCGGCGCAGACGCTCGGCATGCATCCCGCCGGCCACTGGGCGTTCGTCGTGGCGTCGCCGGCGCCGGTGATCGGGTCTCCGCCGGCCGAGCAGCTCACCTCGAGCGAGACCAACAGCACGTTGCAGCAACTCGTGGGCGCGCTTGCCGGTGATTTCGGCGGGAGCGCGACCGGTCGATGAATGCGCGGCGCCGCTCTGCGCGATCAGGGCGGTCCCAGAACGCGCATGCGTTCAACGACGGCCCTGACCTTCGGCGCCGTGGGCTCTGGCTTGTCCTCGCGTTTCTTGCCATGACGACCGCCGTGTTCGGACGCCTCATCCAGATCCAGGTCATCCAGGGAAAGTCGCTTGCGGCCGAGGCGGCGTCGACACACACCACGTCGATCACGCTCCACGCGAGCCGGGGTGAGATCCTCGACCGCAGCGGCCGTGTGCTCGTCAGCGACGTGCAGGTCTTCGACGTCTTCGCGGATCCAGCGCTCATCCCCGCGACCGATCGTCAGTCGGTGTCCGGCATGCTCGCCTCCATCCTGCAGGTGAGCTCGACTCAGATCCTCGCGGCCCTCCAGCAGAACAACCAGTTCGACTACCTCGCCAAAGGCGTCTCCCAGGACGTCAACGACAAGCTCCAGGCCCTCAGGCTGAGCGGCATCGGCACCGTTCCCTCGCAGCAGAGCGTGTACGACACCTCGCCGGTCCCGGGTCTCTCGTTCGCGTCCAACCTCCTCGGGTTCGTCAACGCCGACGGCGTCGGACAGTACGGGGTCGAGGGCTACTACAACTCGCTGCTCTCAGGCGTCAACGGGCATGAGTCGACCATCACCGATGTCAACGGCAACGCGATCGTGCTCGGGCGCCAGGACAAGGTTGCTGCCAGAAACGGCGACAACCTGCAGCTCGGCCTCGACTCGCAGATCCAGTACGACGCCGAGATCGCGCTTGCGGACGGGGTCATCTCCAGCGAGTCCGCCTCGGGAACGCTGATGGTGATGGACACCAAGACCGGTGCGATCCGGGCCTGGGCACAGTACCCGTCGTACAACGCGAACGACTTCGGAGCCTCGAAGCTCTCCGACTTCCGCGACCTCGCGGTGTCGCAGCCGTATGAGCCGGGCTCGACGATGAAGGTGATCACGTTCGCCGGAGGCCTGAACAACAACGCCTTCACACCGAGCACCATCATCGACGAGAAGCAGACCCGTATCGGCGGCTATCTCATCCACGACTGGGACGGTCGTTCCCACGGGCGGATCACCATGCAGTGGGTGCTCGACGACTCCCTCAACAACGGCGCGATCGACGCGGGGAAGATGGAGGGCAACAACGCCTTCTACTCGAACCTGCTGGCCTTCGGCATCGGTGCGCCGACCGGCGTCGATCTCGCGGGTGAGGTGAACCGGCCGCTACCCGCGCAATCCACCTGGACAACCCTGAAGTACGCCGAGGCGTCCTTCGGGCAGGGCATCGTCGCCACGCCCGTCGAGATGCTTGCCGCGATCAACGCCGTCGCCAACGGCGGCGTCTGGGTCGAGCCGCATGCGGTCGACGAGATCATCAACCCCAACACCGGAACCACGACACCGGTCGTGCCCACCACGAGGCGGGTGATGTCGCCAGCCGCGGCGGCGCTGCTCGCGCACATGATGGTGGGTGTGGTCGACGATCACGGCGCCGAGGGCTTCAAGGCGAAGATTCCCGGGTACATCGGCCAGATCGCGGGCAAGACCGGTACCGCGAGCGTGGCGCTGCCGAACGGCGCCGGATACGGACCGAACGTGGTCGCGTCCTTCGTGGGCTTCATGCCGGTGCAGAATCCGCAGTTCACGATGATGGTGATCCTCAACGAGCCGCAGGAGAATCACACCGGCCGCTTCGGATCGCTGCTCGCCGCGCCGATCTGGAAGCAGATGGCCGAGATGATGATCAACGACTGGCGGATCGCGCCGTGAGAGAGGCGATCATCGTCGGGGTGCTTTCGTTCGTCGCCGGCGCGGTGCTCTACCCGGCGTTCATCGGGCTCCTGGTCCGCACCGGCGCCCGCCAGCACGTCGCGTCGTACAGCCCGGCGAGCCATCGGGCCAAGGAGGGGACACCGACCCTGGGCGGTGCGCTGTTCTGCCTCGTCGTGATCGCCGTCTGGGTTGCCGTCGACCGCAACCGGGAGGGGTTCGTTCCGCTCTTCGCCCTGGTCGCCGGCGCGATCGCGGGCGGCCTCGACGACATCATCAACATCAGCGACGTCCAGCGGCTCGGGCTCACCGTCTGGCAGAAGCTCGGCCTGCAGGGGGTCACCGGGGTCCTCGTCGGCGTCGGGCTGACGATCGCCGGCTTCACGCACCAGTTCTTTCCCGGGCTCGGGGCGCCGAATCTCGGCTGGGGGCTGGCCGTGGTCGTGGCGATCGCCGTCGTCGCCACCAGCAACGCGGTGAACCTCACGGACGGCGTCGACGGGCTCGCGGCCGCCTGCACAATGCTCGTGCTCATCGGCATCACGATCATCGCGGTCACGCGCTCAGACACATCGGTTGCCGTGTTCGCGGTCGCGCTTGCGGGGGCCGTCGCGTCATTCCTGCTGTTCAACTGGTTCCCGGCGCGCGTCTTCATGGGCGACGCCGGATCGCTCGCGCTCGGGAGCGCGATCGTCGCGCTGACCGCCGAGCTGCACCTCATCTGGTTCCTTCCCGTCCTCGGGATCGTCTTCGTCGTCGAGGCGGCGAGCGTCGTCGTCAACGTCACCGCGATCCGCAGGTTCGGTCGCCGTGTGCTCCGGGCAAGCCCCATTCATCACCACTTCGAGGAGCTCGGGCTGCGCGAGGAACGCCTCGTCCTGTCCTTTGCGGGCGTGGCCGCACTCGGCACCGCGCTGACCGTGCTCTACGCGCACGTCGCGGGCGCGGCGTCGTGAGCGACAAGCCCGTCGTGGTGATCGGCGCGGGTCGGAGCGGGCTCGCCTGTGCGGCCACCCTTTCCCGAGAGGGCAACCGCGTGATCCTCGTCGATCGCTCCGACAGCACGGCGATCCGGGAACGCGTCGCGACGCTGCCGGCGATGGTCGAGGTCCGGCTGGGGGGATACCCGGACGATGTCGCCGCGGATGCGCTCATGGTCTGCCCGAGCCCGGGCGTGCCATGGGACGCCCCCGAGCTCGAGGTCGCCCGCGCTCACGGGGTCCCCGTACGCAGCGAGATGGACCTCGTGTTCGAACGGTGCAGGGCCCGCATCTGCGGGATCACCGGAACCAATGGCAAGACCACGACCACCGCGCTCGTCGCGGCGATCTTCGAGCGCGCCGGCGAGCGCGTCCATCTCGGCGGGAACATCGGGATGACCATGCTCGACCGCCTCGACGGCGTCGTCGACACCGACTGGGTGGTTCTCGAGCTCTCGTCCTTCCAGATCGAGTCCGTGCGCGAGCCGCGATGCGCGATCGCCTGCGTGCTCAACGTCACACCCGATCACCTCGATCGTCACGGCGACTTCGACGCCTACGCTGAGACCAAGCGCCGTCTGGTGCGCTTCGCCCTCGACGACGCCGTGCTCGGGTTCGACGACCCGGTCACTCGTGAGATGGCGACGGTGGCGAGCTGCCGGGTACGCGAGTTCGGCCTCCGGCCCGGCATCACCGACGGCGCGACCAGGGTCGGGAACGACGTCGTCAGCGTCGACGGCGGCGTGACCACCGTCGTGCTGCCGGTCTCGGAGATCCCGCTCTTTGGCGAGCACAACCTCCAGAACGTGCTGGCCGCGGTGGCGGTGGCGCGCGCCGCGGGGCTGGAGCCGTCACCGATCGCCGGCGCGGTGCGTGCGTTCCACGCCGTCCCTCACCGGCTGCAGACCGTCCGCGATGAGGACGGCGTGCTCTGGGTGAACGACAGCAAGGCAACCAATGCCGAATCCGCGATCGCAGCGCTGCGCAGCTTCCCGGGACGGACAATCGTCTGGATCGGCGGCGGCAAGGGCGCCGGCACGCCGGTGGCGGGGCTGGCCGGCGAGGTGGCGGCGCAGGCCCGGCACGCGATCCTCAACGGCGCGAGCGCAACTGAGCTAGACGCCGCACTCGCGGAGCGGGGCTTCGCCGAGCGCACGGTCGTCGCCACGCTGGCTGACGCGGTGCACGCCGCCGAGGCGATCGCGCATCCGGGTGACGTCGTCCTGCTCGCTCCCGGCTACAAGAGCTTCGATCAGTTCCGCGACTTCGAGCATCGTGGCGAGGCATTCGCCGAGCTCGTCGGCCGGCTGCCCGGGCGCGCGGTGGGGACACACTGATGGCAGCAGGCGCCGGCAGGCTGACCGGGCTGACGGGGCGCTGGCGGGGCCGTTCGCGCGTCGCCGGGGCGTTCGCGAGCGCCGATCGCGCCGCGGCGGCTGCCGGGGTGGACGGCTGGTTGATGATCATCGTCGTCGGCCTCGTGGGCTTCGGGCTCGTGATGGTGTACAGCGCGTCGGAGGCGCTCGGCTACCTCTGGTACAGGGACCCGAACTACTTCTTCGCCCATCAGCTCATCGGCGCCACGCTCGGCGGCGTCGGGCTCGTGGTCGCGGCCCGGTTCGACTACCACCGGCTGTCGCGCCTGGCTCGGCCGGTGATGCTGCTCGTCCTCGTGATGCTCATCGTCGTGCTCATCCCGCATGTCGGCTCGCAGCACTTCGGCGCCCAGCGCTGGTTCCAGATCGGTCCGCTCTCCGTCCAGCCTTCGGCGATCGCTGTCGGTGTCGCCGTCGTCTTCTTCGCTCGCTGGCTCACCGACCGCGAAGGATCGGTGCGGAGCCTTCGCGGTGTGCGCGACTACCTGATCGTCCTCGCCGCCCTGCTCGCGCTCGTCCTCGCCGAGCGGGACCTCGGCAGCTCGATCGTCATCGCGACGACGGCACTCATCCTCCTCGCGCTCGCCGGGGCACGGAAGCGCCACCTGGTGCTCATCGTCGGCCTGTTCGGCGCCAGCGGAGTGGCGCTCGTCGGGCTCGTCTCGTACCGGGCTGACCGTCTCGCGCACTTTCTCAACCCGTGCGCCGACGCGCTCGGCTCCGGCTTCCAGAACTGCCAGGCGCTCTATGCGTTCGGCTCCGGCGGCATCTTCGGCGTCGGCCTCGGCAACTCGGTACAGAAGTACGAATGGCTGCCCGAGGCGCACACGGACTTCATCTTCGCGATCATCGGCGAGGAGCTCGGCCTGATCGGAACTGTCGCGGTGCTCGGCGCGTTCCTGTTCCTGGCGTGGCGCGGAGTGCGTGCCTCGCTTCGCGCGCCCGATCGGTTCGGCGCTCTGCTGGCGGGAGGCATCACGTCGTGGATATGCATGCAGGCGTTCATCAACGTCATGGCGGTGACGGGGGTCATCCCCACGACGGGCATCCCCCTGCCGTTCATCAGCTACGGTGGCACCTCGCTGGCGACCACCCTCGTGGGCATGGGCATCCTGCTCAACATCTCCGCCCAGGGTCGACGGCAAGGGACGACGAATCGTGCGTACGTTGATAGCTGGGGGGGGAACCGGGGGTCACCTGACCCCGGCGCTCGCCGTCGCGCTGGCGCTTCGAGACACCCGGCCTGACGACGAGGTGGCCGTGGTCGGCCGCCGCGACGGCGTGGCCGAGCGTCTCGTCGTGGCAGCCGGCCTGCGTCTCGAGACCCTCGATGTGAGCGGTGTCGATATCGGCAGCCCTGCCGGGATCGCCCGCGCGACCTCGCAGCTCACGCGCGCGACGATCGCCGCCCGGCGGTTGGTCCGCGGGTTCCGCCCCGACGTGGTCGTCGGTCTCGGGGGCTACGTGTCGGTCCCGGTGGTCGCGGCTGCGCTCACACAGCGCATCCCCGTCGTGCTGCTCGAGCAGAACGCGTTCCCGGGACGCGCGACCAAGCTGCTCGCCCGCCGGGCGCGGGTCGTCGCCGCATCCTTCGCCGAGACCGCACGTCACCTGCCCAGCGCGCGCGTCGTGCACACCGGCAACCCGATCCGCGCGGAGGTCCGCGCGATCGAGCCGCGGCCGCTCGGCGACCGTTTGCGCTCGATCCTCGTGACCGGCGGCTCGCAGGGGGCGCGCCGCGTCAACCGCGCCATCACCGGGTGCGTCGCGGGCCTGCTCCGCACGGACCCCGAGCTGCGCATCGTCCACCAGTGCGGCATCCTCGACTACGACGTCGTCGCGAAAGCCGCGGCCGCCCTCCCCAGGGCGTTGGCACCGCGATACACGGTCGCCGCGTTCTTCGACGACATGGCGGTGCGCATGGCTGAGAGCGACCTCGTGGTCATGCGCGCCGGTGGCTCGTCCATCGCCGAGTGCTCGGTGCTCGGCCGCCCGATGATCGTCGTCCCGTACCCGTATGCCGGCGGCCATCAGCGCCACAACGCCACCCCATACGTGGACGCCGGCGCCGCGATGCTCATCGAGGACGCGGAGTGCACGGCGGAACGGCTCGCCGCCGTGATCACGGCGCTCGTCGCCGACCCTCGACGCTGGCGGCGCATGGCCGCCGCGAGCACGGCGCTCGGCCTTCCCGACGCGACCGACTCCGTGGTCCGTCTCATCGTCGAGGCGGCCGGCAGCGGGAAGGACAGCAGGGCCGCATGACCCGTCACGTCCACGTGCTCGGGATCTGCGGCTACGCGACCTTCGGGGCGGCGAGGCTCGCGCAGCAGCGCGGCGACCGGGTCACCGGCTCCGACGATCATGCGTACCCGCCGATGAGCGACGCCGTCACTGCCGCGGGGATCGAGTGGGAGGATCACAGCGATCCCGCGAACCTCGAGCGGTGGGGAGTGCCGGATCTCGTCGTGGTCGGCAATCAGACGCGTCCGGCGAACCTGGAGCTTGCGGCCGTGCGTGAGCGTGGTATCGCATGCGTCAGCGAGATCGAGTTCTACGTCACGCTCGCGGCCGACCGCATGCGGCTCACGGTCTGCGGGACGCACGGCAAGACCACCACCTCGGCGCTGCTCGCGCACATCCTCGAGCGCGCCGGACGGGATCCCGGTTTCCGTCTCGGGTCGACATCGCTCGACCTCGGGGGCACCTCCCGCCTCGGTACCGGGCCGTTCGTCTTCGAAGGTGACGAGTACACGTCCGCGCCGTGGGACCCGCTGCCGAAATTCCTGCACACCCGGCCGGACGCCGCCTGCGTCACGCGCCTCGAGCTCGATCATCCGGACGTCTACGCAACGCTCGACGCGTATCGCGCGCCGTTCGTCGAGCTGGTGGCGACGATGCCCCCGGCGGGCGTGCTCGCGCTCTGCGCGGACGATGCCGAGTGCCTGGCGCTCGCCGGCGCCGCGCAGCCCGTTGTTGTCACCTATGGCATCAATCCCGCGAGCGACTGGCGCATTGCGGATGCGCAGGACGCCGGTGGCGCGCAGGCGTTCACGGTGGAGCGCGGCGAGTCGCCGCCCCTTCGGGTCCGCCTCACGTTTCCCGGGATCCACAACGCTCAGAACGCGTGCGCGGCGTTGATCCTCGCCGAGTACGCGGGCGTGGTGCCCGCGGACGCCGTGGCCGCGTGCGCGGACTTCCGGGGCCCGGCGCGCCGGTTCGAAATCCTCGGCGAGCGTGACGGGGTGGCCGTCGTCGACGACTACGCGCATCACCCGACGGAGGTTGCGGCCGCGATCGACGCGGCGCGTCAGCGATACCCGGGCCGCCGCCTGATCGCCATCCACACGCCGCACACGTACTCGCGGGTGAGCCGCCTCCTCGAGGACTACCGCCGGAGCTTCACGGGAGCGGACGTCGTGATCATCGGTCCGATCGAGGAGGCGCGCGAGCGGGGCATGCCCAGGATCGTCACGAGCGCGGACGTCGCCGAGCGCGCGGGGCCCACTCGCGAGGTCCACGTCGTGGACTCGAGCGACGACGCGATCGACCTCGTGACGGGCATCACCCGACCCGGCGACGTCCTCCTCGTGCTGTCCCTCGGCGGCTTCGACAAGCTGGCGCCACGCCTCCTCGGCGCCCTGGAGGTTCAGGGTGCCCGACGGTGAGTGGCTCGATGCGTCTCCCGGCGTACGACGCGAGGAGCCGCTGGCGCGGCACAGCCAGTTCGGCGTCGGTGGCCCGGCGCAATGGTTCATCACCACACGTGACGCCGCAGCGCTCGGCACGCTGCTGCGGCGATGCCACGACACGGGGATCCCGGTGACGATGCTCGGCGCGGGCAGCAATACGCTGATCAGCGATGCCGGCATCCGTGGGCTCGTGGTCCGCCACGACGTCCGGACACTTCGCATCGTCGACGATCACAGCGTCGACCTCGGCGGCGGCGCGATGATGCCGCGTGTGGCGCTCGACTGCGCAGTGCGCGGCATCGCGGGACTCGAGTTCGGCATCGGCGTGCCCGGGACGTGCGGCGCGAGCGTGTACGGCAACGCCGGCGCCTTCGGGACCGAGATGGCCGACGTGCTCATCGAGTGCACCACGCTCACGCCTGAGGGTGAGCCGTTGACGCTGCAGGTCGCGGACTGCGGGTTCGGGTATCGCGACTCCCGCTTCAAGCACGACCTGCGGGATCACGTCGTGGTCACCGCTCGTCTGCGCGTTCATCCGGATGCGCCGGCGGACGTTCGCGCGCGAACCGATGCGATCCAGGCCGAGCGCAAGGCATCACAGCCGTACGGGATCCGGAGTCTGGGCAGTGTCTTCAAGAATCCCCCGGGCGACAGGGCGGGCCGGCTCGTCGAGGCCGCGGGACTGAAGGGACACCGCGTCGGCGGGGCGCAGATCTCGCCGAAACACGCCAACTTCATCGTCAACGCGGATCACGCCACCGCGGCCGACGTCCTCGCGCTCGTCGAGTTCGCTCACGACGCCGTCCGGAGCGTATCCGGCGTCGACCTGGAGCGCGAGATCATCCTCCTCGGCACGATGCCGGGAGCCGCGGATGCCTGAGCCAATCAGGGTCGGCGTCTTCTTCGGCAGCCGCTCCGTCGAGCACGAGGTATCGGTGATCACCGCGCAGCAGACCATGGCGGCGATGCCGTCGGATCGCATGATCCCCGTACCGGTCTACATCGCGAAATCGGGCGCCTGGTACACCGGTGAGCAGTTGCTGCAGCTCGAACGCTACAAGGACATCGATCGCCTGATCGCCGCCTCGACGCGCGTCACGATGCGCCCGGAGCCCGGTGCCGGCGGCGAGCTCGTGGAGGTCGACGGCCGGCGGGGCCTCCTCGGCGGGTCGTCGCGGACGGCCGCGCGATTCGACGTCGCGATGCCGCTCGTGCACGGGTCGAACGGTGAGGACGGAACGCTGCAGGGACTCTTCGAGCTCGCGAACGTGCCGTACTGCGGCTGCGACGTCGCCTCCGCCGCGGTGAGCATGGACAAGCGTCTTGCGCGGACGACGCTGCGTGGCGCGGGCTTGCCGGTGCTCGACGACGTCGCAGTGGCGCGTGCGCGCTGGCTCGAGAACGCCGGGGCCGTGTGCGCGGAGCTGGAGCGTTCACCGGGATACCCCATGTACGTCAAGCCGCTGCGCCTCGGATCGAGCATCGGCGTCTCGCGCGCCGAGACTCGCGAGCAGCTCGATACGGCGCTCGACCTCGCGTTCCGGTATGACACGTCGATCCTCGCCGAGGCTGCGCAGGACGGCAGCGTCGAGATCAACTGCTCGGTGCTCGGCCGTGGGGACGATGTCGAGGTGTCGGTGTGCGAGCAACCGAAGAGCAGCGGCACGCTCAGCTACGCTGACAAATACCTCAGCGGGGGCAAGGGGAAAGGGGGCGCCAAGGCGCCCGCGACGGGCATGAAGAGCGCGCAGCGCGTGATCCCCGCACCGATTCCCGAGGCGCTGACCCGGCGCATCCAGGACGCGGCGATGGCTGCTTTTCGTGCCATCGGAGCGGCCGGCGTCGCCCGCGTCGACTTCCTCGTGTCACGCGAACGTGACTCCTTTCTCATCAATGAGTTGAACACCCTTCCCGGCTCGCTCTCGTTCTACCTGTGGGAGGCGTCCGGCATGACCTTCGCAACGCTGCTCGACCGGCTCGTGGCGATGGCGACGGCGCGATATCGCGAGCGCCAGGCAACCACGTCATCGATCGACACGTGGCTGCTCACCGGGAGGCCGGGCTGAACGCCGGCCCGAGTGGGGACCGGGCCGGCATGGCGGAGGTCACGAGCGAGCACCCGCGGGCGGCGGTGGATGTCCGCGGCACCGGGAGCCCGCTGCTCCTGCTCCACGGCTGGGGGGTGTCGTCCGAGCTGTTCGCACCGATCCGCGACGGCCTGCAGCCGGGGCACACCCTCGTCGTCCCCGATCTGCCCGGGTTCGGCTCAACGCCCGAGCCGGACGTGGCGTGGTCGGTGCACGAATACGCGGCCTGGTGCATCAAGCTGCTCGACCGTCTCGGCATCGAGTGCTGCGACCTGGTGGGGCACTCCAACGGCGGGCGCATCGGGGTCGTCATGGCGGCCGAGCATCCCGGGCGGATCCGCCGGATGGTGCTGACAGGAAGCGCGGGGATCCGTCCGCGACGCACGCTCGCCGCGTCAGCGCGGGTGCGCACGTACAAGGCGCTTCGTGCCATCGAGAGGTCGCCGGCGATGCCGCCCGCTGTGCGTCGCAGCGCCGGACGCCGCGCTGACCAACGAGGTTCGGCGGACTATCGCGCGGCATCGGGAACGATGCGCGGCACACTCGTGCGCATCGTCAACGAGGATCTCCGTGACCTGCTGCCGCGGCTGAACATCCCGGTGCTGCTCATCTGGGGCGAGCTGGACACGGAGACTCCCGTCGACGACGGTCGCCTCATGGAGCGGCTCATCCCCGACGCGGGCCTCGTCGTCTTCGAAGGCGCGGGGCACTACGCATACCTCGAGCAGCCGGCTCGGTTCTGCCGGATCGTCGAGGTGTTCCTCCGCGACGACCCCGGCGGTGCCACGTCGTGAGCCCGCTCCTCGGCCCGCTCGTCGCGATCGCCGCCATCGTCTGGCTGCTGCTGGTCGCACGTATCGCGCTCGTCGCCGCGCGCATGTTCCAGATCGAGGAGTACGAGTCGATCCGCTTCCTGCGCTGGGGGCTGACACGCGAATGGCTCGCCCATCGCGCGGTGTGGCTGGGGCTCGCGGTGGGCGTGCTCGCCCTGACCGTCGCCGCGGTGCTCCCGGCGGCGCGGGCGCTCGCCATCGCGGTCGCATGGCTCGCATCCGGCGCGGCCGCACAGCTGACGTGGCGCTGGACGTCGCCGAAGCGGCCGCTGGTGATGACCGCGCGCATGCGCCGCCTCCTCGTCGCCGGAGGATTCCTCGCCGTCATCCTCGCGGCCGGGGTTGCGCTCGGGATCGTGACGCTCCATCCGGTCATCTCGGTGGTGCTCGTGCTCATCGCGGCCGGCCTGGTCACGAGCCTGAGCGACATCGTGCTGGTTGCTGCCAATGTCGTCACCAAACCTGCGGAGGCGCGGATCCGCAAGCACTACCTCGGCCTCGCCGGAGCGAAGCTGCGCCAGGTCGATCCGCGAGTACTCGCGGTTGTCGGCAGCTTCGGGAAGACCAGCACCAAGCACATCCTCGCCCAGCTGTTGCAACCGAGCGTCAACACGCTGCCCACGCGCAAGAGCTTCAACACCCTGATGGGCGTGAGCCGCGCGATCAACGAGGATCTCACGCCCGAGCATCGCGTGTTCGTCGTGGAGATGGACGCGTACGCGCGGGGGGAGATCGCGGCGATCAGCCGGCTCGTGCATCCGAGTGTCGCGATCGTCACCGCGATCGGCCCGCAGCACATGGAACGCTTCGGGACGCTGGAACACATCGCCGATGCGATGTACGAGGTGGTCGCGGCACTTCCGTCCGACGGCACCGCGATCGTCTCGATGGGCGACGTCTCATGCGTGGCGCTCGCGCAGCGTGCAGCCGCCGAGCATCGCCGGGTCATCAGCTATGCGCTGGCCGGCGACGACGCTTCCGGCGGAGCGGACGTCGTCGCATCCGCTGTACGCATCGATGCGCATGGCGGAGCGTTTCACTGGCGGTGGGCTGACGAGCATCTCGAGCGCGATGTCACGATCCCGCTGCTCGGACGCCATCAGATCGCGAACGTCACCGCGGCGCTCGCGGCGGTGCACGTGCTCGGGTACGACCTCGATGCCGCGCTTGCCGCGGCGGCATCGTTGCCACAGGTTGAGCACCGTCTCGAGCTGATGGCGACTGCGGGACCGATGACCGTCATCGACGACTCGTACAACGCCAACCCGGTGGGGGTGCACAACGGGCTCGAGGTCTTGGCGGCGATGCAGGGCGGCACGAAGTTCCTCGTCACGCCGGGGCTGGTGGAGCTCGGCAGCGTCGAGGACGACGAGAACCGGCGCTACGGCGAGCATGCCGCGCGTGTGTGCGGCCATGTCATCGTCATGTCGGCGAAGACGAGTGCCGCGCTGTGCGCCGGCTTGCGCGACGGTGGCATGAGCGAGGACCGCATCCACGTCGTCGGCACGCTCGAAGCGGCGACGGCCGTGCTGCAGCAGCTGTCCAAGCCCGGAGACGTGGTCCTGTTCGCCAACGATCTTCCCGACACGTACCTCCCGGTGTCGCGCGGGTCACGCGCCAGAGCGGTCACTCCGGCGCCGCCTGGGGGATAATCGGCCCGGCCCCGTGCGGCCGCAACGTCTCACCTCACGTCTCAGCTTGCGTTGATGCATTTCCCCCACCGCACCGAGCCCGCCTCGTGAGCACTGAGGTGCTCGACGAGCGAGCGCGCCACGTCGCCCTCGTCCGGGCGCAGGCGTCGCTCATCGTGGACTCCTCGCGTCCCGTGCGCCGCCTCGTGGTCAGCTCGGGCACCCGCCTCAACGCGTCGCCCCGCCAGCGGCGCCACTCCCGCCGCGGTCAGGCCCCGACGCCGCCGGTCGCTCGCCGGCGCACGTCCTGGAAGCGACGCATCATCGCTGTCGGGGCGCTCGCGGTACAGGTGGCCATCCTCGTGCTGGTCCTGACACTCCCGGCCTTCCAGGTGCGGCAGGTCACCGTGGTCGGCGCGCGCCTGGTGACCACGAGCGCGGTGGTCGCGGCGGCGAAGGTGCCCGAGGAGAGCATCTTCACGATCAACGGCGCAGCCATCCAGAGCCGCGTGCTCTCGCTGCCGTGGGTTGCGAGCGCGGTGGTGACCACCCAGCTGCCCGCAACCGTCAGCATCGACATCGTCGAGCGCTCGCCGGTGCTCCGTGTGCGACGTGACGGCACCGACACCCTGGTCGCGACCAACGGTGCGACGCTGCCCGGGATCGACGCGACGCCGGCGGCAAGCGCCGGTGTCCCCGTCCTCATCGATGACAGGGCGGGCTCGCCGCAGCCGCTCGATCCGCAACTGGTCCAGATGCTCAGCACGATCGCTCAGCGCTTCCCGTCGGTGTTCGGGTGCTCGGTTGCCGCCTATCTCTGGGGAGCCGACGACGTGGTCAGCATCTGGACCAGCGCGGGGTGGCGCGCGGTGCTCGGCCCGCTCGACAGCGAAGGGGCCCTCCAGGCACTGCCGAAGCAGATCGAGACCCTGGCCGAACTGAAGGGGCGGCTCAGCTTCACGCATCCCACGTTCGGATACCTCGACGTCGAGTCGCCCGGCAACCCCGTGAGCGGCGGATCACCGGGGCTCCCCGCCGAGGTGCGCGCGGCGCTGCTGCCGATCATCCCGGCGATCCAGCCGCCCCCCGCAGCTTCCGCCGTCACGCCGCCCACGCCGCAGCCGACCCCCACCCCAACACCCACGCCGGGGACGAGCCCGACGCCCGGGACCGTGACCGTGAGCCCCGACGCCTCGCCGTCGCCGAAGCCTTCGCCGTCCCCGTCGCCCTGATCGCCCGAGCGTCCTATCGGACGCGATCCCAGGGACGCGCGGCTCGCAGCGCCGAGAGGATTGCCCGTGTGGCGGGGGAGCGGTTCATCGTGAAGAAGTGCACGCCCGGTGCGCCGCCCGCAAGCAATTCGGCCGCCTGCAGCGTCGACCACGCGACACCGAGCTGGAGCACCGCATCGGGATCCGCCTCACGTGCGCGCAGCGCGTCGAGGAGCGGCTGCGGGATCGTGGCGCCGATCTTCGAGGTGAAGCGCGTGATCTGGCCGACGTTGGTGACCGGCATGATCCCGGGGATGATCGGGATCGTGACCCCCGCGGCGCGGACCCGGGGGACGAAGTCGAAGTACTTGCTGTTGTCGAAGAACAGGTTCGTGATCAGGTAGCTGGCACCGGCGTCGGCCTTGCGCTTGGCGAAGAGCACGTCCTCGTCGGTGCTTCCCGACTCGGGATGCTTCTCCGGATAGCAGGCGCCACCCACACAGAACCCGTATCGCGAGGTGATGAACTCCATGAACTCGCTGCCGTGCGCGAATCCTCCCTCGGTCGCGACGAACGAGTCGACGCCGTCCGGCGGATCGCCACGCAGCGCCAGGACGTTGTCGATGCCGTTGTCGCGCAACCCGTCGAGGATCGAGCGCAGCTCTTCCGCGGTCGCGTCCACGCACGTCAGGTGCGCCACAGGCTCGATGTCGAGCTCGTGGCGGATCCGCGTCACGAGGTCGACCGTCCGCGTCCGCACCGATCCGCCCGCGCCGTACGTCACCGACACGAAGGTCGGCTCGAGGTCGCGAAGGTGGGAGATGGTCTCGAAGAGCTGACGAACGCCCTCGTCGGTCTTCGGCGGGAAGAACTCGAACGAGAAGACCGGCTGCGTGCGGGCTTCCAGCAGGCTGTCAATGCGCATTGCGACACCATGCTACGGTCAGCCGGTGCTTGCGGCATACGCATCCGCGGTGGGCGGCGACGACCCGCTCGCGAATCTCACCGTCGGAGAGCTGCCGGCTCCCGAGGTGCGACCGGGCTGGGCGCTCGTCAGAGTGCGCGCGGCATCCCTCAACCATCACGACATCTGGACCCTGCGGGGGGTGTCGTCCTCACCCGTGACGCCGCCGCAGATCCTCGGCTGCGACGCCGCGGGCGAGGTGGCCGGCTACGGCGGCGACGCCCCTGACGGATCACCGGCGGTCGGCAGCCGCGTCGTCGTCTACCCGATCACCACGTGCGGGCACTGCGCCGCGTGCCTCAGTGACGAGCCGCTCGGTTGCCGCTCGTTCCGGATGCTCAGTGAAGGGTCGCTCGCCGGTGGCCTCGCGGAGTACGTCGAGATCCCGAGCGAGAACCTCGTCCCGCTGCCGGAACAGGTCAGCTTCGCCGATGCCGCATGCCTGCCCACGGCATACCTCACCGCGTACCGGGCGCTCTTCACGCGCGCTGCGCTGCGGCCGGGGACGAGCGTGCTCGTGCAGGGGGCGAGTGGCGGGGTGGCGACCGCCTGCATCCTGCTGTGCAGGATGGCGGGGATCACCGTGTTCGCCACGTCGCGTGACGAAGCAAAGCGAGCGCTCGCGATCGACCTCGGCGCGGAGGCGGCCTTTCCGGTGGAGCGCGAGACGGCCCGGGCGATCGTCGGCGCGACCGGGGGCGTCGGCGTGGACGCCGTGATCGACACCGTCGGGGAACCGACGTGGGACCTCAGTCTCAAGGCCGTGCGACCCGGCGGCACGGTGGTGGTGCCAGGCGCGACCGGCGGCCCGAACCCACTGGCACAGCTCAACCGGATCTTCTTCCGCAGCATCACGATCGCGGGGACGACGATGGGGACCCGCGGCGAGCTGCGGCGCCTCGTCGACCTCTGCGCCACCGGCGCACTGCGACCGCTGATCGGCTCCACCCATGCGCTCGCCGATGCGGCGACCGCGTTCGGTGAGATGGCGCGCGGCGACCTCCGCGGCAAGATCGTCCTGGAGGTCTGATCCCGGGGCCCCGCATGGCCGAAACGAACTCGTGGCGGGCGTAGACGGCACAACGGAGCGGTGCTACGGTTGCGCAGCCTCGCCGGTCCGCGCGGACCGCGGCGTACAGGGTCTCGTCTGACAGGTGCAGTGACGGGGCCCTGTTCTCGTTAATCGGGCGTCGGGTGAAGTGCGCCGAGGGACGCCTCGGGCGCCGCCGACACGTTGATCGTCTCCCTGGGACAACCAACATGTTGTGGCATACTGGCGACGCGAACCCAGCATCTTGCGGTTTTGCGCCTAAAAGGCCTTGAATGGCGCACCCGCGACGGCTACACTCGGAGACCGATACTGTGACCCGTCCTCGCCGCATATTCGCACTCGATATCGGAACGACCAAGGTCTGCTGCGCCGCAGCCGACCTTGAGAGTACCGGTCTCCGAGTCCTGGGTGTCGGCGTGGTCGCGTCCAAGGGGGTCCGGAAGGGCGCTGTGGTGGAGATCGATCGCGCCGCCGAGGCCGTCGCCGAGGCGGTCGACATGGCCGAGCAGATGTCGGGTGTCCCCATCGATTCCGCGGTCGTCGGCATCGCCGGCGGCCACATCACGTCGCAGAACAGCCGGGGCGTGGTCGCCGTCGCGGCGGGCCACCGCGAGGTGCGCGACCAGGATGTTCACCGCGCCATCGATGCCGCGCGGGCGGTGAGCGTGCCGTCCGAGCGGCGCATCGTGCACGTGCTGCCGCAGCAGTTCACCATAGACGGCCAGGAGGGGGTGCGCGACGCCATCGGCATGGCGGGCAACCGCCTCGAGGTCGACGCGCACATCATCACCGGCGCCAACACCGCCATCCAGAACGTCGTCAAGGTCGTGCACAAAGCGGGCCTCAACGTCGACGACATGGTGTTGCAGGTGCTCGCGTCCGCGGAGGCGGTGGTCACCGAGGACGAGATCGAGCGCGGCGTCGTGGTGATCGATGTCGGTGGTGGGACAAGTGATATCGCGGTCTTCGCGCGCGGCAGCATCGTGCACACGAGCGTGATCCCGGTCGGCGGCAACCACGTCACCGCCGATCTCGCGGTCGGGCTGCGGTGCGACCTCGAAACCGCCGAGACGGTGAAGCGCAGCTACGGTCACTGCCTGCAACTCACGCTTCCCGCGGACGCGGAGGTGACGCTCACGCCGATGGGATACGACGAGCCCGTCGGCGTGCCGCAGCGCTATCTCGCGGAGATCATCGGGCCGCGCGCGCGGGAGATGGCGTCACTCATCGCGGCCGAGGTCGAGCGTGCCGGCCCGCTCGGCATGTTCCCCGGCGGGATCGTCATCACCGGGGGAGGCGCGCTGCTCCGGGGGTTCGCAGAAGTGGTGCAGCAGCAGACGAACCTTCCTGCGCGCGTGGCCGCGCCGCAGGGGTTGCACGGTATGAACGACGAGATCAGTGGTCCGAGCCACGCAACGGTGGTCGGCCTCCTGCGCTGGGGTGCACGGAGCAACCTCGGTCGCAGACCTTCACGCTCCACCACCCGCAGCTCCGACGCCAACGGCGCCGGAGGGGCCAAGTTCTCGAGGTGGTTCCGTGAGCTCTTTTGATCATCTGCGCACCCACGGGCTCGACCAGCCGGGGGATGCGCTCGCCCGCCGCAAGACTTCACCACTTTCGCCCCACACCCAGGAAACGATCAGGCAACGCGAGGAGAAACTCATGGCAGACCTCGACCGGACACTCGAAGGCAACGCCCGCATCCGCGTCGTGGGGGTCGGCGGCGGCGGCAGCAACGCCGTGAATCGCATGATCCGGAGCAACCTCAAGGGCGTTGAGTT
>DATLRX010000071.1:0-5894 GCA_035534435.1 Candidatus Acidiferrales bacterium
TGGTGGAGCGGAGGGGATTCGAACCCCTGACCTCTGCCGTGCGAGGGCGCGGGTAGGAATCCGAATTCGGGGCGGGCCGCGGGGACCTGTTTGATCTGTTCCCTCGCGATGGTGGACACGGCGCGACAGGCGCAGGCAACGAGTGACTGACAGGTCTATGCGCCACTTGCTCACCTCTCAGAGCTACCTCTCAGAGCTACATCGCTCGAGCCGTGGACGTCCGGACACTCGCTCTACCCTCCTCTGAGGGAAAACACTCGCGTTGTCGCGGCGATCACCTAGACGCCCGGCTGTTGTCACGGAATCATCGCCATCATCGCGTCGCCCACTTGGAAGCGCACGACTTCATCGGCTGGGGCACCTTCCATTTGAGCTCGGACGCAGTACGAGCCGGCGGCGGGAAAGTTCATCAAGACTGGAAGCGCGATTAGTGCTCGCAGCGGGTCACCTGGGGCGGCAATGGGTGGGCGTCCGGCCGTCAGCTGGGCCTTGGCCTCGTACAGAGGAGCCTGCTCGTCCTGGTGTTCGACGGTCACTCGAATTCCGATCGGGCGGTTGGCATCGAGCCAGTCGATGAGAAAGGACGCGGCGATTGCGAACTGTGTCGGCGGCGCTGCGACCGGCGCTCCCGCAGGCGGCACCACACGGAAGATGTGAGACCAACCGCCACCAAGGACATACAGCTTCCCTTCCTGCGTGGTCTGAGCTGAATCACAGAGCACCACATATTCGATCTGGGTCTGGCGATGCGTCGCCGCGGTAGCGTCATGCCCTACGTCTGTCATACAGCTATAATACACGCTGTGGCCGCTCTGAAACGGAATCGTTGTGCTCATCGTTGAATTCGAATGGGACGATGGCAATGTGACTCACCTGGCCGAGCGTGGACTTGACGCCAGCGACGTGAATGCTATCCTGACCTCCCGTATTACAACGTTGAGAAACAAGCGGGCGGGGTCGGGTGAGTACAAATTCATCGGCCGCGGGAAAGGAGGCGAGCTGCTCACCGTCGTGGTAGCCCGCACCGCGGAGCCCGGTCGCTGGCGACCAGTCACAGGTAGGAGGAGCACAGATGGCGAACGGAAGACCTATGAGCGATAAACCCCGCGGCGCCACCTACCACGACGCCCATCTAGACGACCCCGGAGAGTGGGACGAGTCCTCTCCGGAGGACGTCACACCCCAACCGTCCGGCATGACGGTTCTTTCTCTGCGGCTGCCGACGGACGAGTTCGCCTTCCTGAAGCGCGAAGCTGATGCGCGGAAGACCACCATGTCCGAGCTGACGCGCAGCGCCCTCCGTTTCTACCTCTTCCCGCGGGCCAGTGGCAGCCTCTCTGCAACCGCCATCCACAAGCTCCACGTCACGACCATGACGCCAACCTGGGTGGGCGGCCTCGTGGAGCCGCGAGCTGATGTCACGGCAGAGAGTCCAGCGGTGGCACCGCTCGGAAACGTCGATCCTCGACCGGCAGCCTAAGAAACTACCGGCCTCGACGAACGGCCTCGCGGGCGCGCCGCTGGCGCTGCTGCTCGATGTGGGCCAGGTGATGTACGAGCTGCTCGACGGCCGTCCGTGCATCGAGCGCTCGTTCTGTGGCCGTTCGATCGTCCACCGCGGCCGTTGCGGCGAACAGCTTGTCAGCGCGGCGCAGCAGCGACCGCGCCTCCCGGAGGAGCGCGGATACCTCCTTGACTGTGTGGTCGCCGGTTGGTTCGAGCGTCCGCATCGGTCCTGACTCTGACTCCGTCGCGTGCGAGCCCGCCGTCAGCAAGAAGACGCCCCCGGATTCGTGGGCCGGGGGCGTCTCTTCAGGAAGGGAAGGAGTTTCCGAGATCGTGGCTAGTGTAAGGCGGCCCGCTTGACACCCACTTGCTTGCCGCCGCGTGTGTAGTTTCCCGCGGCGTCTGAGCTCGGAATTCAAGCTCGGTGTGTATCACTACGCGCGGTGTTGACCATGCCCACGACTGTGGTTAGTGTGTGTCAGGTGATCGACACCAACGACACCGAGCCCACGGAGTTGAAGGCCGTCCGCCTCAACATCACGGTGAAGCCGGAGACAAAGGCGCGTCTCGATGACGATCGAAACAAGAAAGGAATCGAGATCAATGTCAGCCAGGTCTGCGATGCGGCCATCAACTCGGCGCTCGATCGCGCCGAGAAACCCGGCCTCTCCGATCTCGTCGCCCGCCTGCGTGTCGAATCTGATCGACGCCGTGGCATTCCATTTCGTCTCGGGCATGGCGAAGGAACACGCTGGGCCACCGAGGTCGGGAGTTGGGCCGAAATCTGCAGGTTCGCCGGTCTGGAAGAGTCTGACGTTCAACTCGGTGAGACCAAGTGGAAGGTCACATACGACGGGGAATCGGGCACGGCAGCGGCGCTCAGCTTCGCCGGCAAATTCATCGCTCCCATCGAAGACTATCGGGAAAACAAGCCCAGCGACTGGGGAGCTCCTGCTTACCGCGACTCCGACGAGACCTGGATCGACGATGCGAATCAGTGCGACCAGTACTGGCGAGGGTGGCTTCGTGGAGTGCGCGACCTCTACGCCACCGCGTCGCAAGAGCTAGAACCCATCCGCCCGCCGGCCCCCGCGGCCTGCGACGTTGACCCCGATGACATTCCCTTCTGACGTCGCGACCAACCTGCCGGCACCACCAGCGGCCACTTCCGTCCAGGACGTGCACCGCTTCTCGAGACGCAACGATCAATCTGCGGAATGGCCACAGATTCGCACCCGCAGGCCCAAGCCTGGCGGCCGTCGCTGCACTTCCCCGCTGCGTTACTCATGCGCTTCTGTTTGCGCTGCGATCATGTGCTGAGCGATGCGCTGCGATAACACCCGCTGCCACGCGAAGTCACTGGCATGATCCCCTGCAACGATCGCTCGGCGTTCGTGTCATAGTGGCTCACATGCCAAGCCCGCCCGTCGCAACCCAACAGGACACGGTCAATGAGATCGTCAGGAAGTCCGGGCGTGCCGATTACGTCCCTGTCCGACGCGTCTTTCTCCAACAGGGTCGGCGGTCTCAGCTCCATCCCGGCCCTCTCGCGACATTCGTCCACCATCACGACATGCGTGGCCTCGACCTCTACCTCCTTGCCCTGACGCTAGCCACCCACGAGCCCTTCGGGGTCATTCTTCCCGCCGGTGTCTGGGCTCGCGGCCTGGGCCTTCGTGGTACGGGACGCTCAGCGGCGGTCTCTCGCACCTGGAAGCGCCTCGTGGACCTGAGCCTCATCACTCGCTCGCGGCGCGGCCGGACTGCAGCGATCACCCTGCTGCGCGAGGACGGCAGCGGGGAGCCTTATACCCAGGTCGGCAGTCGCGGCGATCCCTACCTCCAGCTACCTCTGGCGTACTTCCACGACGGCTGGTACAAGCAGATGGATCTCCCCACCAAGGCCGTGCTGCTCATCGCGCTGAGCCTCCGGGACGACTTCTATCTCCCTGCAGAGTGGGTTCACCGCTGGTACGGTCTGTCCGCCGACACCACCGAGCGCGGTCTCACCAAGCTGCGATCGCTCGGCCTCGTCGAACGTGAGATGCACTACAAGGCAGCCCCGCTCACCGACCAGGGCTGGACCAAGGAGTACACGTACAGCTTGCGGCCTCCGTTCGTCAGGCGGACCGCACGCGGTACCGGCACCGTCATCGACAAAAAGGGGGTGAGGCTCGAGGTCGTATAGCAGAAACTCCGACCCACCGCTGATTCGACCACCGATATGACGACGGCCCCGCGAGCTTGTGACTCGGGGGCCGCCCAATTCCCAGGTCACCCTTTCGGACAACCAGGTACGCAAGGCTGAGCATAGCCTCTGGGACGGACGGGTGACCTCCAACTCTATGGAGGACCAATGGCAATTCATCGACTCGTCCACCCGTCCGACGGCACCGGCGACCTCCTGGTCGACGGCGCCACCATCACCATCATCGGCCGCGTCGTCTTCGAAGCTCCCAAGGCGGCTACGCTGCTGAGCGCACTCCCGCCCGCGCTACGCATCGGCGCCGTCGAGGGCTTCCTCGAGCACGGCGCCGCGACCGCGGTCGCGGTGCAGAGCAGCGCCCACGTCGTGCTGCTCGAAAGCAAGATCGAGGAGCTCACGGCCAAGCTGACCGAATCCCTCGCTGTGCAGTTGAAGACTGCAGGCGAGGACGCCACCGAGGAGACCGAAAAGCTCCTGGCCGCCCACAAGGAGGCGCTGACCAGGCTCCTCTCGCCACTCACCGACCCGAACACCAAGGATGGCTTGCCAGCCGTGCTAGTGACGCTGCTGGACCACGCCAACAAGGCCGCCATGGAGCACATCGCCGTGATGCTCAAGGACGGCGAGGAAGGCGCCCTGGGCAAGGCAGTCAAGCAGATCTCCGGCGAGCTGAAGGAGACAGCCACCTCCATCATCAAGGTGATCGTCGAGCGTGAAGCGCTCCGCACCAAGAGCAATCGCCGCGGTGATTGCTTCGAGGACGTGCTCGCGAACCGGCTTCCGATCCTGGCCCGTGGGATGGGGCGGGTCGAGCACTGTGCCCGTACTCAGGGTGAGAAGGCAGGCAACTCGGGCGACTATCTGGTTACGGTCGAGACTGTCCCTGGCGGAGAGACCGCCGGCATCGCGGTGGAAGCCAAGAGCCAGGCCGGTCGGTTCAGCGTCAACCAGATCAAGGCCGAGCTCAAGCGCGCCCGCCTCAACCGTGGGGACGCAGCTGCAGGCATCTTTATCGCCGAGTCGATCGACTCGTTGCCGGACGGCATCGGCTTTGGACAGGTCTCCGACACCGACTTCTACGTGGTCTACAACCCCGCCGACGGCGATGAGACACCTCTCACCTGCGCCCTCTACATGGCCAAGGTAGCGGCACTCGCCAGCATCGCCACCGACACCGATCGCGACCTCGACATCACTGGCGCGCAGCGCGAGGTGAGCATCATCCGCGGCCTGCTCGAACAGTTCTCGAAGATCGAGGCCTGCCACAGCCGCATCGACAAGGAGACGACGTCGGCGCGCACCGTCGCCGCCGACCTCAAGTCCGACATCCTCGCCGCGCTGCGCCGCTTGGATTCGATCATCTCCGGGTAACCGTCGGCCTTCTACAGTGACCGAGGGCGCACTGCGCGCCCCGGTCACCGCTTCTGAGCGAGCTCCCGGACACGGCCTCCGGCGCCGCCGATGGCATCGCGGTGGGCGCTGGCAGCACCACCATCTTCACCACGATCGACGGCATCGACGGCGCGGACGACACGCGCACCATCACGATGATGGTCGCCATCATCAGTACGATCTGCACGATACCGATCACGACCAATATATTTACGTGATGCCCGCGACGACCCCGAGTGCGTCGACGGAGCACCCTCGAATTCGGCACCTGAGTCCGAGTTTGCCGCCCGCGCTGCAGATAGCTGGCCACCACGGCCACCACGTAAATCAATAGCATTGCGGCGCCCGGTGCGGTGCGTGCAATCACCTGACCTGCGGCGTGGAGACGAGGGCTCATCCTCCAGCGTATACACCACTTTCAAAGTTGCCCAAGAAACGCGATTGCGCTTGGGCAACTTTCGTTCTGTGGTATAAGGCCCGCTCCCTAACGCGAGGCCATGTCGACCAATTCCGGTCAGGGGTCCAGCTTCAACTTCTCGTTAGCGTTGGTCCCGTGAACGTTCAGCCATCACTGTCACGTACTACGGGACGCGTTCATACAAGGGAGATCGCTGTAATCGTGCGCCCTCCGCCCATCAGAGCGGCATGCACCTGAGACGCCCTCGCCCGCAGCGTGGCGCTTCTCCAGCGACTCGAGTGTGACGCTGCGTTTGGCGCTCCTTGGGTTCCACTCTCGTCGATGATCGCCTACCACGCCGTGAGCTCAGGTGACAGCCCCTGCTCGCGCTCG
>DATLRX010000072.1:0-3668 GCA_035534435.1 Candidatus Acidiferrales bacterium
AGAGAGATATCCGGTGATCATAGCGGTGGGGAAACACCTGTTCCCATCCCGAACACAGCAGTTAAGCCCACCAGCGCCGATGGTACTGCCCTGGCAACGGGGTGGGAGAGTAGGTCGTTGCCGGGTATCTCTCTTTTGTCTCCGCCATCCGGGCGTACGTATTTCGGGGGACCCGCGCCTCGTCTTCTGACGCGATGGATGCGCTAGATGGTGTTGGGCGACTGTTCTATATCGCGCCATTCAGGACGCCACAGGGCGCGATCCACCTACTGCCTCGGGAGCGTTGCCGGGCCCGTCGGTAGCATCGTTTCGCTGACTGTCGTGGCGATCATCGCGCCCTTGATCTGACCGAACTCGAGAGCATTGTTCGCCCGGCCCGTTGGATGCCTCTCTCAAGTTCTCGCCGAGGTCCGGGAACAGCGATCCATGGTCGCGGATGGCAGACAATAGAGGGGTGAGCAGCAGCCAGCGGCGGAAGAGAAAGACCCGCTCGCAGCGCATTGGGCTCATCGTGGGCCTGGCCCTCGTCGGCGCCGCGGTGGCCACCGAGCTTCGCAAGGCGCCCGAGGACCGGACATGGGAGGGGCGGCTTGCGGGACGCATCCCCTACGATCTCCGCCCGCCGACGCTGGCGAGAGCCCGGGAGCGCCTGTGGAACCCGGCAGACCGCCGGGTGCTGGTCCCCACGGTCTTCGGCGTGGGGTGGACCGTCAATCTCGGCCGACTGCTCGAGCCGTGGATCGCGGAACTCCAGCAGCCGTCGTCGAGCGAGCCCGCCGCTGTATAGCGGGGCCCGGCCAGGCGGTTCGGGACCTCGGATCTCAGCGGTCGGCATGTGATGGCGACGAGATGCCCTTCGACCCGCCATGGTGGTGACGAAGAGCCCTGATACCAACACCCTTCGACGCTTACGGTTGAGTCATGCCGAGGGTGTTGACGGTGCTCCCTGCCGCCGCCGTCCTCTTCATCGCCGCATGCGGAGGGGCAAGTGGTACGGCCACGCCGACACGCACAGCGACCGCGGACCCGGCGACGTCGGTGACGCCTTCCCCAGTGGCAACCTCCACGCCCTCAGCAACGCCGGTCGTGTGTGGCCCCATGAGTGGAGGGTCGACCAGCAGGGCGCGTATCGCCGATATGCGGATCGGGACCGCGAGCGGCGGCGACACACTGGTGATTCAGTTCGATACGGCTGGGACGCACTACGACATCACCGCAAATCCCACCGGCGTCCAGTTCGCGGGCGGCGGCGGCAAGGGCGGGACGTTCACGCTCGACGGGTCCTACGGTCTGCGTCTCACCCTCAGTAATCTGAACTGGACTGTCGCACCCGGCAACCAGTACCCGCACGGCACCGACCTGAAGCAGCCGGCCCCGACGCTGCTGGAGGTGCGTCAGATCGGCGACTTCGAGGGGATAGTCAACATCGCTCTCGGCCTCAGCAAACAGGCCTGCCCGGGCGTGTCGATACTGACCGGGCCCGCGCGGCTCGTCCTCCAGTTTGCGACCGGCGCCTAGATCGGCGCGATCACCGCAACGTCGGACTGCGCCGATCCACAGCCCAGCGCGGTGGGGTGAGGGTTCCCGAGCGGCCAGATCACGACAACGTGGTTACGATCCGGGTTTCCCCTGGAACGCGGGGACCCCGAACGCACAGGCTCATCGCATGGGCTTGCGCGTTCACCTCGTCGGATTCGACCGATCACTCAGGCTCGCTCCGCGTCCCGAGGTCCAGGGAGCATCGCCGAGGTTGACCGCATGACGTGGCACCGCGCGATCTCAGCTGGTCGCATGGCAGCGATGCTGTCCGGCTATCGCGGTGTCATCGCCATACGATGGTTGGGCATCGCGCTGCTGCTCGTCTCCGCGCTGACGACACCGCATCCGGAGTTCCCCCCGGGGAGCATCGCGGTCGCTGTGGCCGCGTCCGGGTACAACATCGCGGCGATGCTGCTGCAGCGCCGCGGCGACGTCGTGACCCGCGTCCGCGTCGCCCTTTTGGCGGCCGACTTTGTCGGATGCCTCGTGGCGATGTTGAGCGTGCTCAGCTCAGCCACAGCCTCGGGACCCGCGGAGAGCATCGGTCTGCTCCTCATCGGAGTCGAAGCGGTCATCCTCTTCGACCTCTACGGGTATGCCGGCTTCAGCATCGCAGCGCCGCCGGCACTTGCGCTTGCCGCCTGGGCCCAGTCACGCGTGACCCTGTCGCCGAATGACGCCGCCCAGTGGGCGTTCACCTGGGTGACATTCTTTCTGCTCCTCGGGCTGATCGCGGTTCGGGGACGCCAGGACACACGGTTGCGCGGTGAGTTGCGGCTGCTGTCCGTCACCGACGACCTCACCGGCCTCGCCAACCGGAGGTCATTCCGCGCCAGCCTCGTCCATGAGCTGCATAGAAGCAAGCGAACCCGTCGCCCGGTCTGCGTCCTGATGCTGGACCTCGACAACTTCAAACGCGTCAACGACACGTACGGCCATGGGACCGGCGATGAAGTGCTTGCCAACGTTGGAGCGATGCTCCTCGAGCGAGTGCAGCGGTCGGGCATCGATGTCGCTGCCCGGGTCGGGGGTGAGGAGTTCGCAGTCATCCTCCCGGAGACCGACGAGGCGGGTGGGGCCTTCGTGGCGGAACGGCTCCGGCTCGAGACGCTGGTGCGAGCGGCCGACATCCTGACAACGATCAGCATCGGTGTCGCGGCCTCGACCCCCGAAGACGACCCCGACTCGTTGCTCCTCTCCGCGGATCGGGCCCTGTACGCCGCCAAAGCACGAGGCCGGAATTGCGTGTGTACCGCGGGATCGGTCCCGGCGTCACTGGCCGTCGTCGTGGCTTGACGGCCGTGCCCAGCGTCGTATGACAGTGCTGGGCCGCGGCCCCCTCGATCGTTGTGGCCAAGCCAGCCAACGATTGCGCAGGTTGTCGAAGCATGGAGTCAAGAGATGACGCGGTATCTGATCTCGGTCGATGAGGGCGCGATGACCTTTCCCGAGGAGGAGCTGCCCGACGTCGACAAGGCTGCGCATGCCGTCACCCAGGAAGCCAAGGACGCCGGCGTATGGGGATTCGGTGGAGGATTGACCGGTCACGAGGAGGCGCGCATGGTGGCCACCGACGGGACGATCACCGGCGGACCGTTCCCCGAGAGCAAGCAGTACCTCGGTGGATTTGCGGTTGTCGACGTGCCCTCACGCGAGGAAGCGTTGAACTGGGCTGCCAGATTCGCCGTCGCCTGCCGCTGTGCGCAGGAAGTCCGCGAGATCCTCTTCGACCCGACCGTCTGTTACCTGGGGGCGGACCGCGCGCCGACCATCGCGCAGCGCATACTCCGCGACCTCATCGAACCTGACGTTGGAGGACTTCACATGTACGGCAGTGTTTCGCGGTGGCGCGTGAAAGAAGGACAGCAGCAGGAGCTCGAACAACTCGTCAACGAGTTGATGAGCGACCTGCCGCCCGGTAGTCGCGGCGTATGGGTCTATCGGTCGGACGTCGACCCTCAGGAGTACTGGGTCGCGGGAAACTGGGAAAGCAAGGAGGCCTACCAGGCGAACAGCAACGCTCCGGGACAGGATGCGAGATACCGGCGGCTTCGCGCATTGATGGACGCCGACCCGGAGTGGCACGACGGGGAGATCGTCTTCGGCCGTCCTTGACGCCGTGACGGCTG
>DATLRX010000073.1:0-24470 GCA_035534435.1 Candidatus Acidiferrales bacterium
CGGCGTCATCCCGGAACCTTCAGCGTACCGGCGCGATACCGCAAGCACATGATGGTTGTCGCGGATCTCGCGTATGGCGATGCCGGTGCCATCGAGGACGCATTCGAGGCCGCGTGGCAGCTGCAGCGGCGTGCGGGCTGACGGCCCCTCCCAGGTCGTACCCCGTATCGGATTCGAACCGATGGTCTCCGCCTTGAGAGGGCGGTGTCCTGGGCCTCTAGACGAACGGGGCTGGAAGGCTCTGGATCATATCAGCGGCTTCCGCCGCCGCCCTCCCGGTCAGACCTGGTCCGGTGCCGCCATGCCGAGGGAGTGCAGCGCATCGGCGAGCGTCGCCCTCGTGGCGGCGACCAGCGCGCGCCGGAATCCACGAGTGCCCGGGTCCTCCTCGCGGACCATCGCCGGCGTGTGCTCGTAGAAGTCGCTGAACGCCGATGCGAGGCCGAAGGCGTAGGTCGTCAGGATCGACGGTGAGAGCGCAAGCGCCGTTTCCGTGAGTGCCCGCGGGTAGGCCTCGATGGCGTGCAGGAGCTCGCGCTCGGCCGGATGCAGCACGTCGGGAGGCGTCACCGGTTGCGTGTCGGCGTCGACCTTGCGAAGGATGCCGGCGGCGCGCGCGTGCGCGTACTGCAGGTAGACGCCGGTGTCGCCCGTGACCCGCAGCGCCTCATCGAAGTCGAACGCGATGATCTGGTTCAGCGAGAACTTGAGGAGGTAGTAGCGCACGGCTCCGGCGGCAACCATCTGCGCGCTCTCGACGTCACGGGCGTTCGTGCTGAGCAGCGCGATCGCGCGATCGAGGAGATCATCCGCGCGCACCTCGATGCCGCGCCGTCCGCTGAGTGCGACGCTGCCGTGTCCCTCCTCGATCTCCACACCGAGCTCCGCGGCCGCGGCCGGGGTCAGGGCGACGACCTCGTAGCTGAGATGGATCGAGTTGCCTGCCTCGCGCTCGTGGTGCAGGCGGCGCAGCGCTCGCTGCACAACACGCTGCGGGTATGCCTGGCGCGCGTCGATCACGTTGATCACGCGCTGCGCCTGCCCGAAATGCGCCGCCGGAGCACCGGCCTGGGGTTCGGTGACGGTGCTCATCAAAGAGCCGCCACCCTCCCAGGGGCGGTAGTTGAAGTCGCGGCCGAGAAGGCCGAACTTCCAGAGCTGGTACGCGATATCCTTCGCCGTGTACGTCGCGATACCGTCGGACTTGACCAGAACCTTCGTGTCGTCGTCACCGTCCTCGTCGTCGCCATCGGCGGGCATCACCCAGCAGCCGGCGAGCTTCCCGGATTCAGCGAGCACGATCACGCCGGACTCGCGCAGGAGCTCGAATGCCGTGCGCCAGAAACCGAGCGCGATGATGTCCGACTCCCACGTCAGCAGGTCATATGCGATGTCGAAACGGTGCATCGTCGCCAGGTGCGCGTTGACGATGCGACGCGCGATGTCCTTCACGATCACCGCGGTCTCGTTGCCGCCCTGCTCGACGTCGTGGAGGATCTCGCGGCGGCGTTGCAACAACGCCGGGTCGCGCTCGTAACGGCCGGACACCTCGACGTAGACACGCGAGCAGTACTGATCGAACGGCTCGCCCTGCCGCTGCTCGAGGCCGAGCTCACGGATGCCGACCACGACGTCGGCGACCTGAACGCCGGTGTCATCGATGTAGTTGTTGACCTCGACGGTGTGCCCGGTCCGGCGGAGCACCCGGGCGACGGTGTCGCCGATACACGCGTTCCGGAGATGCCCGATGTGCGCGGCCTTGTTCGGGTTCGTCGCGGTGTGTTCGACGAGAGTCTTGCCCGACGCCGCGGCCGCCTCGGTGGGCAGGTCGATCGCGCCCGTCGACTCGAGATCACGAGCGGTCGCGAGCACCGCGCCGGCCCAGGCAGCGTCGGCGAGGTGGGCGTTGACGTATCCGGGCGGGGTCACCTCCCAGATGCGAACGATCGGCACCCGCGCCTCATTGAGGTGATCGCACAGCTCTGCGGCGATCGCGGCGGGCGCGCGCCGCAGGACGCGGGCGAGCCCAAGCGGAGCGGGGGTCGACCAGTCGCCGAATTCCGCTCGCGCCGATCGCTCGAGGACAACCTCGAAGCCGGCATCGACGCCCGCTGCGTCGAGCGCCGTCCGAACAGCCTGGATCAGCAACGTTCTCGCGTCAGGCATTGGCGCAAGGGTAACGGGGAGCGCGTCTCAGTCCAGACCGGCGACAATTCGCCGCCGTGGACTCGCGACCATGCGTGATCCCGGCCGCAGGGCTGGGAACGCGCTTTCTCCCCGCCACCAAGGAGCTGCCGAAAGAGCTGCTCCCGGTTCTCGATCGCCCGGTGATCCAGTGGGCGGTCGAGGAAGCTGTCGCCTCCGGCGCGGACGAGATCGTCCTCGTGCTCGCGGAGGGCAAGGAGGCGCTCGCCGCCCACCTCCGGCCGGATCTCCCGCTCGAGCGCCTGCTCGAGGAGCGGGGGAAGCTCGCCGAACTCGAGGCGGTGCGCAAAGCGGGGAACCTGTGCAGGATCACCGTGGCGCGCCAGGCGGCGCCGCGCGGGCTCGGCGATGCCGTGCTGTGCGCCGCGGACGCGGTCGGCAACCGCACCTTCCTCTGCATGCTGCCGGACGACCTCTCGGTCGCCGATCCGCCGCTGCTCCGCCAACTCTGGGGCGCTCACGAGCAGGTGGGGACCTCCATCCTTGCGCTGATGCGGGTCCCCGGCGACCAGATCTCCAGGTACGGATGTGCCGAGATCGGTGAGTCACGTGGCAAGCTCCACCGTGTGCAAGGTCTTGTGGAGAAGCCGCGCCCGGGCGAGGCGAGGAGCGATCTCGCGGTCATGGGCCGCTACGTCCTCACGCCGGCGATCTTCCCGGCGATTCGCGACACCAAGCCGGGCGCACTCGGCGAGATCCAGCTGACCGACGCGATCGGCAAGCTCCTCGGCTCCGGTGAGGTGTGGGGCCTGGAGTTCGAGGGCGAGCTGCTCGACGTCGGCACGCCGGCAGGCTGGCTGGCGACGAATCTGCGCCTCGCGAAGCAGTATCCGGAGTTCAGCGCCGTGGTGGCGCAGAGTCAGGGTATGGCGGGCGCATGAGCATCTTTCGGAAGGAGTGGGGGGCGATCACCTTCGTGCTGACGATCCTGATCGGCGCCGTCGCGGTGGCGATCTCGCTGGGGGTCTCCGCGGCACATGGCTCGCCGACCACCACGCCCCTGCCCTGCCCCAGCTACACCCCCTACGTGGTGACGCCGACGCCGGCGCCCACCGCGACCCCTGCTCCGACCAAGAGCGGCGCGCCGACCCCGTCCCCGACGGCGACCCCGGTTCCGGCCGCCACGCCGTCGCCGACGCCGTTCAACCCCGCGCTGGCCAACTGCCCGACCCCGCCACTGCCGCCCACGGCGACGCCGAGCCCGACGCCGAGTCCGACCGCGGTCGGCGCGACGCCCACGCCGACGGTGGCGCCATCACCGACTCCCACGCCCACCGTGCCGCCGAACTCGACGCCTCTGCCGACCGCCACGCCCACGCCGTCCCCGAAGTAGCTCGCTCCGTCAGCGAACGGGCGGTCAGAGCGCGAAGAGGAGCCGGCTGCCGTTCTCAGGCGTGATCGCCGAACGCTGCAGCTCCATGTCGACCGAGGGCGGGTGCCCGGTATCGATGACCACGGCGATCTGCTCGGACAGGCGCAGCCCGCCGATGCGGACGCAATCGCGCAGGAAGGTGAATGCCATCGGGCGGACGAGGTTCCAGATGTAGCCGCGAACCGCTTGCGCCGCCTCGGCGGGCTCGAGGAGCGCGTCGCTCCCGCGAATGCTGCGGTCCCGGAAGGCGAGGACGCAGACCTCGTCGGTGAGCTGGACAGGCGCCGTCCACGAGTACTGGTCGTCGTCGGCGAGCGTGCCGACGATGCTGTCCTTGTCGGCGAAGAGCGCCAGGCGCTCGACGAGGAGCTGCATCGGGCGGGGCGGTCCTTCGACGAACAGCGGGATGTCTCGGAGCGGCTGGCTGCGTTCCTGTGCCGGATACCGCGCGGAGAAACCGAGGTCATCGATGCCGCTGAACGGCGCAGGCACCTTGATGACCAGCTCGTCCATCACCGAGCCTCACGCAACGGGACGATCATCAGGCTCATCACGTCAACCTTCGCTCGAATCTAGCACAGGGGTTGCGGTGAGGTGGCGAGTCGAACGATTGCTACACTCGCGCGACCATGCCGGCACTCGACGACGTGCGAGTCCTCGACCTCACCAGGTTACTGCCGGGACCGTTCTGCACCATGCTCCTGGCGGATTTCGGCGCCGATGTCATCAAGGTCGAGGACACCACGGGCGGCGATTACATGCGCTGGATGCCGCCGCTCGTCGGCGAGTACTCGGCCATGTTCCATCCCGTGAACCGCAACAAGCGCTCGCTGGCCGTGGACCTCAAGAACCCCTTGGGGCACGAGGCGTTTCTCCGCCTCGTCGACGGTGCCGACGTGGTCGTGGAGAGCTTCCGCCCCGGCGTCGTGGACCGCCTCGGGATCGGCTTCGATGCGCTCCACGCGCGCAACCCGCGCGTCGTGCTGTGCAGCATCAGCGGTTACGGACAGGACGGGCCATATCGCGACCACGCCGGTCACGATCTCAACTACGCGGCCGTCGCCGGCGTGCTGCTCCTCGGAGGGAAGGCCGATGCCGCGCCCGCGATGCCGGGGCTGCAGGTCGGTGACCTCGGTGGCGGAGCGCTCCACGCGGCGCTCGCGATCATGGTGGCGCTGCACCACGCGGCGCGCACCGGCGAAGGGCAGCACTGCGATGTCTCGATGGTCGACGGCTTGATCAGCTGGGCGAGTGTTCACGCGTCCCAGCTCTTCGCAACCGGCGTGGCGCCGGAGCCCGGCAACGGCATCCTCACCGGCCGGTATCCCTGCTACCGGATCTACGCCTGCGCCGATGGCTTCCTCTCGGTCGGCACCCTCGAGCCGAAGTTCTGGCACGCGTTCGTCAATGCGATCGGCGTTCCCGAGATGGCCGAACACGGATTCGCGGAAGGCGCAGACGGCGAGCGGACCGTCGCCACCGTCCAGGCGGTGCTCCTCACCAGGACACGCTCGCAGTGGCGCGAGGCGCTTGACGGGCTCGACGTGTGCATCGAGCCGGTGCTGGCGCTCGACGAGACGTTCGAGCATCCGCAGGTGCGCAGTCGCGAGATGCGACTCGATGCCGGTGACGGACGGCCCACGGCGCAGACCGGGTTTCCGATCCGTCTGACGGGATCACCGGCAACCTTTCGCCGGGGTGCGCCGGGGTATGGAGAGCAGACGGACGAGGTGCTGGCCGAGGCCGGTTACGACACGGACGCGATCACGTCGATGCGCGCCGCGGGGGTGATCCGTTGAGTCAGGCCGACCGCACGCCGCGCACGACTCGCAGCGCGCAGACGCGCGAGCGGATCATCGCCGCAGCGACGGAGGTGTTCGCGCGCTCGGGGTTCCACGGCGCCAAGGTCGCCGACATCGCGGAGCGCGCCGGGATCGCGTACGGCCTTGTCTATCACTACTTCCACAACAAGGACGACATCCTCGCGGCGATCTTCAGCGAGCGCTGGGGCGAGTACGTCACGTACCTCCACGAGGTGGGGGACATGGATCTCGGCTTTCGCGAGCAGATGCGCAGGCTCGTGCACTTCTGGGTCGAGATGTACCGTCGCGAGCCCGACCTCATGACCGTGCTGATCAACGAGGTCACACGCTCATACGAGTTCCTCGAGTCGCACGACATCGGCACCGTCATGGTGGCCTTCGACGCGATCGAGGAGATGATCAGCACGGCGCGCGACCGTGGTGAGATCGCGCGAGACATCGATCCGCAGGTCGCCAGCTACGTCGTCTTCGGTGCCGCGGAGATGGTGCTCACCGGCTACGTGATGGGGACCCTGCGGCGCGACGATCCCTCCGCGTTCGCGCGCGACGAGGGACAGCTGCTCGAGGTCCTGCTCGACGGCCTCGCGCCGCGGCACCCGTCTACGGCGCCGGACTGACCACCGCCGTCCACCAGGCGTCGACCTGACGCTCGGTGGCCTCGAGGTCGCCGCTGTTGTCGATGACCCACGTGGCGCGACGGCGCTTCTCGTCGATCGGCATCTGTGCGTCGAGCCGCTGCCTCGCAGCTGCGTCATCAAGGCCGTTGCGCTCGCGAAGCCGCTGGATCTGGACCTCCGGCGGCGCGTAGACGACGAGCACGCCGGGGAAGGTCGACTCGCGCTCGCCCTCGTACAGCAAGGGAATGTCGACGGAGACGAGTGGCGCGTCACTCGCGAGTCCTGCGGCGATGCGCTGCTGGCTCAGCTCGATGATGCGTGGATGCGTGATCCGCTCGAGGTCGTGGCGAGCGGTCGGGTCGGCGAAAACGATCGCACCGAGTTGTTGCCGATCGAGGCTTCCGTCGGGCAGCAGGATGTCGCTGCCGAAACGCTGGACGACACGCTCGAGCGTCGGCTCCCCCGGGACCACGGCCTCACGGGCAAGCGCGTCAGCGTCGATCACGGTGGCGCCACGCGCCGCGAGCATGGCGTCGACGGTGCTCTTCCCCGTTGCGATGCCCCCGGTGAGGCCGATGAGTCGCATCGGGGCTGAACGTACTCCTGCGCTACCGGGTGCGGTCAGCCGCGAGGTGCGGGCGGGCAGGCGTTGGGGGCGATCCAGCTCGTGTCACCGCGCACGTACAGCAGCATGCCGTGGTCGTCGGTGGCCAGCGTCCACCCCGGGGCATGGTCGAGCTCGGCGGTGAGCGGACCTCTGCCGTACAGCACGGCGGTCGTGTCACTGGCCGTGAGCAGCTGCAGCGCCGTCGGACTCGTGATGGCGCCTCCGGCAATGCGCGTGTAGTTGTCGAACACCCCGGTGCCGAGAGAGATCGATTCCCCGTACTCGTACACCGAAGCCTTCGGCCAGAGCTTGTCGATGATGAATCCACCGGTGCCGTACGCCGTGAAGACGCGCTGAACGGTCGGGCTCTCAGCCAGCACGGACGCCGCGCACGACGGGTAGGCCGCTGCGATTCCCTGTGGCGTCGCGGTGTTGTACACGCGCGCACCGACGACACCGACGGCAACCACGGCCGCGGCGATGAGCGCGATCCCCATCGCGGGGACCTTCGGACGGGCGCGAACGACGGGGCTCCGCGAAATCCGCCGCGCTTCGACAGAACGCGCGAGATCGGCGGCCATCGCCATCCACGGCGGGACCATCACGGCCATGCACAACGCCGAGTTGCGCACCGAGGTGAGCGCCAGGACAGCGCCGGCGCCCGCCAGCGCGAAGTCCCGAAGCTCGAATCGACTCCGTCGTGATCGGCGCGACAGCGTGGCGATCATCAGCGCAACGAACGTGAGCAGCAGCGCCAGCAACACCCACTCGCCGGGGTCGGCGAAGCTCGGTGACTGCCACTCGATGATGCCCTTCGCGCGCTCGGTGGCTCCTGTGGTCGCGGCGAAGGCGAAGAGCGACGGTCCGTAGGGATTCACACATGCGGCGAGCACCGAGGCGCCCGTCGCACGAGCGAGGCCGGTGATCCGTCGCCCGGGCGCCACGGTCCCGAGTGACCAGCGGCGTTTGATCACCTCGGCGGCGAGCACGATCACGAGAAACCCGATACCCGCGATGAAGCCCGCATGGAGGTTCGCCCAGAGCAGGAACAGCGGCGGCAGCAACCAGTGCCGGCGACCCCCGGAGCGCAGGTACGACTCCGCGATCCAGAGCGTCCAGCACACAAGAGCAAAGGTGAAGACCTGCGGTCGCGTCCCGAGCACCGGCTCGGCGACGCGCGCTCCCAGCACGAGGCCGATCGCAAGCACGACCGGCCCGGCGCCTCGGAGCCGCCCGCGGAGCAGGGTCGCGAGCATGCCGCTCCACGCGACGGCGCCCATCACCACGGTGACGAGCACCAGCCCTCCGACGGCGCTCAGCGCGGCGAAGACGGTTTCCGACAGCCACTCGTGCGCGACCAGGGGATTGCCGAACGCCGTGTAGGCGAACAGTTCCCCTGCCGGGATCTGGTGGTGGGCGATGATCCAGTCCCCGAGCCGGATGTGCCACCACACATCGGGATCGCTCAGCGCGTCGAGGCCGACCGCGGCGACGAGGATCAGCACGGCGCCCAGGAGCGCATGGCGCGGCTCCGAGAGCCACGCTGCGACGCGACTGCCGCGCTGCGGAGGATCCGGTGCCGCGACCGGCACGCCGGTGCGGACGAGTGTTGCCATTCGACGGCAGGGTAGGCGGGTTCCCCGTCACGAAACGGCCCGCTGCCGGCTGGCGACAGATTCGTATACTCCACGCGATGGCCACCGGGACCCGTTCTCCAAAGCGTCGTCAGCCGGCGCGCGCGAGTTCGCGGCCCGCCGACAACGCTCCGGTCGCCGTCAGCGGCCAGCACACGATCTCGTGGCGGCACTGCGTGCTCGGTCTGCTCGTCGGCGAGGCAACGCTCCTGGTCGTCAGCAACGTCGGTCTGATCGCAACCAACGCCGCATTCGGATCCACGGGAACGATCGACGGTGGCGTCGTCGGGGTTTCGACCCTCCTGGCCGTCATCTTCGGCGGCTGGCTCGCGGCGCGCCTCGCCGGGCGTGCCGGGATGTATCAGGGAATCGTGGTCGCCATCGGCTTCATCGCCGTCGGCGCGCTCTTCCAGTTCCTCCAGGAGTCATCGCTTATCGCGGCGTCACTGGCAACCAACAGCCACCATCTGATCGATCTCGGTCCGATGGACATGGGCAACGTCTTCAGCGGCGACCTGCTGGCGCTGTTCGGAGGCACGGTCGGAGGTCTGCTCTCCGGCAAACGCTGAAGCCGCCCGGCGCACACATCAGTGCGCCAGCAGATCCTCGGTTCTAGGCCCCGACTACCCCTGCCTGCGCGGGCTGGCCCGAGATGGGAGCCTCGCGATATGACTGCCCGATCAGATCGACCCGGCCGAGCGACTGGGCGAACTCAAGGCATGCGGCGCGTGTGAACCGAAGGTGCTTCCCCGGCGTATGCCAGGCGCGCAAGTGCCCCTGAGCGACGGCTCGGCGCAGTGTCGAACGAGACACACCGCAGAGTGCCGCCGCCTCGCCAGTTGTGAGGATCTCTTCCTCGCGCTCTGCCAATTCCTCCTCCTCCAGACCGTCAACCAGTGGAGACCCAGACGTGGATCTCGTCAGGTGCAGTTATACAACGCTTTGGGGTAGCTGTGCGGATCATCCTTCTGGGTGATGCTGAGAGCGTATCGGGCGACCGTATACTCCAGAACAGGTCAACTCACTCACCAGCCCGGTTGAGAAGCGCGAGGATCACCATGAATGTCGACGTCCAGGCAATGGCACGGCGTCTGCAGGAGAGCCTCGGGACCGTCATCGTCGGGAAGGCAGCGGAGATCGAACTCTGCATTGTCGGGCTTCTCTGTCGAGGCCACCTTCTCATCGAGGACGTCCCGGGGACCGGCAAGACCCTGCTCGCCAAGGCACTGGCACGCAGCAGCGGCTGCAGTTTCGAGCGAGTCCAGTTCACCCCGGACCTGCTCCCGGGCGACGTGACCGGCGTGAGCGTCTACAACCCGCAGCAGCAGACGTTCGAATTCCGGCGTGGTCCGATCTTCGCCCAGGTGCTGCTCGCCGACGAGATCAACCGCGCCACGCCGAAGACCCAGTCGGCACTGCTCGAGGCGATGGAGGAGTGGCAGGTCACGGTCGATGGCACCAGCCACCCGCTGCCGGATCCCTTTATGGTGCTCGCCACCCAGAACCCGATCGAGCTGGGTGGCACCTTCCCGCTCCCCGAAGCACAGGTCGACCGCTTCCTTCTCAAGCTGAAGCTCGGATACCTGCCGGCGAACGAGGAGGTGGCGATGCTCGACCGCTTCCAGTCCGGCAGCCCGCTCGGGACCCTCGAGCCGGTCACCGATGCGGCGGAGATCAAGGCCGCACAGGGCGTGTGCCGCGACATCTACTGCGACAACACGCTCAAGGACTACTGCGTTCGCATCGTCCGTCGCACCCGCGAGCACCGCGACGTCTCGCTCGGATCGTCGCCGCGTGGCACGCTCGGTCTGCTCCACGCGGGACAGGCACGGGCGGCACTCTCGGGACGCGACTACGTGCTGCCTGACGACATCAAGGACATCGCACCGAACGTGCTCGAACACCGTGTGGTACTGCGTCCGAACGCGGAGTTGCGCGGCCTGACCGCTGCGGCCGTGCTCGAGGAGATACTCGCGACCGAGACAGTGCCGATGACGGGCCGGCGTCTGGCGTGATCGTCATCGCGGTGCGTGCCGCGGGCGCGTCGTGACCGCGCGGGTACCGCTGATCGCGTGTGTCGCGGTCCTGGCGTTCTTCGCCGGGATCACCGGGATCCATCTTGCGTATACGTTGGCGTATGTCCTCATCCTGCTCCTCGCGGTCGCGTACATCTGGTCGCGGCTGCTCGCGCGCAAATTGCGCGTCACCCGGGAATCCCCGCAGGGGTCGTTCATGATGGGTGAGCCGTTCGAGGAGACCTTCACCGTGAAGAACATGAGCGGCCTGCGCCTGCCGTACTGCGAGGTGCGCGACGGCACGAAGCTCCCCGGCTACTCGCCCGGGCGCGCCTTCTCGCTGGCGGCGGGGGGCAGCGTCACCTGGACCGCGCGCGGGGCGTTCAACCTGCGAGGCATCCATCACTTCGGACCGCTCGAGGCACGCCTCGGCGACCCGTTCGGCCTCTTCCCGAAACGCATTCGGGTCGCGCCGGAGAACGAGGTCATCGTGTACCCGGCGCTGCACGCGCTCCTCCAGGTCGTGCCGCAATGGAGCGGGAACGGGGTCGCCGAGGCGCATCGCGGGCAGCCGGTCGACGTGCCTCCGGACGTGTCGACGATTCGCGATTACGCGCCGACGGACGGGCTGAGCAGGATTCACTGGGCGTCGACTGCGCGCACGGGGCGCCTGATCAGTCGCACGTTCGACACCGGCCAGAGTGCGGACCTGCTCGTCGTCCTCGATCTCCAGCGCGGGATCCACGCGGGCAGTGGCATCGAGTCCTCGGTCGAGTACGCCGTCTCGATCTGCGCATCGGTGGTGCACGGCGCCATCCGCCGGGGCCAGGCCGTCGGCATGGTGACCAACGGCAAGGGCGGCACCGGCTTTGGCGCGGGTCGTGGTGAGGTGCAGCGTCTCCGCATCCTCGATTACCTGGCGCTGGCGACCGATGATGGCGTGCGCAGCCTCGCCGAGACGATCACCAGGCACGGCGAGGGCTGGCGCGGCCGCGGCGGCATGGTGGTCATCACGGCCAACCGGTCGAGCGACTGGGTCGAGGCCCTCGTCGACAGCGCGACTCGCGGTCAGCGCCACCTCTGCATCTTCATCGAGCCGACGTCGTTCGGCGCCAAGGGACAGGCGCTGCGGATCCCCGCCGCATGGCGGCTCGCGCTCGACTGGTGGGTGGTCCGCCGCGGCGATGTGCTCGGCACGGGCGAGCGCACGTCGGCAGCCGGCTGAGTCGATGGAAGCCTGGGTCGACCGCAGCGCTCAGCTCCGCGACCGCGTTCGCCCCAGACCGGAGCCCGTCAGGAACTACACGTTCGAGATCGGTGCCGCGCTGTGCGTCGCGCTGATCGCCGCCACCGCGTGGGCGGTGCTCGCCGCCGGATGGGTCAACGGAGGTGGGGGCGCCGCAGTCGTGGCGGTGACGTCGGTGGTCGAGGCTGCGTTGCTCGCACAGGCGCGTGCCCCGCGCATCGCCGCCGCCATCGCCGCGCCGTTCCTCGGGCTCGCCGCCATCGTTCCCACGACGCTCGCCGCGATGCCGCCTGTCGCCGGCCAGACCGTCGGCTCCGTCGCCGGACACTACCTCCGGGCACTGTTCACCGGGCTGTCGTCGTCGACGGACTGGGACTTCACCGTCGGCCTGTGCGCGATCCTCTTTCTCTGCGGGTACTGGCTCGGCTGGGTGGCCCTGCGCGAGCACCGCGGCGTGCTCGCCGTCATCCCGGTCTTCTCTGTTCTTGCCACGAATGTCGTCAACGCGAAGAATCCGGATCCGATCGCGTTTCCGGAGACGGTCGCGGTGGTGCTCGCGCTGGCTGTGATCGCCGCCGCGTATCTGGGAGCGCTGGGCGACCGTTGGGCGGCGGCGCGCATCACTCCGATCGGCGGGATGCGAGTTCGCTTCGGCAGCAGCGCGGCGGCAGTCGCCGTCGGCCTCACCGTCGTCGCGCTGATCGTGCCGCCGTTGACGAACACCGACATTTCGACGCGCCTGTTTCCGCACGGTCTCGGCATCGGCACGTCGGGAAAGAACGGGAGCCATCCCGGTCTGGGTGGCGTCGCGACCATCGGCTTCAACCCGTCCGTCGAGCTGGGCGGGCCGCTGGTGAGCAAGCCACAGCTCGAGATGACGTACACGACGACGACGAACGTGCCCGCGTACGTCCGCATCGAGGACGACACGCAGTTCCTGGAGGGGAACTGGTTCCCGCAGACGGGTATCAACGGCCCGACGTCGAACACGTGGAACGATGTGCCGTTCGAGAGCGGCCTGCTGCCACGTGACACCGATCCGGCGGACGGCGGGATCGGTGCCAGTCAACAGCAAGTGCAGGCCACGGTCGTCATGCAGAAGGGTGCCACCGGCCAGCAATCGCTCGTCCCGTTCGTCGGCGACCCCGCCGCGGTGAACGTTCCCGGCACCGCGTTCGGCGCCGTCAAGCCGACCGCGCCGACCCAGCTCCTCTCGGTCGACGACGTGCAGCTCAGTCAGGACATCGTCAACGGCACGACGGTGGTGTCGACCTCGTTCGTCTCCACCGCGACAGCGGCGCAGCTCCAGGAAGCTGGAACCAACTACCCGTCGTGGACCTCGCCGTACACCGAGGCCAACGACGACGGCAGCGGCAGCATCGCGATCATCCAGAAGCTCGCGAAGGAGTGGACCGCCGGGCTGACCAATCCCTACGACGAGGCGACCGCGATCCAGAATCGTCTGCGCAATCCCGCGTTCTTCCAGTACACGCTGGTCCCGCCGGCCGTGCCGAACGCCTCGATCTGGCCGGTCGTGTACTTCCTCACCGTCAGCCACCGCGGGTACTGCCAGTACTTCGCGTCGGCGATGGGCACGATGCTCCGCACGCTCGGCATCCCGACCCGGCTCGTGAGCGGCTATGGTCCCGGCACCACGCGAGCCCAGAACGGACGCCAGGGACAGCGTGAGCAGGCGGTGACCACCAGCGATGCGCACAGCTGGGTCGAGGCCTACTTTCCCGGCTACGGGTGGATTCCGTTCGAGCCCACGCCTCCGTCGGCGCAGGGTGACTACCAGCCCCTGCCGCGCGGCAGCCAGGCGGTGACCGGCGTCGTCGGGCCCACGTCCAATCCTGTCGTCAGGGGGGGCACCCCGACACCGGCGCACGGCTTCGGCGGCAACGACCCCGGCGTGACCAGGATCACGCCGACGAAGCCCGGCGTTCCCGCCTCGCTGATCGGCGCGCTCGCGGTCCTCGGCGGCGCGCTCGTCCTGTTCATCGCGGCCGTGCTCTGGCTGGCGCTCCCGCGGTCGCTCAAAGGCGCATGGCGTCGCGTCGAGACGCTCGGGGTGATGTCGGGGATGGACCGGCGACGGGCAGAGACCCACCTCGCGTACGCCGCACGGTTGGCGAAGGCACGCCCTCGCGCGGGGGACGCGCTCAGCGAGCTCGCCTCGGTCACGGCACGCGCGGAGTTCAGCGCCGAGGGGGCCACGCAGCAGGAGCGTGCCGTCGCGCTGCACCACTGGCGGCGCGCGCTCTTCGCGGCTAGGCCGCGTCTGGGGAGATCTCCAGGCTGAGCAGGTCGTGTGCGACGAGCGCTCCCGGGATCTGCACCCGGGCGGCGAGGTGGCTCAGGAGGAATGTCGTCGCCGGGTACTCGCTCATCAGTCCGGCGACCTCGTCGCGCCAGAGATGTCCACCCGCGGCCGGTGCGTCCCATCCCGTGCACTCGCACACGTACAGCCGGCACCCTTGGATCGAGCGGCGCAGGCCGGCGCACAGCTCGCTGTCTCCGGAGAAGCCGATCGTCACACCGGCGGCGTCGGCGAGCTGATACGCGAGCGACGGGCCGGTGCTGTGCGTCACCGCGTGGGCGCGCACGCGGTACCCGGCGATCTCGACGTCGCTGCCGTCCTGGAGCACGGCATAGTCGAGGCGCACGTTTGCCGCGACGCTGCCGAGCATGTGCGTCCCGTATCCCGTGGCAACAAGGCGGGTCACGTACTCACGCGTTCCCACGGGACCCGCGATCACGAGCGGACCTGAAGCGGGCGGTTCGGCGTACGCCAGTGCGCCGAGCACCGTCGGGAGCATGAAGGTGTGGTCGGCGTGGAAGTGCGTGAGCAGGACGAGCCTGACGTCCTGGATCGAGGCTGACGCCCGCCCGACCACCGCCGGCACCGGCGCGCCGCAGTCGACGAGCACACGCCCGTCGACGAGATAGCCGGCGTTGCAACCGCACTTGCTGAACGCACTGCCGCTGCCGAGAACCGTGAGTCGCATCGCGCTAGGTTAGCCGCACGCGGGCGGTGGTATTAAGGCTTTCGTGCGACTTGACAGATTCACCGAACGTTCCCAGGAAGCGCTGACCGCCGCTCAGCAGGCGGCACAGCAGCTGCAGCATCCCGCGGTCGAGCCCGAGCACCTGTTGCTCGCCCTGCTCGAGCAGGAGGATGGGCTCGTTCCCACCCTGCTGCGCCGTCTCGAGGTCGCTCCTGATCCGATGGCCGCGCGCGTGCACGCGATCCTCGAGAACCGCCCGAAGCAGGTCGGTGTGACCGATCCGCAGGTGAGCAGCGCGTTGCGAGCCGTCCTGATGACCGCGTTCGAGGAGATGAGCCGTCTCAAGGATGAGTACGTCTCGACGGAGCACCTCCTGCTCGCGCTGTGCACGAAGCCCCAGGGCGACGCCGGCCGCCTGCTCCAGCAGGCGGGGGTCACGCCCGACAAGGTCTACTCGACGCTCGAGGCGGTGCGTGGCTCGCAGCGTGTCACCGACGCGAACCCCGAGGCGAAGTACCAGGCGCTCGAGAAGTACGGCCGCGACCTGACGGACGCCGCCCGGCGCGGCAAGCTCGACCCCGTCATCGGTCGCGACGACGAGATCCGGCGGGTCATCCAGGTGCTCTCACGACGCACCAAGAACAACCCGGTGCTGATCGGTGAGCCCGGCGTCGGCAAGACCGCGATCGCCGAAGGGCTCGCGCAGCGGATCTCGTCGGGCGACGTGCCGGAAGGGCTCAAGGACAAGCGGGTCGTAGCGCTCGACCTCGGGGCGATGGTGGCCGGGAGCAAGTACCGCGGCGAGTTCGAGGACCGGCTCAAGGCCGTCCTGCACGAGGTGACGTCATCGGACGGTGCGGTGATCCTCTTCATCGACGAGATGCACACGCTCGTCGGCGCCGGCGCAGCCGAGGGTGCGATGGACGCCGGCAACATGCTGAAGCCGGCACTCGCGCGCGGCGAGCTGCGCTGCATCGGCGCAACGACGCTCGACGAGTATCGCAAGCACATCGAGAAGGACGCAGCGCTGGAACGGCGGTTTCAACCGATCGTCGTCGAGCAGCCCTCGGTCGAGGATACGATCAGCATCCTGCGCGGCCTCAAGGAGCGCTACGAAGTGCACCACGGCGTCCGGATCACGGACGCCGCGATCGTCGCCGCCGCGGTGCTGAGCAACCGCTACATCACGGACCGCTTCCTTCCCGACAAGGCGATCGACCTCATCGACGAAGCCGCGTCGCGGTTGCGCATCGAGATCGACTCCCTGCCCACCGAGCTCGACGTTGTCGAGCGTGAGGTGCGGCAGCTCGAGATCGAGCGCCAGGCGCTGAACAAGGAGACGGACAAGCGCTCGAAGGAGCGGCTCGACACGCTCGAGCGCGACCTCGCCGACCTCCAGGAGCGCGGCCGCGGGCTGCGCGAACGGTGGGAGCAGGAGAAGGGCGCGCTTTCGACGATCCGCGAGATCAAGGGCAGGATGGAGCAGGTTCGCCACGAGGCGGATCGCGCCGAGCAGATGAGCGATTTCGGCCGCGCGGCGGAGCTGCGCTACGGCCAGCTCAACGAGCTGCAGCGCGCGCTCGAGCAGGAGCAGTCGCGTCTCGTCGAGATGCAGGGCGACCGTCCACTCTTGAAGGAAGAGGTGGGCGAGGAGGACGTCGCGGCCGTCGTCTCGCGCTGGACGCGCGTGCCGGTCACCAAGATGCTCGAAGGCGAGATGCAGAAGCTGCTCCGCATCGAGCAGGACCTGCACGGTCGCGTCATCGGACAGGACGACGCAATCACCGCCGTGGCCAACGCGGTGCGTCGCGGTCGTGCCGGTCTCGCCGACCCGAATCGCCCCATCGGCTCGTTCATCTTCCTCGGGCCGACCGGTGTCGGGAAGACGGAGCTCGCACGTGCGCTCGCCGAGCTGCTGTTCGACGACGAGCGCTCGATGATCCGCCTCGACATGAGCGAGTACATGGAGAAGCACACGGTCTCGCGTCTCGTCGGCGCGCCGCCTGGATACGTCGGATACGAGGAGGGTGGTCAGCTCACCGAAGCGGTGCGCCGGCGTCCATACAGCGTGCTGCTGCTCGACGAGATCGAGAAGGCACACCCCGATGTGTTCAACATCCTGTTGCAGCTGCTCGAGGACGGGCGTCTCACCGACGGCCAGGGCCGCACGGTCGACTTCCGCAACTGCGTGGTGATCATGACGAGCAACATCGGCTCGCATCTCATCGCCGAGGTGTCCGCGGACGCCGATGCCGCGCAGTGGGAGCGCGTCCGCGATGGCGTGCTCGCCGAGCTGCGCAACAACTTCCGGCCCGAGTTCCTCAACCGCGTCGACGACGTGATCCTGTTCTCGCGCCTCGACCGCGCGCAGCTCCGCGAGATCGTCGACATCCAGCTGCGTGCCGTCCGCGACCGGCTCGCGGCACGCAAGCTCACCCTGCACGTCACCGAGGAGGCCGTCGACGCGCTCGCCGCCGAGGGCTACGACCCGACGTACGGCGCGCGACCGCTCAAACGCGTGATCCAGCGCCGCCTCCAGGACCCGATCGCGATGGCGATCCTCGAGGGCCGGTTCGCCGAAGGCGACACCGTCGAAGTTGACGCCAAGAATGGCCAGATCACGATCGGCCGCGTCGGTGCGGCCGTGACTCCGGGAGTCTCCGAGACCGCCGAGGTCTGATCCCGCTCACGTCCGCGCGGGTGCGGTCCGTTCCGGCGCGGCACGATCCGGAGCGGCACGAGCGGCGAGCACGGAGCCGGCGAGGATCAACGCGAACCCGACGGCGATCCCTCCCGTCAGCGGCTCGTGCAGCAGCACGACCCCGAGGGTCACGGCGACAGCCGGGTTCACGTATGTGATCACGGTCGCGCGCACCGGCCCGACCTCGGCGATGAGCGCGAAGAAGAGCAGGAACGCCATGGCGGTGCAGACGATGCCGAGCGCGAGCACCGCCGCGATGACCTGACCTGACGGCCATGCATGCGGCAGCTGGACCAGCGCGGCGGGCGCGTAGGCGACGGCGGCCAGCAGCAGCGAGCCGGCGATGACGCCGAGCGCGGGAAGGTCGCTCAGCTTGCGGTTGATGATGTACGGACCGGTCGCGTAGCAGATCGCGACGACCATGACCTCGCCGATGGCGCCGAACGTCGAGGAGGACACGTCGAAACCGACGAGCACGCCGACACCGACAAGGCCGATGCAGAGGCCGAGGATCCGACGCCAGCCATGCCGCTCCCCGCTGCGGGTCACCACGCCGATGACGACGCCGATCAGCGGGACCGTGGAGACGAGCAACGCGGACAGCGAGCTCGAGATGCGCACCTCGGCGTCGGAGAGCAGCACCCAGGGGACGCCCATCTCGATGATCGTGTAGGCCACGATCCATCCCCAGCGCCGCAGGATGGGCCGGACCTGCACACGGGTCAGCGCGATCGGCACGAGCAGCACGGCGCCGAGCAGGAAGCGCACGAACACCAGGTCGACCGGTCCGAGGCCCCGCAGCGTCACCTTGATGAGCAGGTACGGGATGCCCCAGATCACGCACATCGCCACGAAAAGCACCAGCCCGCGTCTGCTCACGAGGGGATCTTCTACGCTGTGCGGCTCCCCATGACTGAGCAGCCACCCGTCCGCACGCCGAGCCCGCTCCTGCTCGCGGTCTCGGCGGTCTTCGTCGCAACGCTGGTCGCGTCGAACATCATCGCCGTGAAGATCGCGTCGGTCGGTCCGTTCTCCGTTCCGGCGGCGATCGTGATCTTCCCGCTCGCGTATCTCTTCGGCGACGTGCTCACCGAGGTCTGGGGATACCGCGTCGCGCGCACGGTGATCTGGACCGGGTTCCTCGCCAATGTCGTTGTGGTGCTCTTCATCGCCGCCGCGATCGCGATCCCGGCGGATCCCCATTACACGGACCAGGCGGCATATGCGCGCATCCTCGGCTCGACTCCGCGGCTCGTCGCCGCGTCGCTCCTCGCCTACCTGCTCGGCGAGTTCCTCAACGCGTTCGTGCTCGCGCGCCTCAAGGTTGCGACCCGAGGCCGGTGGCTCTGGACGCGGACGATCGGCTCGACGCTCATCGGCCAGGGCGTCGACAGCATCGTCTTCATCTCGCTGGCCTTCGCCGGGACGCAGCCGTGGTCGCTGCTCATCGTCATCATTCGCGACGTGTGGGTGGTGAAGGTGCTCTACGAGGTCGTCGCGACGCCGGTCACGTACGCGATCGTGACCGTGCTCAAGCGGGTCGAGGGCGTGGACACGTACGACCGCGACACGAAGTTCGCGCCCATCCCGCTCGCGGCGATCCGCTCGCTCGTGCGCGGAGCGCAGTCATGAGCGAGGAGCTGTACGGGACGCGCGCGATCCGTGAGGCGAAGCTCGTCGCGTTCGACAATCGCACACCCGGCCGCGACTACACGATCCAGTTCACCATCCCCGAATTCACATGCCTGTGCCCGATTTCGGGGTTCCCTGATTTCGCGACGCTGCACATCCGCTACGTGCCGGGGCCGCGATGCGTCGAGCTGAAGTCGATGAAGCTGTACATCAACGGCTTCCGTGATCGCAATGTCTATCACGAGGATGTCGTCAACGTCGTGCTCGACGACCTCGTCGGTCTGCTCGCCCCCCGATACTGCGAGGTGGTCGGGGACTTCAACGTTCGCGGGAACATCAAGACGGTCGTGCGCGCGCACCATCGAGACGCCGGATGGAACGGTGCCGTGGAACCCTGGTGGGCGGCCGGCGGGGCACCGGCACCAGCCGACTCCTAGCCCCGCGGCGGCGTCAAATGCGCTAAGTGCGCGACCGTACACCCCGAAACGCCGGATCGGGGGCATACTGCACGCCAACCGCGGCGCCGCGCCGATCTCCGCACCCGTTCCCCTCAACGTCTCAGCAAGATTCTGGATGGCCACCACAACACTCCCCTCCGGCTGGTCGCTCCTCGCCACTCGCACGCGCGAGGATCTGCATCAGGCACTGCTCACCAGCACCTGCGAGCGCGCCTTCTCCGACGTCCCCGTCGACTGGTGGGACGAGAACGCAGGGGTCTGGCGGCCGACCTCGATCATCCGGCTGCTCGGCGGGGTCTGGGACATCCGTCGCCACGTCGAGGTGCTCGTCCCGAGCGCTGAGGGGACATCGCTCCGCCGTGTCAGCATCGCCCACGTCCGCCTTTCCCGGCTGCTCACGGCAGGCGTGTCGCGGTACTGGGTGGCCAGGTATCAGCGCCTCCTCGTGCTGCACCTCATCGAACGGACGACCGTTCCGGATGAAGAGCTCGACTCGCTCCGGCGCCTTGCTGGGCGGCTGCGCCACGAGGAGTCGCTCGGGTGCGATGTGTGGGCCACCGCATATCACGCCGGCGCTCCGGACGGCGTCAGCTACGTGCCCGAGGTGCCGCCGATCACCGACGACGCCGGCTGGGAGCCGGTGCACGCGGGAGACGTCGCCGCGTTGATCCGCGCCGCCCTGCGGATTCTCGCCGACGATCTCCTCCGGATCGACGCCGCCCTTGAGGAGGCGGGCGCCACCGCCGCAGACCGGGCTGCGCATCCGCTCCTTGCCGTCATCACCTCACTGCTCCTGCGATCCCCCGTGCTCGAGCTCGTCGGCCGCCGCGCAGATGCCGGCCAGCCCCGCGCCTGACCGGAGCGTCAGCCGAGCGGGATCCGGTCCTCGCCGGGTCTGAGCAACACCCGGACGGCCGCGTCCTCGCGGCACTCGGCGCGGATGCGCAGCCAGAGACGATCGCCGTCGACGTCGAAGCCGTGCGCCGACCCGGTGAGCACCGCGACGACCCGAGGGTCGATCGCGCCGACGCCGTCGAAGCGCGGGATCGGCACTGCGATGCCGAACGCCGGGCTCAGTTCGGCCATGCGACGGCTCCACGTTGCCATCGGGACTCGCGGCATCGGCTCACCAAGCAGTGTCGAGAGGAGGATGCCGAGCGCGCCGATGGTGGACCTGGCGGGCTCGTCGAGCCGGTCCGCGAGCGCGCGCTCGTGGATGAGCCCGGTGACGACGTCCCGAGCGCGCACGTCCGAGTCGTCGGGCGGCACCGCCACCCACGTGTCGCGCGCTCCCGTTCGCGCGGTCCAGCCGTCGCCCACGACGCGGCCGGGATCGGCCTCGGCGGCGGTGCAGAGCGTGCCGAGCCGCGTGGTGCCGAGCGCCGCTGCGCCGGGTCCGAGTGATGTCTCCTCGTCCCAGGATCGGGTCGCGCGGCAGACCTGGCCGTTGCGCACCGCCGCGAGTGGGAGTGCGAGACGCCGGACACCCATCTCCAGGACGGCCGCAACGTCGCCGCCGCCCAGTGATCGCGGTGGATACACGGTGCCGCCGATGGCGTCAGCCGCGATGCGGGCGAATCCGAGCCCCCAGCGCTCACGTTCGGCGTGCCGCCGGGCGGTTCTCACCCGCACGTCGTCACCGGCGCGTCGCCACACCACGCGGAACGTCGTCTTGTCGACCTCGATGCGCACGCGCTCTGCCCCGTCGTGGCGCTCCGCGTTCACCGCGAGCTGCACGAGCACCAGCGCCGCGACCTCCGGGGCGAGCACCGGGCGAACGGTGCCGGTCATGACATCGACGGCAAGCCCGGTGCGTGCCGTGATGCCGGCGCGCGCGAGGTCCAGCACCTCGTCGGTCGAACCCCAGCCTCCGGCCTCGCGACCCGCCACCAGCCGCAGCGAGCACGCGAGCACACGCACCCGGCGTGCGTGCGCGTCGTCGAGACTGACGACGGCGTCGTCGATGGCGTCGAGGAGCCGGCTGAGCAGGGCATCGCACAGCTGCGAAGCCGGCCGGGTGCGGACGACGAGGCGCATGGTGCGTACCGGGTACGCGACCGCGCCCGGTCCTGGACCGTCCCACTCCGGCGTCCGCGCGACGACGTCGCCCGTCGAGTCCAGCAGGGCCGCCGCGAGTGGCAGCTCGGCGATCTCGGCGATGGTGAGGTTCACGCCGTCTCGTCGGTGTCCGTGGACTTCGCGGTGACCGTGACGTTGAGCCGGTACTTGCGATTGCCGTGACTCACGAGGTGCACCGCCGAGTCGTGCTCGCGCAACCACTCGCCGAACCTGCGCACGGCCTTCGTCGACGTGTCGGAGTGGAACGTGACGATGTCGGGGTGGTGGACGACGAGCCTGATCGCCTCACGGTGATGGTGCTGGTCGAGGCTCGGCAGATGGACGACGACGGTGCCGTCGTGAATGCGCAGGTCGCCGACCGTCCGATCGAGCATCCTGTCGACGCGCTCGAGCAGCGACGCGTCGCCGTCGCGCTTGTCATGGAGCAGTGCACGCGGATGCGAACGCTGGATCTGACTGCGGACGTTGAAGGCGTCGATGTTCTGCGAGTACACGATGACCGGGCATTCGCGCAGCTCGCGCGCGAGTCGCGAGAGCACGTCGCCGCTGCTCGCCGCCTGGTCGGGTGCTTTGCCGAGGTCCCAGTCGACGATCGCGAGCACGGGACGGCTCGAGTACCGGTTGTTCTCGAGGAGCGACAGCGCGCGTGACGCGCTGCGCGCCGCGAGCGGATGGAACCGCTTTCGCGTGAAATGACTCTGGAGCTCCTCGAGCGTCTCGGCGTCGTCCTCGAGGATGAGGACCTCGGGATTCGCCCTCATGACGTCGTCGCGGTGCGCGTGCACGGGACGAGCGCGATGCGTGCGCTGGCGTCACGCTCCGTGGTCCAGCCTGCGCCGGCGCGCGCCAGTGCGGCGCTGACACTGCGAAACGTGCGTGACGGCAGGACGAATCCGCCCGGGTACGCGCCGACGAGCGCATCGAGTGTCGCACCGCGAAGCAGCGCGCCGTCACCGAGCTCGACTCCGCTTCCGGGAGCGAGATGCATGCCACCGACGGTTGCGGTGCACGCGCGCCTGATCGCTGCGAGCAGCGCCGTGTGGCGGTCGAAACGCGATGCATGGCAGGGGAGACCCGCCGGCGCCGCACCGAGCCACAGCGTCAGCACGGGACGTGTACGCAGCAGCGACGCGACGCCGGGAGTCACGGAATCCGTCGAGCCGACGACCATCCACGGCCATGGAAGACAGGCCGCCGCAACCTCCGCAGCATCGTCGGGTCGCGCGTCGCGCACGACGGCGATCCCCGCCGGCACCGTCTCGCGGACGGCGACGGCAAGCTCGCCATCCGTCGTGATCACGACGACGCTGCGCACACGGTCCGGGGCGAAAACGCCCAGCAGCAAGCGGGGATCATCGGACTCCACGCGGCACCCCTCCTCTCCCAACCCGGCGAGGCGACGGAAATGTCCGTGCCCGCGGGAGGCCTCCTCGATCATAGAGGTGCAGGGGTGGGTGCGGGGGTCGGGAGCGCGGACACGGACACACCGCAACGATCGGCCACCCGAGCGGACACCTCGCGGACAGACACGACGACCCGGGACGTGGCAGACTGAGCGCGGTATGGCGACCTCAGACGCTGGGCAGCCGGCCGCTGCGGCGGGCCGGCTGGCACTGACCGGGATCATGCGCAGCCCGCTCGTCGATCGCGCGGGCGGGCGCCTCGGCAGGGTGGACGATGTCATCGCCCGCTTCGCCGAGGGCGGCTACCCTCCGGTGACGGGCCTCGTCGGGCGCATCGCCGGACGGCGGTTGTTCATCCCGCGCGACCGGATCGCGGAGATGCGCGCGGGCGCCGTCCAGCTGGCCGGCGAGGATCTCAACCTCGCGCATTTCGAACGCCGCCAGGGCGAGGTGCTCCTCGGCGATGACGTGCTCGGGCGCAGGCTCATCAGCGTCGAGGCCGGCCGCCTCGTCGTCGCGCATGACATCGAGTTGAAGCTCGGCGACTCGGGATGGGTCGTCGCCGGCGTCGACACACGCCCGCGCGGTCTGCGCGGCAGGCTCACGGCGCGAAAAGGTGAGGGGCAGGGCTTCCTCGACTGGGCGTCGATCGAGCCCTTCGTCGGCCACGTTCCGACCTCGCGGCTCCTCATGCCGTTGCGCCGCCTGCGCCGTCTGCATCCCGCGCAGATCGCCGACCTCGTCGAGGCGGCATCGCACGACGAGGGCGAGGAGATCATCTCCGCCGTGCACGGGGATCCCGAGCTCGAGGCCGACGTGTTCGAGGAGTTGAACACCGAGCACCAGGTCGAGTTCCTGCGCGACAAGTCCGACGCCGAGGCGGCGGCGGTCCTGGCCGAGATGGGGCCGGACGATGCCGCCGACCTCGTCACCGAGCTCGATCAGCCGCGCCGCGCGCCGATCCTGTCGCTGCTCCCACCGTCACAGCAGGCGAAGGTGCGAGCCCTGCTCAGCTACGGGCAGAGCAGTGCAGGCGGACTCATGAGCACCGACTTCGTCTCGGTTGCGCCCGATGCGACGGTCGCCGAGGCACTTGCGGCGGTTCGTGCCGCCGACGTGCTGCCGCAGGTTTCCGCGGATGTGTTCCTGCTCGAGGACGGACGGCTCGTCGGGTCCGTGCCGCTCGTCGACCTGCTGCGAGCGGAGGGAGGGACGAGGATCGCCGAACTCGTCGAGCACTCCAACGCATCCGTCAACGTCGATGACGACTTCCCCGAGGTTGCGCGTCGCATGGCCGATTTCAACCTCACCGTCGTCGCGGTGGTCGAGGATGACGGTCGGGCGATCGGTGTGATCACGGTTGACGACGTCCTCGAGGCGATGCTTCCCAACTCGTGGCGGCGTCGCGCGGAAGCAGACGGGGACTGACGCTCGATCCTGCGGGCCGAGCGCGGGTTGTACACTCCAAAGACGGCAACCATGCACTCGGGGTGTATCAACGCAATCATGGACGGCGGCGACAGTCCCCAGTCCCGGCAACATCGGGGCACGCCCACGCAGCGGTGATCACGGCGTCGTGACCTCCTGAGCGGGCGGGCCCGCTCAGCCTTGCCGTCACCGGCGGTGGGAGGTCCGAATTGGCCCAGGAGAAGGCTCGCAAGCCGGTCGCC
>DATLRX010000074.1:0-32980 GCA_035534435.1 Candidatus Acidiferrales bacterium
CTTGAAGGTCCAGCACCCGATCCCTGGATAGCGGAACCGCTGTCCAGTTTTTTTGTCCACAAGGAGGCCGCGCCGATCGCATTCCGAGAGTTGAGGGTCAACGACCAGATCCGAATTCCCACCGTCCGTCTCTTCGACGACTCCACAGGTGAACAACTGGGGATCGTCCCCATCGAGCGGGCGCGGGAGCTCGCCGCCCAGCGTGAGGTGGACTTGGTCGAAGTCGCCCCTCTGGCCCAACCACCGGTCTGCCGTCTCATGGACTACGGGCGCTTCAAGTTCGAAGCCCTGAAGAAGGAGAAGGAGAGCCGGAAAGAGCACAACACCATCAACGTCAAGGAGATGAAGCTCCGTCCGAAGATCTCGGAGCACGACTTCCAGACCAAGTTCGGTTCGGTTCGTCACTTTCTCGCTGACGGCGACAAGGTCAAGCTCACGATCATGTTTCGTGGACGGGAGATGGTGCATCAGGAGTACGGACGCAAGCTGCTCGACCGGATGGCTGATGAGCTCAAGGAGATCGCCATCATCGAGCGGAACCCACTCGTCGAGGGCCGCAACATGATCATGATCATGAGCCCGCTCAACAAGAAGCACGCCAAGGGCGATCAGCACGGCAACGACCGGCGGCCGGCGTCGGAGACGGGCGAGACACCGGGTGCGCAGACCGGCGAGACCCAGCCTGCAGGATCGCAACCCCAGCCGACCCAGCCTCGGGAGCCCAAGACCCGGGAAGTGGAGATGATCGTCACCGTTCCGGTGGTCGACTCCGGCGCCGAATCAGGGAGCAACGCCAATGCCCAAGATACGAACCCATAAGGGAACCGCCAAGCGGCTCCGCGTCACCTCGACGGGAAAGGTGATGCGGCGCAAGGCGTTTCGCTCGCACCTGCTCGAGCACAAGAGCGCGAAGCGCAAGCGTCAATACCGGATGCAACACGAGATCTCCTCGTCGGATCGCCGCAAGGTCATCCGCCTTGCACCCTATCTTTAGGAGAGCGACATGGCCAGAGTGAAGCGTGGGGTGACGGCCAAGGCTCGCCACCGGAAGATCCTCGAGCTAGCCGAGGGAATGCAGGGTGCTCGGCACCGGCTGTACAAGAACGCCAACGAGGCGGTCATGCACTCGCTGTCGTACGCGTATCGCGACCGCAAGCAGCGCAAGGGCGACATGCGCACCCTGTGGATCGCGCGCATCAACGCCGCCGCCCGCCAGAACGGTCTTGCCTACAGCCAGTTCATGCACGGGTTGAAGGAGGCCGGTGTTGAGGTGAACCGCAAGATGCTCGCCGACATCGCGGTCACGGACTCCGGCTCCTTTCAGCAGCTGGTCGAAGTCGCGCGGGGCGCACTCACCAAGGCGTGACCGCCGACGTCCACCGCGTTGCGGCGGAGGCGCTCGAGGCGATCGCCGCAGCGCAGGATCTCGCCGCGCTCGACTCAGTCCGTGCTCGCTATCTCGGGCGAGGCGACGGGGAGCTGACCGCCTTCCGACGCGGCCTCGGCACGATCGCCGATGCGGACGGACGGCGCCAGATGGGCCAGATGGTGAACGAGCTGGTCGAGCGCGTCACCGACGCCGCGGATGAGCGACAGCGCGCCATCGACGTCGCGGCTCGGACGCGCAGGTTCGAGACGGAAGGCCTCGATCTCACGCGTCCGGCGCCACCGCTGCGGCGTGGCCGCCTCAACCCGGTGACCGTCGCTGCGATGGAGATGCGGCGCATCTTCGGCCAGCTGGGATTCTCGGCCGTCGACGGGCCGGAGGTCGAGTACGACCGCTACAACTTCACCCTGGTCAACCAGCCGCCCGGGCATCCGGCACGGGATACGCAGGACACCTTCTACATCGACGACTCACGGCTGCTGCGCACCCACACCTCGCCCGTGCAGATCCGCAGCATGCTCATCCGCGGCGCTCCGCAGCGGGTGATCGTTCCCGGCAAGGCCTTCCGCCGGGACCACGACGCGACCCACCTGCCGATGTTCCACCAGGTGGAAGGCCTGTGTATCGACGAAGGCATCGCGGTCAGCGATCTCAAAGGGACGCTCGAATTCTTCGCGCGATCGTTCTTCGGTCCGGGGTCGGCGCTCCAGTGGCGGCCGCATCACTTCCCGTTCACCGAGCCTTCCCTCGAGCTCGAGCTCGCCTGCGTCGTCTGCGACGGCGCAGGCTGCTCGCTGTGCGGGTACAGCGGCTGGCTCGAGCTGCTGGGCAGCGGCATGGTGCACCCGCAGGTGCTGCGCAACGGCGGGATCGACCCGGACCGGTACTCGGGATTCGCCTTCGGCATGGGGATCGAGCGCGCGGCGATGCTCGCCTGGGGCATTCCCGACATGCGCCTGCTCTACGACAATGACGTCCGGTTCCTGCGCCCGACCCTCTCGGTTCCACCGCCGGCCATCGCGTCATGAGGTTCTCGCTGCGTTGGTTGCGTGATTACGCCGCGCTCGATTCGCCGGTGGCCACGATCTCCAGGGCGCTGACCGACACCGGCACCGAGGTCGGCGCCGTCGAGATCGGTGGCGAGGGGATCGTCGTCGCCAGGATCGCGGCGGTCTCGCCGGTCCCGGGTTCGTCGCACCTGCAGTTCGCCGACATCGATCTCGGCTCCCCGGTGCCGGCGGCGCTCGCGGCGTTCACCGAGACAACGGGAACCGTGCGGGTCATGACCGGTGCTCCGAACGTCAACGCGGGCCAGCTCGTGCCCTACGCGCCGCCCGGGACACGCCCGCCGGCGATGGACGAGCGCCTCGGCGTCAAGACGATCCGCGGCCACAAGTCCCCCGGCATGCTCTGCTCGGCGATCGAGCTGGGGGTCGGCGAGGACGCGGACGGCATCCTCATCCTCGAGGACGGCACACCCGGCCAGGCTGTCGGTGAGGTGCTCGACCTGGACACTGTCCTCGATCTCGACGTGACGACGAACCGGCCCGACTGCCTCTGCCACGTCGGCATCGCCCGTGAGCTTGCGGCCGCGCTCGGCGAGACGCTCGCGGAGCCGCCGGCCGAGGTGCCGGACGACCTGCTCTCCGCGACGTCGGCGGAGCTTCGCGCGAGTGTCCGGGTCGAAGACCCGCAGGGCTGCCCCCGCTTCGCCGTCCGTGTCATCGAGGGCATCGCCGTCGGTCCGTCCCCGCCGTGGTTGCGCAACCGGCTCCGCTCGGTCGGGCTGCGACCGATCAACAACGTGGTCGATGTCACCAACTTCATGACCCACGAGCTCGGTCAGCCGATGCACGCGTTCGACCTGGATCGATTCATCGAGCTCGGTGGCACCGCGTCGGCTGAGGTGGTGGTGCGCCGTGCCACGGATGGTGAGCATGTGGTGGATCTCCTCGGCACCGACCGCGAGCTGTCGTCCGCGGACATGATCGTCTGCAGTGGGCCGAGTCCGGCCAGCATCGCCGGCGTCATCGGCGGGGCGACCACCGCGGTCACCGACTCGACCCGCTCCGTGCTTCTCGAGGCGGCCACCTGGGACGGGCCGACGATCCGCGCGACCTCGAAGCGCCTCGGTCTGCGCACTGATGCATCCACGCTGTTCGAGAAGGGGCTGAGCGACCGGCTCCCACCGGTCGCGCTCGGTCGCGCCGCGGCGCTCATCGCCGAGCTCTCCGGGGGTCACGTGCTCCGTGGGGTCATCGAGGACTGGCCGCGGCGGCTGCCGGAGCTCGGCCCCATCGAGCTGACGGCGTCCTTCGCGGGCCGGCTGCTCGGCATTCCGATCGATGCGACCGAGATCGCCACCACGCTGGCGCAGCTCGGGTTCGCCGTCGAGCAGTCAGGATCCACGTTGTCGGTCATGCCGCCGTACTTCCGGCGCGATGTCTCGCTGCCGGAGGACCTCGTGGAAGAGGTCGGCAGGATGATCGGCTACGCGCGCGTGCCCAGCACGCTCCCCGGCCGGCGAGCCGAGGTCACCACGACGTCGCCGGCGCCACCGGTCGAGGACGGAGTCCGCGAGACGTGCCTCGGCGCCGGGTTCGACGAGGCGATCACCTTCTCGTTCGTCGGTCCGAGCGACGCGACGCTCCTTCCCGGCCTCGGCCGGGCGCGAACGCCCATCCCCGTGCGCAACCCGCTGAGCGACGAGTGGAGCGTCATGCGCACCTCGCAACTGCCCCGCCTCTGCGCTGCGCTCGCGGGCAACGTCAATCGTGGCAACGCCGACGTGATGCTCTTCGAGCTCGGACGGGTGTTCTGGGAAGGCGAGCGCGAGGGGCTTGCGCCTGGATCCACCCCCGACGGGGCCGACCGCGATCTGCCCGCACTGCCGCTCGAGCCCCTGCTCCTGTCGGTCGCGATCCACGTGGCCAGCGGCTCGCCCGACGATGCCGCGATCGCCGTGCGCCGGGTCCAGTCGCTCCTCGATCGGTTGGTGGTCGATCTCGCCGGCGAGAGCGCGCGGGTGGAACCCACTGCGGAGGTCGGCCTCCACGCCGGGCGCAGTGCCGGGCTCAGCCTCGACGGCGCCGGCGTCGGGCTCATCGGAGAGCTTTCCTACGACACGACGGCTGCGTTCGAGATCCGGGGCCGCGTCGCGGTCGGCGAGTTGCGAATCGACGCGGTCGTGCCGTCGACGCCGCGCCGCCCGCGGTTCGTCGCGCCACCGCGATTCCCCGCGATCGTGCAGGACCTCGCGGTGACGGTGGGTGCCGAGCGCGCGGCGGGTGAAGCGATGGACGCCATCCGCGAGGCACAGGAGCCGTTGCTGGAGAACGCCGAGCTGTATGACGAGTACCGCGGCGGCAGCCTCGGCGCCGGGCGGAAGGGCTGGACGTTCCGGCTGACGTTCCGGGCGGCCGACCGGACCCTGACAGGGGAGGAGGCGCAGACCGCGCAGCGCGCCATCGCGGCCGCACTCGCCACGCGTTGCGACGCGGAGATCCGTCAGTAGGCAGCCCATCACGTCACTGGTTCGCGAGGCCGACCATCGAGGTTGCTCGTGACCTCCTCGGCTGCAAGCTCATCGTCGACGGCGGCGGCCCTGGGGCCGTCGTGGCGCGCATCGTCGAAACCGAGGCGTACCTGGGCCTGGACGACCCCGCATCTCACGCCTTTCGAGGACCGACGCCGCGATCGGCGGTGATGTTCGGCGCGCCGGCGCATCTCTACGTCTACCTCACGTATGGGATGCACAACTGCGCCAACGTTGTCACCGAAATCGATGGCGTCGCCGGCGCCGTGCTCCTGCGCGCCGCGGCCGTGGAGGTTGGGCTCGAGACTGTCATCGCCCGGCGCGGCGCGGGCGTCGCTGCATCGTCGCTGCTGCAGGGCCCTGGCAACCTCTGCCGCGGGCTCGCCATCACCCGGGCGAACACCGGCCTCGACCTGCTCGATCCCTCGTCGCGCGTGAAGATCGACCGGCGCGAGGTTCGGGCGGAGATCGCCGTCAGCACACGCGTGGGCATTCGTGTCGCTGCCGACCGGTTGCTGCGATTCAGTGTCGTGGGCGATCCCGCAGTGTCCCGTCCCCGGCCCGCAGCCGCGCCCGACGCAATCGCACGACGGCCCGCGGGGCCAACGACAACGGGGAGCGCGAAAGAAAGGGGCCGGACTGAGCCGGCCCCTTGATTTTCATACCGTTTCAAATACGGCAGCCCGGTGGAAATTGCCGGGCGTTTTTTCGGCACCTCGACCGGTGCCAGGTTCGGAAAGGCCCGGTCCCCAGCGCTCAGCCACGTAGCGCGCACTCGTCCTCTTCAGGACATCCCGGGGTCACCGATTGCCCAGCGACCTCGACGGGGCGCCGCCGCTACCTGATCAGAGAGCCCGCCAGCCGGGCCTCAATCCTCCGCTCGGCCGTGCCGGTAGCGTTGCCAGACGGTAGTGAACATCGGGATGACTACCTCCGTCTGAATGATCCGATGCTGCCTCCACCATAGTCCAGTTGACGCCCGACCACAAGCCTCTCGAGCCCTAGACTGGGCCGAAGGCTGCGGTAGAATCGGAACGTCTGTTCGTCTCGGAGGATCCATGTCCGGTCACAGCAAGTGGGCTGGCATCAAGCACAAGAAGGCCATCGTCGACGCGAAGCGCGGCCAGGTCTTCACCAAGGTCACCCGCGAGTTGACCGTCGCGGCACGCGAGGGCGGCCCCGACGTGGAGGGCAATTTCCGTCTGCGTCTCGCGATCCAGAAGGCGCGTGAGGTGAACATGCCGGCGGACAACATCGAGCGCGCCATCCAGCGCGGCGCCGGTGGCAAGGATGGGGTGCAGCTCGAGGAGGTCCGCTACGAGGGCTACGGACCGCACGGCGTCGCGGTGATGGTCGACACCCTCACCGACAATCGCAATCGAACGGTGGCCGGAATTCGCAACGCGTTCACACGCTCGGGCGGGGCGCTCGGCGAGGCCAACAGCGTTGCCTGGATGTTCAACCAGCAGGGCGTCATCAGCATTGACGCCGGCAAGCGCGATCCGGAGGATCTCGCGCTCGAGCTGCTCGACGTCGTCGACGTCGGTGAGGACGGCGACATCGGCGTCGACGGCGACGAGGTTGTGGTCACCGTGTCGCCGTCGCGATTCGAGGAGGTGCGCCGCACACTCGAGGAACGCAAGTACACCGTCGACAACGCCGAGGTCACCATGAATCCGACGACGTCGATCGTCCTCGACGCGAGCCAGGCTCGCCAGGTCCTCCGTCTCCTCGACGGTCTCGAGGACCACGACGACGTCCAACAGGTCTACGCCAACGCAGAGATACCGGACGACGTCCTTGAGACGGTCGGCTGACGCCGGCGCCGGCGCACACCGGTGAGGGTGCTCGGTGTCGATCCCGGCCTCGCGCGCACCGGCGTGGCGATCGTCGAAGGATCCCCGGGACATCTCGTCCTCATGCATGCGTCCTGCATCGAGACGGTGCCGCAGACCAACGAGGCCGGCCGGCTCGCGACGCTGTTCGACCTCGTTGTCGACGCATGCGCGACGCTGCGTCCTGATGTCGCGGCCGTCGAGGAGCTGTTCTTCTCGACCAACCGTCGCACCGCGATGCGCGTCAGCGAGGCGCGGGGTGTGATCCTCTGCGCGCTCGCACGCGAAGGTGTGGCGATCGCCGAGTACACGCCGAACCAGGTGAAGGAGGCCGTGTGCGGGTATGGCGGTGCGCGCAAACCGCAGGTCTCGCGGATGGTGGCAAGCCTGCTTGGAGTCGCGGAGATCCCAGGTCACGATGACGTGGCCGACGCGTGCGCTGTCGCCGTGTGCCATCACCATCGCGGCAGTCTCGGCGCGCTCACCGGTCGCGCCGTGCGGCCCAAGGAGTCGCCACTCGATCGCGCGGTGAGCAACGCACGCGCGGCGCTCGTGCGTGCCGCACGGTGATCGCACTCCTGCGCGGCACGCTCGTCAGTGTCGGCGACGATCACGTGGTCATCGATACCGGCGGCGTCGGCTATGAGGTGTTCTGTCACCTGCGCACGATCACGACGCTGCACGCGTCAGGCGACTCCGACGTCACGCTGTTCGTGCACACGAGCGTCAGCGCCGACGCGATACGCCTCTACGGCTTCGTCACGCGCGAGGAGTTCCGGCTCTTTCGCCTGCTGATCGGTGTCGAACGCATCGGCCCGAAGGCCGCGCTCGGTATCCTCGGTCGCGCCGAGCTGCCGGTGCTGGTGAAGGCGATCGCCGAGGGCGACGTTGCGCTCGTCGCGACAGTGCCGGGCATCGGGCGCAAGACGGCAGAGCGAGTCATCCTCGAGCTGCGCGACAAGGTCGGAGCGTTCGAGCCTCCAGGGACGACGCACAAGGCGGCATCCCGCCGCCAGGGAGACGCGGTGTCCGCGGCGATCGCGGGGTTGATGGGCCTCGGCTTTCGCGAGAACGAGGCGCGAGACGCGGTGACGACGATCGCGGGAGACGGTGAGACGCACGATGTCGCCGACCTCGTCGGCGCGGCGTTGCGGCGGCTCGACAAGGCGGGAGCCTCGCGGTGACCGAGGAGCGCGTGGTCAGCCCCGAAGAGCTCGAGGCGGAGCGAGTCTCGGACACGGCATTGCGGCCGCGACGCCTCGACGACTTCGTCGGCCAGGCCCCCATCAAGGACCAGGTTCGCATCCTCGTCGAGGCAGCAACGCACCGAGGGGACGCGCTCGATCACGTGCTGCTGTACGGCCCTCCGGGTCTCGGCAAGACGACGCTCGCGCAGATCATCGCCGCGGAGATGGGCGTGAACGTGCGCCTCACGAGCGGTCCGGCGCTCGAGCACCAGGGCATGCTGGCATCGATCCTGACGAGCCTCGAGGAGCGCGACGTGTTCTTCATCGACGAGGTGCACCGCCTCAACCGCGCGGTGGAGGAGGCGTTGTACCCGGCTATGGAGGATCTCGCGTTCGACTTCGTCGCGGGCAAGGGCGCAGGCGCGCAGACGCTGCGGCTGACGCTGAACCGCTTCACGGTGATCGGCGCGACCACGCGCGCCGGAGCACTCGGCGCCCCGCTGCGCGATCGCTTCGGCGTCACCTTCCGTCTCGACTTCTACGACACCGACGACCTCGTCGCGATCGCCAACAGATCGGCCAACCTTCTCGGTATCGCGCTCGACCCCGACGGTGCCGCGATGATCGCCAAGCGCTCGCGCGGGACACCACGCATCGTCAACCGCCTGCTTCGGAGAGCCCGCGATTACGCGCAGGTGCGCGCTGCGGGACACATCGACGTCGAGGTCGCGGCTGCGGCGCTCGACGTGCTGGGCATCGACGCGCTCGGGCTCGACGAGCTGGATCGCCGCGTGCTCGGTGTCCTCTGCGGGACACTCGGCGGGCGTCCGGTGGGCGTGCAGACGATCGCCGTCAGCGTTCAGGAGGATCCCGACACCATCGAGGACATCGTCGAGCCCTTTCTCATCCGCAGCGGTCTGCTCGCGCGGACCCTGCGCGGACGTCTCGCGACTGCCGCCGCGTACCAGCATCTCGGCCTCACCGCTCCCGCAGGTGCGCCGGGGGCGGCGGAGGCGCAGGCAGCGCTCTTCGAGCGTTGAGGACTGCCGACTTCGATTACGCGCTCCCGCCTGAGCGGATCGCGCAGGAACCGCTCGCAGAGCGCGACGCCTCGCGCCTCCTGCTCATCCGCGAGAACGGCGATCTCGAGGACCGGTGGTTCATCGAGCTGCCGGAGTTGCTGCGGCCGGGTGACCTGCTCGTCGCCAACGAGACGCGGGTGCGGAATGCGCGTCTGCACGGAATCGACGGCGATGGACGGGAGGTCGAGCTCCTCGTCCTCGAGCGGCGCAACGAGGGGTCGTATCTCTGCCTTGCGGGGCCTGCTCGGGTCGCGACGCCGGGAGCCGTGATCCGGATCGGGGATCACCTGGAAGCGACCGTGATCGGGCCGTCCGGCGCCCACCCCGGCGGACGGTGGGTCACCTTCGATGCGGAGGACGCAGACGCCGCGATCGAGGCGGCCGGAGATGCGCCGCTACCGCCGTACATCCACGAGACGCTTGCGGATCCCAGCCGCTACCAGACCCTCTACGCCACCGGCGCGCCCGACTCGGCCGCGGCGCCGACAGCCGGCCTGCACTTCACCGCGCGGGTCCTCGAGCGCCTTCGTGAGCGGGGAGTCGGGTGGGCGACAGTGCGGCTCGAGGTCGGGCTCGGGACGTTCGCACCGATCCGGACCGAGAGCGTCGAGGACCACGAGATGCACGAGGAGCAGTACTCGCTCCCCGCCGCCACGGTCGAGGCGATCGCGGCGACGCGCGGCTCCGGCGGGCGGGTGATCGCCGTCGGAACGACGGTGGTGCGCGTGCTCGAGACGTGCGCCGGCGACAACGGCGGCCCGCACGCCGGCACCGGACGCACGCGGTTGTTCATCCGCCCCGGTCACCGCTTTCGTGCCGTGGACGGACTGCTCACAAACTTCCATCAGCCGCTCTCGTCGCTGCTCGTGCTGCTCGACGCCTTCGCCGGGGCGGAGCGCCGGCGCGCGGCGTATGCGCATGCGCTGCGAGGCGACTACCGGTTCCTCTCACTCGGCGATTGCATGCTGTGCTGGCGCGCGTGACGACCACGGCGTTCACCACCGCGGCGATCGACGGAGCAGCACGCACCGGCGAGCTGGCCACGGCACACGGCCGCGTTCGCACGCCCGCGTTCATGCCGGTCGGGACGCACGCGACGGTCAAGGCGCTGCATCCGGACGAGGTGCGCGACGCCGGCGTCGACATCCTGCTGTGCAACGCCTATCACCTCGCGCTGCGACCCGGCATCGACGTCATCGAGCGTGCGGGCGGATTGCACGCCTTCATGGGCTGGGACCATCCGATCCTCACGGACAGCGGCGGCTATCAGCTGGTCAGCCTCGTCGAGGTCGCTGCGGTCGACGACGACAGCGCGACGTTCGTCTCACCGTATGACGGCTCGCGGCTGCGTGTGACACCGGAGGACGCGGTGCGCAACCAGGCGCGGCTCGGCGCGGACGTGCTCATGTGCCTCGACCATCCGGTCGCGCACGGGACGCCCGACGCGACGGCACGCGAGGCGACGGCACGGACGCACCGATGGGCGGAACGATGTCGCGACGCGCACCCGGGCAACGGGCACCTGCTGTTCGGCATCGCACAGGGAGGCTTCGATGTCGCGGCGCGGCGCGAGTCAGCGCGGATCCTGGCCGGCCTCGATTTCGACGGCGTGGCCATCGGCGGCCTCTCGGTCGGCGAGCCCGTGGACACGATGCTGACGATGGCCGCCGCCAGCGTCGCGGAGCTGCCGTCCGACCGTCCGCGCTACTTCATGGGCCTCGGCACCGACGCGGAGCTCCTCGCGTCGATCGGCCTGGGAATCGACATGTTCGACTGCGTGGTGCCGACGCGTCTGGCACGCAACGGCACCGCGCTGACACCCGACGGTCGTCTCTCGCTGCGCAACGCGGCGGCGAAGGACGATCTCCGGCCGATCGATCCCGAGTGCCCGTGCGCCGCGTGCACGCGCTTCTCACGCTCGTACCTGCGACACCTGTTTCAATCCGGCGAGATCCTCGCTCACCGGCTTGTCAGCCTCCACAACATCACCCACCTCGCGCGTCTGATGGAGGATGCCCGAGCCGCGATCCGCGAGCATGCCTTCGCGGCTTTCCGCGCAGAGCGCGACGGCCGGTTGAGCCCTGAGCCCCGGTAGACTGGACGATCTGTGTTCAGGATCACGCGATTCCGTCTGGCCGTCGTCCTCCTCGTGGTGGTCGGCGCCTTCTTCGTCGACGGGTACAGCCTCATCTATCGGTACTTCGTCGTCCATCAGCCGCTCGGGCAGACGCTGACGTCGACGCCGTCGTTCCTCGGACGCGATCTCTTCATCCACAAGGGTCTCGACCTGCAGGGCGGGACGGAGCTGACCATCGAGATCTGCCACGGGTTCAACAACCCCGTCGGCAGTGACTGCCGGAGCGGTCCGCCGAAGGGGTCCACGCTGCAGCAGGCGCAGCAGGCGACGATCCCGATCCTCGATCTCCGCGTCAACTCGCTCGGCGTCTCAGAGGCGTCGGTGCAGGCCCAGGGCGACGACCAGATCCTCGTGCAGCTTCCGGGGGTCAGTCTCAAGCAGGCGGTGCAGACGATCGGCACCACGCAGAAGCTGTATTTCGCAACCGCCGTCCTGGGTTCGCCCAATCCCTCGAGCGCGTCGTTCATCGCTGACCAGCAGGGGCTGTACGACCCCGCGCAGTTCAGCAACCCGGCGCTGTACCCGTCGGGATACCACTGGAAGATCGACAACAACCTCCAGGCAACCGACGTCAACACGGCGACGGTCGGCCAGGACGCCACCAGTGGCGCCATCGCGGTCGACATCAACTTCAACGCGGCGGGCGCGACCGAGTGGGCCAAGATCACGAACGCGGCGTTTGCGGTCTATCAGGCGAACCCGTCGAGCCCGAATGCGCAGATCGCGATCTTCCTCGACAACGAGGTGCTCACAGCTCCACAGGTGACGGGTGGCGGGCAGAGCAACCAGACCCAGATCACCGGCAACTTCACCTCGGACTCGGCGACGCAACTCGCCAGCCTGATCAGCGCGGGGGCCCTGCCGGCAGACATCACCACGGTTGCCAGCAACACGGTGAGCGCAACCCTCGGCCAGCAGTCGATCACGCTCAGCCTCATCGCCGGTGCGATCGGTCTGCTGATCGTGGTCGTGTTCATGATCGGCTATTACCGATTCCCGGGCGTCCTGGCCACGATCGCCCTGTTCGTCTACGCGGCGATCGTGCTGGCGCTCTTCAAGCTCATCCCGGTGACGCTCAGCCTCGCCGGACTGGCGGGCTTCGTGCTCAGCGTCGGCATGGCGGTCGATGCCAACGTGCTCATCTTCGAGCGCACACGTGACGAACTACGCCACGGGAGAAGTGTGCCCGTCGCCGTCGAGACCGGCTTCCGCCGCGCATTTCCGGCCATTCGTGACAGCAACATCTCGACGCTGATCACGTGCGCCATCCTTGCGTTCTTCGGCACCGACGTCATCCGCGGTTTCGCGATCACGCTCGCCATCGGCGTCATCGTCTCCTTCTTCACGGCAATCACCATCACTCGCTCACTGTTCGCGTGGGTGCTGAACTGGAAGACGGGGCGCAACCCGCGCCTCTACACGGAGATCCACGAGGAGTTCATCGAGCACCCACCGCGGGGACGGTTCGACATCGTCAAGAACCGCAACTGGTTCTTCCTCGGATCACTCGGCGTCATCATCCCCGGGATCCTCGCGATCATCTTCTGGGGCTTCAACCTCGGCATCGACTTCAGGGGCGGCAACGTCATCGACATCGGGCTCAAGGGATCGGTGACGCAGGCACAGGTGGCGACGGTCGTCAACAGCGTCGCGTCCGATCTGCGCCCAGTCGTGCAGGCGCAGGGAGCTCCGAGCGGTGGCGTCAGCAACTTCGCCATCTCGACGCTGCCCTCTGACACCGAGCGACTGCTCGAGATCGACAACACGCTGAATTCCAAGTTCACGATCGCGACGGATTCGAAGACGCAGCAGCCCGACGTCAGCTTCCAGCAGGTGGGGCCCACCATCGCGGCGAGCCTCGTGACCGGGGCGATCATCATGATCTTCGTCTCGGCCGCCGCCATCGCCATCTATCTGGCGTTCGCGTTCCGCCGGCAGCGCGCGATCTCGCCGTGGCGCTTCTCCGCGTGCGCCTTCTTCAAGCTCCTGCACGACGTCTTCGTCCTGGCCGGCATCTGGGCGATCCTGGGCCACTTCACCGACCTTGGTCAGGTCGACTCACTCTTCGTCACGGCGGTGCTCACGTCGGTGGCCTTCTCGATCCACGACACGATCGTGGTGTTCGACCGCGTGCGCGAGAACCTGCGCGTCGGTCCGCGGCTGACCTTCGACCAGGTCATCAACCTCTCGACGGTGCAGACGATGACTCGCTCGCTCAACACGTCGCTCACCGTCGTGTTCGTGCTGCTGTCGCTCGTCATCTTCGGCGGGGACTCGATCCGCGGCTTCGTGCTCGCCCTGCTCATCGGGATCGTCTCCGGAACGTACAGTTCCATCTTCAACGCGAGCACGCTGCTCGTCGCGTGGGACAAGGCGCGCGCCTCACGGTCAGCCGCGCCACCCGCGGGGCGGCGACGGGTCACCACAAGGACCGCCTGATCGCATCGGCGCCTCGCGCGCTGCGTCTTCACATATGAACAACGACAACGCCAGTGTCTCGGGCATCGCCGACGCGATCCGCCCCTCACTGTCCCATCTGGGTCTCGACCTCATCGACGTGCAGTGGGCCGGTCATGGCCGCGGGGCCGTGCTGCGGCTCGTCATCGACCGCGACGACGGCGGTGTGACCCTGGACGACTGCGAGCGCGCATCCAACGCCGCGTCCGCGGTCCTCGATGTCTACGACCCGATCGATCATGCGTACCGGCTCGAGGTCAGCTCGCCGGGCGCGGAGCGACCCATCCGGACCCCCGAGGGCTGGCTCGCCGCCGTCGGGCGCCGGGTCAACGTCCGGTTGCGCGAGGGCGACGCCGAGCTCGTGCTCGAGGGCAGGCTCATGTCGGTCGCGGGGACGCTGGCGGAGATCCAGGTGCGCAACCGGCAGTCGACACGGGTCACGTCATTCGACCTCCGCGCCGTGATCGCGGCGCGGATCGTGGTCGACATCTGATGGCCGCACCCACCGTGACCCTGACCGCGCTGCGGGACCTCGCCGCGGCGACGCCGCTCAGCGAGGCCGACATCACGGGCGCGGTGGAGGACGGGGTCGCGGCGACCTACCGCCGTCTCGTCGAGGACGATCCTCGCGTGCGGGCTCGCGTCAGCCTCGACTCGGGGACGTTCGTCGTCTACCGGGTCGGCGACGACGGGGTCGAGGAGACGATCGACGTGACCGTGCCTGATTTCGCCCGTCAGGCGGCGGCCGCGGCTCGGACAGCCGTCGCGGAGCGCCTGACCGGCATCGAGCGGCGGCGCATCCTCGGCGAGGGATCGAACCAGCGCGGTGTCCTTCGCGACGCGATCATCGAACGGCGGCTCGGCAGCATCTGGTACCTCGACGCCGGGGGTGTGCCGGGGATGCTGCCGCCGGAGGAACAGATCCCCGGCGAGCGGCTGGCGATCCGCGACCACGTCAAGGTCGTGATCGTCGAGGGCCGGAGACGCGGCCCCGACGCGCTGGTCGTGGTATCTCGATCACATCCCCAGCTCGTGCAGCGGCTCATGGAGCAGGAGGTGCCTGAGCTGGCGAGCGGCCAGGTGGTGATCCGGGCGATCGCCCGCGACCCCGGACGGCGCACCAAGGTGGCGGTCGACGCGCCCGACGGCGACGTCGATCCCCAGGGGGCGTGCATCGGGCGCAACGGCGTGCGGCAGCGTGCGGTCACCTCCGAGCTCGGCGAGGAGCAGGTGCAGATCGTCGCCTGGTCGGCCGACCCCGCGACCTTCGTCATGAATTCGCTCATCCCCGCGGTGGCCCAGGGCGTCGAGCTCGATCCCGAGACGCGGACCGCTCACATCGCGGTGGCGGCGGACCAGCTCTCGCTGGCGATCGGGCGGGGCGGCGAGAACGCGCGCCTCGCCGCCAAGCTCACCGGCTGGCGCATCGATATCCGCAGCGATCAGCTCCAGGGCGACGCGCCTCCAGAGCCGTGAACACCGATACCGAACGTGTTCCGCTGCGCACCTGCACCGGCTGCCGCCGGGTCAGGCCGAGAACTGAGTTGATCCGGGTCGCTGTCGCAGCCTCGACCGGGCGGGTTACCCTTGACCCGACCGGACGCTGCCCCGGCCGCGGCGCGTATCTCTGCCGCGAAACGGGTATCACCTGTCTACGCCAGTCACGGCGGCACCGATCCCTCGCGCGCTCGCTTCGGGTCGGGGATGATGTAATCGACGAGCCCGGCCTCGCCACAGCGCTGCGGGAGCTCGGCATGGAGGTATCGACATAGCCACGGTAAAGAAGGTCACCCTGCCGGCAGGGCTCACGGTCGCCGAACTCGCCGAACGCCTCGGCGTCTCGGGCGCCCAGCTCATCAAGTACCTGATGAGCAACGGCGTCATGGCCGCGCTCAACCAGTCGGTTGACTTCGACACCGCGGCGCTCGCCGCAGATCACTTCGGCTTCGAGGCGGAGTCGGAGGACGCCGTCGCCGAGGCGGCGAAGAGCGAGCCCACAGGCCGGCGCAAGCACCCCTTGATCGATCTCTCCAACGCCGCTCCGGGGACGCTGGTCCAGCGGCCGCCGATCGTGGCGGTGCTCGGTCATGTCGACCACGGCAAGACATCGCTCCTGGATGCGGTGCGCAAGACCAAGGTCGCCGCCGGCGAGGCGGGCGGCATCACCCAGGTCATCAGCGCCTACCAGGTCGAGCGCAACGGCCGTCTGATCACCTTCATCGACACCCCGGGCCATGCGGCGTTCACCGCGATGCGCGCCCGCGGAGCGGACGTGACCGACGTCGCGATCCTGGTGGTGGCCGCCGATGACGGGGTCATGCCGCAGACCGAGGAGGCCATCCAGCACATCCACGCCGCGGGTGTCCCCATCGTCGTGGCGATGAACAAGATCGACAAGGAAGGGGTGAACCCGGATCGCGCGCTCCAGCAACTCGCCGAGCGCGGCGTCGTCGCCGAGCAGCCCTACGGCGGCGATGTGCCGGTCGTGAAGACCAGCGCCAAGACCGGGGTGGGCATCGACGATCTGCTGGAAAGCGTGCTGACCGTCTCCGACATCCTGGTGGAGCCGAGGGCGGATCCGAGCGGTCGCGCCGTTGGGACCGTCATCGACTCGCACCTGGAGCGCGGTCGCGGGGCGATTGCCACGCTCGTGGTGCAGAACGGCACCCTCCGCGTCGGCGACAACCTCGTCGCCGGCTCCGCGTTCGGCAAGGTGCGCGCGCTGATCGACGACACCGGCAAGCGCATCAAGGAGGCCGGGCCGAGCACGCCCGTCGTGGTCACCGGGCTCTCCGACGTGTTGATGGCCGGTGAGATCTTCGAGGTCGTCGAGACCGAGCGCGGCGCCCGTTCCAAGGCGGAGCAGCGCGGATTCGCCGAGAAGCAGCGCCTGGCGCAGCCGGTCCGTCGCATCACCCTCGCGGACCTGGCCCAGAACATCTCTGAAGGCGAGATGAAGAGTCTCAACCTCGTGCTCAAGGCCGAGGCCAACGGCTCGCTCGAAGCCCTGCGCAGCCAGGTGACGCAGATCGAGGATCCCACGGTCAAGATCAAGGTCGTCGGCGAAGGGGTCGGCGCGGTGAGCGAGTCCGATGTCAACCTCGCTGCGGTCACAGACGCGATCGTCATCGGTTTCAACGTCCGCCCGGACGACCATGCGAAGGCCGCGGCCGAGGAGCAGGGCGTGGACGTCCGCTTCTACGACGTCGTCTACCAGGTGACCGACGACATCGAGAAGGCGGTCAAGGGCCTGTACCAGCCGACGATGATCGAGGTCACCCAGGGCCGCGCCGAGGTCCGGCGCGTGTACCAGGTGGACGGCAAGCCGGCGATCGCGGGATCGCACGTCCTCGACGGCCGCATCACCCGCAATGCCACCTGCCGCGTCCTGCGTGACAACAAGGAGATCGCGCAGAGCCGCATCGACGCGCTCAAGCGCTTCAAGGACGACGTCCGCGAGGTCACTCACGGCTATGACTGCGGGATCACCCTCGCGGACTTCAGTGACTTCCACGAGGGCGACATCCTCGAGGCGTTCACGTTGGAGCAGCAGAACGCATGACCTTGCGGTCGGGCGCTCGCAGCCCGCGCCGCGAACGTGTGGGTGAACAGCTTCGAGAAGAGCTCTCGGCGATGATTCTCACCGAGATGAAGGACCCGCGTGTCCGGCTCGCCTCGATCTCGCGCGTTCGCTGCAGCCCCGATCTTCGCGAGGCCTGGCTCTCGGTGAGCGCCCTCGGTGACGATGCCGAACGCCAGAGTGTCGTCGAGACCCTCACACGCGCCGAGGGATTCCTGCGTGGTCAGCTCGGCCGCCGGCTCGAGAACCTGAGGAGTATCCCCCGGCTCCATTTCGAGCTCGACGAGTCGATCGCCTATGGCGTGAGGGTGAGCACGCTCCTGAGAAACCTCGAGGCGGAGCGCCCCGTCGAGGCAGCCCTGGAGGCCCCGGAATGAGCGTTGCCGCACCCGTGTCCTGGCCGGCGATCGATGACGTCATCGATCCGATCAAGTCGATCCTCGAACGCGCCGATCAGGTCACCTGCCTCGCGCACAAGGACGCCGACGCGGACAGCCTCGGCTCAGCCCTCGGCTTCGCCCTGGCGCTGCGTGCGTCGGGACAGAACGTCCGCGTCGTCGTGCCGGAGCCGCTGCCGCGACTCCTCGAGCACCTCCCGGGGTTCGACACCGTCGAGACCGGCGGTGTCCCGCTCGGCGACACCGTGTTCACCTTCGACTGCGCCACGCTCACCAGGTTCGGCGAGCGCCGGGCCGAGGTGGAGCGGGCGACGACGGTCGTGAACATCGACCACCATCTCGGCAACACGGCTTTCGGCTCGATCAACCTCGTTGATCCCAAGGCAAGCGCAACCGGTCAGGTGGTGCACGAGTTGCTGACGCTGCTCGGTGCACCCATCGGCCCCGGCGTGGCGACGAACCTCTATGCGGCGCTGCTCACCGATACCGGCGGCTTCCGCCACGAGAACACGACCGAAGCCGCGCTCCGCCTCGGCGCCTCGCTCGTGGCCTCGGGCGCCGACCCGGGATGGGTCGCGCTCAAGAGCTACAAGTCGCGCTCCCTTGCTCAGGTCCGCCTCGAAGGCCTGAGCATCGCGGGCATGCACTCCGAGATGGACGGACGGTTGCTGTGGTCCGAGGTGACCGGTTCGATGCTCGACCAGACAGGAGCGGACATGCAGGACGCCGAGGGCATCATCGACGCGCTCCAGAGCATCGCCACGATGGAGATCGCGGTCCTCATCAAGGAATCCGCACCCGATCGCATCAAGATCAGCGTACGTACGCGCGAGCCGTTCGACGCGACCGACGTGTGCACGCCCTTCGGAGGTGGCGGTCACCGGCGCGCCGCGGGTGCGGAGCTCGACGGCTCCCTGCCTGACGCACGCCGCAGGGTGCTCGAGGTTGCTCGCCGGCTGATCGAAAGCACGCGGTGACCGGCGTCGCCGCCGCCGGCGCCGGACCGCGGCCCGGCTCTGCGCTGGCGCGCAGGGGAGGGGTCCTCCCGCTCGACAAACCCGCCGGCATCACCTCGTTCGACGCCGTCCGCCAGGTTCGCCGCATCCTCGGTGAGCGCCGGGTCGGCCACGCCGGGACGCTCGATCCGACGGCGACCGGCCTGCTGCCGATCTGCGTCGGGCGCACAACGCGCTTCGTCGACTACTTTCACGCCCAGCCCAAGACCTACCACTGCGTCGTCCGGCTCGGCGAGCGCAGCGACACCGGAGACACCGAGGGCGTGGTCACCACAGGCGGCGATGCGAGCGAGCTCGAGGAGTCGCAGATCCGGGCCCAGCTCGAGCGCTTCACCGGCGAGATCGACCAGATTCCGCCCATGCACTCTGCCGTGCGCCACGAGGGCCGGCACCTCTACGAGCTCGCTCGGGCGGGTGAGGAGGTCGCACGCGAGCCGCGCCGCGTGACCATCCACTCGGCCGAGCTCGTCGGCTTCCGGCCCGGATCGGTCGCCGAAGCCGAGATCGTGGTCGTCAGCGGCAAGGGCGCGTACATGCGCGTACTCGCGTCGGATCTCGGTGACGCGCTCGGCACCGGGGGCCTCCTCGGCTGGCTGTCGCGCACGAGCTACGGCAGCCTCCAGCTCGCCTCCTCGATCTCGCTCGACGCGCTCGACGCGATGGAGGACCCCTGGACGGCCCTGCTGCCTCCCGAGGTCGCTGTCGCGCATCTGCCGCAGGTCAGCATCGGCCCCGCACAGGTGCAGCTGGTGCGCCGCGGGCAGTCCGTGTGGCTGCCGCGCACCGTCCTGCCGGATCTGTCGGGAGAGTGCCGGATCCATGATCCGAGCGGCGAGCTCGTCGGCATCGGCGAGTTGAACGGTGGGTTGCTGCGACCGACCAAGGTGCTCAACGCCTGACGCCACGATGGAACTCTTCGAGCTCCCCCTCTGGGACGCGGGCAGCACGGGATCGGTGGTCACGATCGGCACCTTCGACGGCGTGCACGCCGGCCATCGTCGACTGATCCGACGGGTGCGCGAAGCCGCCGCCCGGACAGGAATGCGCTCCACCGTGGTCACCTTCGATCCGCATCCGCGCTGCATCGTCGACCCCTCCGGGTGTCCGCCGATGCTCGCGAGTCTCGCCGAGCGGATCGGGCTGCTCGAACGGGCGGGGGTCGAGCGTGTCGTCGTGCTGGCGTTCACCGAAGAGCTCCGCTCGTTGAGCGCGGCGCGTTTCACGGCGGCTCTGGTGGAACGCCTCGGCATGCGCCGCCTGCTGGTTGGACCCGGCTTCACGCTCGGGCGCGGCCGCGAAGGCACCGTCCCGGTGCTGAGCGATCTGGGGCGGCAGCAGGGTTTCACGGTGACGAGCGTCGCGCCGGCGATTCGCGCGGGCGCGGTCGTGTCGTCCGGGCGGATCCGCGAGGAGCTTGCGCAAGGAAGCTTCGCCGAAGGAGTCGCGATGCTCGGCAGGCCCTATGTGCTCGAGGGTTCGGTGGAGCGTGGTGAAGGTCGCGGGGCCGGGCTTGGTGTGCCGACGGCGAACCTCCTCGTCGATCCGGGCCGGTGCATCCCGTCATCCGGTGTGTACGCGGGCTGGCTCGATGCCGGGGACGGATGGCGACCCACCGCGACAGGGATCGGGACCCGGCCGACGTTCGGTGGGGAAGACTTCACGGTCGAGGCGCATGTCCTCGACTTCGACGGAAACCTCTACAACCGCAACGTGCGCCTGGCGCTCGCCCGGCGGCTTCGGGCGGAGCGCAGGTTCGCCTCGATCCCCGCGCTCGTCACCGCGATGCACCGCGACATCGCCCGAACCCGGGCGCTCGTCGCTCACGCGCGGCCCCCGGCATGACCGGCGACGCGTTCGTTGTCCTGAACCCCGCAAGCGCGGGCGGACGAACCCTTCGGCGCTGGCCGGCGACCATGCGCGCGCTTCGCTCCGCCGGCGTGACCCACGAGGTGCACCGCACGACACAGCCGGGCGACGCGACCCGCGCAGTCCGCCTCGCGCTGGCGGGTGGATGCCGGACGATCGTCGTGGTGGGCGGCGACGGGACGCTCAACGAGGTGGTGAACGGATTCTTCGACGCCGGCGGTGCGCCGATCGGCGATGACGCGGTGCTCGCGCTCCTGCCCGGCGGCACCGGCGGCGACTTCCGCAAAGCCGTTGGCATTCCGAGCGATGTCGATGCCGCAGCACGGTTGATCGCCATCCGTTCGGTGCGCCACATCGACGCCGGGCGGATCGAATTCGGGAGCGGGGACCGGCGCTTCTTCATCAACATCGCCGATTGCGGCATGGGCGGTGAGGTCGCCGCACGGGTGAATCGCAGCGCGTACAAAGGCGGTGGCGCCCGCGGCAGCGCGATCTTCCTCGCCACGTCGCTCGCGACACTGCTGCGCTACTCCTCGCGTACGGCGCACATCGATATCGATGGCACGGTCATCGATCGCGACGTGCGCAGCGTGGTTATCGCCAACGGCCGGTATTTCGGCGGCGGGATGCACATCGCGCCCAACTCGGTGCTCGATGACGGGCGGTTCGACGTCGTCATCGTCGGCGAGACGGGACGTCTGCGCGCGCTGACCGGCATCCCCGGGCTGTACCGTGGCCGCCACCTCGGCCGGCGCGAGGTCGAGGTGTACAACGCCCGGACGGTCCGGGTCACCTGCGAGGGCGAACCGATGCTCTTCGACGTCGAAGGAGAGCAGGTGGGGACGACTCCGGCGACGCTCACGTGCCTGCCCGAGGCGATCACGCTCTGCGTCCCCGAAAGCAGCGGAGGCCGCTCGCCGTCGATCTCCTGTTAGACTTGCGGCGAACAATCGTGCCAATCGTCAGATCCAAATCCGAGATCATCGCGGAGCATCGGCGCCACGAAACGGACACCGGCTCCACCGAGGTCCAGGTGGCCGTGTTGAGTGAGCGTGTCAGCTCGCTCACCGAACACCTTCGCGATCACCCCAAAGACCATGCGTCGCGCCGCGGGCTGCTCAAGCTCGTCGGGCAGCGCCGCCGGTTGCTCGACTATCTGTCGCGCAATGATGTCGAGCGTTATCGCGCCTTGATCTCGCGCCTCGGTCTGCGCCGGTAGTGTCAGTCGACCGGACATATCAGACACCAACAACACCCACCATCAACCGACCTGGAGCCGGCATCGTTCGGCGACGTCGCACTCACAGGTGAGACGTTGGGGTCCGTGCATCAGGAAGCGGTGCCGCAGCAGCAGCGCGAGCCGTCACATCTGATGCCCAGCCCCCAACACCTCATCTCTGCAGAGCGCGGCGAAGCGGAGACGTTCCGGCGCGGGTCACCCACAGGAGACACGCGTGGCGATCCCCGACAACCTTAGGAAAACATTCGAAACCGACTTCTGCGGACGTCCGCTGATCGTCGAGACCGGATACATCGCCGAGCAGGCGAACGGCGCGGTGATGCTGCGCTGCGGTGACACCGTCATCCTCGTCACGGCGGTTGCCTCGAAGGCGCCGCGCGAGGGCATCGACTTCTTCCCGCTCACGTGCGACTACGAGGAGAAGCTGTACGCGGTGGGACGTATCCCCGGATCGTTCCCCCGCCGCGAGGGTCGGCCGAGTGAGGCTGCGGTCATCACGAGCCGCATGATCGACCGCCCGATGCGGCCGCTCTTCCCCAAGGACTTCCGCAACGACGTGCAGATCGTCGCAACGGTGCTCAGCTCCGACCAGGAGCAGGATCCCGCGACGCTCGCGGTCACCGGCGCTTCGTGCGCGCTGCAGATCAGCGGCATCCCGCACGGCGGCCCTGTCGCATGCGTGCGCGTCGGCATGCTCGACGGCGAGCTGCTCCTCAACCCGACCCTCACGCAGACGAACGAGTCCGCGCTCGACCTGATCGTCGCCGGCACGTACGACGCCATCGTCATGGTCGAGGCGGGCGCGCATCAGATCTCGGAGCAGAAGATGCTCGAGGCGCTGCGCCTCGCGCACGACGAGATCCGCAAGCTCGTCGAGTTCCAGCGCAGCCTGCACGACGCGATCGGCAAGCCAACCATGGGCTATCCGTCGACCAAGATCTCGCAGGAGATCGTCGACGCGGTGCACGAGCATGTCGCTTCACGGGTTGGCGACGCCGCGCGCAATCCCCATAAGGCGTCGCGTGAGGCCGCCCTCGACGCGCTGCAGGCCGACGCCTCCACCGCCCTCGAGGCGCGTTTCCCGGACGCGCGTTCGGACATCGCCAAGGCATACGAGTCGGAAGTCAAGAAGGCCGTCCGCAACGCAATCCTCAACGAGGGCATCCGTCCGGACGGACGCCGCACCGACGAGATCCGGCCCATCTGGTGCGAGGTCGGCGTGCTGCCGCGGACGCACGGATCGGCGCTCTTCACGCGTGGTCAGACGCAGGCACTGTCGATCGTGACCATCGGTTCCGGTCAGGATCAGCAGAAGATCGACGGCCTCGGCCTCGAGAACTTCAAGCGGTTCATGCACCAGTACAACTTCCCGCCGTACTCGGTCGGGGAGGCGAGGCCGCTGCGCTCACCCGGCCGTCGTGAGATCGGCCACGGTGCGCTTGCCGAGCGTGCGGTGCACAACGTGATGCCGACGGAAGAGGTGTTCCCGTACGTGGTCCGCATCGTCACCGAGATCCTCTCGAGCAACGGTTCGACGTCGATGGCATCGGTGTGCGGCTCGTGCCTCGCGCTCATGGACGCGGGCGTTCCGCTGGTCGCGCCCGTCGCGGGCATCGCGATGGGGCTCATCACCGATGAAGGTGCGGAGCATGCCGCCATCCTGAGCGACATCCAGGGCATGGAGGACGCGCTCGGTGACATGGACTTCAAGGTCGCCGGGTCGGAGGCGGGCATCACCGCCATGCAGATGGACTGCAAGATCAAGGGCCTCAGCTGGGACCTGATGGAGCGGGCGCTCGAGCAGGCCCGCCAGGGTCGCCTCCACATCCTCGGCAAGATGCGCGAGGCGCTGGCGACGCCGCGCACCGAGCTGAGCCAGTGGGCGCCACGCATCGAGGTCATCAACATCAACCCCGACAAGATCCGCGACGTCATCGGCCCAGGCGGCAAGATGATCCGCAAGATCGTCGAGGAGACCGGCTGTCAGATCGATGTCGAGGACGACGGCCGCGTGTTCGTCGCATCGGCCAACGCTGCGGCGCGCGAGCAGGCCATGGCGATGATCCACGACCTCACCGACGACATCGAGATCGGCCGTATCTACAAGGGCAAGGTCTCCCGGCTCATGGGCTTCGGCGCGTTCGTCGAGATCATGCCCAAGAAGGAGGGCCTCGTCCGCATCGGCCAGCTCGCGGAGCACCATGTCGACAAGGTCGAGGACGTCGTCAACATCGGCGACGAGATCATGGTGAAGGTGATCGAGGTCGACGATCGCGGGCGCGTGAACCTCTCGCGCCGCGAGGCGATTCGCGACCTCCAGAAGCAGCAGCAGGAAGCCGCGGGCAACGGCGCCGGCGGGCCGGCGTAGCGGGCACCGGGGTGCGGGCGGGCCGGCCGTCGGTCGCCATCGTCGGGGCGACGGGCGCCGCCGGCGGCACGCTCGTGCGCGTGCTCGCTGAGCGGGCGTTCCCTGCGGCCGGGTTGCAGCTGTTTGCGAGCGCCCGGAGCGCGGGCACCCGGATGACGACGCACCTCGGTGACCTCGAGGTGCGCGCGCTCAGCGACGACTCGCTTCGCGGCACGGACATCGTCTTCTTCGCGGCAGGGGCCGCGACGTCGCGCCGGCACGCTCCCCGCGTCGCGGGCTCGGGCGGTATCGCCGTCGACAAGTCGAGCGCGTTCCGCATGGATCCCAACGTCCCGCTCGTCGTGCCCGAGGTCAATGCGTCGACGCTCGCGACGCATCGCGGCATCATCGCCAATCCGAACTGTGTCGCCATCCCGCTCAGCATCGTGCTGGCACCGCTCGAGCGCGAACACGGGGTCCGCCAGGTGACCGTCGCGACCTACCAGGCCGCGACCGGCGCCGGGAAGGGGCTCGCGAGCGAGCTCGAAGCCCAGACCCGTGACGCTGCCGCCGGGACGGAGCCCACGGCGTCCGTCTACCCGCACGTCTTACACGGCAACGTCGTGCCCGGAGGGTGGGCCATGGAGGGCGCCGACACGGAGGAGGAGGTCAAGGTGGCAGCCGAGACCCGGCGAGTCCTGGATCGACCCGACCTGCGCATGAGCGTGACCACGGTGCGCGTTCCGGTCGCGGTCGGCCACAGCGCCGCCGTCTGGGTGGAGCTGGACGGTCCCGCCGACCCGGACGACATCCGGGCTTTGCTGGGACGCTCCCCTGGCATCCTGGTCGTCGACGATCCGGCGGGCCAGCGCTATCCGACCCCACGAGACGCCGCCGGCACGGATGACGTGCAGGTGGGGCGCATCCGTCGTGACATCGGCCGCCAGAACGGGATCGCGCTCTTCTTCAGCGTCGACAATCTCCGCAAGGGTGCGGCGACGAACGCGGTCCAGGTCGGAGAGGCGGTGCTCGCCACTCGATGATCGCAACACCGCGCGCCGCTCCCCGAGCGCCACGACGCTCGGGCACGGCGCACTAGAATCCCCGGATGGTGGCGACGACCGAAGAGGTCCTCGAGCTGCACCGTCGCGTGCGCGAGTGCACCGCGTGCCCGCTGCATCTCACGCGCACACTTGCGGTCCCCGGCTACGGACCGGTCACGGCACGCGTGATGGCCGTCGGTGAGGCCCCCGGCGAGAACGAGGACCGCGAAGGCAAACCCTTCGTCGGCGCCGCGGGGCGCCTGCTCACGTCGCTGCTCGAGTCCGTCGGTCTCGACCGTCGCGACATCTACATCACCAACATCATCAAGTGCCGGCCGCCGCGCAACCGCGACCCCGAGCCGCTCGAGGTTGAGGCGTGCAGCCCCTTTCTCGATGAGCAGATCGCGCTGCTCCAGCCCGACGTCATCCTGCTGCTGGGACGCCACGCGCTGAACCGGCTGCTCCCCGACGCCGGCGGCATCTCACGCCTGCACGGCGAACGCGTGCAGCGCGAGGACCGTGTGTACGTCCCGCTGTACCACCCTGCGGCCGCGTTGTACAACGGCGCGCTCAAGGAAACCCTCGAGGCGGACATGCGACGTGTGCGCGGCTACCTCAACGACGCTGAAGCGACTCGCGCACGGCGCGCGGGGGGCGCGACACGCACGGAGATGCGCGCCGTTGCGGCGGCGCCCGGTGGCGACCAGATGGATCTCTTTTGAGCGAATCGGCCGGCCCCGGGCAGCTCACAGTGGTCCCGCTCGGCGGACTCGGCGAGATCGGACGCAACATGCTCGCGCTCTGCTGGGGCGAGGACATCGTCGTCATCGACACCGGGCTCATGTTCCCGGAGCAGGAGATGCTCGGCATCGACCTCGTGATCCCCGACATCCACTGGCTGCAGGACCGAGTCGGGATGATCCGCGGCATCGTGCTGACCCACGGTCACGAGGACCACATCGGCGCGCTGCCGTACGTGCTCCCACGTCTTCCCGTCCCCGTCTACGGGACGGGCCTGACGCTGGGCTTTCTGCGCAACAAGCTGCGCGAGCACGGCCTCATCGAGACGACCGAGTTGCACACGGTCCGGCCCGGCGATACACGCACGCTCGGCTGCTTTGAAGTCGAGTGGGTGCACGCGACGCACTCGATCCCCGATGCGTGCGCGCTCATCATCCGCACCCCCGCGGGCGTCGTCGTGCACACGGGCGACTTCAAGATCGACAGCACCCCCGTTCAGGGAGAGCCGCCGGACCTCGCGCGACTCGCGCGCATGGGCGACGACGGCGTGCTGCTCCTCCTCAGTGACAGCACCAACGTGGAGCAGGAGGGAACGACACCGAGCGAGCGCACCGTCGGCGAGGGGCTCGCGCCGATTTTCGAGGGCGCCGAAGGCCGCATCGTGATGGCCACGTTCGCGTCCAACATCTCCCGGCTGCAGCAGGCGATCGACGCCGCGCAGGCAAGCGGAAGACGCTGCTTCATCGTCGGGCGATCGATGCTCAAGAACATCAAGGTCGCCGAAGAGCTCGGCTATCTGCACGTTCCGCCGGGCACGTTCGTGACGCCGAAGGAGCACGAGAGCGTGCCCGACAAAGAGCTCGCGATCCTCTGCACCGGGGCACAGGGTGAGCCACTGTCCGCTCTCGTGCGGATCGCCGCCGGAGAGCATCGCATGGTGAGCCTGCACGAGCGCGACACGGTGATCATCAGCGCAAACCCCATTCCCGGAAACGAGGAATCGGTGCATCGCACGATCAACAACCTCTACCGGCGCGGTGCGCGCGTGTTCAACTCCTCGCGTCACAAGGTGCACGCATCGGGTCACGCCAGCCGCGAGGAGCTGAAGCTGCTGCTGACGCTCACGCGGCCGCGCTACTTCATTCCCGTGCACGGCGAGTACCGGCATCTCGCGTTGCACGCAGCACTCGCTCGCTCGGTGGGCATCCCGGCCGACCACGTCCTGCCGATCGACAACGGCACCGTCGTCGCCTTCGACGAGCACGGCGCTCACCTGACGGGGGAGAAGGTTCGCTGCGGTTACGTGTACGTCGACGGTCTGAGCATCGAGGAAGCCGGCGACGTCGTGTTCCGCGACCGCCAGCAGCTTGCGCAGGACGGGGTCATCCTCGTCGTCGTCACCGTCGAGCGTTCGAGCGGCGCCGTCGTCGCGGGACCGGATCTCGTCTCGCGGGGGTTCGTCGCGGACGACGCCGATGCGCTGTTCGATGAAGCCCGTGAGCACGTGCTCTCTCTGGTATCGCGGCTCACGCCCGATGCGGGCTACACCGCATGGCAGGGCGCGATCCACGAGGGGCTCTCGCGATTCCTGTACAGGACGACCAAGCGCCGCCCGCTGATCCTGCCGCTCGTCACCGAGGTCTGACGGATGCCGAGCGGTCACAAACGGACAACGCCGAGCCGTGCATGGCGGGCACACCGAGGGCGCGGGCGACACCGACACGCAGGGCAGCCTCGACGACCTGTTCGTGCTCGCCCAGGACGACGCGAACATCGACCCCGCTCGCCCGGGGGTCAACATGGCGTCGCTCCTTCGGGGGAGTGGCGGGGACCCAGGTGTCGCCATCGACGACGCCAGCTTCAGCGCGACGCAGCGATTGGAGACCTCGCTGCCGACCGCGATGACGAGGTGGCGCCGGCTCAGACCGGAGGCAGTGGGTCGTACTGAATCCCGCGACGCACCTCGACGGCTCGATCGGCGGAGTGGAGGCGTGCGACAAGGTGCAGCGCCATGTCGATCCCGGCGGAAATGCCTGCCGCGGTGATGATCGCGCCGCTGTCGACGAATCGATCGTCCGGCCGGACGACGATGGTGGGGTCGAGTTCTGCGAGACGCTCGAGCGAGGCCCAGTGCGTCGTGGCGGGACGATCGCGCAGCAGCCCCGCCGCGGCGAAGACAAGCGAGCCGGTGCAGACGCTGGTCATCAGGGTGCCTGCGCCGGCAAGGCCCCGCAGGCGAACATGGATCGGGTTGTCTCGATCGAGCTGAGCGCGGGTGCCGCGGCCGCCCGGGTAGACGAGCACATCGAGGTTCGGGGTGTCCTGCCAGCTGCGATCAGGCAGCACGCGGAGGCCCTTGGCGCAGCGCACGGGCTCGAGATCCTCGGCGACGGCGAACACCGAGACGCCGTCATCCGGCCAGCTGCGAGCCCAGAAGGCGAGCACCTCCCACGGCCCGGCGAAGTCGAGCTCCTCCGCGCCGGTGAACAGCGCAATCCCGATGTTCATGAGGTGGATGATGCCGAGCGGCGCGCTGCGGCCGGCGCCGTGCCCGCTGCTGGAGAGTCACCGCGACAACACATCCGTGTAGTATGGCACGCATGTTCGACGCGATCCGATCCTCCAACCCGCCAAAGACCGCGTGCGCCGGCGCTCTTGTGAAGGCCGTTTTGCTGATAGCATCCGACCCGATCAAGGGGCCTCGGTAGCCCGTCTTCCACGCGTCCCACATCGAGTTCATCTGATGGCTCGCTCCGCCCCGACCAGGCCGCCGCGCAAGCGCCAGCGCACCGCAGGATCGAGACGTCCTGCGCCGCGCCCGCGTTCGCGCGCCACGCCGTCGCGCGGTCCGCTGTTGCATCGCGACCTCCGCCGTGAGCTCACCGGGATCGGTTCGATCGGTGCCGGCGTCATCCTGGGCGCCGTGCTTTTTCTGCCCGGCGGCGGAGCCGTGGCAGGCCCGATCCACGACGGCCTCTTCGCGGCGTTCGGTATCGGAGCCTGGATCGGCGTGGCAGGGCTCATCCTCACCGGGGTTCGTCTGTGCCTGACCCCGGAGTGGCGCGCAGGCACGCTTGCCGCCCTTGGGAGCGCCGTAGCGATGGGTGCGCTGCTCGGGCTGACAGGGATGGTCGGGCCGGCGAACGCGGGTGCCCTCGGACGCTGGATCGGCACCGGGGTCGAGCGCGTGCTCGGCGGTGCCGGCGCCGCTGTGGCGCTCGTCGTCGTCGCCTTCCTGGGCGTGATCCTGGCGACCGATCTCCGCACGGGTGCGGCCCTGCGCGCAATCGGACGCTGGTTCGCCGCCGAGGGCGAGAGCATGCGCCGGGATCGATCGCCGGCCTCGGCGCCCGAACGGGCTCGTGCCTTCCCGGCTCCCGAGGCATCGACAGAGCTGACGGGTGTCCCGGTGACCCTCCCGTTCGACACACGAAAGCTTCCGCCGCCGGCGCCGCCGGTGACGGAGTTCCTCGACCCGGAGGTTCCGCAGGCGACCGGCGAGGACCTCGGCGAGCACGGCTTCACGCGCGAGTTCGAGGGTGTGCCCGCGGCGCACGACGGCGCGCTCGCGCCGGTCATCGGACCGGTGCCGGAGGTGGGCGTCGGACACGCCTCGCTGATCAACGACGAGCCGGAGAAGGTGTGGGTGCTGCCGACACCCGAGTTGCTCGACACGATCACCGGCAAGCGCGAGCGGCTCGCCGCCGAAGTTCGTGCCACAGGTGACAAGATCGTGAGCACGCTGCAGTCCTTCGGCATCGAGACGCGGATCGTCGGCGCCAACAGCGGGCCGACGGTGACGCAGTACGAGCTGCAACCGGCCGTGGGCGTGCCGGTGCGGCGCATCCTCGGCTACCAGACCGACCTCGCGCTCGCCCTTGCGGCGCCGATCCGCATCCAGCCGTTCATCCCCGGAAAGTCGGCGATCGGCGTCGAGGTGCCGAACAAGGCCGCGCAGCTGGTCAGCCTCAAGGAGACGGTCGAGTCGGCCGCATTCACCGACAAACGCAACCGGTTGAGCGTCGCGCTCGGCGCCGACGTGAGCGGCCATCCGGTCATCGGCGACCTCACACGCATGCCGCACCTGTTGATCGCCGGGGCGACCGGAAGCGGCAAGTCGGTCTGCATCAACGCGGTGCTCGGCGGCTTCCTGCTGCAGGCGACGCCGGCGCAGCTGAAGATGATCCTCATCGACCCCAAGCGGGTCGAGCTCTCGAACTTCGGTGACCTGCCGCACCTGCTGGTGCCCGTCGTCGTCGAGCCCGAGTCGGCGGTCGCCGCGCTCCGGTGGGCGGTCAAGGAGATGGAGGAGCGCTACAAGCTCTTCGCTTCGCACGGCGCGCGCAACATCGTCGCCTTCAACGAGAGAGCGCCGGGCCTCGGCGTCGCGCCGCTGCCATACGTCGTCATCGTCATCGACGAGCTCGCCGACCTGATGATGGTCGCCGCGGGCGAGATCGAGGATCTCATCTGCCGGATCGCGCAGCTCGCGCGCGCCGTCGGCCTGCACCTGATCGTCGCGACTCAGCGACCGTCGGCCGACATCATCACGGGCCTCATCAAGGCCAACATCCCGAGCCGCGTCGCCTTCGCGGTGTCGAGCGGTGTCGATTCGCGCGTCATCCTCGACGAGATGGGCGCCGAGAAGCTCCTCGGGCGTGGCGACATGCTGTACCTGCCGATCGACGAGGGCAAGCCCCGCCGCTTGCAGGGGGCGTTCGTCAGCGATCGCGAGCTCGACACGCTCATCGGGCACTGGAAGCAGCAGGGGAAGCCCGACTACCAGGAGGAGATCTTCACCGTCGAGGCCACGGTCTCGTGGGCTCGCGACGCCGCGAAGCGCGACCCGCTGTTCGCCAAGGCCGCGCACACCGTCGCGGCCGAGGGACGCGCGGCCGCGTCGCTGCTGCAGCGGAAGATGAGCATCGGCTACACGCGTGCGGCGCGACTCGTCGACCAGCTCGCGGAGCACGGCGTGGTCGGGCCGTTCGAGGGCAGCAAGTCGCGCGAGGTGCTCATGGACGTCTTCCAGGTCGACGAGCTGCTCGCCGATCTCGGCGAGGAGTAAGCCCCGGCGCGATCCGAGCGGCATCGCAGCGCCGTGCAGCCGCACTCGCCTTCGTGGTGTGTCGCTATCCTCAGCAGGTCATGCCCCAGGACCACAGCTTCGACGTCGTCAGCGAGTTCGACCGCCAGGAGCTGGTGAACGCCGTGGACCAGGCTCGTCGCGAGATCACGACCCGCTACGACTTCAAGGGGATCACGGTCGAGATCACGCTCGAGGACGAGACGATCACGTTGCTGACCGGGACCGAGGCGCAGCTCAAATCGATCATCGACGTGATGCAGAGCAAGCTGCACCGCCGCGGCATCGATCTCAAGGTCCTCGACCCGCAGAAGCCGGAGGCGGCGGCGAAGGGCAACGTTCGTCAGGTGATCAAGCTCCGCAAGGGGATCGGCGAGGAGCTCGCCCGTGACCTCACCAAACGCATCCGTGCACAGCACCCGAAGGCGCAGGTCCGCACCCAGGGCGATCAGCTGCGCGTGTCGAGCAAGGACAAGGACGAGCTGCAGGCAGTGATCCAGCAGCTCAGGGACACGGACCTCGACGTCCCGCTGCAGTTCACCAACTACCGGTGACGCGGCATCTGACCCTGCCGACCCAGCTGACCATCCTCCGGCTGCTGCTCGTCCCGGTGATCGGCTACACGCTGACGGCGTCGTGGCCGTACCACGACCAGGTGAGCGTCGCGGTGTACGCGGGTGCCGCCGCCACCGACACGCTCGACGGACGGATCGCGAGGAGCCGCGGTCTCGTGACCGAGCTCGGCAAGTTCCTCGACCCGCTTGCGGACAAGATCCTCGTCATCACGGTGCTGGCGGTCATGGTGAGCCAGAGCGTGGTGCCGTTCTGGGTGGTCGTCGTGATCTTCACGCGGGAGTTCGTCATCACCGGGCTGCGATTCGTCGCGGCGGGCCAGGGTGTCGTGGTGGGCGCGACCCCGTGGGGCAAGTCGAAAACGGTCACGCAGAACGTGATGATCGTGCTCCTCATCCTCGAGCAGCCCTACCCGGCGATCCACATCGCGGCCGAGGTGTTCGTCGTGCTCGCGGTCGTCGCGACCGTGTTGAGCGGCCTCGACTACCTCTGGCGCTACCGCCGCTTCGTGATCTGACGCGATGGGCGAGGGGACTGAGCCGGACCCACGAGCCGATGCCGAGGCGCCCGTGCTCGCCACGGCATTCCCCGAGGCAGCGACCCTCGGAGCGCGCCTGATCGAGCGACGGATGACCATCGCGGTGGCCGAGTCGTGCACCGGCGGTCTGCTCGGCGCGGCGCTCACCGCGACCCCGGGATCGTCCGCCTACGTGCGCGGCGGGATCATCGCCTACGGCAACGACGTCAAGGCGGTCCACCTCGGCGTCGGCAGGCACCTGCTGGCGACGCACGGCGCGGTGAGCGCGGAGGTCGCCATGGCGATGGCCATGGGCGCCTGCGAGCGCTTCAAGGCGACGATCGGCGCCGGCATCACGGGCGTCGCCGGGCCCGACGCAAGCGAGCAGAAGCCGCCTGGTCTGGTGTTCGTCGCGGTCGCGGGCCTGGGATCGGGGCAGGTGGTGCGGCTCAGCGGGGACCTCGGCCGCGAGGCCAACCGCGCAAGTGCCGTCCATACCGCGCTTCGACTGTGTCTCGAGTTCGTCGGACAGGCCCCCGGTGACGGCGAAGGGGGTTCGCCTGACGCGACCCCGGAGGGCTGACGATCGCCGTATGCCGCTCTGGCGAGATCAGAACTTCGGGCTTGTCACGTCCGCTCAAACGCTGTACAGTACAAATGTTCGCCCCACCGGACGAGCCCGGACCGCCGCCCGTCGCGGCGCCCCTCTGGCTTTTTCAGCCGCATCTCCAACCATTCCGACCACCCTTGGAGCACAGCGTTGACGAACACACTGACAGCAAGTCGTAGCATCGAGCCCGTCGTTGAAGTAAGCGGAAGGCGTTCTCGGGCGCCCCAAGACGAGAGGAGTGTGCCGGTGGCGACGGAGCGGGATCGGGCACTGGAGACAGCGCTCGGACAGATCGAGCGGGCTCACGGGAAGGGAGCGATCATGCGTCTCGGCGAGGTGCAGG
>DATLRX010000075.1:0-2366 GCA_035534435.1 Candidatus Acidiferrales bacterium
CCGCTGCAGCGGTCGACCGAGCGTTGAATGACGCAAGCAACGCTGCCTTGGAGGCCACCAACCGACTCAGTAGCGCAGAAGGGCTGATTTCGCAACTCGCAGATGCCGAGCTCGAGGCAGCAGCAAGAGCTGAGCATCTCAAGACGGCACAGTCGGTGAACGAGGAGACCACGAGGGCTGCGCAGACGGCTCAGAACGAATTCACCCGGCTGACTGCCGCCCATGCAGCGGCTAGCCTCGCCGAGCGACTGAAGGCGGGGGACCCCTGCCCGGTGTGCCACCGGGTCCTTGAGTCTGCGCCGGAGATTGACGAGCACGTTGCCGAATCTCTGGCTGCATCAAGGCAGCGTGACGAGATATGCCGTGAGGAAGCTGACAAGGCCGGCGCGACCCTGGCACTCGCGGCGGCAGAGAGCGCAGCGGCCAGAAGAGACCTCGAGCGGGCACGCGCCGCCGTTGCCGGCGCGCTCGAAGGTGTCGACGACGTGGACAGATTGAGGCACCGGGTGAGAACTCTGGAAGACGCGAAAACTCTGCAGATCGAGGCGCAATCCGCTGCACGCCAAGCCGTAGAGACCGCGGCCGCGGCGGAGAGCGACGCCCGCGTTGGCGTGGAAAGGCTCGTTACCACGCTCGCGAACAAGACGAAGGCGCACGACGAGCTAACGGCCGATTGTGAGGCTCCGTGGGTGATCGTAGGTGACTTGGGTGTGCGGGCGAGCGCTTGTTCGTGGGCCTGAGCAGGGTTTCGTCGCTGCTTGCGGGGTGGCGTGAGGGCGGGGGGCGACGCGCACGGGTTCGGACCCTAGGTTCTGGCCTGTCAGATGGTCCGAACTTGGAGGTCGTCGCCCATGCGCGTCACGAGCGCATTCTCTCGTTTGCTGTGCCTGCCTGGTGTGTGGGTCCGATCGGTCTGCTTTGAGTCCGATCGGGTCGTCGTCACGGTCGCGTTGCGGGCTCGCCTGCTTCGTTGCCCGAAGTGCTCCTACTCGACGCGTCATCGCGAGAGCCGCCAGCATCACGACTCGGTCTGGCGCCATCTCGATCTCGGCCGATGGCGGCTCGAGGTCCATGCCAGGCTCAGGCGGCTGCGCTGCCCCGAGCACGGCGTGCGCGTGGAGGGCGTCCCGTTCGCCCGTGACGGCGCCAGGTTCACGCGCGACTTCGAGAACCTGATCGCGTGGTTGGCGACGAAGACCGACAAGACCGCGACCTGCCGCTTGACGAGGATTGACTGGCAGACGATCGGCAGGGTCATCGAGCGCGTCGGCGGCGAGCTGATCGACGCTGGCCGGCTCACAGGCCTGTTTGAGATCTCGATCGACGAGGTCGCCTGGCGCAAGGGGCATCGCTACCTGACGCTGGTTGGCGATCACCGCCGCCGCTGCGTGGTGTGGGGCTGCGAGGGCAAGGGCCAGGCCGCCGCCGACCGGTTCTTCGCCGAGCTCGACCCCGACCTGCGTCCCGCTGGCGTTGCCCAGCCAGAACCGCTGGATCCGCCCGAGATCCAGGCCGAACAGCCCGTCGAAGCCAACGCCGCGGCTCGGGTCGGTGAGCGCGCCTCCAAGCTGACCGCCGTCTCGATGGACATGGGCGAGGGGTATGCCAAGTCGGTCCGCGAGCACGCTCCGCAAGCGGTCATCTGTATCGACAACTACCACGTCGTGGCGCTCGCGACCAAAGCGCTTGACGAGGTCCGCCGCGAGCACTGGAACGAGCTGCGCCGCGCGGGCGATCCAGACGCCGCCAAGCAGTTCAAAGACAGTCGCTGGGCGCTGCTGAAGAACCCCGCAGATCTCACCGACCGCCAGGCCGACACGCTCACCGCATTCCACGCCGCCGGCGGCAAGATCCCGCGCGCCTGGACGATCAAGGAGATGGTCCGCGCGATCTTCGCTGCCGGCCTCACCGTCGACGCCGTCGAGATGCTGATCGACCGGCTCCTCGCCCGCCTCTCCCGCAGCCGCCTGAAACCGTTCATCCGCCTCGGACGCACGATCCGCAAACACCGCGACGGCATCCTCGCCGCCCGACGCCTGAACCTCAGCAACGCCCGAGCCGAAGCGATGAACAACCGCGTCAAGCTGATCGTCCGCCGCGCCTACGGCTTCCACTCCGCCAACGCCGCGCTCGCACTCATCCACCTCACCTGCGGACCCGTCACCCTCACACTCCCACACGAACAACCACTAGCGTAACTTCACCTACGATCACCCCCGGAGAGCCAGAAATCGAGGCATTGAGTACCGGTCGCGGCGCTCGCCGGCGGACCGGCTCGTATTAGCGGTGAAGCTCCTGCTTGCTGGGGTGGGGGTGGAGCGAAGGGGCCGGCTCACCAGGGATGTCCAATCGATCAACCGGGGCGT
>DATLRX010000076.1:0-38432 GCA_035534435.1 Candidatus Acidiferrales bacterium
CCGCTTCGGCATCGAGCGCGTCGTACAGGGTGTTCAGCCGCGCCACGGTGCTCGGCTTGGCGATCAGGTTCCCGTAGATCTCCTCAATCTGCCGGTCGAGGTCGAGGTCCGCGACCCCGCCGGCGTCCCAGGTGAGCACCGCAGATCGATCGATGTAAGCACCATCGATGCGTGCCAGCTCGACGAGCAGACGCGACGCGCGGTCGATCCACTCGCCGGTGGTCGAGCCCGTCGTCTGGCCGGCCTCGAGCTGTGCGTCGGCGTTGCGTAGCACCTCCGCGCAGAGACGGCGCAACGCTGCCACCGCATCCGTCACGGGCTCCGCGGGTTGCGTGCGCAGCACTGCAGCCGCGCGCTCTTCGGCGATGCGCTCGCGCGCTTTGCGTTTCGCCTGGGGGCTGGCCGACCCGTGGAATTTGCACCGCGTCGATCCCTCGATCGCGTAGTTCTTACACGGGTGCGCGTCCTCGGCGCGTGTCTTCGCCCCGCACCGTTGCGGTGCTGCAGCGAGCACCACCCCGTACTTGCGCGCCGGCTCTTTCATTTCAGATGCCATTACATGCCCCTAGGAACGTCCAGGAACGCCAGAACGGCGTGACCCGGTGTTCGGGTGTGTTCGTGGGTGAAAAGGGGCGCCGAGCCGACCACACTCGGCACCCCCACGGACCGCCGCGAAAAGGAAGTAAGGCGGCGGAGGAGGACGCCGGCACCGCACGTGACCGACGCCCACGTCCACCGCTCACAGACGAGCCTTCTTGGCCAATAAAAGGTTCAAAGCGGAGCCGCACCGCGAACAGACGATTCGCCAACCCTCGGCGGTTGTCACGCCGGCGCGTGGCGCCTCTGCCAGCGAGCACTGACATGACGCGCAGCGCCAGTCCTGGGCCTCGAGCTGCGCCCTCTGTTGCTCATCGGTCGGCGACAACCAGGTCACGCTGCACTCACCTGGTCCGCGTCCTCATCCGGGGCGGAGCGACAGCAACCGGAGCAGCGGGGACGACCGGAGCCGGAGCGGGCTCGGCCGGCGCAACGGCGTAGACGCCTGCCGGCCCCAGGCCGACGCGCCTTTCGCGCGCAGTGAAGAGCAGCCGCGACAAATCTCCAAGCGCGGCCATCTGCCGTGAGGTCAACTCGCGGCCCTCCCGCTGATCCGCAACGGCCTCGAGCAGCACTCCGAGCCGTTCCACAGCCGCGTCCAAAATGGTCCCATGCACCTGCTCGGCCTCTTTCGCACGGCGCCGCTCAGCGAGTTGCGCGGCCACGTACTCAGTGCCGCTCAGTTGACGGGCGGCGGGCGGTGCTGCAAAGTGACTCGCCGGCGGCGGCGGAGCGGTGCGCGCAGCCCACTCGGCAATGTCCGCGGCCACATTGCGCGGCGGCGTCTGCTCGATGGCGTAGCTATGTCGATCTTGTTCGCCAAACCTCATGACTGCTCTCCAGAATGATTTCGGACGTCGATCGGAGTGACCTTCATCCCCGGCGCGCTCATCGGATACACCATGAGCGGCTTGCCAGTCGTGGCGGCAGGATTGACACTCCGCGGATCGGTGATCCCGTCGGCCACGAGTTCAACCCCAAACGCGTTCACGCGCGTCGGGCTCGACGACGGTTCCGGTGGTGCGAACGCGGCGGGTGCGCTCCCACTGGTGGGATCAATGCGCATCGGCTCCGGTGGCGCGAAAGCACGCTGCTCGGTTGCGGGTTCCGGTGCATTGGGTCGCGGCGTGCGCCGGCCCGCAAAGTGCTGGAAGAGGGACGGAAAGCTCATGGTCGGGTTCTCCTGGGTTGCGAGTTGTGGCCGTTGGAAGCGGTCGTTTTGTAGAGATAGGGCGGCGGTGTCGGGACACGAGGCGGCGGCGCCATTGCCTCAAGTTGTGCGAGCTTCTTGCGCAGCTCGGCGATCTCTCGATCCATCGCTGCGTGGTCGACAGGTTTGATGCCGAGGCGACGTCGCAGGGTTTCGCGCAAACCGGGATCTGCCCGGATAGCCTTCAGCAGCATGTCGGCGGGGTTTTCAGCGTCCAGGAAGTGGGCCATTGGCTATTTCTCCGTGTTGCCGTGGATGGTCGTTGAGCGCGCGGGGAGCGTCACCTCAGCCCATTCCAAGCGCATCCGGCGGAGCCAGGCATCGGCCGTCTCGGGCTGTTGGGCCAGCGTGGCCCCAGTGGCCGACGTGAGCGCTTTGGCGCACTCGATATCGTCGAGCTGGGGCGTCATGGCGAGGTCAAGGCAGCGCAGTACGTCGCCCGCGAGGACCGGATCGTCCATACACGCCCTGATGAGCGTCTGCAGGTCGTCGTCGTACAGCGTGGTTGCGGTTGTGTGCGGGTACATGGCTACTCCGTGTGCAGTGAATGAGCGGGGGACGCCGGCGGGAAGTGGGCACCGGCAATCCCCCATGAGCGGGCTGTGTGAGTTGATCGGTTGAGCAGATGAGCGAAGTTGGCGAGCGGCAGCACGACGTACGCGGCGGCGACAGGATGGTTGCGGCGCTTCAGGATTGCGGCGAAGTCGATCGTGCCGGCGTTCATCGCTTCCGCCCTGGCCTCGTGGAGCGCGCCCGCCAGGTCGAGGACGCGCGTGGCCTTCAGCTCGAGTGTCCAGCCGGGAACGCCTGCGACGTCGCCACGGTCCCTGGTGCCGCCCATCACTCGTCTCTCGGCCAGCGGGAAGCCGTGCTCGGCGAGGTAGGCGACCACGTCGGCCTCGAAACGGCTGCCGCGGCGCTTGGCAGCGGTCACGATGCGGCTCCAGGACGCCGTTTTGGGGTCGCCAAGGTGTCAATTGGGGGTGTCAGAGCGGCCGAAAGTGCCGCATTCGTATTCAACTGAGGCTGTACCACGACAGTCACTCTGACTGTGCGGGCACCTCGCGGCGTGTCGGGACGCCGCATGGGGTGCGCCACCGCAAGGGGTGCTGCACCGGGGGCCGCGCTCCTTAGGGACCTGGGCCTGGGCCCAGTTTTCCGTGCGTACGGAAACCACGTCGGATGGAGTCGGGGGGACAAGGGGACACCCTTAAGTGAGACGACTTGTCCCCTGTCCCCAGGCTGCGCCCCAGAGGGGGCTCGTGCCCCCCGCTCTCTGAGGCTCCGCACCAGCCCGGTGTCCTGTCCTCGAGGGGACATGTCCCCCTGTGGATTCGTATTCATGCTAGGCGCACCGCTGGCGGGTGTCCCCCTGTTGTCCTGTCGGTTGTCCCCCGTTCCAGCAAGCCCCACTGAGTGGGCTCGGGGCCGGGAATGCGCACGAACACTGTCCCCTCGCCCCGAACGACCGTTCTTCGCACCGTGTGGGCGTCAGCTTCGAGGCGATCGGCCAGGCCGGCGACGGTCAGCGGCTGAGACTTCAGCAGCGCACGGATACGGTCTTTGATGGACAGCGCGCCGGCGAGTTCGGGGATGCTGGCGAGGTCGGTTGTCGTGATCGTGGTCCGAGTGGGCTCAAACTCGAAGTGCAGCGCGAAGGACGCGGCCTTGGGGCCGTCGTTGCTCTTCTTGTTGGTCAGGGCAAGGTCGAGCCGCGGTGATCCGGACTCCTGGGATGCCTTCAGGAACCAGGTCATGCGCGCGCTGTTGTGCCAGAAGGTCGAGCCGAAGGGTCGATCCTCGTCACCACCGCGGTTGATGTGCGCGAGCAGACAGGCGCCGACGTTCAGGCGCGTGAGCGCTTGGAAGAAGTCGAGCGCGACCCCGGCCTCTTCGGGCGGGCCGGCGCAGGCGAGCGCAACCGAGTCGAGGATCACGTACTTGATCGAGCGCTCGTGAATGATCCGCTGCAACCGTTCCACCTGTGCGCTGAGCGGTCCTTCGGCGCCACAAGGGACGTACACGACAGGGGGCAGCTCGTTGTCACCACAGAGCGCCTGCATGCGCCGCCGATGTGGTGATGCCTGCCACTCGAAGTCCAGATAAGCGGTCTTGAGGGATTGCGAGACGGGAAGGCCCGCGTAGGCCGTGCCGCTCTCGACGGACATCGCGAGGGCGAGTCCGAGCATGCTCTTGGCGCTGCCGCCGTCACCGAAGAGAATCACCGGATCGTCGGCGGCCAGGAGCGGGGCGATCACCACTCTGGGGGCGGTTTCATCGACCACCACGTCGCGGAGCAGCACGGGGTCGCGTCCGCGCCGGAAGGCGTCGAGCACCTGCCACGCGCACTGCTCGAGCAACCCGGCCCAGTCAACCGAATCGTCGCGTCCGGTGAGGTACTTGGCTGCATCTGTGCGCGCTCGTGTCGAACCGAGGTTCAGACGCGCACGATGCAGCATCGCGCGCGACCCGTTGCTCCCGGTGAAGCAGGACATCTCGGCCGCGACGTCATGGGAGCGCCGATCCTCATGGAAGCGGTCGAACGTGAGCGACACGTCGTACTCGGGCCAGGCGAGCGTCGCGATGCCGCGGTCGAAGGTGAAGGCGTGGTCGGCGGCCGTCATTGCTTATTCGGCGTCTCCGTGGCGTACCCCGAGGATCGCCGTCAACGGTCCGCTTATCCACCCCGAACCCTCCTCCTTGAAGGAGAAGCCGGTCGCGCACACGCCCGAGTTGCCACCGCTGTGCAGCACCATCGGGTCGCGATAGCCGCGCCCTCTGGCGTCGTCGTCCCGTTGCGCATCGGCGACCGTCTTGCCCGGGGTGCCCGACCAAAAGAACTCGTAACTGTCGAGCGTGAAGGACCGCTCCAGGACTGTGTGCCACCCATCAGCGAGGAGCACGTGCGTGACTAAGTCAACGTCAAGGCCAAGGCTCACGGCGTCCCCCTTGCGCCCTTGGCACGGTGATGGTGGGTCGCGAAGTTCGTGGTCATCAGAAGGGCAAATCGTCTGGATCGACATCGCCGCCGCCGGCAGTGACCAGCCCGATCGGCGCGGCAAAGTACTCGGCGAGCTGGGCCGCCAGCGCTTGCACCTGGTCCCGAGAGAAGAGCAGCTCGCCGGCAAGCTTCGTATTCTCACCGACGAGCGACACGCGATAGGCACGGTCCTCGTGCGCGAGGTTGCCCCAACACTCGTCGATGCAGAGCACGCCCTTGGCGGTGTCGATCCTGGCGAGACGAAAGTAGCCATTGCTCACTTCTGGTTGTCCTCCTTTGGTCCTGGCTATGCCGCGAGCGACGCGTGCTCGGGGGCGAGCGCGGCACTGATGACGCGGAGCGCGGCGGCGAAGCGTGCATCCATCCGGCCCCGGCGTTCGGCTTCGGCCTCGAGCTGGCGGATCATTCCTTCCACTGGGATCGGGTGCTTGCGGATCGACTCCGCGACGATCCCGTTCAGCGTGGCGATGAGCGCTCCCATCTCTGCGAACTCCCGGCGTTCCGCCGGCGTGAAGAGCGGAATCGTCACAGCGAAGAGGCCCGTGCCATATGCGCTCGCGGCGGTTTCCAGCCGCGCGCGAATCTCGAGGCGACGCCACTCGGCATCAGCCGTTGTATCGTTAGACGGCGGGGTTCGGGGCACCGACATTGCCTCCCTCCCAATGCGCAGTCGGGGTTGTGGTGATCCCGGCTGCGCTTTCTTCTTGCTTGCGTCGGACCAGGTCGATAAGGTCCGAATGCGCGATCAGGCGTCGACCAGCGACCACGGTGGAATTGAGTTCCCCGCGCGCGATCAGCAGGAACACACCGCTGCGGCTGATCGACATCGCCCGGGCCGCACCCTTGGCGTCATACATGATCCTGGGTTCTTCAACGTCACACACCGGCAAGCGCTCCGTCGGCGTGCTGTTCGAGGACGAGCCACTCCAGAATGAGGCGGCCGAGCGCGAGTGCTCGGTCACCCTTCGGCACCGTCCCCTGCTCCCAGCGCCAGACCTCCACGCGAGTGGTGCAACCCAGGATGCGCGCGGTTTCATCGGCCGACAAACCCAACCGCTCGCGCAACGCCTTGAGCTCGCCGGTTCGGCAGTAACGGCGGGCAACAATCAGCGCCATTTGATCGTCGGCATTGAGCAGTTCGGCAACCACGACGTGACCGTACCACGGCACCGGGTCAATCTCCAAATCCTTTGCTGCGTATAGCATTTGTAGACAAAGTCCACCAAATGTCCGCCGCGCATTTGTGGACAAAGTTCACCGTTCCTACGAGGTGATCGTTCTGGCCATGGTTAGCGCTAAGTAACGCGGCTGAGGAGGTGGCGCAATGCCCCACGACCCACCTCGCGCCTGACACCTTCGTCTGACACCTTCGACGGTGCTCGCATCCTAGTTTCGGATGAGTCCACAGCCGTCCATATGGGACACGGACGCGTCAAGCGAACTCGGAGCGGGCGGGTGCCTGTCCGATATGGACTGCTATGGACGGCGCTAGCCGAGACTGACAAACTGCGACGCGTGTGGACCCGCGGGCTCGCGCGCTGGTATGCGGAGAGCGGCCGGCATCACCTGCCGTGGCGTGCCACTGACGACCCCTGGGCGATCCTCGTCAGCGAGGTCATGCTCCAGCAGACGCAGGTTGCTCGAGTCATCGGGCGCTGGGAATCCTTCATGGCTCGCTGGCCGAATCCCGACGCCTGCGCCACGGCCCCGCTCGACGACGTCCTCCGCGAGTGGCAGGGCCTCGGGTACCCACGCCGGGCGCGAGCGCTCCACGACACCGCAAACGCCCTTCGCGCACGCGGATGGCCGGCGACTGAGGCAGGGCTGCGCGAGCTGCCCGGTGTCGGCGCGTACACCGCCAGGGCGCTGCGCGTCCTTGCCTTCGGAGACGCGGGCGTCCCGCCGCAGGACGTCAACATCGCCCGGGTCACCGCCAGAGCAGCGCTGGGCCTCGAGCCGCGTGATGTCCACACCGCGGCGCTCGAGGCGGCGCTCACCGCGGCGCGACCGCGTGCGCTGAGCTCTCGCGAGTTCACGTATGCCCTCTTCGATACCGGCGCCGTTCATTGCCGTGCGCGTCCCCTGTGCCATGGATGTCCGCTCGCGACCGGGTGCGCATCCCGACCACGTGTCGCGATCGGACCCGCGCCGGCAGGGCGCCCGTCAGTCCGCTACAAGGGGAGCACCCGGGAGCTGCGCGGCGCGGTGCTCCGCGCCATGCTCGCAACCCCCGCGCCGCGCAGCATCGACGAGCTCCACTCGCATGTTGCGACCGTAGCTGCAGGGCGCGATCGCGGCGCGGTCGCGACGGTGCTGGAGGCGCTCGTCCGTGAACGATTGGTGAGCCCGATCGCGCCGACAGGTAGCATCAGCTGAGATGGCCACCAACTCCGTCTACCTGGATGCGGTGCGAAACGATCTCTGGGCGCACGAGATCTTCACGTTCATCCCCGATCGCGACCTCCCTCCCCCGCCCGAGGTCATCGCGGCCGGCTCCGGACCTCGCGTCGCGTTCGCGGGGTTCCCTTCCGACTTCAGCCTCGCGTTCCTGCTCCGGCTGCTCCAGCTCGACGTGCAGCCCGTCGGGATCATCACGTCTCCTGGAGCGCATCCCGCGATCCTCGGCGACAACGCGCTCAGCCGGATCGCCGATCACCTCGGCATTCCCCTCATCCGCGCGTGGCGAATCAACGACGAGCACTCCCGATTCGCCATCGACGAGCTCGGGCTCGACGCGGTGGTCATGGCCAGCTTCGACCAGATCGTCGGGCCACGTGCGCTGGGTCTCGCGCGACACGGCTGGCTCAACGTCCATCCGAGCCTGCTTCCGGCGTATCGGGGCCCGGAGCCGGTGTACTGGGCGATCGCCGACGGCGCGCCCGTCACGGGGATCAGCCTGCATCGCGCCGCCCCCAAGGTCGACGCCGGACCAGTCCTGGCGCAGGCGCCGCTCACGATCGAGCCGACCGACACCGCCGGCACCCTCACGCGGAAGCTCGTCGAGATCGGCATGGACCTGCTACCCGAGGCGGTCGCCGGACTCATCTCGGACTCGCCGGGTCTCCCGATGGACATGGCGACCTCGTCGTATCGAAGCTCCGTCGGTCATCGGTCGCTCGAGGAGGCCGCGTCAGCCGAGGAGGCCGAGCGCATGGTTCGAGCCGGCGTGCCGAACATGCTTCCGTGGGTCCACCTCAATGGCCACCCCGTATACGTGTCGGCCAGTGCCGTCGTCCCCACCGACGCTGACACCAACGGGACGCCCGTGCTTCATTTCGACGGTGCGGATCTGGAGCTCCTGCAGATCATGGAGACCTGCGGCTGCCATCACAACATGAACGACTGCGAGCACCGGAGGTCGCGGACGGTCACGGCTCGATGAAGGAGTGCGCCTCGGGTCGTACCCGTAGCGACCGCCGGGTATGATCCAGCCGCCATGGCAACAGCGGGTTCGCCCAGCGTTCTGATCGTCGAGGACGATGACGGCGTTCGCGGGTTCCTGACGTTCGCGCTCGAGCGCGCCGGCTATGCGCCGGTCGGGGTCCGCACCGGAGAGGAGGCGATGGCCGAGCTGCATCGCACGGCTGCCCCGGTGATCCTCATCGACGGGATCCTCCCCGACATGCACGGAGTCCGCCTCGCCCGAGCAATCCTCGAGGAGCCCGCGCTCGAGCGGGTGGCGATCAGCTTTGTGACCGGCGCCATCCGTGACGATCGCGCTGCGGAAGCCGGGCTCGGCGCCCTCAGCAAGCCACTCCGCGTCCGCGACCTCACCGACGCCGTCGAGACGTTGCTGCAGTGGCGGGACGCGGGTGGCAGCCCTGTGGCCGATCGCATCGCCGCGCTCGCGCACCTCGAACATCTTTTCCTCGTCGGCGCCTGACCGACGTTGCCCGAACAGGAATGACGGAGATCCCCGATGAGTGACTCGAGAACGTTGTCGCTGCTGCCCTGGCAGGTAACCCTGGACGAGTTCACGCGCTCCGCACTCGAAGCCGGGCCCGAGGCATCGTGCTGCGTTTTCGTGGTCGATCCATCGATCCCGTCAGCCGCGCGAAGCGGTTACGCCTCGCTCGTGATGGCCTACTCGCGTGCCGACGAGCCCGTGTGCATCCTCGAGGACGGGGCGGCGATCGTTCTCGTACGCGAGGGTGGCAACGCCTCAGGGAACGCGCTCGCGCAGCGCGTGCTCGTGCAGATGCGCAAGCTGGCACTCGACAGGACGCTCACCGCCGGTCTGTCGCTCCTCGGAGACGACCCCGGCGAGGGCATCGCCGCGGCCCGTGCGGCGGCGGTCGCCGTGCCGGCCGGCCAGGTGGGCACGGCGAGCTGATCTCCGCCCGGGTCAGCGAGGCCGGGTGAGGGCAGTCCCGATCCGCCGCGGGAGCGGATCCTTGCGCAGCTGCTCGAGCGTACGCGGCAGCGGGATTGACCAGTTGGGCCGGTCGACGGCGCCGGGAAGGTTCGGCCGCCGCTCGGCCAGCGCGGCATCGTCGAGGGTCGCCACGATGAGACGGCTCGGCGCGGTTCCGAGAGCGTCGTAGGCACGCTCGACGACCAGCGACGCCGGGTCTCCGTCCTCGGCGGCCGTCATCCGCCGCAGGCGGCGCCGGACGCTCAGCTCCGCATCGCGGTTCACCGCACGACCTTCGGACTCCATCTCGCGGAGATCGGCGCCGGTCCAGACGCCCGCGGCGGTGGGAAGGTCGTGCGTGCTGAGCGCGGCCAGAGCTCCGACGGGAAACCGGCTCGGTCGCTCCGACTCGAACCACGCGAGACGGTATGAGAGGACCCGGCGGTGACGGAGCTCGGGCCGGACACCGTCCTCGACGGTTCCGAGATCCTCGCCGATCACTGCGCAACCCGCCCGCTCGCTCTCGATCGCCAGGATGTCGAGCAGCTCGTGCGCCGGGTAGCGCACGTAGGCACCTCTCGACGGGTCCGTGGCGCTGAGCGGCACCCACCAGAGCCGGAAGAGCCCCATCACATGGTCGATGCGGATGCCTCTGCCGGCGCGCATCATCCTGCGGAACGTCGCCACGAGCGGGGCATATCCGCTTGCTCGCAGCCGATGCGGGTCGAACGGCGGGACGCCCCAGTCCTGGCCGGCCGGGTTGAAGGCGTCCGGCGGGGCACCGATGCGCGCTGTCGACGCGACCTCGTCCTGCCAGAGCCACGCGTCCGCGCCGTCAGACGCGAACCCCACCGCAAGGTCGTGGATGATCGGCACCTGCTCGCCGGCACGGGCGAGCTGGGTGTCGATGCACCACTGCAACCAGCGGTGGAAGTCGACGCGGTCGCGGGCGCCGTTGACGAGCGCCTGGGATGCGGCGGTGTCGGGACGCCGGTACTCCTCCGGCCATGCCGACCACGGCCCCGGATGGCGCTCGGCGAGGACGCAGAAGCACGCGTATCGCTCGAGGAGCGCGCCCTCCCGGGTGACGTACGCGTCGAAGGCCGCGTCCCCTGGGAAGCGCGACCAGAGGGATTCGAGCGCGCGCATCTTGAGCGGCAGGACGCGATCCCGGTCGACGTACGGCGAGTCGCGCAGAGCGGCGGCCTCCCGGACCGTCGCAGCGACCACCGGGTCGTCCGCCGCGCCGGGCATGTCCTCAATGCGGAGGTACAGCGGGTTGCGGAACAGACGGCTCGACGGGAAGTACGGGCTAGGTTCCTGGGGCAGCCCCGGACGCACGGCATGCAGCGGGTTGAGCAGCACCACGGCGGCTCCGCTGTCATGCGCCCAGTCGCCGAGCTCGGCAAGGTCGCCGAGATCCCCGAATCCCCAGTTGGCGCGCGAGCGGACCGCGTACAGCTGCACCGCCCAACCCCACCCGCGAATGTCCGCGGGGAGTGCGCATCTCCCAGGGCTGGTGATGAGCCGCGCCCGGCGTCCGTCGGCAAAGACCAGCCGGTGGTAGCCGAACGGCAACTCGCGATCAAGGGTCGCGCCGGCGCCGACCTCGCGCCCATCCTCCAGCTCGATGCTGACGGCGGCGGGCGGGAGCGGTTCGCCTCGGCGGACGAAGACGGGTTCCTCACCGGCCCCGTCGCGTGGAAGCATCGACGCCTCCACCGCCCGCGCGTCGTCTTCGCTGATGGCGCGGCGAGCCCCCGTCGCATCCTCGTACTCTCTCTGGACGCCCCATGCCGGCAGGTCGCCGGCGCGCGTGGCAACTGTCACGCCGCGGACCCGATTGCACAGGATTGAGTGGAGCCATGACCGTTCCCGACCCACCCGCACCCGGCCAGAGCCCAGGCAATCGCGACGCCTGGCCCGGTGTCGACGCACCGCTTGGCGCCACGTGGGACGGCTCCGGCACCAACTTCGCGCTGTTCTCCGAGAACGCCGAGGCCGTCGATCTCGTGCTGTTCGACGAGCGCGGAGAGATCGCCACGCACCCTTTGGTGGAACGCACCGACCTCGTCTGGCACGGATTCGTCGACAACGTCGGACCGGGTCAGCGCTACGGGTTTCGCGTCGCCGGACGCTACGCGCCACACGAGGGTCTCCGGCACAACCACGCGAAGCTGCTGCTGGATCCCTACGCGAGAGCGATCTCCGGGCGGTTCCGTCACGCACGATCCCTGTTCGGCTATCGCATCGGCAGCGACGACCTGCGCATCAGCACGCTCGACTCGGCGCCGGCGATGCCGCGCTGCGTCGTCGTCGACCACTCGTTCCCGTGGGGTGACGACCGCCGTCCCAACACGGCATGGGCGGACACGATCATCTACGAGCTGCACGTGAAGGGCTTCACCCAGCGTCACCCGGACATCCCGCATGCGCTCCGTGGCACGTACGCCGGCCTCGCGCATCCGGCGGCGATCGAGCACCTGCAGAAGCTCGGCGTCACCGCGGTCGAGCTGATGCCCGTCCACCACCTCTATGACGGCGCGCAGCTCGTGGAGCGCAACCTCGTCAACTACTGGGGATACGACTCGATCGGGTACTTCGCACCAGAGGGACGCTACTCGTCGGCCGGCACCAACGGCGAGCAGGTGCGCGAGTTCAAAGCGATGGTGCGCGCGCTGCATGCGGCCGGGCTCGAGGTGATCCTGGACGTCGTGTACAACCACACCGGCGAGGGCGATCAACTCGGTCCCACGCTCAGCTTTCGCGGTATCGACAACGCGGCGTACTACCGGCTCAACGACGACGACCCGCGTTTCTATTTCGATGTCACCGGTACGGGCAACAGTCTCAACGTCCGCAACCCGCACACGCTCCAGTTGATCATGGACAGCCTTCGATACTGGGTCATCGAGATGCACGTCGACGGTTTCCGATTCGACCTCGCGTCGGCGCTCGCCCGGCAGTTCTACGACGTTGACCGGCTCTCGGCATTCTTCGACATCATCCATCAGGACCCCGTGTTGTCGCGGGTGAAACTGGTCGCCGAACCGTGGGATGTCGGCGACGGCGGATACCAGGTGGGCAACTTCCCGGTGCGCTGGGCGGAGTGGAATGGTGCCTTCCGGGACACGGTGCGTGACTTCTGGCGCGGCGCGACGGGCATTCGGGACCTCGCGTACCGGCTGACCGGTTCGAGCGACCTCTACCAGGGTGACGGCCGCCAGCCGTCGGCGAGCGTCAACTTCGTCACAGCGCACGACGGTTTCACGCTCTCGGATCTGGTCTCGTACAACGAGAAACACAACGAGGCCAACGGTGAGGACAACCGCGACGGCACGGACGACAACCGGTCATGGAACTGCGGAGTCGAAGGTGACACCGACGACCCGGCGACCCTCGAGCTCCGCCGTCGCCAGCGCTGCAATCTGATCGCGACCGTCCTCCTGTCCGAGGGATGCCCGATGCTGCTCGGCGGCGACGAGATGGGCCGGACGCAGCACGGCAACAACAACGCCTACTGCCAGGACAACGAGATCTCGTGGATCGACTGGGAGCACGTCGACGAGACCATGCTCACCTTCGTCCAGCGAATCGTGGCGCTGCGACGCAGCGAGCCGGTCCTGCGGCGCCGCCACTTCTTCTCCGGCCAGGCCGTGCACGGGTCCGGGCGGAAGGACATCGCCTGGTTCCTGCCGTCCGGCCAGGAGGTGAGCGACGCGGAGTGGTTCGACGACGGCCAGCGGTCGCTCGGCATGATCCTCAACGGCGACGAGATCCCCGATCGCGGCCCTCGCGGCGGCCGGATCAGGGGCGGCACGCTCATGGTGCTGCTGCATGCGGGCGACGATCCCGTCGAGTGGGTGATCCCCGGCGGCTGGGGCGAGAACTGGTCGGTGTACACGGACACCGCCGAGCGCAACACGGAGCCGTCCACCCGGCATCACCATCCAGGCGAGGCCCTCACGGTCGCCGCGCGTTCCCTGGTCGCGCTCCTCCGGGTCTGAGCTTCAGACGGTCTGCGCCCGGCGCCAGGCGACCTGGTCCTGCAGCGTCACCTCCGCCATCAGCTTCGCGCCGTCCTTCAACCAGCCCGCGCCGCGCTTGTCGAGGTCAGCTCGGACCGCGGCGACGCGTCGCCTCCCGCTGCCGAGATGGACGTTCGCCGCTTCGACACCCATGGAATAGAGCAGCTGCGGCTGGTTCACCGTCGTCGTGGTGGTGAACTCGATCCGGCTGCAGTCCGGAGCAAGACGTCGGATCACCCATCCGTCATGCACCTCGAGGAACGGGTCGGCGCAGCGCACGGCGCCGGCGACGATGGCCTCGTAGTGGATCGGCGGGACGGCGCCGGGATCGTCCACCCAGCCGGCGGCCGAACCGACGAGTGCCTTCGCCTCGCGGGCGATCAGGCCCCCACGGTGCTCGGCCAGGGCGACCACTCGGGGGTGGCCCAGGCTTCCCAGCCCGGCGCGACGCGCCACGTAGTGGGGAGCGTCGGAGCCGCGGAGCGCGGCTCGCAGAAGCTTCACCGCCTGCGCCTGGGGCGCGCGGATCGCCGGCAGGCCGCGCATCTTCGTCCAGAAGCTGACCGGGTTGCGCAGCTCGGATTCGGCCTCGGCGCGCAGCACGGGATGGTCCTCGGCGAGGACGAATGGCAGGCCGTCGCCCGCGATGCCGTCGCGATAGCCGTCGAGGATCGACGCGCACGCCGCGCGCGGCGTGATCTGCAGCCTGCCGGCATCGATCGCCAGCCGCGCCGAGGTCGCGAGACGCACCAGGTCGATCGTGTACGGAAGCGGATACGACTCGTCGAAGTCATTGATACCCCAGATGAGGCGGCCCTCGTTGTCGCGCCATGTGCCGAAGTTCTCGGTGTGCAGATCGCCGACGGCGAGCACCTTCGGCGCGCGCGCGAGCTCCGGACAGCGCGCGGGCCACTGCTGCATCCAGCGGTAGAACGTCGCGCGCAGGAAGGGAAAGGCACCGGCCGCCATCTCCGCGTGCTTGAAGGCGATATCAGCGCGCACCAGGGGTACCTGACGGCCCACCCACGCTTCGTAGTTCCGGGTTGCCGTCACGATCGGCACAGGCGGCGCGGATCGCGGCATGATCGCCCGATGTTCGCGCAGCTGACGATCCTCATGCTCGCGGGCAGCATGGGGCCGCTCCTCGCGTACGGCCGCAGGGGCCTCGTTCCCGCGGTGATCGGCGAGCTGATCGCCGGCGTCGTGCTCGGCCACACCGGGTTCGGTGTCATCAACTCCTCGGTGGAGCCGCTGCCCGTGCTGAGCGCGATCGGTTTCGCGATGCTCATGTTCACCGCCGGCACCCACGTCGACATCGGGTCCCCGGCCATACGTCAGGGCTTCGCACGCGGGGTGCTCGGGCTCGCGGTCGTCGCGGTGACCGCGATCCCGCTCGGCCTTCTGGTGGATCGCTCGCTCTCTATCGGGCACCCAGCGCTGATTGCGGTGATCATCGCCGGCAGCTCGGCGGCGATCGCGTTTCCCATCATCGAGGAGCGAAAGCTGGCCGGCCCGAATGTCGCGTTCCTGATCGCATGGGTCGCGGTCGCGGACTCGGTGACCGTTGTGATGATGCCGCTGACGCTGGCAAAGTCGGGAAGCCCGCTCGAGGCGCTGGGCGGTGATGCGGCGATCATCGTCGTCGGGATCCTCGCGCTCCTCGCCGCCGAGCGCATCCGCGCCAACGCCGTTCTCGGCCAGATGCGCAACGAGTCGCTGCAGCGCGGATGGGCCTGGCAGGTGCGCATCTCGCTCGTGCTCCTGCTCGGGCTGTCCGCGATCGCGCAGGAAACGGGGGCGAGCACCCTGGTCGCCGGGTTCCTCGCCGGGATGATCCTCGTCAGGCTTCGCGAGTCGGATCGTCTCGCGCTCCAGTTCACGGGCGTTGCCAACGGGTTCTTCGTGCCGCTGTTCTTCGTGCTCCTCGGCGCCCAGCTCGACCTGCGGGCGCTGCTCACAACCCCGTCACGCATCCTGCTCGCGATCTGCCTGGTCTGTGCCACGGTCATCACGCACGTGATCGCCGCTCGGGTTGCCGGGCACGAGCGCTACCTCGCGACCGGCCTTGCCGCGTCCGCGCAGCTGGGGATGCCGGCCGCCGCCGCGAGCCTCGGACTCACGACGGGACTGCTCACGCCCGCGGTGGCTGCCGCGCTCGTTGCGGGCGGGGTTCTCACGCTCATCCCAGCGACGATCGGCTCGCTGATGCTCGCTCGCGGCGCGACCTTGCCGAAGCCGTCGACCTCCGGTACAGCCGCCGCGTCGCCAACCTGATCAACCGAGACGGCCCGGATGCTCCGATACATCGTGGGACGCATCCTGCAGGCGCTCGTCGTCGTCTTCGGGGTGGTGACACTCGTGTTCGTCCTCGAGCATCTCCTTCCCGGCGACCAGGGCCGGATCATGCTCGGACCACGCGCGACGCCGCCGCAATGGGCGCTCTACGACCACGAGAACGGGCTCGACCAGCCGGTCTTCGTGCAGTACATTTCCTTTCTCGAGAACGTCGTCCGTGGCAGGATCGCGTTCACGCCGCCGGGATTCGCCGACCAGCTCGACCCGATCCAGGGCGTCGCCGTCGACCTCGATCTCCGTGCGCTGGTCGAGGGTCCGATGGTCAACTCGCTCATCCTCACGGGCCTGTCCACGGTTGTCGTGATCGTGTGCATGGTGCCACTCGCCATGTACGAGGCATCGCGACGTCGCACGCGCGGCGCGCACATCGCGAACATCATCGCGGTCGCGCTCTACTCGACCCCGCCGTTTCTTCTCGGCACGCTCCTGATCGTCCTGCTCGCGTCCGATCTGCGCCTGCTCTCGCTCAACGCACCGGCATGGGACGTCGGCAACGTTCTCGCTGCTCCGGCGGGACTCGTGCTCCCGGTGTTGACGCTCTCGATCGGCACCATCGCGCTGTTCAGCCGCTATCTGCGCTCCTCCACGATGGAGGAGCTGACCAAGGATTACATCGCGACCGCGCGATCGAAGGGCGCTTCGCACGCGCGCGTCAGCCTGCGTCACGCGTTGCCGAATTCCGTGCTGCCGATCATCACACTCCTCGGCACGCGGCTTCCTCAGATCTTCGGCGCGCAGCTCGTCGTCGAAGTGCTGTTCTCCTACCCGGGCATGGGCCTCGCGCTCTGGAACGCCGCGGTCTATCGCGACTTCTACACGATGCTCGGCGCGATCCTCATCGGGGGCGTGCTCACCGTGGTCGGGTCGCTCATCACCGACCTCCTGTACGCCGCCGTCGATCCGCGCATCAAGTACGTCTGACCGGACCCGGCGAGATCGTCGCGGACGCCGTCGGAAGGCCCGGAGTATGCTGGGTTCAACCGCTTGGGTATTCGAATCGCGTTTGTGTCATCCGCAGTTCCGCGTCGATGCGGCATCGCGACTTTCACCTCAGACCTCGTCTCGGCTGTGCGAGCAACCGATTCCACAGCCACGTGTCAGATCGCCGCGATCGAGGAGCCGTCGGTACGGAGGCCGTACCGGTCTGAGGTGCGCTGGCGCATCCGCCAGGGCGATCCCGAGAGCTACCGTGCCGCGGCGAGTGCGATCAACGCGTCGAGCATCGACGCCATCAACGTCGAGCACGAGTTCGGCCTGTACGGGACGTGGAAGGAGCCGGCGCTCGTCGCCGGTCGCTGGACCGACAGCGTCTACCAGGACCACTTGCGCGGGTTTCTCGAGGAGCTGCACAAGCCGGTCGTGACGACGATGCACACCGTCCTGCCGGCTCCGTCGCCCTCCATCCGCGACACCGTGCGCAGCATCGACGAGCTCTGCGACGCGGTGATCGTCATGGCGGTGAGCGCTGTCGCCATCCTCGCCGACGACTACGGCCTGAGCAGGCCGCCGATCGTCATCCCGCACGGGATGCCGGTGATCGCGCCGCGCGGGCGGCGGCGATTCAAGGCCAAGCTCGGCGTCGACGGACGGACGATCATCTCGACGTTCGGGCTCGTCGATCCGCGCAAGGGCCTCGAGTTCATGATCGCCGCGATGCCGGGCGTCGTGGAGCGGTATCCGGATGCGCTCTATCTCATCGCGGGGCAGACTCATCCGGACCTCCTCCGTGTGCAGGGCGAGGACTACCGCAACACGCTCATCGCGCAGATTCGCGCGCTCCGGATGGACGACAACGTGGCGTTCATCGACCAGTACATGAGCCAGCCGGACATCATCGAGCTGCTGCTCGCGACGGACGTCTACGTCACGCCGTATCTCGACCCCAACCAGATCACGAGCGGCACGCTGTCGTATGCGCTCGGCGCCGGCAAGGCCGTCGTGTCCACGCGCTACGTCCACGCAGCGGAAGCGCTCGCAGACGGGCGCGGAGTCCTCGTCGACTTTCGCGACGCGGCACAACTGGCCGACGCGGTGACCGGCATCCTCGACGATCCTGTGGCGAAAGCGTCGATGGAAGAGGCAGCCTTCGCGTACGCAGGCGATGCGACCTGGCCACGCTCGGCGCGAGCCCTGCTCGACGTGTTCGCCGGGATACGCGCCTCCCGCACGATCAGCGGGCCGCCCGTTCGCGCGGTCGCCCAGAGGCGAGACCTCGGGCGACGTTTGAAGGAGAATCCGCTCCTCACGGCGGCCGACGTGCCGCCGTCGCTTCCCGGTCTCGAGGTCGTCTCGGTGTTCAACGCCGCGGCAGCACGCGTCGACGACGAGGTGGTGCTCCTCCTTCGCGTGGGCGAGAGCCCTCGCACCGGCGCCGCGCCACCTGCGGACGCGCAGACGCTCGACCTCTCGGGCCCGGAGCCGCAACTCCAGCCGCTGGCTCCCGGATATGCGGCGAAAGACGTCGTGGGCATGGCATTCCTCGACACGCAGCACACGCCCGCCGGCGTCGTTGAGGTCTTCCTGCCGCGCGATCTTCCCGGCCTCGACCTGAGCGACCCTCGCACGATCCGCTACCGGAACCGCACCGGCAGTGTCAGCGCCACGCCCGACGACTCGGGCGACTTCCTGACGCAGATGTCACATCTGCGCGTTGCGCGCAGCAATGACGGCATCCATTTCCAGATGGACGCTGCGCCCGCCGTGGTCCCCGCGAACCGGTTGGAGGAATACGGGTGCGAGGACCCGCGGGCAACGCTGATCGACGGCGTCTGGCACATCACCTACGTATCGGTGAGCCGCCTCGGGATCACCACGAGCCGGCTGACAACGACCGACTTCCGCTCGTTCGAACGCCAGGGTGTCATGTTCCTTCCCGACCACAAGGACGTCGTGCTCTTTCCGGAACGTGTCGGAGGCCGCTACGTCGCGTTCACGCGCCCCATGCCACAGTCATTCGGGCGGGTGCTCGGCATGTGGATCGCGTTCTCTGACGACCTCGTGTCCTGGGGCGACCATCGCCCGCTCGCACTGCCGCGGCCCGGCTTCTGGGACGACCTGCGCACGGGCGCCGGCACCACCCCCTTCCGCGTCCCCGAGGGCTGGCTCGAGATCTACCACGGGGTCGACCGCACCTCGCGATATGCACTGGGCGGCCTGCTGCTCGACAGCGACGATCCCAGCCGCGTGATCGCGCGCTCCCCAGAGCCCATCCTCGCTCCCATCGCCCCGTACGAACACGAGGGGCTGCTGCCGGACATCGTCTTCTCCTGCGGTCATGTCGCCCTCGACGACGAGGGCAAGGACATCCGCGTCTACTACGGGGCGGCGGACTGCTGCCTTGCCGCCGCTGACCTTCGAGTTCGGGACATCATTGACCAGATGCGTCCGTGCTGAGACAGCTGGCCCGGCTGACGCGGAGCGTGCCGCCGGCCGGACCCCGTGCGCTCGCCATCGCGGTGTACGCCGACGCGACGGACGTCGCGGTGGAGGCGCGAGAGGCCGGACATGAGGGCGTGGCATGCGTCGACGACGCAGCGCGCGCGCTCGAGCTCTACTGCGACCTCTGGGACGCGACCCGGCTGCCGTGGGTGCGTCGCTGGTGCGAGGGGCTGCTCGATTTCATCCTCTACATGCAGGAGCCGGACGGACGATGGTTGAACTTCATCGTCGACTGGGATGGAACCCGCAACCGCACCGGCCGGACGTCCGTGGCGGGCGGTGGATTCTGGCAGGCACGCGCACTCCTCGCGCTCACGCGCGCGTTACGGTCGCTCGATGACGATCGCGTCGACGCCGCACTCTCTCGCGGCCTCCCGCATGTCGTCACCACCGCCGGCGTCGCGCCTGACGTTCGTTCCCTGCACGCTTGGACGGCGCTGGCGTTGATCGACCGGGGGGACGACCGCTACCGATGGCGCGATCTGCTCACAACCTGGTGCGAGGAGATCGCCGAGTGCCGCATCGACGGCATCCTCATGAACGCGACAGCCGAGCGAGGGCGACCGCATCTCTGGGGTCACGTGCAGGAAGCCGTCCTTGCGCAAGCAGGTGTCCGCCTCGAGCGCGACGACCTCATCGCGACCGCATCCAGGAGCGCCGAGCGGCTCTATCCCGACGTTATCGACACCTGCTTCGCGCTGCCGAGGACTCAGCCGTACGACGTGTCCTCCGCCGTGGAAAACCTCGCGCGGCTTGCCGCCGTGACCGGCCGCAGCGACTTTGCCGGCTTCGCCTCCGACGCTCGCCTGTGGTTCGACGGACGCAACCCGGCGCACGAGGCCGTGTACGACCGAGAAGCGGGCCGCGTTGCCGACGGCCTCGACGGCAACCGCGTCAGCACGCGTTCGGGCGCCGAGGCGAACGTCGTCGGCGCGCAGGCGCTCCTCGATGATGCCATCGAGCTCGCGCGCACACTTCCGCCGGAGGAGGCTCTGCCGGCGTCGGTCAGGTGACCTAGGTGCCCTCGCGAGCCTGTCGGCCCGCGGCGTCGGCGCGATCGCGCTCGATCTTCTCGGACTGATCCTTCCGGCGCCGATCGTCGGCCTGCTGCTGCTCGATGTGCTGTTCGTCCTCGGGCGGAGACTGCGGCGGTTCTGGCTTCTGCATCCTGCTCACGAGCATAGGCTCCTTCGCCCGTCGATGCCCGATCCGGGGCGGAAACGGAGGCTCAGATCTTGACGTGCTCGATGTCGATGTCCGCCAGCTCCGGCGGTCGTGGGATGCCGTTGGCGTCGAGCAGCTGGAGGCAGAGGATCAGATACCGCGCGCCGACCAGGTTGAGGCCGTGCCCGCGCGTGAGGCGCTGGATTGCGCTCAACGTGACGATGTCTCGCTGTGAGTAGAGACGCCGGTTCGTCGCCGTGCGGCTCGGGATGACGAGGCCGAGGTGCTCGTACATCATCAGCGTCCGCGCATGTGTCGCGAGGATTTCGGCGGCGACGCTGATGGTGTACAGCGGTTTGTCGAGATTGATCATGTGGCCGGTGCTCGGGCTCACGGCCGTCCGGCTCATCAAGCGCTCCCGATGGTGCGCGTGCGCAGACGCTTCCCGATCACCTGCGTATTCTGGCAGCCCGGTGGCGGGTCGGGTCCATCGATCGGGTCCCCCACAGCGCGGCGACCGCAATCCATGATAGTGAGTCTATACCCCGTGAACCGGCACGGGAGAGAGACTGCACATCAAACCGCTGGATAAGAGAAGATGCGGACGCTTCGTCATGTCCGCGCCCGGCGAACCAAATGGGGAGACACCGTACTTTGGACGACGACGTCAAGGTCCTCCTGATCGAGGATGACAATGCGGCAGCCGAGATGTACCGGCTCCGGCTCGTTGCCGACGGCTATGCGGTGGTCGTCGCAGACGACGGCGAGAAAGGCCTTGCGATGGCGGTCGCAGAGCGGCCCGACTTCATCTACCTCGACCTGCGCCTCCCGCGCGTCGATGGATTCGAGGTGCTCGAGCGGCTCCGGGCTGACCCGAAGACAGCGGCCATCCCGGTGATCATTCTCAGCAACTTCGGCGAGCCGGAGCTCCGCGAGCGCGGCCTGAACCTCGGCGCACTCGAGTTCCTCGTCAAAGCGGACACGACGCCGTCTCGCCTCTCGGAGACGGTCAGCCGCGTCACCGCTCCGAAGGCGCTCCCGTCGGTCTGAACGCGGCTCCTGCCTCTCGACCCGCCCGCGTGACCTCCTCCGCCTTCGATCTGCCGGCGGTGGAAGACGATCGCGATCCCTTCTTCGACACGGCCGCGCGGATCGCCGCACAGATCGCCACGCCAGTCGGCGCGCCGGCCCGCCGCGCGTCCTATCTGCGACTGGACGGCGATGTGCTGACTGCGATCGCCGAGTACGACGAGACCGGCGAAGCGTTCCGAGGTCGGTACGAGCTGCCGTTGTTCCCGAATTTCGAGCGTGCCGTGATCACGGGCGCGATCCAGGTGATCGGACTGTCGGAGCTCGGAAACCTCACGCCGGAGGGCGCCGCGGTCGTGACGCGTCACCAGGTCAGATCGTGCGCTCTGGTCCCGGTTGTCTCCGGCTCGGGCGTCGCCGGTGTGATCGCCGTGAGCGCCCGTGACGACGCCGGTTTCAGCGAGTCGCAGCTCTGTCAGCTGGCCTCCCTGGCGGAGCTCGTCGGCCTTCGCGTCGGTCACGTCGCTGCCGACCGGGCACTCCGCGCTGAAGCCGAACGGACCCAGGGACTCGAACGCCTGAAAGGGGAATTCCTCAACATCGCGGCGCACGAGCTGCGCAGCCCGCTCGGCATCATCGTCGGCTACGTGTCGATGCTGCTCGACGGGACGCTGACCGGCTCGGACCGGCACACAGCCCTCGAGCGGATTGCCGAGAAGTCCGATGAGATGGGCAGGCTGATCACCGACATGCTGGAGACCGCGCGCATGGAGGCGCTGGGCGTTGAGCTGGCGCTCGCCCCGACCGACCTGATGACCGTGATCACCGACGCGATGGCCGCGCTCGAGCCGCGGCTCGGCAGCCGGCATCGGATCTCCACGCGTGGCAGGCGGGACCCGATGCCGGTCATCGCCGATCACGCGAGGGCCGTGACCATGGTGCGCAACCTGCTCGACAACGCGGTCAAGTACTCGCCGAGCGGCGGCGGCATTCTCGTGGCGTGGACGCGCAGAGGCGGTATGTGCCACATCAGTGTCACCGATCACGGGGTCGGGATCAGCCGCGAGCAGCAATCGATGCTGTTCACGCGGTTCGGACGGCTCGTCACCCCTGAGACGAGCCACATCCGGGGGACCGGCCTCGGCCTCTACATCGCACGCGAGATCGCTCGGCTGCACGGCGGCGACATCGCGGTGCGATCCGAGGTCGGCCGCGGAACCACCTTCACGATCACGATGCCCCTCCCCTCTGACGGACCGCCGGCGCGGCGGCTGAACGGCGCGGAGACCATGAACACGGCTGTTCCCGGCAACTCCTGATCGGAGTGTCGCCCCGCCCCGACCGGGTCATCGACCCGGCCGGGTAGGGCTGGGGAGGGAAGGTTTCCGATGTACGACGCCGACCGATGCGAGGCTAACAAAGTGGTACTAGCGATGTCAAGAAATCTATCATCCACAATACCAACCCGAAACGGCGGTCACCTCGGGATCAGTGCCGTCACCAGCAACGCCAGCGCAGCCACCGACATCACCCCGGTCGTCACCCAGAGCACTACGTTGCTCAGCGTCCCGCTCCGTCGCGCGCCCATCACGGAGCGATCCCTGCCGAGCAGTGCGATGAGGGCGAGCATCGGCGGGGCGACGATCCCATTGATGATCGCGGTGATCACGAGCGCCTTGATGGGGTCGATCCCGACCAGGCTGATCACAAGGCCGCCGGCCAGGGCGAGGGTCAGCACCCCGTAGAACGCGGGGCGCGATCGCGCGGTGTCGGCGAGCGTGCCCCTCATGCCGAGGAACTCCTTGACCGCGTACGCAGCTGACCCGCTGAGGATCGGTACCGCGAGCAGCCCCGTTCCGATGATCCCGACCGAGAAGAGGATGAAGGCGAACGGCCCCGCGATCGGCTGGAGTGCCTGTGCCGCCTGAGCCGCGGTGGCGATGTCCGTCTTGCCGGACGCATGCAGCACCGCCGCGCCGGTGAGGATGATCGAGTACATCACCACCTGGGAGAACGCCATCCCGACGAGCACGTCGACTCGCGCGTTCTTCAGCTCGTGTTCGCTCACGCCGCGCCGTGAGACCTCAGTGACCTGGCCCTGAGCACGCATGGCGTCCACCTCGGAGCTCGCCTGCCAGAAGAACAGATACGGCGAGATGGTCGTGCCGAGGATCGCGACGATGATGCCGATGAAGCCAGACGAGAACTCGATGTGCGGGATGAGTGTGGACTCGATCGTTTTCAGGAGCGGCGGGTGCGACACGATCACCGTTGCCACATACGCGAAAAGCGCGATCGTCAGGAACTTGAACAGCCTGAAGATGATCTTGTACGGGAGCTGGTACTGGAGGAGGAGGATGACGACCGCAATCGGCGGGATCAGCCACACGGCGCTGACGTGTCCGCGACTCAACAGGGACCCGGCCGCCGCGACCGCGCCGAGGTCCGCACCGACGTTGATCGTGTTGGCGAGGAACAGCGCGAGGATGCACGTCCCCACGAGCCAGGTCGGGAACTTCCGCCGCAACGAGGTGCCGAGGCCGATCCCCGTGTGGAGGGCGATACGGGCGCACGCCTCCTGGACGGCGAGCATCAGCGGGAAGGTGAAGATCGCCGTCCAGAGGACCCCGAACCCGAACTGACTGCCCGCCTGGCTGTAGGTGCCGATCCCGCTGGGATCGTCATCACTGGCTCCCGTGATCAACCCCGGGCCGAGCACCCGCAGAACCTTCAGCCAGCCCGGGACGCGGTCGCCCTTCGACCTGCTCATGATCCTCGGACCGTGCCCATCGCACCCCCAGTGTGCGTGCCGGTACCCGGTTACGCTGTGCCGGCCTCCCTGATCACCGCTTGAGGTCCGCGACGACATGGACCTCGACGTCGACCTCCGGTTCGACTCTGAGGATGAGCAGGCGCGGTGGGTTGATGCCGAAGTCCTTGACGTTGATCACCTGCCGGCCGTCGACACGCATCGTCGTTTCATCGACGGTCAAGCGGACGTCGCCGGAGATGACACGCGTCTGCCCGTGCATTGTGAGTTCCGCTGCCGCCCTGTACCTCCCGACGCCACGCAGGGGCTTGCCGTCAACCACACGTGCGCTGATCATGGGGTAGCGGCCGGCGTCGAAGCGGCGGCGCATCTCACGATCCTGTAGCCCGTTTCCCGACGTGATCGCATCGACGCGCAGCGTGAGCGTCGCGCTGTATGGGCGATCAAGGCGCGGTCGTCGATTGGCGTCAAGCTCGCATTCGATGACGCCGCTCAGCGCATTGGCGTTGATGTGCGACGGGTGCAGGTTGATGCGCAGGCCGACGGTCACCGTCGAACGCGCGGTGTTGACGCGGAACCGTGCCGCCTTCGTGGCCATGCGAACGTCAGCCTACCGCCGAGTCACGAGCCTTGTGGGTGCGACCTGTCTGCGAGTCAGACGGCGCGGCCGTCAGCGACGCCCGAACACATCGCGGCGTTCATGGCCGCGTGACCATGCCCACACCGATGCCGAGCATCCAGACGTCCTTGCTGACGCCGATCCCCGCCGGTGTCGGCCAGATGCTTCCGGGCCTGCGCATTGTCGGTGTTCGCCAGTACATCGTCAGCAGCGTCCCGGAGAATGCGGTCAGCACGGCGCCGGCAAGGCTGTCCGGGAGCAACGGAGTCAACAGGGCAGCGCCGGTGGCAAGCTCGCCTGCGGCGAGCAGCCGCAGGAACCGCTGCGGTGGGATGCCCGCTAGCAACGGGAAGGCATTTGCCGCGACGCTGTGCATGGCGGTCGCCTGCTGCTCGGTGCCGTGCCACTTGCCCCAACCGGCATGGAGGATGTAGGCGCCGGTGGCAACACGCTCCGGGACGCGTCGGAGATGGAGCTGCATCCGAGCTAGCGTAATACAAGCAGCTTGTGGGACAGCACCGAATGTCGCCGGGCAGAATCAACCCGTGCCCAGCCGCGCCGTCACCGCCGGTCTCGGCGCGCTGTACATCGGCGCCTTCGCCGCCGCCTCGCTGGCGTTGAAGACGACGCCGTCGGATCTCGACTACTTCTTCTGGCCCGCAACCGAGACCGCAGTCGGTGGCCATCCGCTCCTCATCTACTCCACCCACCTCGCGATCGTCTCGGTGAATGACAACGGCCCGATCGGGCTGCTGCCGCTCGTCCCGGTCGCGCTGGTGGCCAACGCCCTCCACGCCGGCGAAAACCTCGGAGTCCGCGCCGCGCTCGTCGACGCGGCGATGGCGATGGTGATCCTGCTCCTGGCGTACCAGGCCGTGCGCCTCATCAACTCCGTACGCGGTGCCACCGTACGGCCGCTCGGGGTGGCGGCGTGCATCGCGCTGGCGCCCGCCGTCTGGATCGGCCTCCTCGACTACGGCCACATCGAACAGCCCGTCGAGCTGTGTCTCGTGCTCCTCGCGGTCGAATTCGCACTGCGCAATCGCTCCGTCACAACCGGCATCGTGCTCGGCGCCGCCGTGCTGACACGCACCGTCGCGCTCTTCACCGCGGTGCCGCTCGTGCTCATCCCGTTGACCGCACGCCGGCTCCGCCCGTCAGTGACGATCGCGGTCGCGGGGTCGCTGACCGTCGCGGCCGGCCTCGCCCCGTTCGTCATCGCCGATCACGCCGCGGTGGTTCACTCGCTCGTGGGGTATCGCGGCACCCTGCCGGTCGTCGGCGGATCCATCTGGGTCCTCGCGCGCGGATCCTTCTGGTCGGGAGTGGCACAGCACTGGGACGCGGGGATTGCCGCCGTTCTCGCGTTGGTGCTCGTGGTCATCGCGCTCGTCCGCCGGCCCGGCACGCCGTCCACCGTCGCGGGACTGCTCGGCTTGCTCACAATCGCGGCCTGCTGCCTCCCCCTGGTGGCAAAGACGGTCTTTCCGTATTACCTCGTCGAGCCGTCGGTGCTGAGCACGGTCTGGTGGCTCGCTCGGCCCGGCACCGCACGCAACTGGCGTGCCGCGGCGCCGGTGCTGCTGAACGCCGACGTTTTCATCACCAAGGCCGGAACGACGCTTACCTCCGGGGCTGCGTGGTCTGCTGTGGGCGTCGCCTCGTCCGTGCTCATCGCCCTCGTCATCGCGCTGGTGACTGCCGATCTCCTCCGTAACGCGCGCACTCCTGTGCACGCGTGACGGTCGTCAGGTGTCCTCGAGAACATCGACGAGCTCCGGTGTCACGGCGTTGGGCAGCACCGTTCCGACGAACGACGCCACGGCTTCGCTGAGTCCGACATCGCGTCCCGCCGCCTCGGAGAGATACCAGCGGTGATCGAGCACCTGGTGGAACAACTCCGCGGGCTCCAGCCTGCCACGGAGCGCCTGCGGAACGGCGGCGATGGTGGGCTCGAAGACATCGATCAGCCAGCGATTCGCCGCGATCGTCTCGGGAACCGGGCCGCCGCTCGACGTCTCCAGTTCGGTGCGATACCGCGCGATGTCGCCGAGCAGACGCCGCGCCTGATTCTCCTGAACCTCCAGGCCGGTCAGTGCTTGGAGCGAGCGAACGTGATGCCCGGGCTCGACAACGCGGGGCTGCAGCCGCAGCCGGTACTCACCGTCACGGGCGACGACCTCCACCTCGTCCACATCGAATCCGAGCGCGTTCAGACGCTGCAACCGTTCCTCGATCCGGTACCGCTGATCGGGAGCGAACTTGACCTCTCGGGTCAGCTCGGACCAGAGCGCCTCGTACCGCCGGCGCAGATCCTCGGCGGCCTCGATGGGGTCCAGGTGATGGACCAGCCCCTCGGCGGTCACATCCATCAGCTCGCCGGCGATGTTCTCCTGCGCGACGAGCACATCGTGGAGCCGCTGCCCGTCGCTGAGCTGGGGATGGAGCTCGGCCGTCTCGGTGTCGACGACATACGCGCCGAGCGCTCCCGCGTCTCGCCGGAACAGCGTGTTCGACAGTGAGCAGTCTCCCCAGAAGAAGCCCGCGACGTGCAGCCGCACCATCAGGTTGACGAGCGCGTCCAGGAGACGCTCACGCAGCGCGTCGTCGGCGCCGGTCGCTCCGAGGACGCGCCGGTACGGCAGCGAGAAGTCGAGGTGGCGGGTGATCAGGATGGCCTCGAGCTCTTCGGCGCCCCTCCGCTCGGTGACGAGCCCGGCGACCTCGACGACCGGGATGAAGAGCCGGTCGAGCTCGGCCAGCAACCGGTACTCACGTTCGGCCAGCCTTCGGGGCAACTCTTTGAGCGCGTAAATGGCGTCGCCATATCTGACGAAGCGGACCACGTGCCGCGAGATCCCTCGCGGGACATCCACGAGGCGGTCGTCCTTCCACGTCACAAGGGGGCGGTCCCAGGGCAGGTCCAGGAAATCCGGATGGCCGGTACGCCGGCGCATCTGGAAACCCATCGCCTGGGGTGACAGGCTCACCCCGTAAGCGTGACTCAGGCGGCTGCTGCGCGCTCCCGGCTCGCGGCCGGCTCGAGGGCGGCCGTGAGGACATCCTCGACTCGGCTGGCGAGATGGAACGTCATCTGGTCACGGACGCTCTCGGGCACGTCCTCGAGATCCTTGCCGTTGCGCCTCGGGAGAATGACTTCCTTCAGCCCCATGCGATGCGCGGCGAGCACCTTCTGCTTCACGCCGCCGATCGGGAGAACGAGTCCCTGGAGGGTGACCTCACCGGTCATCCCGACGGTGCTCTTCACGCCGCGGCCGGTCAGCAGGCTGACGATCGCCGTGGTCATGGTGACACCAGCCGACGGGCCGTCCTTCGGAATGGCGCCTTCGGGAACGTGGATGTGGAAGCCCTGGTTGGCCTGCGCCTCATCGATGCCGAGATCGCCGGCGTGGGAGCGCACGTACGAGAGCGCGATCTGCGCCGACTCCTTCATGACATCGCCCAGCTGGCCCGTGAGGGTCAGTGAGCCCTTCTCCCCCACCGAGGTCGCCTCGACGAAGAGCACGTCGCCTCCCGCGCCGGTGACGGCAAGACCGGTGGCCACGCCGGGCACGGAGGTGCGCTCCGCAACCTCGTTGTCGAAACGGGTCCGTCCCAGGAACCTGGTCACCAGTTCCGGCGTTACCGCCACAGGTGGCTGCAACTCGCCGGTGGCGAACGCCGTCGCGACCTTGCGTGTCATCTTGCCGAGCTCGCGGTCGAGATTGCGTACACCGGCCTCGCGTGTGTACCCGGTGACGACGGACTCGATCGCCGTGTCGTCAACGCTGATCTCCTCGGGGTGCAGGCCGGCCTGCGCGATCTGGCGTCCGAGCAGGTGATCGCGGGCGATCGCGAGCTTCTCGTCGATCGTGTACCCGTCAAGCCTGATGAGCTCCATGCGGTCGAGCAGCGGCGCGGGGATGGTCTCCCACACATTCGCCGTCGGGATGAACAGCACCTCGGAAAGATCGAGGTCGACCTCGAGATAGTGGTCGCGGAACGTGTTGTTCTGTGCCGGGTCGAGGACCTCGAGCAGTGCCGCCGAGGGATCGCCACGCCAGTCGTTGCCGACCTTGTCGATCTCGTCGAGCATGATCACAGGGTTCTTGGTTCCGGCCTCCTTGAGGGCGCGCACGATGCGTCCCGGGAGTGCTCCGATGTACGTGCGGCGATGGCCGCGGATGTCGGCCTCATCGTGAATGCCGCCGAGCGACACGCGCGCGAACTTCCGTCCCAGCGCACGCGCCACCGACTCTCCGAGCGAGGTCTTGCCGACACCGGGAGGCCCGACGAGCGTGATGATCGCGCCCGATCCGCGTCCCCCGAGCACCGAGAGACCGCGCTCCTGACGGAGCTTCCGCACCGCGAGGAATTCGATGATCCGTGACTTCACGTCATCGAGCCCGGTGTGGTCCTCGTCGAGGATGCGACGCGCGTCCGTGAGGTCGTAGTTGTCCTCGGAGCGCACGTTCCACGGGATGTCGAGCATCCAGTCGAGGTATGTGCGTATCCAGCCGTTCTCGGGGTTCTGCTCGCTGGTGCGCTCGAGACGGCCGAGCTCGCGCTCGACCTCCGTGCGCACCTTCTCGGGCATGCCCGCCTCCTCGATGCGCTTGCGGTAGCCGGCGACCACGTCGTCGCCTCCGTCGCCGAGCTCCTTGCGAATCGCCTCCATCTGCTGACGCAGGAGGAACTCGCGCTGGGTCTTCTCCATGCCCTCGTTGACCTCACTGCGGATCTTCTCCTTCAGTGACACCTCGGCAAGGATCGTGCGGGTCCAGTCGATGAGCAGGCGCAGGCGCGCCTCGACGTCGAGCGTCTCGAGCACGCGAACCTTCTGCTCCATGCTGAGGTCCGGCGAGAAGCCGGCAAGATCGGCGAGCTGGCCCGGTGTCCGGGCTGCGCGCAGGAACTGAACGACCCCGGGGGCGCCGCGGCTCTCGACGAGGTTCTCCAGGATCGCCCGGTACTCACCGGCGAGCGCGAGCTCCTGCTCGGTCGGCTCGGGCTCGGTGATGGGCTCGGCCCGCACCCAGAGCGCATCACCGACGTCGGCCTGACCGCTACCGAGGCGCGCGCGGTACTCGCCGCGGACGATGCTGACCTCGGTGCCGTTGGGAAGCTTGCCCGACTCCTGCAGGCTCGCGACCGTGCCGATGGACGTGAACTGTCCATCGATTCGCGGCACGAGCAGGATGAGATGGCTCCCCTGGCGAGCGGCGTCGACGGCGGCGCGCTGCTCGTCGGGAACGCCGATCGGGACGGTCATGTGTGGGAGGACCACCATGTCGTCGAGGGCGAGAACAGGCAGGAGTTGCGAGGTGGGTTCGGTCATGGGCTAGGTCATACCCCGGCCGCGTCCGTCCTACGCATTCACTAGCCCCTATCTCCAGCCCGGGTGCCTACCCGCTTCGCCGGCGGTAGATGAGCATGGCGAACCCGTACGCGACGACGAGAAGCCCGACGCACCACGCGAGGGCGATCCAGATGTCCGTCCCGGCCGGCCGCCCGGTGTAGAGGTCGCGGATCGTGTTCACGATGGAGGTCACCGGCTGGTACTCCGCGAACGCCCGGACCGGACCGGGCATCGTGCTCGTGGGCACGAACGCCGAGCTGACGAAGGGCAGGAAGATGAGCGGGTATGAGAACGCGCTCGCGCCATCCACGGACTTCGCCGTGAGGCCGGGGATCATGGCGAGCCACGTCAGGGCGAGCGTGAACACGATCAGGATGCCGGCGACGGCGAGCCATGCGAGCACGCCGGCGCCCGAGCGAAAGCCGATGAGGAGCGCGACGAGCACGACGACCACGAGCGAGATCAGATTTGCGACGAGCGAGGTCAGCACGTGCGCCCACAGCACGGACGAGCGCGCGATCGGCATCGACTGGAATCGCTCGAAGATGCCGCTCTGCAGGTCGAGGAAGAGCCGGAACGCCGTGTAGGAGATGCCCGAGGCCACGGTGATGAGCAGAATGCCGGGCAGCAGGTAGGTCACGTACGAGGGCGATCCCGACCTGATCGCGCCGCCGAACACGTAGACGAACAGCAGCATGAACGCGATCGGCATGATCGTCGTGGTGATGATGGTGTCGACGCTGCGCGTGATATGGCGCAGGGATCGGCCGGTCAGGAAGGCGGTGTCTCCGAAGAAATGCCTGGTCATCGCTGCTCCTTCATGCCTCCGTCACGGGGCGGCGGCCGGCGCCGGTCTCGCCGTCCGGGCCGGCACCGACGATGGCGAGGAAGACGTCCTCGAGCGTCGGCTGTTTCTCCACGTATTCGACCTTGGCGGGCGGCAGCAGCTGCTTGAGCTCGAGCAGCGTGCCGTTCACGACGATCCGACCCTCGCGGAGGATCGCGATCCGGTCGGCGAGCTGCTCAGCCTCCTCCAGGTAGTGAGTGGTGAGCAGCACCGTGGTGCCGTGAGCGGCCAGCTCCCTGACGGCCTGCCAGACCTCGTTGCGAGCCTCGGGGTCGAGCCCGGTCGTCGGCTCGTCGAGGAAGATGACCTGCGGGCTCCCGACAAGGCTCATCGCGATGTCGAGCCTGCGGCGCATGCCACCGGAGTAGGTGGCCACCCGGCGTGCCGCCGCGTCGGTCAGTGAGAAGCGTCTGAGCAGGTCATCGGCGACCTTTCCCGGGTCCGTGAGATGCCGGAGGTGGGCGACCAGCACGAGGTTCTCGCGACCGCTGAGGATCTCGTCGACGGCGGCGAACTGCCCGGTGAGGCTGATGGAATCCCGCACCTCGGCGGCCTGCGAGGCGACGTCGAACCCGTTGATGCCGGCAGTGCCGGCGTCGGCCCTCAGCAGCGTGGACAGGATCTTCACGACTGTGGTCTTGCCGGCCCCGTTCGGGCCGAGCAGGGCGAAGATGCTGCCCCGCGCCACGTCGAAGTCCACCCCTCGAAGCGCCTCCACCTCCTTGTACGACTTCTCGAGGCCGCGCACCTCGATTGCCGGTGGGGCGGTCATCTGACGACCCTCCCTGCGTCGGGGCGGCTGGTCTCCGCAGCGGCTCGATCGATGGCGTTGACCAGCCGCGCACGCTCACGGAGCCGCCACTGCCCGTCCGGATAGTTCTGGACGAAGGTCTCGAGGAACTCCACGGGGTCCTCCCCGACGATCTCGCGGATCGGGGTTCGGTTCGCCGCACTCTGCTCGAACAGGTCGATCAGATCCTCGAACATCTGAGCCGCCCGATCCCCGTCCCCGCCCGGCCCGGCGTGCATCAGATACCGCTCCAGCGCCTCGAGTGCGGTGCGATAGCTCTCGGGAAGCTGCCGCGTGCGCGCCTTGTGGTCACGCCACTGCCGCTTCTCGCCGACGACCTTTGCGATGAACTTGTTCATATGCCTCCTTCATGGAGCTGCCCAAGCTGTTCCGCGAGGAAGCTCCACGTCCTCAAGAACTCTTCGAGATACGCCCGTCCCTGCGCGTTGAGCGAGTACACCTTGCGCGGCGGCCCCTTCTCGGACGGGGTCTTCTCCACGTCGACGAGGGCCTTCTGCTCGAACCTGACGAGCAGGGCGTACACGGTGCCCTCCGCGATGTCGGAGAAGCCCCGCTCCCGCAGCCGCGCCGTGATCACGTACCCGTAGGCCGGCCCGATCGAGAGGATGGCAAGGACGATGCCCTCGAGCGTGCCCTTGAGCATCTCGGTCATCTGCTGCTTGCCCACGGGTCTCCTCCAGCTACTGAGCGGCACTGACTACTAGTAGATAGTAGCACTGACTAGCTGCGCCGCACGTGGGCCCACGGGCCTTCGGGTGTCCGCCCGCGGCGACGCCGGCACCTTCGGGTTTGTCGGGCAGGCTCCGCGCCGAAGCGTCCCGGGTCGCCCGCCGCGAGGCCGGGCGAACCCCCAAGCGCGACCGCGAAGAGACCCGTCGAGCGTGAGCTCGACGCCCGGCGTTCAGCGTTGAGCCTCGACGCAGGGCACTCGCCAGTTTGTCGGAGCGCAGCGTGTCACGGTCGCGGGCTGCGGCATGTCTCGCGACATCGCACGGTGCGATCACGTGATCAGTCGTGTCGACATCGATGAGCGATACGGTTGATATTCCAGGAGATACCGGGCACATTCGGCGGCATGTGCGAGCCGGCGCCAACTGCTCGCGCGACCGCGCTGCGCGAGCGAGACTGCAGAGAACCTTTGTCAAGAGGCCGAGGCGCACCGTGTCTCACGACGTCGATCGGTCCACGTTTGATAGCCTCGAGTCACTATGGTTCCCGTTGCGACACTGAGTCCGCCAACCGTGCGCGAACGCGCCGTATTCGACGCCGCCACCACCGGAACACCGCGCGAGTTTGTCCAGGCATGCCGCGCAGCCGACCTTGAACCACGTCAAATGCTCGACGTTTTCGATGCCGCGCCATGGCGCTGGCTGTTCTCTTTTTCCTCCGATGAGGCGGTCACCGACGAGGTACGCCACCGGACGTTCCAGCCGGCCGTGCGCCGGAAACTCGACGCCACGCGCGAGTACCTCGCAGCATCGTGGTGGCGGCGTCTCTTCGCGACTCCCGACGCCAATTCGCCGGCCCACGACATCGTCGGGAGAGCGCGCTAAACCCCTGCCGCTGCACGGTATAATCACGCGAAACCAGGCCGTCCTGCAGCCGTTCCTTTGTGCCGCGGAACGTTCGAAGATGACGGCTGGTACCGACCGCGGGTACCAAGGAGAATCCGTGCTGACGCCTACTCGCGAAGACCGCTTTTCATTTGGGCTTTGGACCGTGGGCTGGCAGGGAGTCGACGTCTTCGGCAGCGCCGTGCGCGAGCCCCTCGACTCCGTTGTCGCCGTGGAAAAACTCGCCGCGCTCGGCGCGTACGGCATCAGCTTTCACGACAACGACGTCTTCCCGTTTGCGGCGACGCCCGCGGAGAAGGGTCAGGCAATCGGCCGTTTGCGCAGCGCCGTGGACAGCGCGGGACTGGTGATTCCCATGATCACCACGAATCTGTTCTCACACCCGGTGTTCCGCGATGGTGGCTTTACCGCGAATGACCGCGATGTCCGCCGTTTCGCGATTCGCAAGGTTGCGGACAACCTCGACCTCGCGGCAGAGCTCGGCGCCGGCGTGGTCGTTTTCTGGGGTGGGCGTGAGGGTGCGGAGTCCGGCGCGTCCAAGGACATTCGCACCGCGCTCGACCGCTACAAGGAAGCGTTCGATATCCTCACGAGCTACGTCATCGAGCAGCACTACGACATGCGCTTCGCCATCGAGCCAAAGCCGAACGAGCCGCGCGGCGACATCCTGCTCCCGTCCATCGGACACGCGCTCGCCTTCATCAACGAGCTCGAGCACTCGGAGATGGTCGGGCTCAACCCGGAGGTCGGTCACGAGGAGATGGCGAGCCTGAATTTCGCGCACGGGCTGGCGCAAGCGCTGTGGCACGGCAAGCTCTTCCATGTCGACCTCAACGGCCAGCATGGTCCGCGCTACGACCAGGACCTGCGATTCGGCGCGGGCAATGCCCGCGGCGCATTCTGGACTGTCGACATCCTCGAGTCCGGTGCGTATGACGGCCCTCGCCACTTCGACTTCAAGCCGCCGCGCACTGAGGACATGGACGGTGTGTGGGAGAGCGCGGCCGCGTGCATGCGCAACTACCTGCTGCTGCGGGACCGGACGAGGGCTTTCCGCGCGGATCCGGAAGTCCAGGCCGCGCGGGTCGCCGCGCGTCTCGACCAGCTCGCGCAGCCCACGCTCGGACCCGGCGAAACGCTGAGCGACTTGCGTGCAGAGGAATTCGACGTCGCAGCGGCAGGGACGCGGGGCATGGCGTTCGAGAAGCTCGATCAGCTCGCGCTCGACTACCTGTACGGCATCCGCTCCTAGCGCCGTGTCGTGCCCGCGGTGCGAGCGGCGCCGGTGAGTCGATGACGTCGGCCGCGATCGTCGGCATCGACATCGGCACCAGCGGCGCCAAGGGTCTCGCCGTGGACCCCGAGACCGGGAACGTGCTTGCGAGCGCCGAGCGCAGCTACCCAGTGAGCTCGCCGCACGTCGGGTGGATGGAGCAGCGCCCCGACGACTGGTTGGTGGCCGCCGGCGATGTGCTGGCGAGCCTCAAGACCGCCGTCAGAGAGATCCTCGGGATCGGTTTCTCGGGGCAGATGCACGGACTGGTCTGCCTCGATGGGGCCGGTGCCGTCATCCGGCCGGCGATCCTCTGGAACGATCAGCGGTCTGCCCCGCAATGCGCGGCAATGGAGTCAGGACCGGGGCTCGCGCGCTTGCTCCGCCTGACCGGCAACAGGGCACTCCCCGGATTCACCGCTCCGAAGGTGCTCTGGATGCGCGAGAACGAGCCTGAGGCGTACTCGCGCATCCGGCGGATCTGTCTCCCCAAGGACTTCGTCCGCGATCGCCTCGCCGGCGGACACCGCATGGACGTGGCGGATGCCTCGGGAACCCTCCTCCTCGACGTCGGGGCACGGCGTTGGAGTTCGGAGCTGCTGGACGAGCTGGAGATCCCGGCGTCATGGCTGCCCGAACTCGCTGAGAGCACCGATGCGGTGGGAACGCTCGACGGCGCCACGATCGCCGCCGGCTCCGGCGACCAGGCGGCCGCTGCGGTCGGCGCCGGCATCACGGGGCCGGGTCCGCTCTCCGTCGTGATCGGTACGTCTGGCGTGGTGCTCGCCGCCACGGACCGGTTCCTCGGCGACGCGCAGGGTCGCGTGCACGCGTTCTGCCATGCCGTTCCGGATCGCTGGCAGGTCATGGGCGTGATGCTCGCCGCCGCCGGGTCGCTCGCCTGGTTCCACGACACGCTGTTCCGCGCCATGCCCTATGAGCAGATGCTCGCCCAGGCGGACCCGGTCCCGCCCGGCTCCGACGGGCTCGTGTTCCTGCCGTACCTCGCCGGTGAGAGGACCCCGTACGTCGACCCCGACGCGCGCGGCGCGTTCTGCGGCCTCACCCTCGGGCACGGCCCTGGCGCGCTGACCCGCTCGGTCCTCGAGGGCGTCGCCTTCGGGCTCCGCGACTGCCTCGACACGGTCCGCGACGTCGGCGCCGCCGGCGCGCGAGGACGCGTCTCAGGGGGCGGATCGGAAAGCCGGCTCTGGTTGCAGATCGTCGCCAGCGTGCTGGAGCTGCCGCTCGAGATCATGGCGACGAACCAGGGTTCGGCGTTCGGAGCGGCGCTGCTCGGCGGCGTCGCCGGCGGCGTGTACCGCGATGTCGACGAGGCAGCAGCCGCGTGCGTCCGGGTGGTCGACGTCATCGATCCCGTGACGGCCTGGATCGAGCCATACCGGGAGACGCGCCGGCGCTTTCGCGCGTATTACCCCGCGCTGCGCTCCGTCACGTAGACGCGGGATCCGCTACGCGGATCGCCGCTCGGGGGTGCGCGCTGGGACCAGAGTCGGCTCGTCGAGCACTCGGGCGAGGGCCAGCTCGGCCGCGCCGAGCAACGGACCGTCCGCACCGAGGTGTGCGGCTCGGATATCGACGACATCGAGCGCCGGCGCCATGACCCGGCCGCGCAATTCCGCCTGCACGATCTGCTCGACGAGCGGCCACATGTCACCGAGCAGGCCGCCGACGACAACCCGCTGTGGGTTGAACGCGTTCACGAGCCCCGCAAGGCCGGAGCCGAGCCAGCGGCCCACATCCTCGACGGCGCCGAGCGCCACCGGGTCACCCCAGGCGGCCTCACGAAGCAGGCGGGTCACGAGCTCCGGCCGGTAGGTCTTCTCCATCCGGCCGGCGCGTCGCAACAACGCCGGGCCGCCGATCTCGGTCTCCCAGCACCCGATCGCGCCACAACGGCAGCGGACGCCCACCGGGTTGACCTGGACGTGGCCGACCTCGCCGGCACAGCCGGCCGCCCCGACCAGGGGCCGGCCGTCGATGATGAGCCCGGCGCCGACGCCGACCTCGCTCGAAACGTAGATGAGATGGTCGACCCCGACCCCCGCCCCCCACGTGTGCTCGGCCAGCGCGCCGAGATCAGCTTCGTTGGCGATGACCACCGGCAGGCTGTATCCCAGCTGCTCGGCGATGCGATGGCCGAGCGGCACGTCACGCCACCCGAGGTTCGGGGCGAAGTGCACGAGACCGTCGGCCCGGCTGACAACGCCCGCGACCGCGACGCCGAGTCCCGCAACCCAGCATCCCGATGGGATCGCAGCCTTCGCGGCCGCGATGAGTGCGCCGACGTCCTCGACCGTCTGGTCGGCGGCGAGGCGGCGGGGTTGATGCGGGACGCGGACGAGATGCAGGATGCGACCGCCGAGGCCCACCACAGCGGCTGACAGCGAGTTGACCGCGATCTCCGCGGTGATGACGGCGGCACCCTCGGGATTCGGACGCGCCACCAGTGACGGTCGCCCAGGCGCGCCGAGACGGGCCGGATCGCCCTCCTCCACGAGGCCCCGGGCGCGCAGGTCGGCGACCAGCTCACCGATCGTGCTGCGGGTCATGCCCAGCGCCGCGCCGATCTCGGATCGCGAGAGCGCCCCCGATTGGTGCAGGAGCCGGAGCAGGAGGCTGAGGTTGTGACGGCGGACGGATTCGGGCGAGGCCATGGAACTCACGCGTCGATGCCGCCGATCTGCCAGGTCGATGGAGCGTTCGTCGGAGTCAGGCCCGGGTCTGGCCGCCCCGGCGAGACAGGACGTCGATCGTCCCGGCTGCCAGCAGCACCAGCGCCACGACCACAGCGATCCATTCGGATGTGACTCCGATCAGGAACAGCCCGTTGTAGATGCCGCCGATGACGAGGCCGCCGAGCACACCGTGGATCGTCTTCCCCCGGCCGCCGAAGAGGCTCGTGCCACCGATGACGGCGGCGGCGACCGCCAGCAGCACATAGCTGTTGGCCTCCTTGATCACGTTGGTGGTGATCGAGACCTGCCACGACGCGAAGAGCACCCCGGCGATCCCGGCGGTGAGCGCCCCGAGGACGAAGCACCACGTCCGGATGCCGGGCAGGCTGATGCCGGCCCGGCGCGCCGCCTCGGGGTTGCCGCCGATCGCATACACATATCGGCCGAATCGGGTCCGTTGGAGCAGGGCGGTCCAGCCGAAGAGCACGACGAGCACGATCGGGATGATGAACGGCAGTCCGTCGATGACCCCGAAATGGGCGCGGTTGACGTTGCAGACGGCCACGACGACAACGCCGGCCGCGGCGGCGACGATGATCTTGAGCAGGGTCAGGCTCGCGGGCGGCGCAACGAGACCGGAGCGGCGGCGCCGGCGGTCTCGGTACCACTCCCAGCCGGCCGCCGCGACCCCGACGACGATGAGCAGGATCCAGCTGACCAGCGGACTGAACTGCCCCCAGTAGAGGTGGTAGACGAAGACCTCGTCGTTGAAGTGGGGGTTGCCGATACCGACGAGGCTGCCGCCGAGGACGATGATGCACACCCCTTCGAGGATCAACAACCCGCCGAGGGTGACGATGAACGACGGCATCTTGAGGCGGGCGACCAGTGTGCCCTGGATCAGTCCGACAGCCGAGCAGATGAGCAGCGAGACGATGATCGCCAGCCACCACGGCCAGCCGAGGCCGGCCGGCTGGATTTCCTCGGCGACGAGCACTGCCCCCAACCCCATCACGAGGCCGACGGACAGATCGATCTCTCCGAGCAGCAGCGCGAAGATCTCCGCCATCGCCAGCAGCATGTAGATCGTGCTCTGTTCGATCAGGTTGACGAGGTTCTGCGGCGACAGGAACTTGCCGTTGGCGATCTGGAAGGCGATGGCGACGATGACGAGTCCGAGCAGGACGGGGAGGACGCCGCTGTCGCCACTGCGGATGCGCTGCAGCCAGGCGCGCAGGTACTGGCCCAGGGACTGGGCCATGATCTCCGGGGGCAGGTCGGCGACGGCGGCGTCCGAGGCCGCG
>DATLRX010000077.1:0-8422 GCA_035534435.1 Candidatus Acidiferrales bacterium
CGCTCCCGGTGGCACGATGGCCGCTGGCTCCCCGCTCACAGTTGCGCGACAGCGCCGGATTCCCACCGGCTTCCCGTCACCCGGAGCGTTATTCAGTTGTCGGCGTCGAGTATGCGCGCCGTCCGCCGGGATTCGTCAAGGGGGCTGTGGGTACACTGGACGCCATGCGCCAAGCCGGCTCACGCGCGGTCGCCGTCATCTCTGTGCACGCGTCGCCGCTGTCGGATCTGGGCAGCGGCGAGAACGGTGGGATGAACCTCGCCATCCGCCGTCTCTGCGAGGGACTGTCGCTTCGCGGCATCCCCACCGACGTGTTCGTGCGCCGGGATGGACCGGGTCCTGATGAGGAGCTCATCGCTCCGCTCAGCAGGCTCGTCCGGTTGCCGGTGGGTCCTCCGGTCTCCCTCCGCAAGGAGGAGGTGACCGAGCTCCTCGACGACTTCACCGCAGCGACCATCCGTCACGCCGCCTCCGAGCGTCGCTCGTACCGAGCCGTCCACGGCCACTACTGGCATGGCGGGCTGGTCGGTCGACAGCTTCGTGATGAGTGGGACGTCGCGTGGGTTCAGTCGTTCCACACGCTCGCGCTCACCAAGGCGCGAGCGGGTCTTCCGCTCGACGCGATCCGTGGCCAGGCAGAGGGTGAGCTCGCGGCCCAGGCCGACCGGCTCGTCGCGGGAAGCGTCGCGGAGGCCAAGGACCTCATCCGCCTCTACCACGCGTCCCGCGATCGGATCTGCGTCGCGCAGCCTGGGGTCGACCTCCGGCTCTTCACACCGCACGACGGCCCCGGCCTGCGCCGGCGCCTGGGACTGAACGCCACGGATCGCGTCGCGCTGTTCGCGGGCCGTCTCGAGCCTTTGAAGGGCGCGCAGATCCTTCTCGACGCCGCGGCCCGGCTCCGTAGCCGCGACGCGTTCGACGACCTCGCGGTCGTCATCGCCGGCGACGACAGCGGCGACGGCGCGCCGGACGACCGCGGCAGCGAGCGCCGCCGTCTCGAGCGCCATGCGGCACGGATCGGGCTTGAAGATCACGTTCGCTTCGTCGGCGCCGTCCGGCACGAGCAGCTTGCCGACTACTACGCGATGGCGGACGTCTGCGTCGTGCCGTCGCTCACCGAGAGCTTCGGTTTGGTCGCGCTCGAGGCGCAGGCGCTCGGCACTCCGGTCATCGCGGCCGCTGTCGGCGGTCTTCGTGAGATCGTCGAGGACGGCGTGACGGGCCTCCTCGTCGAGGGCCACGATCCGTCCGACTACGCGCTCGCCATGGCCGACGTGCTCGGGGATCCGGTACGCAAGGCGGAGATGGGTGACGAGGCACGCCGCCGAGCCGGCCGTTTCACATGGCAGCGTGCGGTCGACCGCCTCGCTGCGATCTACGACAGGCTCAGCGCCGAGGGACAGCCCTCAGGGAGCCCGTGTGGCTACGACGACGAGGATGCAGTCGCCCTCATGAGCGTCGCGGCCGGCTGACTCACTCGGCCGGTTGCGCGGCCCCGGCGGCTGCGTCGAGCTCGCGAGCCCGCTGCGCACGCAGCGTGCCGTCACGTCCTTCCCGGAGGATTCGCACCGCGGGACCGGGAAGCTCGCCGCCCTCGAGAGCGAGGTCGACCGCCATCACGACGGAGTCGTCGACGAGATGGCTCGGGTACAGGCACTCGGTGAACATCTCCGCCTCGTCGATGGTTCGCTCCGCCCACACCGCGGGCAGTGCGTCGAGATAGCGCTTGACGTAGGGGCGCAGCAGCTCCGGTTCGGGGCCGTGCGACATCATCCCGCCGACGCCGACGGAGCCGATGTAGAAACCGCGAAGGATCGCCGCCATGGACGCCACGGAGAGCTCACCGTCCGTCGCACCTTTCCAGGCCTTCGGCATGGGCTTCGTCGGGTCGGCGACGCGCTGCCAGGCCTCTTCCTTCGCGGCCGCCGTGGGGCGCGCCGCGAGGCAGGCCGTACCGCGCCGGCGTCCGATATCGGAGGGGTCGGCGGCCATCGTGGTGTGGATCAGCTCCACGTCCGCGTGACCTTCCTCGGCGAGCTGGCCCACGATCAACCAGCGCAGGTCGGTGTCGAGCGGCATGCCGGGGATGGCGTCGCCGCCGTTGAGCATCGCCGCAACCTTCTCCAGTGACGCCTCGGACGCCGCGGTCGCGATCAGGATCCTGGCCCAGATGAGCCGCAGGTCGGCAGCGAGGTCGGGGCTGTTGACCTGCTCGACGGCGACGAGGTGGAGGCGCTCCCGAGCGGCCCTCCTGTTCGCCGGATCGCCGTAGAGATCGATCGCGGCGCGCGCCTGGCTGGTCACGCGCTCGACGAGCAGCGCGTCCTTCTCCGTGGGCGCATGTCGCGCGACGAGTTCAACAAACTCACGAGCCGGCATCTCGGCGTCGCGCGTGAGGTCCCACAACGCCGCCCAGCAGAGCGCGCGCGACAGCGGGTCCGCAATACGCGACATGTCGGCTTTGAGCGTTGCCAGCGAATGATCGTCGAAGCGGAGCTTGGCGAAGGTGAGATCGCCGTCGTTGAGCAACACGAAGTCGCAGACGCGTTCACCGACCAGCTCGTTGATCGGTGTCAGCCCTCCGGTGAGATCCGTCTCGACCCGTCGACGCAGGCGGATGACGCCCTTGGCATCACGGTCGTACAGCCCGACACCGGCGCGATGCGCGCGCAGCGTGGGATGTGCCGGGATCGCCGACTGTTCGATCGCGAAGGAGGTGTACCGGCCGTTCGCCTCCGTGAGCCTGACATGGAATGTGTTGAGCCCCGTCGTCTGGAGCCAGTCCTGACCCCACCTCGTGAGGTCTCGGCCCGACGCGCGCCGCAGGCAGTCGAGGAATTCCTGCAGGTCGGCGTTGCCCCACCGGTATCGCTTGAAGTAGTCCTGAACACCGCGTTTGAACGCGTCATCGCCGACCCACGCGACGAGCTGGCGCATCACGGACGCGCCCTTGTGATACGTGATGCCGTCGAAGTTCTGCCGCACCGAGACGGTGTCGGGCACGTGGTCCGCGATGCGGTGCGTCGTCACGAGCTGATCCTGGCGCGCCGCAATGGATTTCACGCTGTTCGCAAAATCCACCCATGCGTTGGTGAACCGTGTCGATTTCTCGAGCGCAAGGTTCGCCATGTACGTCGCGAACGTCTCGTTGAGCCAGAGGTCCCCCCACCAGCGCATCGTCGTCACGTCGCCGAATCCGTGCACGTGTGCCATCTCGTGGAGGATGGTCTCGGCGCGACGCTGGAGCTGGGCCTCGCTGGCCTGCCCGCGATGGATGTACGCCTCGTTGAACGTCACGCACCCCGGGTTCTCCATCGCACCCATGTTGAATTCGGGCACGAAGAGCTGGTTGTATTCGTCGAACGGGTACGTGAGGCCGAAGTACATCTCGAAGAAATCGAGGCCGGCGGCCGTGATCTGGAAGATCTCGTCAGCCTGCAGGTCCATCCACGAGGCGAGGGACTCGCGGCACCAGAGCCCCATCGGGATGTCGCGGTGCTTGCGCTCCACGATGTGGTACTTGCCGGCGACCACCGCGATCAGGTAGGGCGGCAGCGGCGGCGTCGTCTTGAAGTGCCAGACCTTCGCATCGCCCCGGACCTCGGTGCGGGTGACCGACCCGTTGCCGCAGACCCGCCATTCCTTGGGCGCCGTGACGGTCATCGTCACCCCGGCCTTGAGGTCGGGCTGGTCGAAGCACGCCAGCACCTTGTGCGCATCGAACGGCTCGAAGTGGGTGTACACGTAGACCTCGCCGTCGACCGGGTCGCGCAGGCGATGGAGTCCCACGCCCGTGTGCTGGTACTCACACTGCGCGGTCACCGAGAGGCGGTTGGATCCGGCACGGAGACCCCGGAGCCAGAGCAGGGTGCCGTCGAACCCGTGCTGCGTCGCGGTGAGTCGCTTGCCGTTGAGCGTGCACTCGTCGATTGAGCGCGCTGCGATGTTGATGAAGGTCTCCGAGCCCTCGTGCGCGGCATCGAACACCACGGTGGTGGCGCTCAGGAACGTCTCGGCATCGGGGTTGTCGCTGAGCACGAGCGACACCTCATACGAGAGGTTGGAGAGCAGTGCGGCCCGGGCGCGGGCGTCCGTCTCGGTGAGATTGTCCTGGAGGGGCGCCTTGTCGAGAGTGGTCGCAGTCACCAGCCGAAGCGTACTAGAACGTGACGCCGTGCCCACGCGCATTCGCAGCTTTTCGAAAGCGCCGCCGCAGGGTTCATCGGCGCTGCCCCAGGACGGTCCCGGTGATGCGCCGCATCAGGAATCTGGGCGTGACCCTCGGGCCCTGAGCCATGGTCGCGTTGAGGATCCCGGGGACGCACACCGTGGAGCCGCGGTCGAACGCCTTCAGGGCCACGCTCACGCAGCGGTCGGGATCCATGATCATCGGAGCGGCGAGGCGCATGTGGTCCTGGGTCCCGGCGATCGAGTCGAACTCCGTCCGGACCGGACCGGGACAGAGCGCCATCACTCGGACCCCTGAGCCACGGACCTCCTCGGCAATCGCCTCGGTGAACGACAGGACGAACGCTTTCGTCGCCGCATAGGTGGCCATGTAGGGAATCGGCTGGAACGAGGACGTGCTCGCGAGGTTGATGATCCCTCCGGTCCCCGCCGCGATCAGCCCGGGGAGGACAGCGGCTGTGAGCTGCTGGACGGTCAGCACGTTCACCTCCACCTCAGATCGCTCGCGGGCAGCATCGAGGTCCGCCAGAGCGCCGCGGGTGGCGAACCCGGCGTTGTTCACGAGAATCCAGGGTGACCGCTGGCGGAGGAGGGACGCGATCGCCTTCCTGCCGGTCTGCGTGGCCAGGTCGGCAGGCACGACGTCCACGGTCACCGGGTGCGATGCGAGGATCTCCGCTTTCACGGCTTCGAGGCGATCGACGCGGCGGGCGACGATGGTGACGTCGTGACCGCGGGCCGCCAGGCGCCGCGCGAATTCGGCGCCGAGACCGGATGACGCCCCGGTGACCAGGGCCGGGATCGAGGGTGGCAGGGCTCTGGCGATGGGCTCACCTCCTGAGGGGAACGGCGGCGACACATTCAGCGTATGCGAGGGGACCACCTCGCCTGTCGAGGACCGTTTGTTACGATCGGCCGCGATGCTGTCGGACTACGCGCCGATCCTCTTCTTCTTCGGTATCTGCGCGGCGTTTGCTGTCTTTGCACAGCTGCTCAACGCGGTGCTCGGTCCGAAGCGACCGTCGCCAACCAAAGACCTCCCGTACGAGTCGGGGATGGTGCCGCGCGAGAGTGCGAGGCGGCGGTTCTCGGTCAGCTTCTACGTGACCGCCATGCTCTTCATCATCTTCGACGTTGAATCGATCTTCCTCTTCCCCTGGGCCACGATCGTCCGCCAGTTGAAGGTCTTCGGCATCGTCGAGATGGGCGTGTTCATCGCCACCCTGCTCGTCGGACTCCTCTATGTATGGCGCAAGGGAGCGCTGCGGTGGGACTGAGCAACGAGTTGAGTATTCCGAGCCCGGCATCCGGCCGGATGCTGCTCGCCGACGCGGATGCGGGCACCATCGTGCTGCCGCGCACCGGCGCAGCGGAGCGAACGGCCGTGCAGAGCGGCATCGTCACGACGACGTTCGGCAAGCTCATCCAGTGGGGGAGATACAGCTCCCTGTGGCCGGCGCTGTTCGGCCTCGCGTGCTGCGCGATCGAGATGATGAGCTCCACGGCCTCGCGCTACGACATGTCCCGCTTCGGCGCCGAGGTCTTCCGCGCGTCGCCGCGCCAGGCGGATCTGATGATCGTCGCCGGGCGCGTCTCGCAGAAGATGGCGCCGGTACTTCGCCACATCTATGACCAGATGCCGGAGCCCAAGTGGGTGATCAGCATGGGCGCTTGCGCATCGAGCGGTGGGATGTTCAACAACTACGCGATCGTTCAGGGCGTGGACAAGGTCGTGCCCGTCGACATCTACATCCCTGGTTGTCCGCCGCGGCCGGAGGGCTTGATCGACGCGGTCATGAAGTTGCAGAAGAAGATCGCCGGGGAACTCCCCGGCACGCTGCTCGGGTAACGCGATGACCGCCGTGGGATCGCCCATGAGCGGCGCACGTGCAGCGGACCTCCTCGAGCGGGAGCTTCCGGCTGCGGTGCGCCGGCGCGAGACAGGGTTTGGCGAGGAGACCGTCTGGGTTGGTCGCGAGGATCTCGTGGCGGCCTGCACGCTCCTCCGGGATCACCCCGACGCCGCCTACACGACGCCGATCCTCGTCACCGCGGTGGACTGGCCCGACCGCGAACCCGAACAACCGAGATTCGACGTCGTCTACATGCTGCGCTCGCTCGAGTACAACGACACATGCCGCCTCATCGTGCAGGTCACCGAGGACGACCCGAACGTTCCCAGCCTCGAACTCGTCTTCGCCGGGATGGACTGGCACGAGCGTGAGTGCTACGACCTCCTCGGCATCAACTTCACCGGCCACCACGATCTGAAGCGAATCCTGCTCCCGACGGACTGGGACGGTCATCCGCTGCGCAAGGACTACGCATCGTTCGGTGAGCCGATCGCATTCACGCACAACCTGGAGTGGGCACTCCCGGCGCAGGAGCGGCCGCGCGACATGCCGGGGGCATCGCGATGACTGCGCTGCCGCCGCCGGGCACGCCCACAGCGGACCTCGACCCGCTCTCCGAGCAGTACGAGGCGAGCCGCGAGCGGCTGGGCATCGAGCGCGGTCTCGACTCCATCGATCTCGTCGAGATCGGCGACAGCACGATGGAGTTGAACATGGGGCCGATGCACCCGTCGACCCACGGGGTGCTCCGCCTCGTGCTCAATCTCGATGGCGAGGTCGTGCGCGAATGCCGCCCCGACATCGGGTACCTGCACACCGGCTTCGAGAAGGACTTCGAGCGCCACACATATCAGCAGTGCATCCCCTACACGGACCGCATGGACTACCTCGCGCCACTCTTCAACAACCTCGGGTTCGCGCTTGCGGTGGAGCGCCTGCTCGGCATCGAGGTGCCGCCGCGCGGGCAGTACCTGCGCGTGATCATGTGCGAGCTCTGCAGGGTCGCGAGCCACCTGCTGTGGTACGGCACGGGCGGTCTCGATCTCGGCGCGACGTCGGCGTTCATGTACGCGTGGCGCGACCGAGAGAAGCTCCTCGACATCAACGAGCTCGTGAGCGGCGTGCGCATGCACACGTCGTTCATTCGGGTCGGCGGCCTCATGGCGGACGTTCCTGACGAGTTCTACGCGCTCGTTGGCGAGGTCATCAAGACATTCCCGAAGCTCATCGACGAGCACGAGCTGTTGATCACGCGCAACCCGATCTTCCGTCAGCGCACGATCGGGCTCGGCACGCTCAACGCCGCGGACGCGATGGCGTACGGCGCGACCGGTCCGGTGCTCCGAGGAAGTGGCGTCCCCTACGACCTGCGCAAGGCGGCGCCGTACAGCTCGTACGACCACTTCGACTTCGACGTTCCAGTCGGGCGCACCGGCGATGTGTACGACCGCTACCTGGTGCGCATGCAGGAGATGCGCGAGTCGCTGAAGATCATCGAGCAGGCCTTCGCGAATCTTCCCGATGGCCCGGTCAACACCAGCGACCGGCGCGTCGCGCTGCCGCCGCGCAACGAGCTGAACACGAGCATGGAGTCGCTGATCCATCACTTCAAGCTCGTCACCGAGGGCATGCGCGTCCCGGCCGGCCAGGTGTACCAGGCGGTCGAATCGCCGCGCGGCGAGCTCGGCTTCTACCTGGTGAGCGACGGCAGCACCCGGCCCTACCGGTGCAAGGTGCGGGCCCCTTCCTTCAGCAACCTCAGCGCGCTCCCGTACATGGTCCGCGGCGAGCTGATCGCCGACGTCGTCGCCGTCATCGGGTCCATCGACATCACCCTCGGAGACGTCGACCGATGACCCACCCCACGAAATCCGCACCCGCCAATCGCGATGTCGCGGGGTCCCCCTCGTGACGCTGCAGGCGGCGACGCGGACTGTGATCGAGCAGGCCCGCGACCGTTACCCGCGCCCGCGCAGCGCCATCCTTCCGGCGCTGTGGGCGGTGCAGCACGAGTTGGGGGAGATCACCCCTGAGGCGATGAGCGAGGTGGCCGGGATCCTGAAGGTCGCACCCAGCGAGGTCGAGGCGGTCTCGACCTTCTACTCCATGTACTTCCAGCACCCGCACGGACGCCACGAGGTCATCGTGTGCATCAACGTCTCCTGCGCGCTGCGCGGGGCCGACGAGATCGTGGATCACCTCGAGACCTCGCTTGGCTGCGCGTCCGGCGAGACCACCACCGACGGGGAGTTCACGTGGTCGAGCACGGTCGAGTGCCTCGGTGGGTGCGGCGGTGCGCCCACCATGCAGGTGGATCACCATTTCGTCGAGAACCTCACGCCTGATCGGGTGGACGCTGTGCTCGGCGGGCTGCGCGG
>DATLRX010000078.1:0-19678 GCA_035534435.1 Candidatus Acidiferrales bacterium
CCTGGCCACCTTTCGCGACACCGTTGACTGATCAGCTTGCAGCGCTTCGGCCGCTCGGCTGAGGTGTTCGACCTTGGCCACCTCGACAAAAGTGCGTAGAAGGTCGGCATTGATGCGGTCCATGCATCAATCTCACCCTAAATGTGCTGTTGATGTCAATGACCCCACCCGGTAGGCTAGGCGATGTGATACGAGAACCCGAGGTACTGGAGCGTAGTCAGGTAGTCGACCCGGGGCTTCTCATCGAGAGCGCCACTGAAGAAGTGCACGCCGCCCGTCGCAGGCATCGCCGCGAGGTTGTCGAGCGGACTCGTCTGCGCCGGCTTGTCGAGCGGGTCGACAGTGCCATCGAGCTCTGCGAGGAAACGCACCTCCAGGGCATCAAAGAGGTGCCGCCGGACGTCGCCGAGCGAGCGCTGAAGGTGTTCGTCTTCGCGCGCGGCGCGGTCCGGAAGACCGGCGACGTCGAGGCGCTCTCCACGGTCGAGACCGCCCTCGCGCGCCGTCAGGTCAAGATCACCGAGGTGATGGACATCCTCTGGACGATCCAGGAGGTCGTCTTCGACCTGATGCTCCCGTGGCGGACTCAGCTTCCTGAGGACGTCGAGCCCGAGGGCGACGAAGCTTCGTTGGCCGGTTTCTGGAGAGAGTTCCGCCTCCACCCCTGAGGTCAGTCGGGGTACCCGCGTCGGCGACAATCACGTGATGTCGAGTCACGTCGCCGTCGACCGCATGATCGTCACGCCGCATCGGATCAGCGTCCCGGTCGACTGGAACGAGCCGTCAGGTCCGCAGATCAGCGTGCATGCGCGTGAGGTCGTCGCGGCGGAGAAGGCGGGCGATCCGCACCTGCCCCCGATCGTCTGGTTCCAGGGAGGCCCCGGTCACGAGGTAGCGTTCCCTGATCATCGGGGGAGCTGGCTCGAGCAGCTGCTGACCCGTTACCGCGTGCTCCTGCTCGATCAGCGCGGCACGGGCATGAGCACGCCGTTGGACGCCCGTGCGCTGCCGTTCGCCGACCCCGACGTGTGCGCCGCATACCTGCGCAACTTCCGGCAGGACTCGATCATCCGCGACGCCGACCGTCTGCGCGCGACGCTGTACGGCGAAGACTCGGACTGGTACCTCTTCGGCCAGAGCTTCGGCGGCTTCTGTTCGCTCACCTATCTGTCGCAAGTTCCCGAGCATGTGCTCGGCGTGATCATCACCGGCGGGTTCGCACCCGTTCTGCATGAGACCGAGGAGATCTGCACGCGGCTGTTCAACCATGTCGCGACGCGGAACACCGACTACTACGCACGCTTTCCGATGGACGCCGGGCGCGTGCGGCGCATCGTCGACCATCTCGAGGCCAACAACGACGTCGACGCCCGTGGGCAGCGCGTGAGCGCGCGCCGCTTCCTGATGCTGGGCGTGAAGCTCGGCCTGCAACACGGCGCCGCCGAGTTGCACGGCATCGTGGAGCGGGCGGACAACGACCTCGAGCAGCTCGGGATCCTGAGCGGCGTCGTGCACGAGCACATCGCCGACGTGATGTCACCGGCGACGAACCCGATCTACACCGTGCTCCACGAGGCCGCCTACTCCAACGGACCCGCGACGCGCTGGGCGGCCGAGCGCGCTCGCCTGGCCGATCCCCGCTATGCGATCGGCGCGCTGCCCGCGCCGTGCTTCACCGGCGAGGCGGTGTTCCCATGGATGCTCGAGGAGCTGCCACCGCTGCGGCCGCTCCGCGAGGTTGCCGACGCGCTTGCCGAGCACGAAGGGTGGGCGCCGCTCTACGACATCGACAGGTTGCGCGCGAACAAGGTCCCCGTCGTCGGAACGCTGTACTGGGACGATGAGTACGTCGAGCGCACCATGGCGCTCGAGACGACATCCCTGCTCGGCAACTGCCACCCGTGGATCACGAACGAGTACGAGCACGGCGGATACCGTATCGACCCGCAGCGCGTCGGTGCCCGTCTCTTCTCGATGCTGGACGACCTCACCGCGCGCGGGTGAGCCCCGCAACCGGTCAGCGCGTGGGTGGCTGATCCGGCCAGGCGACCGCAAATGAAGGTGGCGCCCCTGTTCCCGACGCTGTTGCGCGCAGCAGCTCGCGGATGATGCCGGCGTTGCCGTGCGCCCATCCGGTCTGAGGTTCCAAATCCGGCCGCTCATCGCGATACTCGACGTTCGACCACCGCGCACCGTCGGCGTCGATGATCGCGCGCGCGTGCAGATCGGCCAGCAGCGTGCTCGCGAATCCAAGATCGCCTGTACCGTCGGCTTGAAGATCCAGTGCGACGGCGAGCACGCCGGCCGTACCGCAGCAATGACCGTTGTTGTCCCAGAACCCGGGTCGCTTCCGATTCGGGATGCCCGAGCGAACCACTGTTCGCCAGCACCGCTGCACGAGGTCATCCCAACCTTGGTCGGGCTGCAGTTGCCCGAGGAGCCGGAACAATTGGGCATCGCCGGCGGGTCCGTGGCACCATCCGAAGGAATAGCGCTCCGATCCGTCGAGTTGCGGGTCGGAGTGGTGGACGAGGAACCCATCGCCTCCGTCGTCTTCCGCAAGGCTGAGCACGTCGCGAGTGCCTGCCAGTGCGGTGGCAAGGAAGTCAGCGCGATCGGTGGCTGCTCCCACCGCCGCGAGTGCGTAGGCGATGCCCACGGTGCCGTGCGCCATGTTGTGGAGGCGATGTCCGAGTCCCTGCCACACAGTCCACTGCACGCCGGCATCGGTCGGTTCGGCCAGCGATACCAATCCATCTGCCGCGAGCATCGCAAGGTCGATGTCACCCGCGGCCAGCGCTCCGAGTGCGATCCCGGCATGGCCGTACAGCAGCTCGGTGTAGACATTCCAGCGCTCACCGTCGAACCGCGAACGGACGATATCGAGCGCTTTGCGTGATGCCACGCCGGACTCCGCATCACCGAGCGCCCGCTCCGCCGCGGACAGCGCATACGCGGTTCCAGTGAGCCCGAGGTACAGGCCGAGCTCCTCTGAGTTCAGGTGCTCGGACAGCCAGCGAGCGCCGCGGAGCGCGAGGTCGGCGTATCGGTCATCGCCGAACGTCCGGTGTGCCTCAATGAGCGTGGTGACGACACCGGCCGTGCCCATGTACAGGCTGGCGTCGACCTCCGCATCTGATCGCTGAGCGGGCCACGCAAGCGACCCTCGCTCACGCTCCCGACTCGAGGCGACCAACCACTCGAGCGCCGGTTCGACGAGGTTGCTCGCGATCGCACTGACGTCAGTCACTGCCGAAGCATGCCGAGACCGGGTTCCGGCCGTTGTGGCGTCCGCGCGCGGCTGATGCGCGCTCACTCATCTGCCAGCGCGGCGGCGCGCCCCTCGTCGCACACCGTACGGAAATCGCACCGCTGACACTGCCATCGCGACGGCTTCGGTGGAAACGATCCGGTGCTCGACGCGATCGAGAGTTCGCGGGCTGTCGCTGACATGTGTCCGTGCGCTCTGCGAAGGAATGCCTTGTCTGCGGTCACCCGCGTGACGGCACCCTGCAGGTAGTGGAACTCGATGGCGACGGTGTCCGATTGCTCCCGCTGGCTCAGGCCGACCGCGTACGCACGCAACTGCAGGTCCGCGCGCAAAGCGCCCTCATCCTTGGGACGTCCGGTCTTGTAGTCGACGACCGTCGGGATACCGTCGAAGCGGGTGTCCACGCGATCGAAACGGCCGGCGACGTCCGCATGGTCGAGGCTGATCGTCACCGGATCCTCGACGCTGTTGATGATGGTGTCGGTCCATCCGGGCGACTCGACGTAGCGTCGCAGTTGCTCACCGCCATGCGCGCGCAGCGCCGCGTGCCGCCCCTTCGGTCCATGCGACTGCGCCCACGCGGCCTCCCACATTGTCGCGATGCTGTCCGGGGTGACGGTTTGGCCGGCCATCCGCTGCGTCGCCGCCGTCCGCAGCACCTCGTGGATCATCGTGCCGTACCAGCTTCGCGCGTCCGTACGCACCGGCAGGTGCCAGCGGCGCTGATAGTTGTATCGCCGCGGGCAGCTCCGGAACACCCCGAGGTCGGACACCGCGATCGACAACCGCTGCAACGCCGGAGTGCCGACGGGCCGCGGTGCGCGCAGCGCAACAGTGCTGTCCACGGGGACGTCCTTCGACAGCACCTCACCGCGGAACGACATCGCCATCGTCAGGAACGGTGTGCACGTCTCCTCGCTGGACGGCTGTGGGTACGAGCGCGCCCACGTGTAGATGAGCCGGTCCCGCGCCCGTGTCGACGCGACGTAGAAGAGGCGGCGTTCCTCATCGACGGCGACGTCTCCCGGTGGCGAGGGTTCGGGAACGAGCTCGTCAGGCAGTTGCAGGTCGAACGACGACTTGGTGCGTCCCTGCCAGCGGCGCTCGGTGCACCGCGAGAGGAAGACGACCGGCCACTCGAGTCCTTTCGAGCCGTGCGCCGTGAGGAGCACGACACCATCCTCGATGGGCTCGATGCTCGCGAGCTCGCCGGCCTCGCGGCTGTCGCGAAGGACGCTCAGGTAGCGGAGCGTCGTGCTGACACGGCGGTCATCGCTCCAGTCAGCGAACGCCTCGAGCAGCTCGCCGAACTTGTTGAGGTTTGCCCCCATCTGCAGGCGGGCGACACCGGACTGCTCGTCGATGATGCCGAGGAACCCGCTGGCCTCCAGCGCAAGCTGGAACAGGTCGCGGACGTCCTCGCGCTGGGACGCGGCGTGCAGCTCGTGGATGCTGCCGACGCAACGCCGTGCCGCTGCGAGGTCTTCCGCGACGATGCCCTCGACGGCGGCCTCGACGATGAGCGTGGCGAGGGGCAGGTCGTGCTCGTGGGCCGCGCGCACCAGCGCGACGCGACCTGCCGTCGCGACGCCCCACTCGGGGAGCGTGAGACAGCGCAGCAACGCCTGCGAATCCTCCGGGTCATCGATGGCGGCGAGCAGCGCGAGGGCATCCTTGATCTCGCGCTCCTGAAAGAACCCTCGCCCGCCCGCGACCTGGTACGCCACGCCGCACTGGCGGAGCGCGCGCATCGCGGGTTGCATGTCGACGTGCTGCCGGAAGAGCCAGGCGATATCCGCGGGGCGCATCCCGCCGGCGATGAGACGCGCGCACTCGCGCGCAACGGCCATCGCCTCGCTGCGCTCGTCCGGTGCCGCCCACACCTCGACGGCGGCGCCGGAGCCCCGCTCCGCAACGAGGTGCTTCTCGATTCTGGTCGCCGGGTTGGCGACGCTGATCACGGCGCGTGACGCCGTGACGATCTGGTCGGTGCTGCGGTAGTTGTGCGTGAGCACGAGCTGCCGGTGCTCGGGATACTCGCGCGAGAACCTGTCGAGGTTGGCGCGGCTCGCCCCGCGAAACTTGTAGATCGACTGGTCGTCGTCGGCGACCACGAAGAGATTGCGGTGGCTCGACACGAGCGTCTCGACGAGTTTCGCCTGCGCGTAGTTGGTGTCCTGGTACTCGTCGACCATGACATGGGTGATGCGATCCGCCACACCACTGCGTGCCGCGGGCTGCTCGCGCAGGAGACGCTCGGCGTACAGGATGCAGTCGTCGAAGTCGAACACTCCGGCGCGCCGGTATCGCTCGTCGAGCCGTGCATAGACGCGCGCGACATCGGCATGGCGCTCGAGGACGATGCGCTGGGCCGGGTCTTCGCATCCTTCGAGACGGTTCGCCGCCCATGCCGCGTATGCCCCAGGCGTCACCAGCTCCTGCTTTGCGGTCCCGATGATGTCGAGGAGCGGATCCATCAGGTCGTGTGGTCTCAGCGGATTCCAGAGCAGCTCCGGGCGCAGTTCCTCGAGGACCGCCTCGACGTGCAGCCACTGTTCGGCGGCGTCCGCGATGCGGAGCACCGGGGAGATGCCGAGCAGCCAGCCCCACTCGCGCACCACGCGGAGCGCGAAGGAGTGGTAGTTGGTGAGCGGTGCGTCGTCGGAGAACCCGCCGCTCACCCGCTCGACGCGCTCACGCATCTCGGCCGCCGCCTTGCGGGTGTAGGTGAGAACGACCTGGCGGCCGGCGCCGATGCCGATCGAGGAGAGGCGATGGAAGCGCTCGACGATGATCCTCGTCTTGCCGCTTCCAGGGCCCGCGAGCACCAGGCACGGGCCGTCCGCGTGATCCACCGCGACGCGCTGCTCATCGTCGAGCACCGCTCCGGTTCGCGCCTCGGGTGGAGAGATCACGCTCATCGGTCCGATTCTGGGCCGCGCCTGCGACATGAGGTTGTCGCCCGCCGTCGGCGGACAATTCCCGGATGGATCCGAACTCCGCGACGGCGCGCGCGCTGTCATGGCTCGAGCACGCGAGGCGCATCCTGGTGTTCACCGGCGCCGGGATCTCGACCGAGTCCGGCATCCCCGACTTCCGCGGGCCCGACGGCGTCTGGAAGACGACCGATCCCAGTCGCTACACCATCGCGAGCTACGTCGGCGACCGTGCGGTCCGCGTCGAGCGCTGGCAGGCGCGCCTCGAGTCGCGGTTCACAGACGCCGCGCCGAACGAGGCGCATCGCGCGATCACGCGGCTGCAGCAGGCGGGCGTCGCTCCCGTCGTCGTGACGCAGAACATCGACGGCCTCCACCAGAGGGCCGGCACGGTCAACGTCATCGAGCTGCACGGGACCTCGAGCGAGGCGGTGTGCCTCGAGTGTGCCCGGAGAATGCCGATCGACATCGCGCTCGACCGCGTGCGCGAGGGCGATATCGACCCGCACTGCGAGCTCTGCGGCGGGCTGCTCAAGACCGCGACGATCAGCTTCGGTCAGCCACTCGTCGCCGCCGACCTGCACCGAGCGGTGGAGGAGGCGCGGCTCGCCGATGTCTGCCTGGCCGTGGGATCGACACTCTCGGTCTGGCCCGCCGCCGGCATTCCCGTGGAGACGATCCGGGAGGGAGGAAGGCTGGTCATCGTCAACGAGGGAGCCACCGACCTCGACGCCATGGCAACGCTCATCGTGTCGGGCCGGGCGGGCACAGTCCTTCCCGAACTGGTTGACGCGCTCCTCGGCGACCGGGAGTCAAGGTAGACTTTGAAGTCCGCGCTGGAGAGGCGCGGATCCAGGCGAAAGGAGGTGATTCCGACCGTGTCGGAAGTAAAGGTCCGCGAAGGCGAGACCTTTGAGAGCGCACTACGACGGTTCAACAAGAAGATCAAGCAGAACGGCATCCTCTCAGAGGTTCGCAGGCGCGAGCACTACGAGAAGCCGTCCGTGCGTCGCAAGCGAAAGCTGCTTGCAGCGCGGAAGCGTCGCGTCAAGAGCACCTGACGCAGCTGCGTCCATGCGGGTGACCGTCATCCGCGATCCGTCTCTCACCTCGATCGAGCGTCGTGCTGTGGTGGAAGCACGCCTCGGCCCGCTCCTTCGTGGGTGTGGAGATCAGCTGCACGTGCCGCCGCGCGCCGGTCTGTGCCTGCGCCTGACGAACGACGATGAACTGCGGGAGCTGAACGCCCGCTTCCTCGGCAACGACGCGCCCACCGACGTGCTCGCCTTCCCCGCCGAGGAGCGCGAGCGGGTCGGCGACGTCGCCATCTCGGTCGCACGCGCTCTGAGTCAGGCGAGCGACGGCGCTGCGGAGCTCCGCCTGCTTGCGGTGCACGGTCTGCTCCACTGCCTCGGACACGACCACGCCGAGACGGGACCCGCCGAGCTGATGACGGCCCTGACCCGTGAGCTGCTCCCCGGCGCCGACGTGCCGCAGCTGGAGGCGGCCGATGCGTGACGGGCTCTCGTGCCGCAGCTGATCATCGGCCTGGGCAACCCGGGCGGAGAGTACGCGCGCACCCGGCACAATGTCGGGTGGATGTGCCTTGACGAGCTCGAGCGGCGCGGCAAGTTCGGCCGCGAGCGGCGCGAAGGCTCGGCGCGCGTCCGGGAGGGGACGATCGACGGGTACGACGTGGTCACCGCGCGTCCGCAGACCTTCATGAATCTGAGCGGGAAGGCCGCTGCGCTCCTGACCAGCAAGCTCGGGAGCGCGCCGCGGGACACGATCGTCGTCCACGACGAGGCGGATTTCCCGCTCGGGCGCGTGAAGATCAAGCTCGGTGGCAGCGCCGCCGGGCATCGGGGCGTCCAGTCGCTCATCGACTCCTGGCGCACCGACGCTTTCCCACGCATCCGCATCGGCGTCGGCAGGGACGGCGACAGCAACGACCTCATCGAGCACGTGCTCGATCCGTTCACACCCGACGAACGCCCTCAGGTCGAGGCCGCCCTCACGCGGGCGGCGAACATGGCCGTCGCGATCACGCGAGACGGGCTCGAAGCCGCGATGAATACCTGGAACCGTGCCGCCACGGACTGACTCGCGACCCACTCCCGCCGCCGTCGCTGCGGCGACGATGCGCGAGCGGCTTGATCGACTCCCCGAGCTGAGCGAGCTCGCCACCGGCAACGGAGGCACCGTCGGCGGGGTGCCGTCCGGCGCCGTCGGCTTGATCGCCTGGTGGCTGCGCGAGCGCACCGGTCGAACCGTCCTCGTGGTCTCCGCCGAGGCCGAGCGGGTCTACGCCGACTCCCTCGTCTGGGCGGGCGGCTCGGGCGTTGCGATCTTTCCGGCGGGCGATACGCCGCCCTTCGACAGGGTTCCGCCTTCGGAAGAGGTCACGCGAGCCCGCCTTGCGACGCTCATGCGGCTGCAGGGCGGTGCTGAACCCCTGCTCGTGGTGGCATCGCCGCGAGGTCTCCTCCGGCCCACGCTGTCGCGGGACGTGGTCGGCGCGAGCCTGACCGAGGTCAAACGCGGGGACGCGCTCCCGCGTGACCGGCTCATCGCGCGCCTCGTCGAGCTCGGCTATCGGCGGGAGAGCGCGGTCTCGGTCCCCGGCGCTTTCGCGGTGCGAGGCGGCATCGTCGATGTGTTCGGCGTGGATCGGGACCGCCCGTGGCGCGCCGAGTGGTTCGGTGACAACGTCGACGACCTGCGTGTCTTCGACCCCGCCACGCAGGAGTCGATCAGGAAGCTCGACGTCGCCCAGGTCTGGCCGGCGCGCGAGCTCGACCTCAGCACGGCGTCCGTGGAGCGCGCGCTGGCCGCGGTCCGGGCGCTCGACGCGAGCGGGCTGCGCGATGACGTTCGCGAGCAGTGGGACCGCGATTGCGGCCTGCTCGCCTCGGGCGTGTACGACGAGGGTGTCGACCTGTTCTTTCCGTACCTCGGCGCGGATCCACCGCCCACGCTGCTCGACCACCTCGATGCGCCGATCCTCCTGCTCGACGGTGGGCGAAGTCGGCTCGCGGCGACCGCGGAGCGCCACGCCGTCGAGATCGAAGGGCTTCGAGTCCAGGAGGAGGAGCGTGGCGAGCTGCCGCACGGCGCGTCTGCCGGACTTCTCGAGGTCGCCACGCTGTTCAAAGCGCTCGATGACCGCACCTGCTTCGAGGTCGTTCGGGAGGCGCCCGGCGGCGCCGCCGCGGCGATCGACCTCGGGTGGCGCGGCGTGGACAGCTACGTCGGCCGTTTCGATGCATTCGTGCGCGAGGCCCTGCACGAGCGCGAGGGTCTCGGCTGCGTGCTCGTGGCGTCCCGCCAGCAACATCGGGTCGAGGAGCTCGCCGCGGAGCATGGCGCCGACACCATCGACGCTCCGGACTTCACCGCGGCGGAGACGGCGCTGCCCCCGGGCGCGATCGTCGTGGCGGCGGCAGACCTCACGCAGGGATTCGCGGTGGCCGACGGCTCGATCCACGTCTATACGGATGCCGAGCTGTTCGGTGCCATCAAGCGGCGTCGGTCGGTGCTGGCGCGCGGCGCGCGCAGCGCGATCTCCACATCCGCGCGCGGTTCGCGGCGGGCCGCAAGCGGTGCGGCCGCGCGGCAGGCATTCGTGCTGCAGTTCGCGCCGGGCGATCTCGTCGTGCACCGTGATCACGGGATCTCGCGGTTCGTCGAGATGCGCGCGGTCACCGACGACAGCGGCGCCGAGCACGAGTACATGCTCCTCGAGTACGCCGACGGGGACCGCCTCTTCGTCCCGACGCAACACCTCGACCGCGTGGATCGCTACGTCGGCGGGGCCGAGTCCCACCCGAAGCTGTCGCGCCTCGGCACCGGTGAGTGGGAGCGCACCCGCCGCCGGGTCAAGGAGCGGACCGAAGAGGTTGCGCGCGAGCTGCTCGGGCTCTACTCACGCAGGGAGCAGGCGCAGGGTCATGCTTACGCTCCCGACGGCGCGTGGCAGCAGGAGCTCGAAGGCTCGTTCCCGTATCAGGAGACGCCCGACCAGGTGCTCGTGCTCGAGGAGATCAAGCGGGACATGGAGGCATCGCGTCCGATGGACCGCGTCGTCTGCGGTGACGTCGGCTTCGGCAAGACCGAGCTCGCCGTGCGTGCCGCGTTCAAGGCCGCGATCGAAGGGCGCCAGGTGGCGATGCTCGTGCCGACCACCGTTCTCTGCCAGCAGCATTTCAGCACCTTCACCGAACGGCTCGCGGCCTTCCCGATCACGGTGCGTCAACTCTCGCGCTTCGTCAGCGACGACGAGATCACGCGCACGCTTGCGGGGTTGCGCAGCGGCGCGGTCGACATCGTCGTTGGCACCCACCGTCTGCTCCAGAAGGATGTCGAGTTCAAGAATCTCGGGCTTGTCGTCATCGACGAGGAGCAGCGATTCGGCGTGCTGCAGAAGGAGCGTTTCAAGGAGCTTCGGGTTGCGGTCGACGTGCTCTCGCTGTCGGCGACACCGATCCCACGCACGCTGCACATGTCGCTTGCGGGAATCCGCGACCTGTCGGTCATCCAGACTCCGCCGGAGGAGCGTCAGCCGATCAAGACGTACGTGACAGCACGGGAGGACTCGCTGATCCGCGAGGTCATCACCCGCGAGCTTGCACGAGGCGGTCAATGCTTCTTTCTGCACAACCGTGTCGCCGGCATCGAGGCCGTCGCCGATCGGCTGCGCGCGCTGGTCCCTGAGGCGCGCATCGAGGTTGCGCATGGACAGATGCAGGAGGGCATGCTCGCTTCGGTGATGCGGCGCTTCGGCGACGGCGACATCGACGTGCTCCTCTGCACGACGATCATCGAGTCCGGCCTCGACATCCCCAACGCCAACACGATCGTCATCGACGATGCGCACCGACTCGGGCTCGCGCAGCTCTACCAGCTGCGCGGCAGGGTCGGCCGTGCTGGGCAGCGCGCGTATGCCTACATGATGTATCCACCGGCGCGTTCGCTGACGGAGAAGGCCGACAAGCGACTCGATGTCATCGGCGATCTCCAGGATCTCGGCGCGGGCTTCAAGCTCGCGATGCGCGACCTCGAGATCCGCGGGGCGGGCAACCTGCTCGGCGAGGAGCAGCACGGAGAGATCGCGGCGGTCGGGCTCGAGCTGTACAACCATCTGCTTGCGGACGCGGTGACGACGCTCCAGGGCAAGCCCGTCGTCGAGTCACCGGCGCAGGTCACGGTCACGTTGCCGGTTGCGGCGTTCCTGCCGGCGGACTATGTCAGCGATGAGCGGCTCCGCCTGCGCTGCTACCAGGAGCTCGCTGCATGCGTGAGTGAGTCCGAGCTCGATCAGCGCACGCGAGGGCTCGTCGATCGCTTCGGTCCGATGCCCGCGCCGGCGTCGGCGCTCATCGACTCGCTGCGAGTGCGTTTGCTCGCGGCAGCGGCCGGTGCGCTCGGTGTCGATACTGAGCGCGGGCGTGGTGTTGTGGTGCGCCTGACGCTCGACCACGGTCTCGACCTCCAGAGCGTCGCGCGCCAGTTTCGCGGCGTGACCGCGACGCCGTCGCAGCTGCACATCGGCGAGGCATGGCAGACGACGCTCGAGCCGATCCTCCGCGAGCTCGGCCGCGTCCTCAGGGCTCGCGACCGTGGCGCGGTGCAGACACAATCGAGCGCACATGCGTGAGGAGTCGGTTGACGCGCTGCGCGCGCTCAACGAGGTCATCGAACAGCTACGGGCACCGGGCGGCTGTCCGTGGGATCGCGAGCAGACGCATCGGAGTCTGCGGCCGTACCTGCTCGAGGAGACCTACGAGGTGCTCGAGGCGATCGACGCGGCGGACCCCGCCACGCTGCGCGAGGAGCTGGGCGACCTGCTGCTCCAGGTGCTGATGCACAGCGCGATCGCCATGGAGGAGGACGGCGGCTTCGACATCGGTGATGTGGCGGTCGACGTGCGCGCCAAGATGATCCACCGTCATCCGCACGTTTTCGGTGACGTCGCGGTCGACGGACCCGCCGGCGTCGTCGTCAACTGGGAGAAGCTCAAGACCGCCGAGAAACGGGAACGTCTGTCACTGCTCGACGGCGTTCCCGCCGCGCTTCCCGCGCTCGCGCACGCGCAGGGGATGCAGAAGCGTCCCGCGCGCGTGGGATTCGATGAGACACCGACCACGTCGCTCGCGCTCGACAACGTGCAGAGCGCGCTCCGTCGCATCGAGGACATCGCCGGTGGCGCGTCGCATGAGGCTGAGCGCGGCGAGGACTGGGCTGCGGAAGCGCCCGACCCGGAGGACGCGGTGGGCGACCTGCTCTTCGCCGTCGTGGCGCTGGCGCGTCGCCTCCGCGTCAATCCGGAGGAGGCACTGCGCGGACGGGCCACCAAGTTCGCGCGCCGCTTCCGTGCGCTCGAGGCTCAGGCGCGTCAGGAGGGAGTCGACCTCCACGACCTGGACGATGCCGCATGGCGCGAGCGCTGGGAGCGCACCGCGGACTGAACGTTCGGGCCGGAGTTCCTCGCGAACCAGGGGCGCATTCGATCGGAGTCCTTGTCAAAACGCCGATTGCGGCCCATCCTATGCCGACACCCGGCGCCACGTCGCTCCCTACGTCTCAGACGGCGCCCGGGCAGAGGAACGCGTCATCCGTCCAACTCAACGTCCTGCGCTTGACAGTCCGATCACGCTGCGCCGGATTGCCGTCGTGCTCATCGCCGGGATCTGCGGTCTCGTCGCCTTCGCCGTCTACGGCCAGGTGGCGCAGAGCCGCAGCCTCGACGCGCAGGTCGCCGCGCTGACCGCTCAGAACGAGTCGCTCACGCAGCAGATCTCCGACCGGCAGCGGGAGATCGCGGACGCCCAGACGGTCGCGTGGCTGGAGCAGGAGGCCCGCCAGCTCGGCTACATCTTCCCGGGCGAGCACCTCTACGTCGTGGTACCGCCAGGCGCCGGCGCACCCGCATCGGGCGGCGTGTCGGTCCCGGTGCCCGTGTTCACGCTGCCCGCGGCGGCAACGCCGTCGGCCTCACCGTCGGCGAAACCCACCCCGACGCCGTCGCCCACGCCGAAGCCGCTCACCGTCCCCACCCCGACGCCCACGCCCGCGCCTCACTGAGCGTCGGTTCCATCGGGAGCGTGGCGTCACGTGCGGTATCCTCTGCGGGCGGCGTGGAGCAGTGGAAGCTCGTCGGGCTCATAACCCGAAGGTCGTCGGTTCGAATCCGACCGCCGCAATTTTGTTCCCCAGCGCATTGCTTGGCGGTTTAGCTCAGGTGGTAGAGCAGCCGGTTCATACCCGGTATGTCCCTGGTTCGAATCCAGGAACCGCCACCACGCCCGGAACTTCCGGGGCTCTGCCGCCGCGCGAACGCGTCGCCGCCGTCGCCCGCGTGCGGCGCGCGGTCGCGGCCGCCGCCGACCGGCGCGGTGTGATCGAACCGGGCGAGGCGGCGCTCATCGCCTGCAGCGGCGGCCCCGACTCGACGGCCCTGCTCGATTCGGTCGCCCGGCTCGGGCCGCCACGCGGGTGGCGGCTCAGCGTCGCCCACATCGACCACGGTCTCCGCGAGGGCTCATCAGGTGAGGCTGATATCGTCGCCGCGCTCGCGGCAGCACGCGGGCTGCCATTCCGATCCATCCGCGTGGCGGTCGAACCCGGCGGGTCGCTCCAGGACCACGCGCGGAACGCCCGCCACGCGGCGCTCCGGTCCGAAGCGGCGAGGGTCGGCGCGTCGGTGATCGCCCTTGGACACACAGCCGACGACCAGGCGGAGACCGTCCTGATGCGCCTGCTCGCGGGTGCGTCGCCGGCCGGGCTGCAGGCGATGGCCGAACGGGAGCGCGGGCTCGCGCGACCGATCCTGCGCGTCTGGCGCGAAGCCACCGTCGCCTACTGCGCGGCGCTGGGGATCGAGCCGCTCATCGACGCGAGCAACGAGGACCCGCGGTTCCTCCGAAGCCGCGTACGCCACGAGGTGATCCCCGCACTCGAAGCGGTATTCCCAGGCGCGCGGCGCCGGCTCGTCGTCCTCGCCGACCGTCAGCGGCGGCTGATGAGCGCAAGGCCCGACGCGACTGCACCGTGATGCAGGGCGGCGCCCGGCCGAGGGTTCAGATCGAAGTCCCCTGGTAGACTGAGTTCGTGCCTCCGTCTCGTCGCAGCCTGACGTACATCTTCATCGCGCTCGCCGTGGTCGTGGTCGCCGCGCTCCTGTACAAGACATTCCCGAGCGGGAGCACCAAGACCGCAAACGCCGGCTCGCTCGACCAGGCGGTGCACAACTTCAATTCGGGCAGCAGCTCGCCGAACACGATCAACAGCTCGGGGAGCTATCAGACCGAGATTCAAAGCGACGGGCAAACCGTCGTCTGGTGGGACAACAGCAACCCGCCTGTCCAGTACACGACTGTTGAGACGTCTGCAGACGTCGTCGCAAAGGAGTTCCAGGATGCCGGCTTCTACAATTACAAAGTCGACTCCGGCAGCGGGGGCAACTTCTTGTTGAGCGTGATCCTTCCCAACCTGATCCTGTTCGGGCTCATGGCGTTGATCCTGCTGTGGATCTTCCGCCAGACCCAGAGCGGGAACAATCAGGCCCTCTCCTTCGGGCGCAGCCGCGCCCGGCTTCTCGCGGGCGACAAGCCCGCGATCACGTTCGTCGATGTCGCGGGCGTCGACGAGGCCAAGCAGGAACTGAACGAGATCGTCGAGTTCCTGAAGTACCCGGACAAGTTCGTCGCCGTCGGGGCGCGCATCCCCAAGGGAGTCCTGCTCGTGGGTCCGCCGGGCACCGGCAAGACGCTCCTCAGCAAGGCGGTCGCCGGCGAGGCCGGTGTTCCGTTCTTCAGCATCAGCGGCTCGGAGTTCGTCGAGATGTTCGTCGGCGTCGGCGCGAGCCGGGTGCGCGACCTCTTCGACCAGGCGAAGAAGAACTCGCCGTGCATCGTCTTCGTCGACGAGATCGACGCCGTCGGCCGCCAGCGTGGCGCAGGCCTCGGCGGCGGTCACGACGAGCGCGAGCAGACCCTCAACCAGCTGCTCGTCGAGATGGACGGATTCGAGACCAACCAGCACGTCATCGTCATCGCGGCCACGAACCGGCCCGACGTCCTCGATCCCGCGCTGCTCCGGCCGGGCCGTTTCGACCGGCACGTCATGCTCGACCGGCCGGACATCCGTGGCCGCCGCGCGATCCTGGAAGTCCACTCGCGCAACAAGCCGCTCGACGCCGGCGTCGACCTCGAGACGCTTGCCAAGCAGACCCCGGGCTTCAGCGGTGCCGACCTCTCGAACCTGATCAACGAGGCAGCGATCCTCGCCGCGCGCGGCAATCGCAAGGTCATCGTCATGAACGACCTCGAGGAATCGATCGCTCGGGTCATCGCCGGTCCTGAGCGCAAGAGCCGGATGATCAGCGAGAAGGAGAAGCTCACCATCGCGTATCACGAGATGGGGCACGCGCTGGTCGGCACCACGCTCGAGCACACCGATCCCGTGCACAAGGTCACGATCGTCAGCCGCGGGCAGGCGCTCGGCTGGACGATGAGCCTGCCGATCGAGGACCGCTATCTGGTGAGCAAAGCGGAGCTGGTCGACCAGCTCGCTCAGATCCTGGGCGGACGCTGCGCCGAGGACCTGATCCTTGGTGAGGACAACATCACGACCGGCGCGTCGGACGACATCCGCAAGGCGACGAACCTCGCCCGCAAGATGGTCACCGAATGGGGCATGAGCGACAAGCTCGGCCCGCTCACGTTCGGCGAGCGCCCGGAGATGGTGTTCCTCGGCCGTGATCTCGGCGAGCAGCGCAACTACTCCGAGGGAATCGCGTCCGAGATCGACCAGGAAGTCCATCAGCTCGTCGCCGATGCCTTCCAGCGCGCAAAGAAGGTGCTGCGCGATCGGGAGCACGTGCTCCGCGCGCTTGCCAGCCGGCTCGTCGAGGTCGAGACCATGGACGCCCCTGAGATGAAGCGGATCATCGACGAGGCCGAGGCGCACAACGGCGCGGCCCCTGTGAACGGGAGCGCGCCGGTCGCCGATGCCCCGCCGCCACCTCCCGATCCCGAGGTCGTGCCTCCGGCAGCAGCCGCCGGGGCGTAGGGGTACACTCAAGCCGTCCGGCCGTTGTGGCCGTCGACGGTCAGCGACCCGGGGACGCGAGAGGCGCCTCGAGGCCGACACCACCGGCGACGGGAGGCGGTCCGGCTCGGCAACGCTTGGATCCAGGAGGACCGAGACGTGGAGGGAGCAGAGACGCCGACCCTGGGTATCGTCGGGGCCGGTCGCGCAGGCTCCGCGCTTGCGATCGCAGCCCACGAGGCCGGCTACGCCGTCGCGGCGGTCGCGAGCCGGCGCGGTGAGGTCGCGCGAGCACTCGCGGAGACCGTCGGAGCCGAGGCTGTCGGCACGCCGCTCGCAGCGGTCGCAGCAGCGGACGTCACGCTGCTCGCCGTTCCTGACGGTGCCATCACGTCCGTCGCTGCGGCCATCGCCACTAGCGGCATCGCGCTCCACGGCCGTGGCATCGTCCACCTCGGAGCCCGATTCGGGCCGGGAGTGATCGCGTCGCTCAGGATCACCGGCGCTGAGGTCGGCGTGCTCCATCCGCTCCAGGCTCTCGCGGGTCCGGCCAGCGCGTCCCTGCTCGAAGGATCGTCCTTCCGCATCGACGCCACGGGCACGCTGCGCACTCGACTGCTGGCGTTCGTCGCCGCGCTCGGCGCCCGGCCGCTCGAGGTCGATCCCTCCCAGGCGACGCTGTATCACGCAGCCGCGGTGCTCGCCGGCAACGCCCCGCTCGCGCTCCTCGCCGAAGCCACGCAACTGCTCGAAGCAGCGGGTGTGAGCCGCGACGAGGCTCACGAGGCGCTCGCGGCGCTCCTCGAGGGAGCTGCGCGGAATGCCCGGCGCGCGGGAGCCGCGGCCGCATTGACGGGACCCGTCGCGCGCGGCGACACGGACGCGATCGCCGCACACCTCGATGCGCTCGAAGCGTATCCGGAGGCGCGTGACCTCTACCTGCACCTCACGCGCGCGATGGAGTCGCTGGTGGGCGTCACCACCGACGAGCAGGCGGTGTCCGGCATCCAGGTCGCCTGATCCGTGGCCGTCACCGTCCGCGACCTGGCGGCATGGAAGGCGTCGGGCACGCGCTTCGTGATGCTCACCGCCTACGACTATCCGACTGCCCGCCTCCTCGCCGAGGCCGAGGTGCCGGTGCTCCTGGTCGGCGACACGCTTGCCGACAACGTCCTCGGGTACGCCAACACCATTCCGGTGACCATGTCCGAGATGCTCCATCACGCTCGCGCGGTGGTCAGAGGGGCACCGGAGCAGTTGCTCGTCGGCGACCTGCCCTTCGGCTCGTACCAGCGATCGTGCGACGACGCCATCCTCAACGCGACCGAGTACCTCAAGGCCGGCATGCACGCGATCAAGCTCGAAGGCGGAGGATGGGTCGTGGAGACCGTCGCGCGTCTGACGCAGCGTGGGATCCCCGTCATGGGCCATCTCGGGCTGACGCCGCAGTCGGTCAATGCATTCGGCGGCATGAAGGTGCAGGCCCGGAGCGCTCAGGGCCGCGAGCGGCTGCTCGCCGACGCCAGGGCGCTGCAGGACGCCGGTTCGTTCGCGCTCGTCCTCGAGGGGATTCCCCGCGACCTCGCCGCCCAGGTGACCGCCGAGCTGGCGATCCCGACCATCGGCATCGGTGCGGGACCGGACTGCGATGCGCAGGTCCTCGTCATCCACGACCTGCTCGGCATCACCGGCCACGTCCGCGGCGTCGTGCCGAAATTCGTGAAGGCGTATGCCGACCTCGGGGATCGCATCGTCGCAGCGGCCCGCGCGTATGCCGACGACGTGCGCGAGGGCCGGTTCCCGGACGATGCCCACTCGTTCCACTGATGGCCTGACGAGGCTCGAGACCCCGGCTGAGCTGCGCCGGTGGTCGATGGCGTGCCACGCGGCCGGTCAGAGCGTCGGGATGGTCCCGACCATGGGAGCGCTGCACGCGGGCCATCGCGCCCTGATCGACAGGGCGGTCCGGGAGAACGACCGCGCCGCCGTCACGATCTTCGTGAACCCGGCGCAGTTCGGTCCGAGCGAGGACTTCTCACGCTACCCCCGCAGCCTCGACGCAGATCTTGCGGTGGTCGCGTCGGCCGGAGCACATGCCGTCTTCGTGCCGAGCGTCGAGGCGATGTACCCGCCCGGCCAGATCACACGCGTCCATGTTGCCGGCCCGCTCGGGGAGACGCTCGAGGGAGCGAGCCGCCCCGGGCACTTCGACGGTGTCGCCCTCGTCGTCGCGAAGCTCCTCGCGTCGGGCGTGCCCGACCGTGCGTACTTCGGGCAGAAGGACGCCCAGCAGATCGCCGTGGTGCGCCACCTGGTCCGGGACCTGGACATGGCGGTCGATATCATTGTCTGCGCGACGGTTCGGGACACTGACGGGCTCGCCATCTCGAGCCGAAATGTCTATCTCAGCCATGAGGATCGGGTGCGGGCCCGCGCGATTCCGACCGGCCTCAGCGATGCGCTGCGCCGGTTCGAAGCGGGCGAACATGAGACTGAGGCTCTGAAATCGAACGTCCGCGCCGTGCTTGACGCGGCGGGACTGGACGTGGATTATGTCGCGGTGGTGGAGCCCGACGACTTCACCGAGGTGGAAACGGCAGTCCCCACATGCCAAATCGTGGTGGCTGCTAGAATAGGTACCACACGGTTGATTGATGTCGTTCGGCTGGGGGTCGACACAGCGCCCGTTGGTCGTGGCGTGTAGGGGAGATCATGCAGCGGGTCATCATGAAGTCGAAGATTCACCGTGCCACTGTGACGCGGGCGAATGTTGACTTCGAAGGTTCATGCGGTATTGCGCCGGAGTTGCTGCGCGCTTCAGATATCGTTCCAGGGGAGCAGGTGCACGTCGTCAATGCCACCAACGGTTCACGCGCTGTCACGTACGCCATCGAGGCAGCACCGGGCGAGGTGACGCTCAACGGTGCGATGGCGCACCTGGGCAGTGCCGGCGACATCGTCATCCTGATCACCTACGCGCACCTCGATGCAAATGAGATGCGTGACTTCACGCCGACGATTGTTCGCGTCGACGAGCACAATCGCGTTCGTGAGCAGGCGGCAATCGCGTGATCACAACGGCGAGACCCACCGATTACGACGTTGTCGTTGTCGGCAGCGGTGTCGCCGGCCTTTCAGCCGCACTGACCGCTGCGCCCAGCGCACGCGTTGCCGTCGTCACCAAGGGCGCACTCGATGACGGGTGCAGCCGCTACGCGCAAGGCGGCATCGCCGCCGCTGTGGGGGATGACGACTCGACTGAGTTGCATTACGAGGACACCATCGCCGCTGGTCGGGGGTTGTGCCACCCGGAGGCGGTGCGGGTGCTGGTCGAGGAGGGCCCTGCGCGGATCCGTCAGCTGATCGAGTGGGGCGTCTCGTTCGACACCCAGGATGGTGAGTTGTTGCTTGCGCAGGAAGC
>DATLRX010000079.1:0-49410 GCA_035534435.1 Candidatus Acidiferrales bacterium
GCGGGCAGACGGCGGGGACCGAGCCCATCAATGAAACCACCGGTGTGGCGACGCATTCGAATTCGGTGAGCTTCACGGCTGCGGGGAACGCCTCCTGGGGAGCGGTGTTCAACGGTGACACCAACAACAACACGGCGACGAACGCCTGTGAGCCCCTGGTGGTCGCCAAAGCCTCACCAACAATGACAACCCTAGCGTCGCCGGCGACCGGCACTGTCGGAATCGCCATCCAACCGGCGAAGGACACGGCGACATTCGTGGGCACAACTTCGGTCGCACCCACCGGCTCTGTCGCCTTCGCCCTGTACTCGAACAGTACGTGCACGTCGGCGGTGGCGGGCGTGAGCGGCACGGGAACGATCAGCACCGCAGCTGGCGTCTCATCCGCCAGCTATGGCGCCACGAGCTGGACGCCTCCGGCCGCGGGCACCTACTACTGGACGGCCAGCTACGCGGGTGACACCAACTACAACGGCTTCACCACCGCGTGCGGCGGCGCGAATGAGCAGATCGCGGTGGGCAAGGCATCGCCGACGATCAGCACAGCAGCCAGCCCGGCGACCGGGACGGCCGGGATCGCGGTCAAGCCTGTGAAGGATGCCGCAACGTTTGCAGGCACCACCTCGGTGGCGTCCCCAACGGGGACGGTCGCATTCGCGCTGTACACGAACAGCACGTGCTCGACGGCGGTCACTGGCGTGAGCGGCACCGGGTCGATCAGCACGACGTCTGGAGTCTCATCTGCGAGCTACAGCGTCAACTGGACACCGGCGACCGCAGGGACGTACTACTGGAAGGACAGCTACGCGGGCGACTCCAACAACAACGCGTTCACAACGGCCTGCGGCGGTGCCGGCGAGCAGATCGTTATCGCGAGGGCGTCGCCGACCATGACCACGGTGCCGAGTCCAAGCACCGGGACGGTCGGAGCCGACATTGCGAGCCTGAGTGACAAAGCCACGTTCTCGACCACGGGCGCTGCGGCCCCGACGGGGTCGGTGACCTTCACCCTGTACTCGAACAGCACGTGCACGACGGCGGTGAGCGGTGTGAACGGCAGTGGCGTAATAGCGAGTTCGTCCGCGAGCTACAGCGCTAATTGGAAGCCGACGACTGCAGGAACCTATTACTGGGTAGCCGTCTACCCGGGCGACGCCAACAATTCGCCCGCGACCAGCGCTTGTGGATCCGAGAAGGTGGTGATCGCTGTCCCCGTGAGCAGGATCACTCCAAGTTCGACCACCTGTGCACAGTTCGCCGGGGGGTTTGCGACTGCCCAGTCGACGATTCAGTACACGCTCTCCGGTAACAAGATCAGCGCTGTGACACCGTCGTCGTTCACGTACTGGGTGAAGGTGACGTCCCGCGGGACATACACGTTCAGCCAATCCATCAATGGGACGAGCAAGAAGCTGCTTCTGGTGAGCAGTGGGACGAAGGGCGCCGTGTACGACAACGCGACCGGCAGCAGCTGTGCCACAGTCAGCGGCGCGACGATCACCCAGAAGACCACCAATGGCACGGTCACGGTGAAATTCAGCTCAGGGACCGGACCGTTCTACATCGGCCTCAACTTCTCGACCAGCAAGCTTGTCGGCGAAGCAGCGCCGAGCCCGAGCACGGTTCCGTATCTGTTCGGCTCCAGCGTTGCGGGTTCGACGAGTGAGATCGACCTCATAGCGTGATCCGAGATACCAGCCCCGGCACGGGCTGACGCATCCTCTCGCTCGACTCGCATCGCGCGGGATGCCGCGCCGCGCAATCCGATGTTACGGCGCTTGTCGTTCGGTCGATGAGGCTACGAGACGTTGATGGTCTGCTGCACCTCCGGCGCGGCCGAGTAGTTCGAGTCGCCTGCCTGAAACGCGTCGATGATGCACGCCCCGGGCGGCAGCACGCCGATGATCGTGACCGTCGAACCGGAGATGCTGCAAACGCCTGTCGCGCTCGATGCATCGATGTTGAAGGTCACGGCATTGCCTGACCCGCCGCCGGTGGCTGTCACCGTGTATTGCTGACCAGGCGTGCAAGGACAGGTTGGTGGTGTCGACGTGAAGTTGATCGTCTGTGAGGCCTGGGCTACGTCGAACTGCTGCTGTGTCTGCTGAGCCGCTGTGTAGTCCGCATCGCCACCTTGGTTCGCGTCGATGATGCACGTTCCCACGCCGTTGAACGAGACGGTTCCGCCCGAGACGCTGCACGAGACGCTTGCAGGGTCTGCGGAGAATGTGACGGACCCGCCTAGAGCAGTCGCGGTCACGGTGTAGCTACCGAGATACGTGGGGTTGGTCGGGTTACTGGTGAACCCAATCGTCTGTGATGCCTGACCCACGGGGAATGACCTTTCTATAGGGCGCGCCGCATTGAAGCGCGAGTTGCCGGCCTGGGTGGCATCGATGACGCATGTCCCGACGCCGACAAAGGCAAAGCTGTTGCCGACAGCCGGCTTGCACACAGCGGTCGTCAGACTCCCGAACACCACTGGGTTCCCCGAGGCGCCACCGCTGGCGGCGGCCGTATACGACCCGTTGTAGGCCGCTCCGGACGGCGGCGTGGATGTCCAGGTGAGCGTTTGCGAAAGCAGCGCCGGATTCGGCTTCGGCGTCGGCGGTAGAGGAGTAGCGGCCGGACCCACAATCGGGGCGGGGACGGTTGCTCCCGGTGTCAAGGCGCCGGGAACCGGTGCCGGCGCGACAGCCGAAGGACTCGGGCTTGGCGTTGACGAGCCCAGTCCTCCAGGTATGAAGTTGGAGGGAATGACTCCAAACCCGGACGCCAAACCAGTGGGGCCATTGAGCCCGCGGACCAGCACGAGAACCGCCAGGAGCGCCACAAAGCCAAGTGCCCCCAGACCAACCCAGATGCGCGGATCGCGCGGGCCGGGACTGCGGAGGAGCGCGACGGTGGCGGTGGCTTTGTCAGCGGCGTCGCCGGATGACCGTGCCGGCGCACTGACGGGTAGGGCGCGCGTGGCCGCGGCTGATGCCGCGATGGTCAGAAGCGCCCGACCATCCCTGCGCCAGCTTTCGCCGATCGTGGCTCGCGCGTAGTCGTCCAGCTCATGTCGAAAGTTGTCGAGCGTCGCACTCCGCTTCGACGGGTCCTTCGCCATCCCCTCAGCGAGGAGGGGACGCAGATCCTTCCGCACGGCGGCCTTGGATGCGCGGCCGCCGATCGATTCGACGAACACGGCGGTGGCGGCGTACAGGTCGGTGGCGGCTGTGGGCGCCGCTCCCGCAAGGATCTCAGGTGCCAGAAACGGTCGCTGCTCAAGGAGCACGCCCGCGGCCGGCTCCGACCGTGACAGCCCCGCGTCGCGGAGGAGCACCGCACCCGTGGTTTCGACGACCACGGCATCGGTGGTGAGGTTGCCGTGGATGACACCCGTGTTGTGCAGCGCCTCGAGCCCGGAGATGCAGTCCTCGAGCAGCACCAGGCTCGCCGCGAGCTCGAGTTGCCCCTGACCCTCGAGTACCTGGGTCAGCGTGCTTCCCGGTACCCCCTCGTAGACGACGGCCGCGGCTCGGCGGTCGAAGTGCATCACCGAGACCAGGTTGGTGTGGCGGAGCTCCCGAAGCGTGTTCATGGCGCCCCCCAGGCGGCGCATGAACGCTCGATCAGCCTTCAAGGCGGGAGCAAGGATGCGGATGTCCACAAGCGCGCCACTCGCGGCCGATCGCGCCGAGATCAGGACCCCGGACGGATCCGATTCGACCTCGCCAAGTGGCGTGAATCCACGCGTCGTGAAGGACGACGAGACTTTCTCATCCCTCCTTCTCAGGCTCCCCATGCATCAATTATGCCGATAACGGAACCTCGCCGTCGACGCGGCAGCCGGTTCCAGAACCGTGGACGAATCGCGGCTTTCGCTGCATTTGACGCGCTATCGAGCTTTCCTGTAGCATTCCCGCCATGAGTTTCAGAAGGGGAAGCGGCGTCTCAGCCGCGATCAGTGTCCTGGCAACCATCGCAATCTTCGGATCACAGCAGGCTCCGGCCGCCGCGGCAAGTCGAAATGCTGTCGTTTCGCCAACGGTCTCGACGACAGGCTCCAACTATGTGCCGCTCAGCCCGTCCGTCAGGATCCTCGACACGAGGAACGGCCACCATCCGCTTGGACCCGGCGCCGTGCTGCCGCTTCAGGTCACCGGCACTTCCGCGGGGGTGCCGACCGGGGCCAGCGCCGTGGTCATCAACGTCACCGCGGTGTTCGGGACGAGGTCGAGCTATCTCACCGTCTATCCGGCGGGGCCGAGCCGTCCGACGGCATCGAATGTGAACTTTCCGCCTGGCATCGTGCTCGCCAATCTGGTGACGTCGGGGCTGAGCAGCGGGGGCGCGGTCGACATCTACAACAACGTGGGAACGGTGGACGTGCTTGGCGATGTCGAGGGGTACTTCATGCCTGAGCCAGTCACTGTGACATCGGGCGAGTACACCCCGATCCCTCCGATTCGTGTCTGCGACTCACGTTTCGGACAACCGATCAACCTGTGCAACGGCCTCAATGACGGGAAGTCCCACACGATCGGGCCCAACACGGCTGTCAAGGTGACCGTGGCCGGGCAGCCGGCGTGGTGTGCCCCCAGCTGCGGGCCGACGATCCCGACGGACGGAACCGAGGAGTTCGCGATCATCAACCTCACGGCAATTGCCGGGACGGCCAATACCTTCCTCAGCGTCGTGCCCTGGACCACGAACGGTTGCACGTACGGTGGGAGCAAAGGCCAGCCTCCGTTCTCGACCGTCTCGGTGAACGCAGGCCAGGCGCAGGCGAACCGCGTCTTCGTCGACCTGGGGATCAACACGAACCCCATCAATGTCTGCATCTACAACGCGGCCGGCAAGGCGAACTACATCGTCGATGACGACGGCTGGTTCGGCGGGCCGACCGCGGGGCAGGCTGAGCAGTTCACCGCCGCCGCCACACCGACGCGGATCTGCGACACGCGACAGGGACTCGGGACTCAGTGCCAGGGACACGAGCTGGGGAAATTCGGTGTCCTCAAGGTTGCTGCCGCTGGTCAGAACGGGATTCCGACCAGTGCCGAAGCCGTCATCGCAAACCTCACGGCTGTGGGCGGGACGGCGGGCACGTACATCAGCGCCTATCCGTCGGACGCCCCGGCCCGACCGAATGTGTCCGACATCAACGTGGCCCCAGGGCAGACGCTCGCCAACTTGACGGCGATCACCCTGTCCGCAAGCGGGCCGGCAGGCGATTTCAACCTGTTCAACGACCTTGGGAACATCAACGCGGTCGTTGACGTCGAGGGCTGGTTCCACCCGTAGGAAGTTCGTTGGGCAGCCGGTCGCAGGTGCCGGCCGGCTGCCCAATCGTCGCTAGTAGCCGGTGAGGTTGGTCACCGTATAGGTTGCGGCCGCACCACCGAAAAAGCCTCCAGTCCGGTTCGCCCACACGCCACCACTGACGGCGAACACCGGATGCCCGGTGTTGAAGTTGTAGAACGTCTGGCGGTGGGGGACCGCAGTCGCGACCAGCGGATACGAGTCAGAGAGGAACGTCGCGCTGATGGCGGCGCTCCCCTGGAAGCGAATCATCGGCAGCGCGCTGCAATCCTCGATGACCACGGAGCTGGTGGCCATCGACCCGGTGAACAGGACGGTGCCACCGGTCCCGAAGTTGCACCCACGGATCGTCAACCCTCGCGCGGCATCAACGCGCAGGGTGTTGCCGGACACCATCAAACGTTCGTTGCTGATCGTGATGTTCGTGCTGACGTCGACGCCGTTGTCCGAGATGATGCCGCCCATCCCATAGCTCGTGAAGCTGTTGATCGTGATGTGGTCGGACGGTGCCGAGATCCAGAATCCGGCGGTCCCGCCGGCCTGCGGTCCCGGGTGGTAGATATCGTTCTGAACGGTCACATACCGGTCCACGTAGAGGGCGAGTCGGGAGCCCGTATGGACGAGATTCTCGATCAGGCTGTTCTCCTGGAACGACCACGAGATGCCGTCGTTGTCCACCAGGTCGTCGACGAAATCGTTCAGCAGGCGGTTGCCTGAGTTGTAGATGGGCGCCGCGGTGGTGGCACCAGCCGGGCCGGCGTAGTAGATGGCGAAGAACTGCCTGCCGCCGAGGATGCGACAGAACTGGACGGTGACGTTATTCGCGATGACGCCGAGCGCCTGCCTCGTGTTCGCCGATTGCGCGTCGAGCGTCAGACCCTCGACGACGGTATGGTCGACCCGAATGCTCAGCAGCCCGCCGGTCGGGTTGGTATTCGTGATCGTGACCAGGCCGCTCCCAGGCCCGGCGATGGTCAGTGGGCGACCGCCGCGCACTTCGATGCCCGACCCAAGACCCGATCCACCGACGCGGTAGTGCCCCGGCGGGAAATACACGGTGCCACCGCGCGCTCCGGCAACCGACAGGGCCTTCGCGATGGCGCTGGTGCTGTCGGTGCGCCCATCGCCGACAGCCCCAAAGGCGCTCACGCTTGTGATCGGCAGCGGCATCGCCGGCGGCGCCTGCGTTGCACCCGGCGTCGGCGACTGAGGCCGACTGGACGCGAGGCTGGCAACACCCGCCGCCGTCGGACTCGGTGTTGTGGCGCCGGGGGTGTTGCTCTGATGTGGCGTGGCGTTCGCCCCTGGAGAGCCGTCCGACGGCTGAGGATCGCCTGATCCGGGGGCGGCATTTCCGGTGCGATGCTGCAATCCATTTGGCCAGGACTGAACCGCGACCGCCGACGTGATCACGCCACATGCGCCAACCACGACCGCAATGCGGGCAGCTTTCCAGAACATCCGGCACCCTCGCCTCTCGGACCGTCCCCCGTCGAACGGAGCCCTGCGTCACACGCTTTCGCGTGCGGCGGAGAGTAACAAACGACGGCATGGGTCGTGTGGCGTGTCGCGACCCGATCCGGTCAGATGTTGAAGCCGCTCCGCAGATCCGTCGTGGAGCCGATTGGGCATGCAGAGCCGTCGCCCTGTGTGCCGGTGGCGCAACCGATGTGACCGAGGCCGAGCATGTCTTCCGTGGTGCGGAGTGCCGCGATATTATTCATCGTTGTCGTCGCCGGGACAACGGTTCCGGGTACCACCGATGGAGCCAGGACGACATTGGGGAGGGCGCTCCCGAACGTGCCCTCATCCCACATGATGAACACTGCCGTGCTGCCGCTCTGATACGCGGGCGATGCGGTGATGATCGGTATCCATGTCGAGAGCCACTGGTCCCCGTTGGTGACTCTGTTCCTGTACGGCGTGCACTTGTTGTGCATGTTGTTGCACGCGTTCGGAGTCACGAAGCTGAACGACGGCAGCGTGTTGTTTGTGATGTCGTTGTAGAAGGGATTTGCCGTCTCGTTGGGTGGGCACGACGTGCCCGTGCAACTGGTCGTGGGCACCGTGACGTCGTTGGTCGCGCAGGTGTTGCCCTCGAGCTGGCCTGCAATACGCAGGTCACTCAGATACGGCGCCGGGTTGTGGCGCACGTAGTACGGGGCGGTCTTCGAGCTTGTGTTGGACGTAGCGCAGTTGGTCGGCATGCTCTCCTCGTACGCCTTCCACGAATCCCCGGGCACGCCCTGCAGTTGCTCGAAGATCGACGTGATTGCGACTGTGTTCTTGCATGAGGACGGTGTGCACTTCGCAGCCGGGCTCAAGCCCTGTGTGATGCAGGTATCACCGATTGGCGCCTTCGCATGGATCGTCTCGGAGTTGCAGTTGGCTCCGGCGACGCCCGGGACGTAGTTGGATGCGCCGTCGATGACGTTGTCGAGCCAGCCCCTGGCGTAGCCGCACTGCTTTGCGAGGCTCGTGATGTATGGTGCCGCCGCGTTGCCGATGACCTTCGCGAGCGCGCTGTCCTCCATCCAGATCCAGATCACATGCTGGTACGTGGAGGGTGGCGTTGTGCCCGTGCCGCAGGGGCTGGAGGACGACGAGGCTTCGGCGCGCATCACGGCAGCCTGCGCGGGATGACCTGCGAGCACCGCCATAGCGAGCAGCGTGATGGCGAAGGCCGCCATAACGCGACGGATCATGCTCATCTCAGGCGACACGCCTCGGCCTGGCGAAGAAGCCCGCCGCCAGGCACACCACGGCCACGATGAGCAGCACCACTCCGCGATCCGTGTGCCGAATCGGATGACCCGACGCCAGGAGGTTGGTCCTCACGGTGAGATAGATGATCGCGAACAACAGGCAGATCACGCCGACGATCGCCAGCGCCACGGCGAGTGCGATGTTTCCCCGCATTATGTACTCCCCTGAATTGAATCTGTCCGCCTGCAAAGAGGCTGTGCCGTCGACCCTGAAGTGGCAACCTTAGTACGCTGAGCGTCTGACCGCCTCGACACTAGATGATCACAAGGGCGGTCAGCCCACGACACCACGCCGCGTTTGATGCGTGCGCCGGTTGTCGCGTGATGTGCCACCCCGGACCTCCTCATCCGCCGGCCAATGCCGGCACCCTCTCTCTGGCGTTCGGCCCCTCCTTGCGCGGTGAGCGAACCGATCGCCGCTGTCTCGTCACAGCGTAACGTGAGGAGCCCGATTGATGCAAGTGACGCGCTTCAAATACAGGCGCATGAACCTTCCACGGGTCGCATTTCGCAAAGCGCCCCCGGGCTCACGCTGAGCCCGGGAGCGCCCGCGATCTCCCCATCCCTCCAGGCCGTCCCCGTCGCCTGATCGGTGCGAAACCACCGAACGTTGCAAGACTACCAAACACTGCAGCGCCATGCAAGGGTCGGCATTGAGAGAGTGCATGAACGCAACATTTGTGGGCTGTAAGTCGCGAGGGCGCCACATCCGCGGGTCGCAAATGACAGCGACGTTCTCGTCACCGCGCTCACGGGGCCGTGGGCAGCAACTGCTCGTCGAGCACACCGCCCGTCGCGATATAGGCAAGGATGGCTCGATCGGTCAGCCATTCGACCGGTGCGTGGTCATCGGTCAGCGGGTCGGTCGACGGCTTGACGACGAACGCCTCGGATACCACCAGCGGTCCGAGGACGACCACCTTGCCTGGCAGCGTCTCGAGTCGTTCGACCAATGAGGTCCGCACGATGGGCGTGTCCAGTCCGACGACCAACTCATTGAAACGAAGGGCCGGCCACACCCAGACCTGCGGAAACTCGGTGGCCACGGTGCCGCTGATCGCGGCGACGAGATCGTCGTCGCCCGGCACTCGCTCGACGTTGAGCGCGACCGCCCCGCCGGGGTCGAGATGCGCTCGCATGAGCGAGAAGAACTCGCGCGACGCGAGGTAGAAGGGGATGTACTCCTGGCGATACGCATCGACGACGATCAAGTCGTAGCGCCGGTCCGTGGTCTCCAGGTACTCGCGGCCGTCCGCGGTGATGACGCTGAGGTTCGGGATCGAGCCGAGTCCCATGTACCGGCGCGCGAGCTGCGTCACGACCGGGTCGAGCTCGACCGCGTCGATATGGATGCCCGGATACTCGGCGGCGAGCGCGCGAGCCGTTGTCCCGCCGGCGTTCCCGATGACGAGGACCCGGTGCAGACCGTGAGCGAGCATCGGGGGAACCACGAGCGGCATGTCCCACTCGCCACCGGTGAGCGGCGTATCCGGCCGGTAGACGGACTGATCGGCGATGCCGTCATCGAAGCGCATGACGATCCGTCCGGTCTCCTGCACGATCTGCACGAACCCGTAGGTGGTCTCCCGTTCGGCGATCGTTCCCTGCGTCTCCTTCACCAACCCGGGAGGGACGATGAGCAGCCCGATGATCACGATGCTCGCGGCGAGCGCCGGGCGCGCGAGCAATGGGATGGAAACGAGCGCCACCAGCAGCGCCGCGATGAGCAGCGTACGCTGCGTGCCCACGCCGGGAATGAGCACGAGCGCCGCTCCGAATGTTCCGACGATGGCACCAACGGTCGCGAGCGACGAGAGCCGGCCGCTCGTCCGGCCGGCGCGCGTGATGTCGGTGATCGCAAGGCGCAGGGCGAACGGCGATGCCATGCCCATGAGCGTCACCGGGATGGAGAAGAGCAACAGTGTGGACACGAACGACCCCACCACCACGCCGATGCTCACCGCGGCGAAGCCCTGCAGCGCGAGGTTGAGGAACGGCCGCGCCACGAAGGGCAGCGCGGCGGTGCAGAGCGCGCCGAGCACGAGGATGAGACCCAGCACCCGAGGCGTGGGATGCCGGTCGGCGATCCGGCCGCCGAGCCAGTACCCCAGCGACAGATAGATGAGGATGAGTCCGATGACGTTCGCCCACACCACGGTCGAGGAGCCGAAGTACGGCGCGAGCAGGCGGGTGGCGCAGATCTCGGTGGCCAGTGACGATGCCCCGGCAGTGAAGACGACCGCTGGGAGCAGGCGAGGGGGCACGCCGAGATCCTAGTCGCCTGAAACGGCGACGGCTCGCCCGTGGGGGCGAGCCGTCTTGGGAGGGAGGCTTGGCTGGTCGATCACCCAGTGATCGGGGGACGCGGTCAGTTCGCGGTGGACCCACCCATGTTGGGACAGGGGTGCGAGCCACCCGATCCGGCGTGCGCCGGCGGGGTCGCGGTGGAAGCCGCGTTGGCGACGACGAAACCGCCGATGCCGCCGCCGATCAGGAGACCGGCGGTCAGGAGCAGCGCGGCAGGGCCGCGGCCGAGGCCGCCAAAGCTGCGCCGCCGCGATTGGCCGCCGGACGGTGGGATGTAAGCGAAGTCGTCCTGATCCATCGCAACCTCCTGAGGTTTCGATCAGGACGGTAGGGCGGCCAACCTTTCGACTCGGTGACGCCGCGGCTACTCCTCGGGGCCGTCGAACTCGCAGAACAGGGCGACGGTGTCGCCGTGGACGCCGTCGGCGACCATCGCATCGGCGACCTCCTGGGAATGCATCATCTCCTCGAAGAGCTCCATGTCCGGGACCTCGACGAGCACGGCCGCCCGCTTCGGGTTGCGCGCGTCAAGGAAGGTGCGGACGGTGACACCTCTGGGACCGAAGTACTCCTGCCGTTTCGGCGAGGCGAGCCAGTGGTTGCTGTCGTCGATGTCGTGGGTGACGATCACGGTCGGCATGTGGGTTCCTCCTCCGTCCCGCGCGGAGTGCGCGGGTTGCCCGGGCGCGGATCATACGGATCGGGACGGGCGTGCGCCTCGCGACCTCCGCGGGCGCCGCTCACGCCAGCACGTAGATGTGCGTCTCGTCCGAGAAGAAGAGGGCGTGGGTCGGTCCTTCGACAACGTCGAAGCGACAGGTCGACGGTCCGGCCCTGACCGTGGCGTGCGGGCTGCCCGGTGTGGCGATGAGCATCCCGCGGTCGTACGTGCAGAAGACGAGGTGGCCGGCATAGCCCGCGGGACCGCTGCCGTCGACGAACGTCGCGCCGGTCGGCACGTAGGTGCTCGCCTCGCTGCTCCAGCTCGGCGGCGCCCCGCCGCCGCACGTCGAGGATGCCAGCGGGTGGCTGTAGCCGTAGCAGTCGGGCCACTGGTAATGAGCGCCCCTGGTCACAGTGAGGAAGAGCGTGTCGTAGCCGGTGCCCGGGCTTCCCGCGTCACCCGAGGGACCGTTCATCGTGATGGCGAGCTGCCCGGTCGACGAGAACGCGATACCGAATGGGTTGCGGAACCCGTAGGCCCAGATGGGGTTGGTGGGGCCGAACGGGTTGTCCGAAGGGACGGTACCGTCAGGGTTGAAGCGGAGGACCTTGCCGCGGACGTCGCCGAGGCTCTGCGCCGCCGGGGCGTCGTGCTCATCGCCGAGGGTCACGTAGAGCTTGCCGTCGGCGCCGAAGGCGATCCTCCCGCCCTTGTGGCAGCAGTCGCCACCGGCCGGGAACGTGGCGATGACCGTCGCATGGGTCCCGGTGCCGTCGCAGTCGGTCCAGCGGATGACGTGCTGCGTCTTGTAGTTGGCATCGGAGTAGAACGCGTAGACGAAGCGATCGGTCGTGAAGGTCGGACTGATCGCCAGGCCCAGCAGCCCGCGCTCGCTGTATGTGCCGTTGGGCTCCGTGGTGACCGTCCGAACCTTGGCGAAGACCCGGCTCGCGCCGTTCTGCCAGACCCGGACGGTGCCCGAGCGCTCGGTCCAGAAGAGCCGCCCGTCAGGGGCGAACGCAAGCGCCGTGGCAAAGTTCGCCGGGATCGTGCCGTGAGGGGACGGCTCGCCCGACGAGGCCACGCAGGCGTTCGGCGTGGGCGTGGCCGTCGCCACTGCCGGGGTGGGCGTCGCCGTGCCGGCAGGTGAGGCGCTCGGACTGGTGCGGGACGGCGAACCGCACGCCGCGACGACCACCAGCACGCTGAGGAGAGCTACCCGTCTGCCGACCACCTACCAGAGGTTAGCCGACGGCGACGTTTTGGTCCTCGTCCACACGGATGGCATCGGTGTCGAGGTGCTTTCGGCCCCAGCCACCGATCTCGTCGATCACGCGCTGCAGGTCGACACCGGCCGGCGCCAGCTCATACGATGTGCGCGGCGGCATCTGGGAGTGCACGGTGCGGGTCACGATCCCGAGCTCCTCGAGATGATCGAGGCGCACCTTCAGGGTCGCGGGGTTGCAGCCGCCGACCCTACGCCCCAGTTCGTTGAACCCGAGGGGGCGTTCCAGGAGGGCGCGAACAATGTGCATCGTCCACTTCTCCTGGAGAACCTGGATCGCCTCGTGGACCGGGCAGTACTCACGCTCGGTGTTCATACATGCGGGACCTCCATCCCGCTCAGATCTTAGCCCCGCCACTCTGGCGACGTCGAGGACTTCACTACTTGACATAATATAGCACTATATCCTACGATGTGCTCACCGGTCGAACGAGTGACCGGAGCCGTCCGGGGGCACACCCGGAGCAAGGAGTTGACAGATGAGCTGGTCCATGGACCCCCACCATACGGCGGTGACCTTCAGCGCGAAGCATCTCGGCGTCGCGACGGTGCGCGGCCGTTTCACCGAGATCGCGACGAACCTCGACCTCGACGACCCGAATGATCCGACAACCGGGCGTGGCTCGGTGACCATCCAGGCTGCGAGCGTGGACACCGGCAGCGAGATGCGCGACGGTCACCTCAAGGGCGCCGACTTCTTCGATGTCGAGAAGTACCCGACGATCACCTTCGCCGTCAAGTCGATCACCAGGGCGGGCGATGACTACAAGGTCACCGCGGACCTGACGATCAAGGACGTCACCAAGGAGATCACGCTCGATTACGAGCACAGTGGCAGCGCGACCGATCCGTACGGCAACATCAAGGTCGGCGGCACCCTGACCGGCAGCATCAACCGCAGCGACTGGGGCCTCGTCTGGAACGTCCCGCTCGGGAGCGGCGGTGTGCTTGTCGGCGAGAAGGTCAAGCTCGAGATCGACGGTGAGCTCAGTCTCGACAAGGCGCCCGAAGCGCAGGGCGCAGAGCTCGTCGGCGCGACAGCGTAATCCGTTGCATTTGAGAGGTTGTTGACGATGGCCGAGAAGATCCGCTTCTACTTCGATCCGCTGTGCCCGTGGTGCTATCAGACCTCACGCTGGGCGAGACGTCTCGATGAGCTCGGGGTTGTGGATGTGGAGTGGCGCGTGTTCTCTCTCGCCATCGTCAACCGGGGCGACGAGGGGCGGGCGGATCCGGACATGTGGTCCGGGCCGGCGCTCCGTACCGCCATCGCCGTTCGGCAGACGCACGGCAACAAGGCCGTCGGTGCCTTCTACAAGGCTGTGAGTGATGCCGTGCACCAGCGCGGCGAGCGGGCCGACGACCACGGGGTCCTCGAGGCGAGCCTCCGCGAGGCGGGCCTCGAGCCCGAGCTGTTGCGGCGCGCGCTCGCGGATCCCGCCACGTGGGAGCAGGTGCAGCGCGAGCACGACGACGTTGTCGCCGAGCACCAGGCATTCGGCGTGCCGACGATCGTGCTTGACGGCGGCTCAGGGCCGAGCATGTTCGGCCCGATCATCACGCACGTCCCCGACGACAGCGATGCGGTCGAACTGTGGCAGCATTTCGCGTGGATGGCGCGCAACACCAATTTCGCCGAGATCAAGCGTGAGCGGCTGCCACTCGACCTCGAGGGTGTTCGCAAGTACGAGCGCCAGCGCGCGGCCCGCGAGCGCGAAAAGCAGGCCCAGCCGGCCGCGTGAGCATACCGGGAGTCCGCGCCCCCCGCGCCGCCCGTCACCAGGACGGTGAGGTCGGGCCCCGCTACAAGTGGGTCGCGCTCTCCAACACGACCATCGGCATGCTGATGGCGACGGTCAACTCGTCGATCGTGCTCATCTCGCTGCCCGCGATCTTCCGGGGGATCCAGCTGAACCCGCTCGTCCCGAGCAATGTCAGCTACCTGCTCTGGATGATCATGGGGTACATGGTCGTCACCGCCGTGCTGGTGGTGAGCCTCGGTCGCATCGGCGACATGTTCGGCCGGGTCCGCTTGTACAACCTCGGGTTTCTCGTGTTCACCGTGGGGTCGATCCTGCTCTCTGTGGTGTTCACGACGGGACCCACTGCCGCACTCATGCTCATCTTCTTCCGTCTGGTGCAGGGTGTCGGCGGCGCGATGATCTTCGCGAACTCCACCGCGATCCTCACCGACGCGTTCCCGCAGCGCGAGCGCGGGATGGCGCTGGGGATCAACGCCGTTGCGGCGGTTTCAGGGTCGTTCATCGGACTCATCGTCGGTGGGCTTCTGTCCACCGCGGACTGGCATCTCGTGTTCCTCGTGTCCGTGCCGGTGGGGCTGTTCGGCACCGCGTGGGCGTACCTGAAGCTGCGTGAGACCGGGATCGTCAAGCGGTCGCGCGTCGACTGGTGGGGCAACGTGCTGTTCGCGGTCGGGCTCATCTCGGTTTTGGTCGGCATCACGTACGGGATCCAGCCGTACAAGCACGAGTCGATGGGCTGGACGAACCCCGAGGTGCTGACGGCGATCATCGGGGGGATCGCCATGCTCGTCGTGTTCGTGATCGTGGAAACACGGGTGGCGGAGCCGATGTTCCGGGTGAGCCTGTTCAAGCTGCGCGGCTTCACGTTCGGGACGGTGGCGGCGCTGCTCAGCTCTGTGGGTCGCGGCGGTTTGATGTTCATGGTGATCATCTGGTTGCAGGGCATCTGGCTGCCGCTGCACGGCTACAGCTTCGAGTCGACGCCGTTCTGGGCCGCGATCTTCATGCTCCCGCTGACGGCGGGGTTCCTCATCGGTGGACCGACGTCGGGCTTCCTTTCTGACCGTCTCGGTGCGCGCGGCTTTGCGACCGCGGGGATGATCTGCTCGGCCATCGGCTTCGGGTTGTTGATGTTCCTGCCGGCGAACTTCGCGTACCTGCCGTTTGCGGCGCTGCTGTTCCTCGTGGGCGTGTCGATGGGGATGTTCGTCGCGCCGAACACCGCGGGTGTGATGAACGCTGTGCCGGCGGATCGTCGTGGCGTCGCGTCCGGCATGCTCGCGACGTTCCAGAACAGCGGCATGACGCTGTCGATCGGCATCTTCTTCTCGCTGATGATCGCGGGGCTGAGCTCGACGTTGCCGTCGACCATGTTCAGTGGACTCACTGCGCACGGTGTGCCGGTTGCGGTTGCGCACCAGGTGGCGAATCTGCCGCCGGTCGGGTCGTTGTTCGCGGCGTTCCTCGGTTACAACCCGATGACCACGTTGCTCGGACCGTCGTTGCACACGCTGAGTGCGAGTCAGGCGGCATACCTGTCGGGTCAGACGTTCTTCCCGAACCTGATCAGCAACCCGTTCATCGTCGGGATGCACATCACATTTGCGTTCTCGGTGGTGATGATGCTGGTCGGTGCCACGGCGTCATGGCTGCGGGGTGGGAGCCCGGTGCGGCCGGCGCCGGTGCGTGCGGTGGCGCGGACTGAGGCGGTTTCTCCGCCCGCTTAGATGCGTCGGGCCAGCCTCGCGACGCCCGCTCAACGGCGGTGAAGGACGCGGGTGCCTGCTCGCTCGTGTTCTGGCCCGCGCGGGGTTACGCGATGCTGTGTATACTACAGAAATGTGTAGTGGCGCTGACGATGACGGCGATCCGCTCGAGGCGTTGCGAAGTGCGGTTGCATTGGTCGCCGCACAGCGCGTACCGGATGAACCGGCAGCCCTCCGCGATCACCTGATTCGGCTCCGCCAGACGTCCGACCTTCTCGAGGTGCACTTCTCGCGGCTCGCCGCCGCATTCGCGGCGACTCCCGAAGAAGAGTGGCAGGGATGCATCAGCCCCATTCAATGGCTCCGGCTGGAGTGCGGGGTCACCGGGTCAACCGCCTGGAAGGCTGTGTGCGTCGGCGAGCAGGCGCCGGTCCTCACGCAGACACTCGACGCGGTGGCTGCAGGAAAGGTGGGGTTTCCGCATCTCGCGGTACTGGCAGGCACAGCCCAGGCGCTCCGCGAGTCGAAGACGGCCACTGCGTTTGACGAGCGGCCACTTCTCACCCAGGCGCTTGCCCATCCACTGGCGCGCTTTCGCGACGACTGCGCCCAGGTACGGCACGCTCATGACGCCGCCGCCTTCCTCGCCGAACAATCCCAGGATGCGGACTACCGTAGACTCGAGACGCGCACGGGCGAGGACCGGCTTGGGTTTCTGAATGGCTGGTTCGATGTTGTCGGGTGGGCGACGATCCGGACAGCGCTCGATCCACTGGCACGCCGGTCCGGCAAGGATGACCCGCGTAGTCGCGACCGACGCTACGCCGATGCGCTCGTGGAACTGGCCGAGCACAGCCTCAACGCCGGGCTCGTACCGCGAGTCGGAGGCCAGCGCCCGCATCTGCAGGTGACAACGACGCTCGAGACCCTGGCCGGGGCGCCCGGAGCGCCGGCCGGCGTGCTCGAAGGCGCCGGCCCGATCGCGGGCGCGACTGTGCAGCGCGTTGCGTGCGATGCCAACGTCACACGGCTGGTGCTCGGTCTCGACTCGGCGGTACTCGACGTGAGCCGTACGCACCGTCTGCCCGGCCTGGCGACACGTCGTGCGCTTCGCGTCCGGGACAGCGGCTGCGTCTGGCCCGGCTGCGACCGTGCGGTCTCCTGGACCGCGGCGCACCACCTGGTGCACTGGGCAAAGGGCGGTGCGACAGAGCTCGACAACCTGGTGTTGCTATGCCACCGACACCACGGCAGGGTGCACGAAGGAGGTTGGCAACTGGTGCGGGGCGATGACGGGCGAATGCTGGCGGTCGCGCCGGTGGCGACGGTGCCCGCGCACGCCCGAGCTCCTGACCCGGCTCCGCTCGAATGACATCCGGTCCCGAGTCCGGGGGTCCTGACGTGTTGACGCCGCCGTAGTCCGCGTGGTTCCCGTGGCACGTATGGTGGCGTGGTCTTCGCGGAGAGCCTGACGCGTCCTTCTCTTGGGCGTTGTATCAGGGGTAGAAGCGCATCAGGATCATCATGCTGAAGACCCCGAAGAAGCCGATAAGCTCAAGCGACGCGAGCTGGATCGTCCTCTGCACCCGTGCGGCGCGTTCCTCTCCGGTCGTGGCGGTGCCGATGGCCGCCGCCGCTGGGCCGGTGATGCGGAGGCCCCAGACGAACGTGATGATCGCCAGAACGAGCGCGATGAGCCACCACCGTCCGAACGCGGTGTTGAAAACGGCGTTCAAGCTGTCGATCGGCCCCCACACGGTGCCACGAAGAAAACCTAGGAGAATCGCGAGGCCCGCGACCGGTGGGATGACTCGGTTGGCCTGAATACCGATCTGCGTCCCCATCTCGCCGGCGGCGGCGGGACTTGTCCGGGCCGTCGCCGGCCCCAACACGAAGTTGGAGAACAGCGTGCCGCCGAACCAGAAGATGGCGAAGAGCATATGCAGCCCCTCAATGATCGCAACTCCCATCGCACCGCGGACTCTAGCCCCGGGACGGCACATTTGCCCACGCACGCGTTCACACGGAGATGGGCGCCCGTGGACTTGGCTCCGAGACCGCTGAGCTCTAGGACCGACGGGCTACGGCGTAGCGGGTGCCGTCTCGGCTGACGGCACATGCACTATCAGCACAGGGACCCTGCTGTGGTGCAGCACCGCATGGCTTACGCTCCCCAGAAGGAGGGATGCCGCGTCCCCCCTGCCGCGCGAGCCGACCACGATGAGGTCGTGGTGGCCCGCTTCCACCTGATCGAGTATGGCCTGAGCTGGATCGCCGTCCACGAGGACGACCTCGGACTTGATCTCGACCGGGATGGCCGAGGACGTCTCATCCGCGATCGACTTGGCGTCGGCTTTGATGCCACTGACGAAGTCGTCCACGGCGCTCTGCGGCAGCGGGGAAACGGGTCCCCACGGCATGACCGTGCTGTACGCCACAACAGCGGTCAGCTTCGCTTGTTGCGTCCGGGCGATGTCGATTGCCTGCGTGAGCGCTTGGCGCGCATGCACTGATCGATCGATGCCGACGACGATACTTCTGAACATCACCAGTCTCCGTAAGCGGACGCGCAGGCGCACGTCGAGTGACGTCAATTCTGCCGCATAGGGCATCCTCGTCCGAGCGTCGGCGCCGCTGCGTGCCTCCTCGAAAGGGATTCGGGTGACAGCGGTTCCGCCTGGCGTTGGCGTCTCTCACCGCGAAGGTGATGCGCGACGGAGCGACCCGACGCAACGGAGCGACCCGCGCGACCCGGGAATGTCCTGCCACGCGGCGATCGGAGCGATGCCACGTCACAGGTCACGCACGCCACACCACGACGAGGGGCGAAACGTCCGTGTCGCGTCCGCCTCCGCTTTCTAGAGTGCGAACACGGCCTCGGTGGGCACTCGCAGAATCGGGAGTAGGAGCGACATCGATGATCATGCTTGCAGTCACTGCAACGCTTCACTGGTTGATCGCTGCAGCGCAGGGTATACCGAGCGATCCGCTGTCGCAACAGGTACTTGCGCGAGTGGCGAATCCACTGCTGACATCGGCTCAGTTCCTCATTCCGGCCGCGGTCGCGATTTCAGGCATCCACAAAATGATGGAGCATAGGGAAAGCGGCGGTTCCTTCATGGTGGACATGGTCACCAAGGGTGGAGGCGCGATCCTCGTTCTGCAGCTCGTGAAGTCAATCTCCGGCGTCGGGTGATGGAAGTCTACCTGCTGTCAATCCCTCTTTCGAGACATCGGATGATCGTCGCGCAGCAGCACGGTGACATCTCCGAGAGGAACGAGGTTGGTACACCCCACCACTCGCACGACGCACCCGTCCCTGCCACCGTGCGAGGTGACGAACTGCCGATCGTTGCAAATCTGCAACGTTCGCCCCACTGAAGTGCGGGGTCGGGGGGAACCGTGATTGCAGCCGACTGGTGGAACCCGGTCACGTGGCTCCAGACCGTCGGAGGCTTCTTCCACGGTGCCTACAGCGCCGGGGGCGCCGTTCTCAATGTCCTCGGCGGCGTGCTCACGATCCTGACTCAGTTCTTCCGATTCTTCTTCGACACCGGTCACTTCGTCGCCGATGCCGTGACCTGGATTACCAATACGGTCTTCCCTCCGGAGTTGCAGACATGGTTCCTCGGTACGGTGAGCTCCCCGAGCCACCAGACGGACACGGCACAGATCTACGCGTCGTTGTATCGAGGCATGGCGGCGCCCGCGCTGATGATCGCCGCCGTCGCCGCCGCCGGCCGAATCATCCGAGCGCTTGCTGATCACCGGACCGGGGCACTGGATACCACCCTATCGGTGCTGCCTCGCTTCCTCGTGGCTGTCGCTGTAATCGGAGTTCCCGGCACCTCGGTGAGTCTCGGCTACACGGCAATTGTCTGGGCAATCAACGCATCCATCGCCGTGGCCGGTTCGGTGGTGGGGGTGATTCTCCACACCTCGTTTCTCAGCACGATGCAGCCGGGTGAGGGTTGGTTCAGCCACGTGTTGTCCCTGCTGGCGGTGGCCAGCCACGACATGGTCGTGGTCGTTGTCGGTGGGATTCCCCTTCTCATTCTCGTGCTGTACGCGGCGTTCCTGATGATCGTCCGGACCGTGATGCTCGGCTTCTGTGTCGTCACGGCACCTCTCTGCTTTGCAACGGCCGTGTTCGATTCGAACAATCGTTTCTTCGTTTGGTGGCTTGATCTGCTCGGCAGCGTGCTGTTGACACCGCTGGTGCTCGGCATCGCAATCGCGCTGAGCTTGACCCTGGCATCACACGTCGTGTCGTCGCTCGTCGTTGGACCTCTGCTCGCGATGGTCGTCATGGGCGGAGGACTCTGGTTCGCAAGTAAGATGATCCATCACCTGACGTGGCGTGGCTTCAGTCACGGAAGCGCAATCGCGGGCTTCGCTGCGGGTGCAGCAACGATGGTTGCGCCAGTGCACCGTCTCTCCTCAGTGGGGTTCATGGCTGAGGCACTCGGCGCGAACCGGAGCGGCGGGAACTCCGCTGTGAACTTCATGAAGCGAATGGGATTGGCCGCGCAGGGATTGAGCCCTTCAGGTGCGGGAGCGCACGCGTTTGGTGGTGGTTTGGCAGCAGCCGTTGCGCGGAATCCAGGGCGCGATCTGATCGCATCGAGCGGCCCTCCGGACATGGCGAGTGCCCTTGGGGCTGATGGCCGTGCGGCGATCGCGGGCTCAGAAGAGCTGTTTTCGCAACAGGCGTTCAACGCATTTGGTACCGAGCACGCGGTGTCGATCGGATCCGTCACGCGTGATCATCCCTATGGCTCCGTGACTCCGGGAGATAGGGCGAAGGTCGCGTGGGAGCGAACATCCCCGCGCAATCAGTCTGCCTTCGCTGATGACTTTCTCTCGGCATGGCTCGGCTCAAGCTCGAACGCGGCCGCGCCGTCAGGCTATCGACGGGTGGCAGGATTGCCCCCGTTCGAGGCGTCACTCGCATGAGCGCCGTACGCGTGCCGTTGGCTGTAGATGCGCAGGTACGCATTCCGTTTGGACCGATCCTTCTGCCGTTGCGTTCCCTCGTGGTCTTGACCGCCGTCTCGCCGTTGGCGTTGCTGTGCCTCGGAATCGGCGTTCTGCCAGTGAGCTCGCGCGTCGGCATGGCCGTCGCGGTTCTGATGCTCGGCTTCACACTCGCGGCTCCGATGCGCGAGGGCATCTGGATCGGCACCTGGTTCGTCTATCGGTTCGCAGGCCTGGTGATTCCGACTACTGTGCTCGACGGTCAAGGTCGGCGCGCCCGCGTGCGGCTCTCCGGGGAGGGCCTCGAAGTGTCGCGAATGCGCCCCGAGCTGCCAAACACGCGCGGCATACGCGCCTTCCGGCACCTGACCCGTGTGCCGAAGGTCGACAGCGCCGATGCCGGGGTTATCCGGCTCCGCCCCGGAGGATCGCGCGCTGTCCTGTTGGTGGAGGGGCCGGACGGATCACCGGCAGGAGAGCAGCACGCTCAATGGTGTTCCATGTTCACGCAGTGGCTGCTCGCACTGGGTAGTCCTGCGCAGTTGGTGAGTGTGGTCAGCAACTACGACAGCGGGCGATCTCGGGAAGCCTTCGACGATCGCACCAAGGGGTTTCCGACGACGCGGCTCACCGAACTTGAGCGTGATCTCGCCGGCGTCGTCGCAGAACAGAGCCTCGGCCTGCGTCACTTCGTCGTTCTCTCGCCAGGCATGGCAGCAGCGGACGGCATTCCGTGGCCCAGCAGTATCGCGAGGCTTCGCCGTGCGATGGAGGCAAGTGACGAGGAAGCGTCGCGAGTCCTCCAGTCGGCGCTTCGAAGCGCCGCGGGTCTCGGGATCACGGCGAGTATTCCAGATCGAGACGACATCGCCGATGTGCTCGTGGACGCGGTCACCGGAACACTGACTGCGGCGACGAGCTCGCGGGGCGTTTCCCGCATCGGAGACGAGTTCCAGATCGTGATGACGGTGTCCCGCCTCCCATCGATGATCTCAACGGGTGCGGTTGTCGACGCGGTCATCCGGAGCCGGATGAAAGGAATCGCGAGCATGCACGTGCTGCCGGTCGAAGCCAGCGTTGCCCGAAGCGTTCTGCATCGCCGTGCTGCGATGCAACGCTACACGGCACGAGAGGGCAACGATGCCATCGACAATCAGGTTGCCCTCGCGGACACGACGGCGGTTCTCGCAGCGATCGCCCAGCGCCAGCTCGTGCCGTGTCGAGTTGCCCTGACCTTCGCGGTACGAGACTCCGTCCTCGCCAAGGCAGCGGAAGCTGCCGATCGTCTCGACGGGCTGTTGCGAGGTGCGGGCTTCGAGGTGACTCAGGTCACTTCGCCCGGCTTCCTTCCGGCAATGTCGGTGGCTCTGGGCGGTGCACCGCTGGGGCGGAGTCTTCAGCTCACCTCCGACTCCGTTGCCGCTTGTTTGCTTCCGGCGCTGGGGACGCCCTTCGCAGACCGGCACCAGCCGTTGGTGGGCATCAACCAGCTCACCGGCGCCCCTGCGTATCTGTCGATCTGGTCGAAGCTCAACCACAACGCCGTCGTTGTCGGTAGTTCAGGAGCGGGCAAGAGCGTTGCTGCAAAGACGCTCCTCGTCCGTCATCTGATGGAGGGCGCCTCGGCTGTCGTCATCGATCCTGACTCCGAGTATCGACGTGTCATGAGCGCAGTCGGCGGCTTGCACTTCGAACTCGGAGCCGATGCGCTGAATCCACTTGCACCCGGTGTATCCGTAGCGCCGGACATTGCAGCGGGATTGGTCTTGCCCGTCCTGAGCGTAATGGCAGGTGATGAGAAGGGCATCAAGGATGGCCGGCCGATCCGCCGTCTGCCCGACGAGGACCAGGGGTGGATGCACGGTGAGATCGCATCGTTCTATCGGAGCTGGACTGAGATCTCTGATCAGGGCGAACCTCTGATCCATGACCTCGTCGCTTTCATCGAAACCGTGTCGCTGGCGCGCGCCGTGACACGTCGCGAAAAGGAGCGAGGCCGGATCATCACAGCACGGCTTCGCCGCTTCACGCAAGGCGATCGTGCGCGCGTCTTCGATCGACCGTCGACATTCCAGGTTGGAGATCGTCCGGTTTCCGTTGGTTTGCGCGACTTCGCGTTGACATATGCGGCGGACCTCACGCCGGCACTCGCCGTAGTCCTCACCGCGGTCCTCGCCGCGCTGGGTCGAGACCACAGGCGCTTGATCGTTGTCGTGGATGAAGCGCATCGGGTGACCATCGATCCCGACGCTGGGGAGGTGCTCGGCCAGCTTGTACGTCAAGCACGGAAGCATGGCGCCGGTGTCTGGATGTGCTCGCAGCAGGTGCACGATTTCATCGGAACAGACCTCGGACGAACGCTCGTGGCGACTGCTGCTACCAAGATCATTCTCGGCGTCGAAGAGGCTGCGCTCGCCGATGTTCGCGATGTCTTCGGACTGCGCGACGACGAGGTGGCGGCGATCAATCCGTCGGTTCAAGGAAGGGCGGTGCTGCTCTCCGGGGCAGAGCGAACGGTTGTATCCATCGTCCCGGGGCCGGCAATTCTCGCGCTCGCGCGGTCTTCACCCGTCCCACGACGTCAGCCCACCCCAGTCAGCTGAAAGGTGCCATTTCCTGCGGCGCTTGCCGCCAGCCTGTCAAAGCTCCGCGCACTGCGCGGATTGGCCGGAGTCGCCGCCGGGGCGCCGTCTCGTCGACGCGGCGGTCGCGGGTGTTGCATTGCGTCATGCGCGGGTTGCGGAGCCTGTGCGTGCATCTTCGGCACTGTGGTGCTCGCGATGGGAGGCGCGTTGGTGGCGGTCACCGCGACCCTCTCAGGAATCGGCGGAGCAGGGCAGGACCCGTGTTGGTCAACCCTGAAACCGCAATCTTGCTTCCCGACGGCCGGCTTCACCGTGGGAGCACCAATGTCGTGCACCGGCCTCTACGCGAGCCAGGGGTTCGGTGATACGCCGTGGGAACACCCGCACACCGGCATCGATATCGTGTGCCCACCTGAAACGCTCGTCGTGGCGGTGACCTCCGGAGTGTTCCATCAAGAGCACGGCGCTTCAAATGCCTGCCAGTTCCCATCCGGTCGAACCGGCGGTCTTGGCACATACGGTGAGCTCGTCAGCGGTCACCTCACCGTCCTCTACGGCCACCTAGAAGGTTTCGCGGCTCCCAACAATTCGCAAGTGGCAGCCGGCCAACCGCTGGGGTTCGAGGGCGAGAGCGGTTGCGCGACTGGATATCACCTGCATTTCGAGGTGGTGCTCGGAGGTGCACCAGTCGATCCATGCTCCTTACTTCCGGCTGGGTATCCGAGTCAGCATGACCCGATTGGACAACGTTGCTGGGGACCGGCACCGCCGTGATCGGTCGCTCACAGTCAGGTGTTCTTTTGCACTATGCTCAGTGGTGCCTGGCGGCGAGGTACTTCAGGGAGGGGGGCACCGAATGAGCCATCGACGGCTTGCTGCTGCCGTGTTCTTCAGCGCTGTCATCGTTGCGGTGCTCGCGCTGATTGTGTACACCGAGCGAAGCAACGCGACGCAGACCGTATCAGTCCTGATCGTCACGCACGACGTGTCGGCCGGGTCGTCATATGACGTCTCGGATGTGCAACTCGTTCAGGTGCGTGCGCAGGCGGGTGACTTCAACTACGAAACACGTGCGCCCGCTCTGTTCCCCGCGCGCTTCGCGCGCAACTTGGCTACCAACGACATTCTCCGTGCTGATGATCTCATCGCCAACGCCGCCCAGTCGGTTGTGGCGCTGACGGTCGAGACACCGCCCCCTCTCTCAGCGGGCCAGAGCATTGACATCTTTGCGGCGCTGGCAGGCGACCAGCAGGTCCTGGTTGGGCATGACCTCGTCGTCAACACGGTCTCGGGCGGCTCAGTGACAGTACTTGTTCCGGTTGCCGACGAAGCGGCCTGGATCGCTGTGGGATCGTCGAACGTTGCGCTTCACGTCGCGGTGACAGTAGCCGGAGCCCAGATCGCGCCGTCGCCGCTCGGCGCTACAGCTGCTATCAGGGTTCTGTGCGGCACGGCGTGTGCCGCTCTGCCGGATGAGCAGGCACCAACTCCTTGAGCACTCTCATCGGCGTGTGCACCACCCGCGCAGGGCAGACCTCCACATCCTGGGCGGCGAGTCTCGCCTGGACGTTGTCGGCAACCCGGTCAGTCGTACTGGTGGACTCCGACATGGAGGGCGGAACGATCGCGGATCTGCTCTACCTCAGACTCGACGATCGAAGCCTCGCGAATTGCTTCGGCGGTCGGCCGGTCTCCACTGCTGTCTTGACGGCTCAAACGCTCCCCGTCCCCAGCCGTCCGGGGCTGCGGGTCATCCCTGGACTCCGCGGCGCTTACGGATTTGAGATCGGCGAATGTCTCCGAACGATCGCGCCCGCGCTCGGGGACATGCAGTGCGACACCGTCGTCGTCGATCTTGGGCACCCCTGGTCTCATCCGGCATTGAGATCGCCGAAGGCCGCAGCTGACGCGGTGTGCTCCGTCTTTCATCGAGTCTTCATCGTTGTTCGCGACGAGCCGGCGCTCATGTCGCGGAGCATCGACGTCCTACGAACGGCGCGGCCATCGCATGGGGAGCTGATCGTCTGTGAGCAACGGGGGGCTGCGCATCGTCGCGTGATGACGGAAAGCCTCGACCGCGAGGTTCCTGACCTCGCGATACGCCGAGGGTGGCACTGGGACGAGCGACGAGCCTCGAGAATGGCAGACACCGGCAGGCCTTTGATGCTCACGGGTGTCGAGGCGGACCTGCACCTATGAGTACTCCGCAAGCTGACCTTCGGCCGGTGGCCGAGACGACGAGGTCGGTAGCCGTTCCCGTCAGCCGGTGGCCGCAGATCCCGACCGAGGAACGCGAGGTCGCTCAGGTCCTGGCCGCTGCCGTGCAGGATGCACGCAACGGAGAGCCCGCTTCCGTCCTGCACGAGGAGCGTCTGAGCGACGACGTGGCGGTGGCGCTTGCGCGCGCGATTGAGGCACCCCACACGAGTGGTTTGCCACTCTCAGTGGTCGCCGAGCTGACGCAGAATCCTCGCTACCGGGCGGCCACCGAGCGCAATGCGATCATTCTGAGCTCGCATCTCTTTCCGTTGTCGCTGCTGCTGTATGGCGCAGAACTGGAGAACATCACCTGCCTCGGTTACGACCACTGGCTGGTGAGCACCGTCGGCAGGAAGCTTTCGCTCATCGGTTCGAGCCCGTTCTCGAGCGATGAGGAGGTCCTCGAATTCTTCCGGGGAGTCATTCGCTTGCGCGGGGTGACCGGGGATCAGTCGATCACTGACGCGTCTCCGATCGCTGAAGCGAATGTCGGCAGCGTCCTACGCCTGTGTGTTGCCAAACGACCCGCAGTGTCTGGACGGTCCGACGTCAAGGCTGCGATTCGCGTGCCGGCTCGCTCGAAGGTGCGCGACCTGGCTGACTACGTTGCGCAGATGGTGATGCCGTCTGGCGTCGCCGAGTTCATCCAGGCCTGTGTTCACGGGCGAGCGAACATCCTCATCGCCGGTGGAACGTCCACAGGCAAGACGACCCTGCTCCGCGTGCTGGCTGGTCTCGTGGCCGCCGAGGATCACATCGTGGTCGTCGAGGACGGCGCGGAACTCCATCTTGATCAGGACAGGGGTGACGGCACCGAGTGGCATGCGCTCACGACCGCTGTTTCAACCATCCCATCGATCCGGCAGGACAGCGATGCTCGGCACTTGACCATGTTCGATCTCGTTCGCCATGCACTGAGATTCCAACCGGATCGACTCATCCTCGGTGAATCCCGGGGAGAGGAGATGGCCGCTGTGTGCAAAGCGCTGATGACTGGTCACGACGGCTCGATGACCACCATCCACGCAGAGGATGCCGAGTTGGCGATTGATCAGGCAGTGCAGTACGTCATGGAGAATCCGCGCTTCGCCGGTAATGAGCGCCTGGCTCGACGGATTGTCGAGCAGGCGGTGCACGTGGTGATTCATATCGCGAATCAGGATGGCCGGCGGCGGGTCACGGGTATCGTCGCTGTCGAGCGCGGTGGCAATCACAAGTGGGTGTACCGCCAGACGGAGAGCGGTGGTCTTGCGCGCGCGACGGATCTGATCGGCAACCTGGACCGGCTGGCAGTCCGCCTTCGCCCGCACCTTACCTCTGACGAGATCCCGGAACCGTGATCGTCGGCCTCGCCCTGTCCGAGCCAGTGATTCTGATCAGCGGCGTTACGGTGATCATTGCCTGTGGCTGCGCTGGTATGGCGACGATTCTCGGTCTCGATCCCGGCAAGCGGACCCCCCGGCGGCGGAACATCCGGCTGCTCGAGAGCGAGAAGGACGTGGCGGTTGCGTTGGGCTGGCGCTGGCGGAATTGGATTACGCTTCGCGCAGGTCTTACCGTGCTCGGCATCCTCGTCGGTCTCTCGACTCAGATCTGGCTGCTGACAGCATTGCTCGGGGCCATCGGTTTCTTCGGCGTGCGATTCGCTGTTGCGGGGCGTGCGGCGCGGCGCCGGCTCCGCATGGAGCGCGCCTTTCTCGGGCAACTGCGCGTGCTGCGTGACCGCATGGCCATCGGCAACCAGTCACTCGACTCTGCACTTCAGCAGATCGGACGGAATCCCGGTCCAGAACTGGCGTACGTCCTTGAACCGTGGTCGCGAGGGGGGTCGGTTACAGGGAACATCGTCGAATGCGGGCTGCGATCGCGGTCGGCAATCGTCGAGCACGCATGCACCGTGCTCATATGGGCACGAACACGCAGCCTCGAAGGCTTGATTGCCGCCATCGATGACGTCTTGATCCCAGTGGGGGATGCCCAACTTGCCGTCGAGGAGGAGTCGTTGGTGACGCTGACTCAGCAGCGTGCGGTCACCTTTGCGATGTCAGCGTTGATGATCGTCATGTTCGTGAGCATAGTTCGCGTCGAGAGCTTTCGCACCTACTACGAGACCCTGGGGGGCACGATCGTGCTCCTGGTTGCGGTCACGACGTTCTTCGGGCTCATCGCCATGTTGGGGCGAATCGCGCGAGTTGCCGAATGGACTCGCTGGGACTTGCGCAAGATCCAAGAGCAGGAACTCCATCCCCATGGCTGAGGCACTTCCCTACGCCGCGATCGCCGCTTTCGTGATCGGTGCCTGGGCGACCGGTATGGTGCTCCTCGATCTCTTCGTGCCCGCTGACGCCCGAGCATGGCAGCGCATGACTCACCTTCGCGGCTTCGCGACTCGCGGATCCGTCCTGCAGCGGCTGGCCCGGAAAGCACCACCCCTGACGCGTCTGCAAGGTGAGCTCGACCTGGAACGCCTCCTGGCGCAGGCGCACAGTGGAGAGACGCCGGCAGGATTTCTGGCCCGGACGGCGGCCATCTCGTTGATGACGTTTGCAGTCGTGCTGGCGGCAACGGCGGCGGGTCGGGCTGTTGAAGGGCACTGGCCGGCCGCACCCTGGCTGGCGCTGGTGATCGGGCTACTCATCGTTCCGCTCGCAGTCATGGACCTTCGACGCAAGGCACGCGATACCCAGGCCAGAACAGCGCGGATTCTCGGCGACACCCTGATGGGCGTCGCGGTCATGACCGATTCTCGCGGTCTCCAGCTCGACGATGCCGTTCGGATCATGTCGCGCTGCGCGTGGGATGGTGCTCTCCAGGATCTGCTCGACCATGGCGAGTTCAAGCGACTGGTTCGGGGCCCGTATCACTCGACGGTGGAGAAGTATCGGATGATTGGGGACGCGTACCGGCTCCGCGACTTCAACAACGTGGCCGACAGCGCGGCAAGCGCGAACGTCGGCGTCGCCGAGCGGGATGCTTATACGCGCCTGGCGCTATCGGTATACCAGGAGCGTCTCGCCGATGCGCGGATGCATGCCGCACGCGCCCGGATACTGATCACCCTCCCGATCGCAGGCATGCTCATCCCGCTGCTGATGCTGATCGGTGCTCCCACCTTTCATGCTATCTCGGCGGGCCTTGGGGGCTGATCGATACACATGCGTCGCGCCATCCTCATCCTCGCGCTGATCGCGTTTCTGCTGTGCGCTGCACGGCTGACGCTCGGGCCTCCCGATCTGGCTCAGGTGGTGGCGTTCTTCGCGGGTGGGATTCCAACCACGATGGGAGGTGAGTCCGTGACCATTCTCCTGGCGTGGATCGTGGTCGCCGGAGCGGTGCTCAGCCTGCTGGGCGGTGCACTCCACATGGTCGATGGCGGTCAGATCCGGCGGAGGCCATCGGTGCGCGCCGCGATCCTCCTGACCGCCGGTTTGGCCTTGCTGATCGTCGGGGCGGCGCATCACGTGATTCCAGCGGCGTCGGTGTGCTGCGGCTCGGATGCGGCGGGCATCCGTGAGGCCACACTCCTTGCTCGATAGCAGGCGTTCCCGCTACGCCGTGATCATGCTCGTCGACGACGAGGCAGTCGCCGAGACGCTGATGCGCATTCTCAGCGACCTCTGCGCAGACGGCGAACGCCTGACCTTGCATCTGCCCCCGGTGCGCGGTCTTGGCTTCTTCGCCGACAGCCGCTCACAACGAATGCTCGACGCCTGGTGGGATGCCGAGGTTCCCGTCGCCGTTCACCCGCTCTTCGTGATCGATCATCGCGAAGGACTCCCCACCTGGCTTGAGGGCCTCGACGGGCGATCATACGTGGGCGTCACGTCGGCCGAGGCGTCCGCCGAGTATCGCCTTCACACCAACGTCCAGCTGGTGACCGGCGGCGCGCCGCTGGAGTTTGCAGCGACGGTCATGGCTGATCTCGTCGCTGACGGTTTGTATGAAAGGGCCGAGGTTGACCGAGCGCAGTCGATGGCTGCACTCGCAGCTCGTCAGGCTCGACGCGACCACGCATCCTCAGACTTCGTGGTGGACGACGACGGGCAAGGCCCCGATCCCTTTGACCTGCTCATCGCGATGTCTGTTGGTGAGGCGCGCGAGCCCGGCGAGCGCGTGTCACCTGAGCGCATGTCAGGCGAACGCGTGTCAGCTGAGTCTCGGCCGCCGACGCACACCGCGGAAGTACGGCGTCGGCTTCATCTTCCGGCCTGGACGCGTGGAGGAAGCGCACGACGGGGAGACGTGGTCCTCTCCGACAGCAGCCTTGCCGACGATCTCATTAAGCGCGGGTCGACGATCGTTGCCGTCGGGTCTCGCAAAGGTGGTGTCGGCAAGACGAGCCACGCAGCGGGTGTTGCCATCGTTGCAGGTGGAGCGCTGGATACCGTGGGTCGATGTGCGGCGATCGTCGACGCCAACCTCGCGAATCCGGACGCGTGGGGTCAACTCAACCTTCCGGCGGGCGCGGCAACAGTGCGAGATGTGATTGCCGCACTTGCCGCCAACCACGAACCGCCTCGGCCTGTCCACGCTTCGACGCCGTCCCTGGCGTGCTACCCGGAGTCGCGTGACGCGTCCGAGTACTCCAGGAGTGAGATTGGCTTCTTCGCCTCGTATCTCCGGGCAAAATACCCATTGATCCTCATTGACCTGAGTAACCGTTTGCCTGACCCCATGGCAGGACCCGAGGCAGCAGCCGCTGCTTTTTGGCTGGAGCATGCTGACGTGCTCGTCCTACCGAGCGCAGCTTCAAAGCAGGACTTCAATGGCGTGCTCGACTATCTCGATCTGCGAGATCTGCCGCCAGTGATCATCGCCTCGCTTGTGGCGCGAAGCCGGCGTAACCGCGAGCATCCACTCGCAAAACGCTACATGGCTGCGATCGCACACCGAGCGTATCGCGTCGTTGACATGCCCGACGATGCCGAACGAGTGCGTTACGCCGGGATGGAGGGTGTCCCAGTCGAGGCGGTGTCGGGCGCGCTGAAGACCGCGTATCGAGACCTCGCGCTGGCGATTGCCCAGGCGCCGGTCGGAGCGCCGCGGTGATCCGACGGCTGACCGCCTTGCGTGCCGGCCATCGTGCCGATACCCGTCTCACGGACCACGCCATACGGGAGCAGCGACTCGACCAGGTTCGTGATGCGGTCGACGATTTCGTCTATCGCCTGGGGCTGCTGATCGCTGGGCATGACCCGTCCGAGGCAACCATCGGCGACGAGGTGGAGACACGACTGCGAGACGTGGTAAGGCCATTCCTTGCCCGCGGTGACCTCATGCGCCCGGATTTCGGGCCTTTCGGTGATCTCCGCGTCGAGGGTGAATTACTGCAGACATCGACGCCTGTGCTCACGACGTTGGAATTCGACGACCGCTGCGTGCGTCAGACTCCTCGCGGACGGCTGATCCCAGCACGCCGGCGGCGCGTGCGGATGGTCATGCACGTGACCCTCGATCCCGCGCGTGTCGTCGACTGTGCGGTGTCCGAGGTCATCGGTCGGCATGTCTGATCGGCATCGTTGTGCCCGATCGGCGATGGCTCCCGCATTGGACCGCACTCCGCAACTGCTCCCTGTTCCCCTTGGCGGATTGACACCCGTCAGGCGTCATCCGTCGACGCTGTTCCGTCTGTGGCGACATCACCACACGATGGCGATGACGGTGACTGCTCTCATGGCCGGCTCGGTTGGTGTATGGCTCGCGACAATGCCGGTCGCCTCCAGCGTTGTGATGACCGCTGCTGGCGTGCAGGTCGATGGCGTCGCCCTGACATTGGCGTCATCCCGTACGGGATCTAGTCTGCATATCTACACCGGCCCGGCGTCCCTGGCCATTCGCACGTCGAGTGGACGGAACTCGTCCGCAGGCGCCGTGATGACCTGGGGCGGTCTCGCCACCACCGGACGCTGCTTGCTCGTGGTCACCGGCGCCGGAGCGTCCGATGCCTGCGAGTTCAGGGTTGGATCAGCGCGCTTGTCGTCCACCGATACGTTTGATGCCCGCACCCATGTCTGGCACCGCAGCTATTCGGACGGCGTCGCCGTCACGATCGCCGTTCCAGCCGGAAGCACCCTCATTCCGATTCCGTTCCCGCTGGGACACTGAGGCGCTGCGCTCTCGTCAGACGACTGACTGGATCTGTCCGCCGTCCACCGCCAGCGTCACGCCCGTGACGAAGGAGGCCGCCGGAGAGCAGAGAAAGACCGCGACACGCGCGATCTCATCGGGTTCTCCGATGCGGCCGAGCGGATTTCCCTTCCCGACGTTGGCAAAGTACGCATCGAGGTCGGTGACGCCCGCCGCCTGTGCGATTTCGATCTGGCGGTCGGTCCTGATCGCGCCCGGCAGGAGTGAGTTCACGCGGATGTGAGGAGCGAGTTCATTTGAGAGTGTCTTTGCGAGTCCACTGACGGCCCCGCGGATGCTGTTGCTCAGTGTCAGTCCGTTGATGGGCTGCTTGACACTCGTCGAGGCGATGAAGACGATGGCCGGCGCATCCGATTGCCGCAGAGCCGGCAGCGCTGCCCGAACGAGGTGAACCGCGCTCATGAACGTGAGCTGGTGCGCGGCCTCCCACTTCTCATCGTCGAGTTCGGTGAAGGAAGCACGTGGCGGACCGCCCGCGTTCACAACGAGGGCATCGAGCCGGCCAAGTCCAGCGACCGTGCGCTCGACGGCGATCCGTGTCTGCTCGGCATCCGCGAGTTCGGCGGGTGTCGCGACGACGCGGACTCCGTGCGATCGGATCGACTCTGCTGCCGCTCGAAGCTCGGGCTCGGAGCGTGCGCACATGCCGACGTCAGCCCCCTCGGTCGCGAACTGTTCGGCCGTGGCGCGGCCCATCCCCTTGCTCGATGCTGCGACAAACGCGACGCGCCCGCGAAGACCCAGGTCCACGTCGGCGACCGTATCAGCTTCGACGACAGTTCGGATTTGTCCGCCGATTGTCCGACGGACGGAGTGCGCGCGCTCCATACTGAGTTGCATGGGTGGTGGAGCGGAGGATTGGGTCGATTCGTTACCCCTCCTGCCTGCCGGCACCCCTCTCTTTGAAGCTCTGCCTGCCCGTGCCATCGTGCTCGATGCGCTCGCTCCGGCCGTCGGCGACGGAGTCATCACGATGACCGATCGCGACAGGACAGGCGTGCTCGTGATCCGCAGCGGGCGCATCTCAGACGCTGTGAGTTTCGACGGCGCACGCAGTGCCGGCGATTTGGCGCTGCTGGCCATGTCCGGCTGGGACGCGGCGGTCGTCTCGGCCTCCCATCTCACAGAGACCGCAATGTCAAGCCTTGGGGCGTTGATCACCGGCGAACGCTGTTACGAGGACCTCCGGCTCGAGTGGACGCGATGGTCCCAGTTGCTCGATGACCTTCGAGAACGAGGCCGTACGTATGTCGTCGAGGTGCGAACCGCCGCCGGTCGCGGCGTCACCATCGTTCACGACGGTCAACAGGTTGCGACGTACACCGACGCCCACCCAGGCCTCGGCGAGCCCAGCCTCGTAGCGGCGCTTGCCGACGCAGGTGCGGGATCGGTACGCGTCACGATGGGATCCGAGACCTCCGAGCGCATGAGTGCGGTGCGTAACCCGGTGGCGCCTCGCGCGCCGGACGGGACAAGGGAGTGCGCGCGAGCGATCGGGGCGCCCGGTCAGGCTGGCGGCGTCACCGCCACCGAGCCTCCGATCGGCCAGGGACGTCCAGCCGAGTCCGATGGTCAGACGACCGACAACGAGTCAGCAGCGCTGACCTTCGGGAGCCCAGCGCCGGCGCCCGCAGGCGCTTACGACCCAAACGAAGGAAACGCGACTCTGACCGCGCTGTTCGGCGACGCGCTTGACCACCGGCCGTTCACTCCGCTCGTCGTGGTTGATCCGCCGAATACCCCGGCGACGACGAGCGTCGGCTCACTGCTCCCCGAGTTGAGATTCCTGGCGCAGCAGCGCCTGCACCGCTCGGCCGGGCCAGTTGAAGACGTCGTGGAAGCGGCGGCTGATGGTGGCGAAAGCGTGGCCTGGCTCGCCGAGCGAGTGCGGGTCATGACGATCCGCGGCTTTGTGACGTCGACGTTCGAACAGCTCGCGCACGACATGTTGGCGCTCACTCGCACATAGGGTCTGCACAGCGCTGCGCTTGCCGGCGCTACGAATCAGTGCGCTGGACGTGGTCGGCCGCACGGAAATATGGAACCTTCGCGAGGCGCCGATACCTCCCGTTGCGAAACCAGTACGGAAGGTCCACCAAGGCAGGGGGGCTGTCGCGATGGATCACGATGGCACTACCGGAGCGGAGCTGGCGCAGCGAGTCGGGAGTCGCGATTGCATCATGCCGCGTCGAGTACGTGCGGCTGACACGTCCGTCCGCGCCGACGCTCACCTGCTGCTCGCCATACTCGGCGCGGCCGATCAACTTCGCGAGCACGTCAGCCGTTTCGGGATCGCTGATTCCCGGGAGGATGATCTTGCAACCGTGGTTGTTCAGAATCGTGTTTGCTCGGTTGTCCCCGTAACGTGCCCGGAGCTGGCTGAGATCTTGAACGATCGACAGCAGAGTCACACCCCGCCCCGCGCCTTGCGACGCCAGAGCCGGAAGATCCTCGATCGGCACGACGTTGGCAAGCTCATCGAGAAACAGCCCGAGGCATGCGGTGTGCCGTCGCTCTGGGAAGGCGTCGGCCATGGCATAGGCCGCCGTCACGACGGTCATGAGGATCCCCACGAAGAGGCTCGCAATGCGTTCGGGCGATTGCCTCGGCGTGCACAGATAGAGCGTGCCGCGCGAGCGCAGGAACTCCTCGGGATCGAAACGGCTCGTCATCGCGGACTCCGCCACCGCCCGTTCCGTCAGGACGTTGAAGATCCGCATCACGGTTGAGAAGACCGTTCCACGCTCCCGCTCCGGGCGTTGGTCGACTGAGGCGAGCATCGACATCGCACGGATGGGGTCGGCATCGCCGACCGTTGCTGGGTCGAGGAGGAGCTCCTCCAACAGGGCGAGTGGCGTGGCGATGTCGAACCCGTGCACCCACGTGCGAACGTCGACGATCGTGCGTCCGCTGACGGCCGCCACGTAGAGCAGCGGTGCGATCAGGAGCTTCCCCGACTCCGCCCAGTGCGCCCAGTCGTTGTCCCCGCGGCCGCCACCCTGTTGCAATGACGCGCATAACCACGATGCAACGGTCCACGCTCGATCCAGATCGTCGCAGCCGGTGATCGGTGACCACGTCACAGTGCGAAAGGACGCGCCGGTCTCGCCAGTCGGGTCGTAGATGTAGACGGGGCCCACCGTCTGCCTGTGTCCCGCCGTGAGCTCGACGAGCTCGCTCTTGGTGCTTGTCGCGATCGCCGGGCCATTCCAGTCGAAGAGGTTCGGTATCACCAGCCCTGACGTCTTGCCGGATCTCGTCGGCCCGATCACGAGGACACTGGTCTCACCCTGCGTGACGAGCCTCCGACGGCGATGCGTGCCGACGACGAAGACGCCGACGCGGCCGCGCCGTGGCCTCATGTCTCTCAGGTCCGATCGGCGCGCCCAGTGTGCGGTCCTGACAATGCGCCTGCGTCGCATGCGCCCCAGCCCGGACCCTGTCGACAGACGCCAGATACCGAAGCCGGCTGCGAGCATGAGCACAACCGTCAGCGCCGCACCGGCCCAGAACCACCACGCGGACACCGGCGACGTCGGATCGACGAACACCCACCACCGCTCGGCACTGCCGCTCGCAGCAAGCCGGTGAACGATGCGAACCGGGTCGAGGAACTCGACCGGCGACGCGCTCGGCCGGCCACCAGCGATCCACGTGGCAACGGTGAGGATCGCCCACGGGCACAGCCAGCTCGCAATGAAAGCACCGGCCACGCGGAGGTCGCGCAGGGACCGGACTCGGTGTGGGTGCGCTGCGGCCATGGCGAGACACCACTGTGCGACCGGGGCAGGGACGCGACCAGGACAAACTCCGCGACGCGTGAGGGCTCGCTGGAGACTCTCGCGGCACGCCGCGCACCGCGTCAGCAGGTGCTGGTCGTGCTGAGAATCAGAATGATGTTGGGCAGGTTGAACAGCGCATGCGTCAGCACGCCCGGAATGATGCTGCGCGAGCCTTGATACAGCAGCGAAAGCACAAGCCCGACAAAGAACAGCGGCAGGAAGAGCACCAGCTGCTGGTGCAGGGCCGAGAAGATCACCGCACTGAGTGGCACCGCCAGTACGGCAGGACCCCATCGATGTAACCAGCCGTAGATGAACCCACGGAAGATGGTCTCCTCCGAGATCGGCGCGATGACGCAGACGACGATGATCGCGAGCAGGTAGTAGTGACTGTAGTCGTGGCGAACGGAGACGCACTGTCCGTTGCTGACATTGGGGAAGATGCTCTGGTTGACCCGCTGCAAGTAGTCCGCGCCAACCAGCGCGACATACGCCGCGATCGGTACCACGAGCACCCACCACCAGCGGAATCCTCGCCATCCCAGGTCGCGCAGCGTCCCACCGCGACGCATGAAGCCGAGCACGAAGATGTTGAAGAGCATGCCGCCGTACTGGCACACGGCGAGCACCGACGATTCGATGGCGTTGCGTACCGAAGGATCATTGGTACCGACGAGGTTGGTGATGATCACCGCCACCGCGCCGAGGAGTTGAAACGCGCTGAACCAACCCGGCCAGAACATCACGAAATCGGTCCAGTCCCAGGGAACACGCTCGTCGGTGGGATCGCGGACCACTGGAGCGTCGTGACGCATCCGCGTTGCGCCAACCCCGAGGATCAGGACGCCGAGGACGCAGAGGCCACCGCCGCCGGCGACCGTGAGGGGATTCGACCCCTCGGCGCCACTCAGAAAGCCGAACGCGATCAGTGCGAGGAATGCCGCCTCCATGTAGAGGATGACCCGAGCGGCGTAGTGGCGTCCGCTGTCGACCTGGTGTGGCGGCCACTGGGCTGCCTGCGCGGGCGTCTGGGGCTGAGTCACCGCGGGCAATTCTGCACAATCGGTCGCGTGACCACGCTCGACTCGGTGATCGGCCACGGCCCCGTCCTCCAGCACCTCGTAGCCGCGGGTCTCGATGACGAGCTCACCCACGCGCTGCTGCTCATCGGGCCGGAGGGTGTGGGGAAGACGACCGCGGCGCTGGCGCTGGCCTCGTCGTTGCTCGATGCCGAGGCATGGCCGGGAGGGCTCGCCGCGCATCCGGATCTCTGGGTCGAGGATTCCGACGTGGAGAACGTCAAGCTCGGGCGATTCCATGCGAAGAACAAGAGCAGGGCGGACGACGAGGACATGGGCCCGACGCTCGAGCAGTTCCTTTCGCGCACCGCATACGCCGGCGGCCGGCGCGTCGTCGTGATCGCACGGGCCGATCGGCTGGGCATCGAAGCGGCGGACAACGTACTCAAGACACTGGAGGAGCCGCCGCCGAGGACGCACCTGGTCCTCACCTCAGCCCACCCCGAGCGGCTCACCCCGACGATTCGGTCGCGATGCCAGACGGTGGTGCTCGGTCCACTGGATCCGAGGGTGATCGCACAGTGGCTCCAGAGAGCGCATGGGGTGAGTGAGCACGATGCGACCACCGCCGCGGCGCTCTCGGCGGGCCGGCCCGGCCGCGCGCTCCGGCTTGCCATCGAACCAGGGGCGCTCGAAGGCGAGCTCGATGCCCTCGACAGCTTCCTCGGGGCGGGTGGCGGCGGGACTGCGGCCGCGCTCCGGACCGCCGGCGCAGTGGCGGCGGCCGCATCCACGGACACCGAGAAGCTCGCCCAGGCACGGGAGCGCGCCCTCGTCACCCTCGGCGCCTGGGCCTCGTTCGTTCGCGACGCCGCGTGCTTCGCCGCAGGGGCGCCCGAGCTCGCCGTCTGGAGGGCCTACCGGCCGGCGCTCGAACGCTGGGCTGAACATCTCGACCTCACGAGGATCGTCGAGATCCTGGCGCGCATCCTCGAGACGGCAGAGGCAGTGGCGACCTACGCGCAACCGAAGCTGGCGTTCGAGGCGCTGCTGCTCGACATCTTCGCCGGGCAGGGGAGCCCGCCGAGCGTCGACCCGGTGTCCCGCGAGGGGATCGAGGTCAGCGCCGGCGGCGCAGTACGAGGAAAGCCACGCCGATCCCCACCAGCGCGACGGGGATGAGCCACGGCTTCTTGCTCGTCAGGCCGGCGAGGTGCTGACCGATGCCTCCCTCGGGAGTCTCGTCGATCTCGAACGGGTCCTCGGTCATCAGCCGGACGGTGCCGGCCACCCGGCGCGGAGCATCGTCCTCACCCTCGGTGTCGTCGAGCCGTGTCGGCTCTGGTGTGGGCATCTGCGCATTATGGGCGTGTCCGGCAGGGCTCCCGGAATCTGTGGTGCCCGGCGCACCGGCCGCCCGGTCCTCCGGCAACCGTATTCTGGTGCCGTGATCCAGGCCGTCCATCGATGTGCGTCGCGCGCTGAACGATGACCACCGATCCGATGGTTGGCGCCGGCAGTGCCGAGGAACCGCGCACAGCGCCATATCGTCTGACCAGCGTGCGCAGCGCCGGAGCCGCGCTCGAGGCTCCCGCGACGGGCGATTGACTCCGCGTCATCTGCCGGAGGGCTTCCTGCTCGGCTGTGCCACCGCCGCGCACCAGGTGGAAGGCGGCACCGACAACGACTGGTCGCGCTGGACGGCCGCGCATCCCGAGGCGATTGCCGGCGGTGGCGACGCGACCATCGCGATCGATCACTACCACCGGTATCGCGAGGACCTCGCGCAGCTCGCCGCGATGCATCAGACCGCACATCGATTCTCGATCGAGTGGTCGCGCGTCGAGCCCGAGCGGGGGCGCTTCGACCGCGCTGCACTGGAGCACTACGCCGGCGTCGTGCGCACGTGTCGCGAGCTCGGCATGGAACCGGTGGTCACACTGCATCACTTCACGCTGCCGCCGTGGCTCGTGGCAATGGGCGGTGTCACCGCTCCCGAAGCGCCGGCGCGCTTTGCCCGCTATGTGGCGGCGTGTGTCGAGTCACTCGGTGACATGGTCACGTGGTGGATCACGATCAACGAACCGGCGGTGGTGGCGACGCTCGGCTATCTCGAAGGCACCTGGCCGCCCGGCGAGCGCTCGTTGCGACTCGCGACACGAGCGCTGCTCGGCCTGCTGCGCATGCACGCGGCGGGCGCGCAGGCGATCAACGGCATTGCGCTGCGGTACGGGCGCGAGGCACAGGTGTCCATCGCGCATCACGAGCGCCGTCTCGTGCCCCGGACCACGAACTCCCGAGTCGAGCGGGCGCTCGCAGCGCTGCCGGACTACCTCTTCAATCGCTGGTTCCTGCGCTCGTGTGTCGCGGGCAGGGTGCTCGCGCCGGTCGGCCACGGCGAGACGGTCCCCGGCCTTGCTGGCTCGCTCACGTACCTCGGCCTCAACCACTACGCGAACGAAGCGGTGTCACTCGACATCCGGGCTCCGGGAATGCTGTTCACGCGCCACGAGGCCGTACCGGGCCATCCGCAGTCCAGCACCGGTTGGGCGATCGACCCCGACTCCTTGCGCACGGCGCTCACCGCTCTTGGCAACGAGTTCGGTCTGCCGATCCTCGTCACCGAGAACGGCGTCGCCGACGATCATGACGAGCTGCGTCCGGAGTATCTCCGCGCGCACCTCAACGCTGTCGCCGACGCGCTCGATGCCGGCGTCGACGTGCGCGGCTATCTGTACTGGACCGCATGGGACAACTTCGAGTGGGCCGAGGGCTACACGCAGCGGTTCGGTCTGTTCGCTGTCGACCGCACGACGCTCGAAAGAATCGCGAAGCCGAGCGCGGCGCTGTACGCGGAGATCTGCCGCACGCGTTCGGTACCGGAGGCGATGGTCGCGGCTCAGCCGGACGCCGGCGCTCCTACGCGATCGGGAGTGTGACCGCGTCGGCGGCTTCGCCGTATGGGGGATTGGCCTCGGCAACCGGGGCATCGACCGGCGGCGGCTGCCACTGTTCCTTGCGTGTCATGAGGTATGCCGCGGCCATCGCGCTCATCAGTGCGGCCATGCCGAGGAGGAGCCGGTAGTCGATGAACGCCACGAGCCCGGCGCCGACACCGATCGAGACCGTCTGCGGCACGCCGATCAACGTGTCGAATGCGGAGTACACGCGCCCCTGGATCTCCAGCGGCGTTCGACGTTGTGTGAGCGTGAACAGGCCGACGAGGATCCACGGCAGGGATGCGCCGACGAACGCGACGCCGATGATCACCGTGGGAATCGTCGGCACGATGAGCATGACCGAGCACACCGTGAAGAGGATGCAGCCGAATCCGAAGAGCGCGCCTTCGTTGGTGCGCTTGAGGAGTGCCCCGGCGGTCAACCCGCCGGCGATTGCTCCCACGCCTTGCACCGTCGCGAGGATGCCGAGGAACGTCGGTGGGCGGTGCAGTCCGTTGCCGACCACCGCAAAGGCGATCGTCTCGTAGAAGCCGAACGGGATGATCACCAGCAGGCACGCGATGAGCATCTGCCGGAGCACCGTCGTCTTCACCGCGTGGCGGACACCGGCGGTCACCTCCGTGAACCAGTGGTGCTCGGTGCGCACGGGTTTCACCTCGGTGACGTGCAACGACATCGTGGCGAGCGCCGCGACGAGGAACGTGCACGCGTCGACGATCGCGACCACGCCACCGCCCTTCCACGCGAACAACCCCGCACCGGCGACCGGTCCGACCAGCCGGATCCCTTGACGGAACGTCTGCAGCAGGCCGTTGGCGTTGCCGAGCAACTCCTCCGGCAGCATCTCGCGAAGCAGCGCCGACTCCCCGGAGCCGAGCACGCCGAATCCGAGCCCGTACAGCACCATCACGGCGTAGATGAGCCATGCCTGGTCGCGCCCGTGCACGAGCAACAACAGGAGCACGGCGGCCCCGAGCACCAGATCCGTCGTGACGATGAGCGGACGTTTCTTGACGCGGTCGACGAGCATGCCGGCCGCGGGCGCGAGCACCGACGGCGCGCTGAATGCGAAGAAGACGAGGCCGGCGGCGGCGTTGCTGTTGGTGAGGGTCTTCACCCAGATGCCGGCCGCGAGCCAGAGGGCTGTGTCTCCGAAGACCGACAGCAACTGCCCGATGAGATACCGGCGACCGTTGCGGTCAGAGAGGAGCGCACGCACCGGTCAGCCCCGGTCAGCGAGTGCCGACAGCGGAGGCACGCCGGCGCGTGCCTCCGCACGCTGCCGCTGCCGCATCAGCTGCGGTCACGGCGTTCGGCCCATGCCGTGAGCATGGTGGAGACGCGCTGCAGCACCTTGCGATTCAAGCTCTCGTGCTCGATGCAGTCGTTGCGATGGCGCTCGATCGAACGTGCGAGCTCCATGTTCTGCAGGTTTGTCATGGCGTTTACCTCCTTTTATCGGGATGTGTTGGGGACGTGAGCCCGGTGCGCTGGACGGGGGTAGGCGAAGAAGAGCAACTCGATCGGCACCGCGTCCTTGGGACGCTTCTTGGGGTTGCTGACGCGTTCGATGAGCGGCCTGACGAGGGCGGTGATCTGTTCGTCGAGCTCGTGGAGCTCCTCGACGGTCACGTAGAGCAGGAACTCGCTTGCGCCAGTCGCCTTCTGGACGGCCTCGGGGCTGTCGCGGCGCAGCTCGAGACCTTCCTTGAGCCGGTCGAGGTAGAAGTCGTGGAGCACGCGAGAGAGCGCGGCGCCCGCGAGACGGGTCTCCGGATCGTCGCTGACGTCGGAGAAGCTCATGCCCGTGTGCACGAGCCGCCATGGACGCTTGCGGCCGGGGACATCGGCCACCTCCTCGATGAACCCGTACTTGGCGAGCTGGCGGAGATGGAAGGAGCACGTCGTCGGGCTCTCACCGATCAGCTCGCCGGCCTGGGTCGCCGTGAGCGGACCCTCGACGGCCAGCACCTCGAGGAGCGCGATCCGGACCGGGTGGGCGACGGCTCGCATGGCGCGCGGATCGGTGAGCCGTCGCGGCTCGGGGATGGGCAGGTGCGCCGCATCCGGATCCTGGAGAGGGTTGGAGAGGTTTGTTTCGACAACCATGTATCGAATTATATCTCTCGAAAGATATCTCTGCAAACCCCACTTGGTGCTTTGTGACAAGCGGCGTACCATGCGGGGACGGGAGCTCGGCGGGACCGGGCTGAGAGGGTCGCTGCGGGCGGCCGACCGAAGAACCTGATCCGGGTAATGCCGGCGCAGGGAGCGGACCGTTCCGCAGTGGACGGCTCTCCGGGCGTCGTCTCACATGGAGGCGGACATGACCGAGGTGATCGATCGCGAGGGGGTGGCAGCGCCCGCCCTGCCAGAGCACAACGCCAGCCGGCGCGTCTACGTCGAAGGCTCCCGGCCGGACCTCCGAGTCCCGTTCCGCGAGGTCTCGCAGGCGGCCACCCGCGGCGCGCGCGGTGAGACGCGGAACCCCGCCCTGCGCCTCTACGACACGAGCGGCCCTCACGGCGATCCCGACGTGGCCGTCACGCCCGAGACCGGGCTGCCACCACTGCGCGCGCCCTGGATCGTCGAGCGCGGTGACGTCGTGGCATCCACGGCGACGGGCCGCACAGCGCTTCGCGCACGGCCGGAGGCCGCCGTGACCCAGCTGCACTACGCCCGCAGCGGCGTGATCACGCCGGAGATGGAGTTCATCGCCATTCGCGAGGGGCTCTCACCTGAGCTGGTGCGCGACGAGGTCGCGCGAGGCCGCGCCATCATCCCGGCGAACATCAACCATCCCGAGGCGGAGCCGATGATCATCGGCACCAAGTTCCTCGTGAAGGTGAACGCCAACATCGGCAACTCGGCCGTGCTGTCGAGCATCGACGACGAGGTCGAGAAGATGCGCTGGGCGACGCGCTGGGGCGCCGACACCATCATGGATCTCTCGACCGGGAAGGACATTCATGCCACGCGTGAGTGGATCATCCGCAACTCGCCAGTTCCTGTCGGAACTGTCCCGATCTACCAGGCGCTCGAGAAGGTCGGCGGCAACGCTGACGAGCTCTCCTGGGACATCTACCGCGAGACGATCATCGAGCAGGCGGAGCAGGGTGTCGACTACTTCACGATCCACGCCGGCGTGCTGCTGCGCTACGTGCCGCTCACGGCGAAGCGCATCACCGGCATCGTTTCACGCGGGGGTTCGATCCTTGCGGCATGGTGTCTCGCCCACCATGAGGAGAACTTCCTCTACACGCATTTCGAGGAGCTCTGCGAGATCCTGCGCGCGTATGACGTGTCGTTCTCGCTCGGCGACGGGCTTCGACCTGGATGCATCGCCGATGCCAACGATGAGGCGCAGTTTGGCGAGTTGCACACGCTGGGCGAGCTGACCGAGATCGCGTGGGAGCACGACGTGCAGGTGATGATCGAGGGTCCCGGTCACGTGCCGATGCACAAGATCAAGGAGAACGTCGACCTGCAGATGCAGGTCTGCCACGAGGCGCCTTTCTACACGCTCGGTCCGCTCACCACCGACATCGCGCCCGGGTATGACCACATCACCTCGGCGATCGGCGCCGCGATGATCGGCTGGTACGGCACGGCGATGCTCTGCTACGTCACGCCGAAGGAGCATCTCGGGCTGCCCGACCGGCAGGATGTCAAGGACGGCGTCATCGCCTACAAGATCGCGGCGCACGCCGCGGACCTCGCCAAGGGACATCCGGGCGCGCAGGCGTGGGACGACGCGCTGTCGCAGGCGCGCTTCGACTTCCGCTGGGAGGACCAGTTCAACCTGAGCCTCGATCCCGACACCGCGCGGTCCCTGCATGACGAGGCGCTGCCGGCGGCCGGTGCGAAGGTTGCACACTTCTGCTCGATGTGCGGCCCGAAGTTCTGCAGCATGCGCATCACGCAGGACATCCGCGACTACGCGGAGCTGCACGGGGTCGCCGAGGACGAGGCGGTGCGCCTGGGCATGGAGGAGCAGGCCAGGAAGTTCCGCGAGCTGGGCGGCCGGATCCACGTGCCGCAGTAGGAGCGGCTCACAGCCGGGATGCCCTGGGTACAGTGGTGTGAGGTGAAGAGGGCGTACCGATGATTCGACGCCGCCGGCCGGCCGTTGCCGCCGCTGGTCTGGCAACCCTTGCAGCGGCGGTGGCGCTCCCGCTGTGGACGCTCGCCTCGGCGAACGGCCTGCACTCGCCCGTCACGCCCGCGACGAGCGTGCCGCTGCTCACGTCGCCCACCGCCGCGACGGCCAGCCCCAGCGCCACCGACGCTGGGTCAGTCTTTCTGAACGCGCCGATCATCAAGCAGGACCTCGCGCTCGACTGCGAGTCGGCCGCGCTGGAGGTGGCGCTCGCCATCCAGGGCATCCACGCGAACCAGGACCAGATCTACCAGAGCCTGCCGCAGGATCCGCGCCCCGTCCAGCTCGGGCCGGACGGCTACCCGGAACGGTGGGGCGATCCGTACACGGCCTTCGTGGGCGACGTGAACGGTTACGAGCCCAGCTACACCGGCTACGGCGTGTACTACCCACCGATTCTCGCGGCGGCGCAGCGCTACGGAGCGACGGCTCACGGCGGGCTCGGCTGGACCGTCCCCGAGGTCGTCCAGCAGCTCCGCGACGGCAACTCAGTCGTGGTGTGGCTGACCTCGGACTTCAAGGCGCACACGCCGCGCTACTGGACCGCGTGGGACGGAAAGCGCATTCCGTGGGCGATCGGCGAGCACGCGGTGCCGGTGATCGGGTACGACCCGGTGGCGAACACGGTGACGGTGGTCGACGTGCTCTACGGGGTCGAGCGGACGCTGCCGGTGGCGCAGTTCGCGGCGGCGATGACCACATTCGGCGGCATGGCCATCGCGGTGGCCGCCCCGGCCTGACGTCGCCGCGCGGCGTCCCCGCTGTGCGCCACGTACGAGGGTTTGCCCGGATTCGGCGCTCGGTGGGATTCCCGACCTGGTCTAGAATCGCGAGAACGCGCCGAGCTTGTGCGCGCAGCCCAGTGGGAGAGCGACTGTGCCACCATCCAACCGCAGGGAAGCCGTCGACGACCTCGTGGCGAGGGTGGAGGCCGACCAGATCCGCCACATCGATCTGCAGTACACCGACGTCATCGGCGGGGTCAAGACCGTCACGATCCCGGCGTCGCAACTCGGCCAGGCGATCAACCACGGCACCTGGTTCGACGGCTCGTCGGTCGACTCCTTCGCCCGCACCGCCGAATCGGACATGTACCTCATCCCCGACCCTGCCACCTTCCAGGTGCTGCCCTGGGGCAATGAGCGCACCGCCCGCCTGATCTGCTGGGCGACGACACCCGACGGCGAGCCGTATGCCGGCGACCCCCGGGGCGTGCTTCGCAGGGCCGTCGACGAGGCGGCGCGCCTTGGCTTCGAGTACCGCGTCGGCCCGGAGATCGAGTTCTTCATCCTCGAACGCGGCGCCGACGGGTCGCTCGCACCCCCGCGCCACGACCGCAGCTCCTACTTCGACTTCGCGAGCGACGGGAACACCGACCTCCGCCAGCGCATGGTGAGCGCGCTGCTGAGCCTCGGCATCGCCGTCAACACGTCGCACCACGAGATCGCCGGCGGCCAGCACGAGATCGACATCGATGCCGCGCCAGCGCTCAAGGCAGCCGACGACGTGATCACCTTCCGGTACGCGCTCAAGGCCGTCGCCCAGCAGGCGGGCGCCATCGCGACCTTCATGCCCAAGCCGTTCGACGGCCAGCCGGGGAGCGGCATGCACGTCCACCAGAGCCTTCTGCAGGGCCGCGAAGCCGGCAACGCCTTCGCCGGCGAGGATGCCTACGGGCTCAGCGAGATCGCGCAGCACTTCATCGCTGGGCAGCTGCACCATGCCGCCGGGATCAGCGCGGTGCTCGCACCGCTGGTGAACTCGTACAAGCGCCTGGTGCGCGGATTCGAGGCGCCGATCTTCATCTCGTGGGCGCGCACCAACCGCGGCGCGCTCATCCGGGTGCCGCATGTGGGACGCGCCCAGGCGACCCGGGTCGAGCTGCGCAGCCCCGACCCGTCCTGCAACCCCTACCTGGCGTTCGCCGTGATGCTCCGCTGCGGGCTCGACGGGATCGAGCGCCGCCTGCCGCTGCCTCCGCCGGTCGAGGAGTCCCTCTACGGCTTCGACGAGACCGAGCTGGAGCGCCGCAACGTCGGCATCCTTCCGGACAACCTCAAGGACGCCGTCGACGCGCTCGAGGCCGACGAGGTCGTGATCGACGCGCTCGGGGACCATCTGGCGGAGCGCTTCATCGCCGCGAAACGCCTCGAGTGGCTGGAGTACCGCGGGCAGGTCACGCCGTGGGAGATCAACCAGTACCTCGAGCGCTGCTGATCGGATGCTCGGTAGATGAGCGCGCCGACGATCACCGTCAAGGACGTCTGGCGGGGGGTGCTGCCTCCCGGGACCGACCTGCTCGGCGGTGGCGGCGGGCTCGAGCGCCGCGTTGAATGGGCCTGCGCATTGCGAACGCGGCCGCCCGCGTTCGAGGCCGTCAAGGGCGGCGAGATCGCGTTCGTCCCAGTCAAGAGCATCCGCCTTCTCGACGAGCGCCTCGATCTGCCGCAGGTGATGACGAGCTTTGCCGAGAAGGGCGGCGTCGCCGTGGCGGTGGTCGGCGACGTGTCGGTCGAGAGCATTGCTGCGGCGGACCGTTTGATGATGCCGCTGCTCAGGCTGCCCGACGGCATCCATGCCGGCGACGCGCACCACACGTGCGTCCGTTTCATCCTCGATCAGCGGGCGCTGCTGCACGAGCGCGCGCAGGAGCTGCAGCTCTCGCTGATGGATCTCGCGCTCGGCGGCGCCGGCCCGGACAGGATCATCGAGAAGCTCGGCGAGGTCACCGGACTGCCCGCCGCGTGGCAGGACGAGGCCGGTGAGGTGCGCCACCTCACGGGATCCGACCTGCTGCTCCGCAACGAGCTCGGGGCCGAGGCCGGCGCCCTGCGGCGCTGGGGGATGACGATCGCGGCACTCGGCGCCGACCCACCCGTGCACGAGTTCACGTTGGGGCGGAGCGGCCTCGCGGCGCTCGTGAGCCCGGTGCCGATGCGCAACGGGATCGGCGGATTCGTCTCGGTCGTCGGCGACGATCAGCACCTCGATCAGATCGCGCGTCTCGCCGTCGCGCGGGCTGCGTCAGCGTGCGCCATCGACTTCGATCGCGAACGCGCCGTCACCGAGACGCGTGACCGGCTCGAGGGGGAGTTCATCGCATCGCTGCTCACCGGGTCGTACTCGTCGGAGCGGGTCGCGCAGGAGCGGGCGCGGCGGCTCGGCGCCGACCTCTCGGGGAGCGTCTTCGTGATCGCGCTGCGCGGCGCCATCGCCTCCGCGTCATGGGAGGCGCATGCGCTGCGGGCGGTTCAGAACGTCGTCGCGCGCCGTGAAGTCAGGGCTCTGGTGGCCGCCCACGAGGATGCGGTCTGCCTCGTCGCCATGCCCGAGGCCGACGTCGCCGCGGACGTGATGTACCGCCTTGCCGAGACCGTCCGCGAAGAGTGCGCGTCGGCGACCGGCGACATGTCGACGTCGCTCGGGCTCGGCAGGACCCACGACGGCGCCGCCGGCGTCCGCCAGTCCTACCGCGAGGCGGAGCACGCGCTCGAGATGGGCCGCCGCCTGCTCGGACCGGGACGGCAGGCGAGCTTCAGCGACCTCGGCCTGCACCGCCTGCTCTTCGCGATGGCGCAGCACCCGGAGTTGAGCGATTACTACCGCGGCACCGTCGGCGATCTGCTCGCTTACGACGAGCGGTCGAGCGCCGAGCTGATGACGACGCTCGACGCGTTCTTCGCGGCAAACGGCTCACCGACCGAGACGGCGCAGCGACTGCACCTGCACCGCAACACGGTGCTGTACCGGCTGCGCCGCATCGAGGAGGTCGGGCACCTGCGACTCGACGATCCGGCAACGCGGCTCAACCTGCATCTGTGCCTGCGCATTCGCGATGTGCTGCAGGCAGGGGCCGCTCGGGGCGCTCAGCCGGAGCCGGAGGCGGGTCCGGACAGCTGAGCACCCTTGTTGGCCGGCGGCAAACCTCAGTGGAGCAACTCGAACGTGTTGGTCGCGTCGTCCACGAAGTAGACGCCGTTGCGGAGGGGAGTAACAACGAGACCGAAGAGCGCGCCGCTGCCTGGCGGCGATCCGCTCGTGTCGAGCCACTGGAACGCGGACTGCATGCCGCCCGGAGTGGTCTCGACGATCCTGCCGTCGCCGGCATTGACCGTGAGGATGTCGCCGTTCGGAGCAAGCGCGAGCCCGAGCGGCGCGTTGAGCCACCCGTTGCTCGTGACATCAGCGCCGCTGAACGCCGTGCTCATGCGGCTGAACGCATCAGGGATTGCCGCGATGCGGTTGGCCGCGGTGTCCGCGACGTAGAGCGTGCCGTTCGCGCTCACCGCATCACCCGTCGGGCCGACCACCAGCGCCGCCGGATCCGTCCGCTCGGAGAACCCGGACCCGATGACCCTGCTCGAGACCACCCACGGTGCGCTGCTGCCGCCCGTGTGCAGGACGAGGCGGACGACGGTCCCGCGATTGACGACTCCGCCGCCCGCGGCGACCGTGCCGTTCAGCACGTTGGTGACGAAGACGTAGGAGAGCTCGCCGCGATCGACCGCCGTGAGGTCCCACGGCCCGTTGATCCCGTACGCGTTGTTGAGGGTCTCGACGACGGTGCCGTTGCTGTCGAGGATGATGAGGCAGCCGGCCTTCGCGGTCGGGGACATACCGTTGGACGTCGGGAGCGATCCCACGATGACCCACCTGTTCTGCAGGATGGCGAGCGCGGTGGTGAGTCCCACCCCGCCGGTGCACTTGCGGCTGACGTCGGCATCGGTGATGCGCGCGAAGACCGAGCGTCCGCCGCGCGGGGTCATCTGCACGATGGTCGTGCCGGTGCCCTGCGCGTTCGTCGCGTTGTTGAAGTTGCTGACGAGGACGTCGCCGGCCACCAGGCTCCCGCGGCTCCGCGCGACGAGTGCCATGCCGTACGGGTTGACATCGCCGTTGAACGGCACCGTCGACCCGAGCACCTTCACGTGGGTGAGGCTGCCGATGAACGACCCGCCGGCGGAGACGGTCACCGATCCCGCAGCAATGCCGATGAAGGGCAGCGCGACCATCGCAAGCCGCCCGAGCATGCGTCTGCTTTTCACCACTGGACCCCCTGGACGCCGGACGACCCACCGCAATCGCCTTTGACGGCTCCGCACAAACAGGTACGGCGAGCGGTTACGCCCGAGTGGGAACGTGCGTGCTTGGTAGACTCGCCCGCGATGACCTACATCGTCACCGAGACCTGCGTCGACCTGAAGGACAAGTCCTGCATCGAGGTCTGCCCCGTCGATTGCATCCACGAGGCGGACGAGGACCGCATGGTCTACATCGACCCGGACGAGTGCATCGACTGCGGGGCGTGCGTCGACCCCTGTCCGGTCGATGCGATCTACGCGGAAGAGGACGTGCCGGATACCCAGATCGCCTTCGTCGACATCAACAAGATCTACTTCAAGGACAAGGCACGTGCCCGGGCGCAGGTCGCCGAGGTCAAGCCTGCCGTCGCGTCCTGAACGACGGCCTTGGTGGGTTTGCACCGATCCGTTTGTGCAATCTGCACAAGCACCTGAGCTGAACCGTCGGTCTCGGCGTCCATAGAACGGCGGGGCGCCGATCCCTACGCTTCTCCGTAGAGAGTGCCGCGGCGATCGATGTGTCCCTCGGTGGCGGCGGTGAGTTGTCCACGGTCCCGGAAGGAGTCCTATGGCAATCGATCAATCGTTAGCCGTGAGAGTTGAAGAAGAGGTGGCGCCAGCGATGTCTGCACCTGCGAAGC
>DATLRX010000080.1:0-17087 GCA_035534435.1 Candidatus Acidiferrales bacterium
CCCGGGGTCACAGCGCGTACGTTATCGGGGGAGGGCGCCACGTCCGGACAGCGCCGATGGGTGCGCCAGATGCCGCCTCCGCCCGCCCACCCACTGGGCTTTCGCCCCCCCTCCCAAGCCAAGGTAGACGGTGCTGGCCTGGGCTACGACCACCCCCTTCGAACCTCTCAAAGTGGGGCACGCCAAAATGAAGACCTCCGCCTCGGGACACGGATCAAGGCCCTCGCCGTGCGTTTCCAGGAACCGCGAATCGGACAATGGCGTTTCATGGGTATGGCATCCAGCCGTGTGCTCCTGTGCGGGTTAGCGGTGATCCTGGTTGGAATGAGGCCTGCGGCGCTCACCCGGGCGCTACGACAGGCGCGTCCGGATCCCCCACGCCGTGTTCTCATTACCGGGCATTCAGCCTCTCCCTGGCCAAAAGACACGGGCGGCGAGGTCTCGCCTATCGCGGCGGCGCAATGGTTCGCCACCCACGGCGGGGTGTGGTCCGACATACCAACGACCGGTTGGAGTGTCATAGACAGCTCCCAGTCGTCGACATCCGTCCAATCCGGGTCATTTACCCTTGATGTCTGGCAGGGCCCGGACGGCACCTGGCAGGTAGCAAGCGGCAAGGACGCCACGTGCTAAACACCAACGTCCGCCGTTCAGGAACGGCAACACACGGCGGGTCAGGCGCAGCCCGAGTCCGGTCGAGCTCAGGGGTGCTTGGCGAATACTGGCGTGCGCGAGAGCGCTGATCTCCTGAGCTCCGTCGAGCACCCCACCAGCAGGTACCGATGGACAGAAAGCTAGCAGTGGCAACAGAAGGCGATCACTGAATCGTCTGCCGCCCCGAGCGGAAACGGCGAAGCCGGAGCGAGTTGGAGACGACGAACAGGCTCGAGCAGGCCATCGCCGCGGCGGCGATGATCGGGTTGAGCAGGCCGGCCATCGCCAGCGGGATGGCCGCCACGTTGTAGGCGAACGCCCAGAAGAGATTGCCCTTGATCGTCCCGAGAGTCCGCCGCGCGAGGCGGATCGCGTCGGCGGCGGCGCGGAGGTCGCCGGAGACGAGCGTCAGGTCCGAAGCCTCGATGGCGACGTCGGTGCCGGTGCCGATAGCCAGTCCGAGGTCGGCCTGCGCGAGCGCCGGGGCGTCGTTGACCCCATCGCCCACCATCGCGACGATCTCGCCCTGCTGCTGCAGGTCACGGATCGCGGCGGCCTTGCCGTCCGGGAGCACATTGGCCAGCACGCGGTCGATCCCCACCTCACCGGCGACGGCTCGCGAGGTTCGTTCGTTGTCGCCGGTGAGCAGCACCGGGGTGAGTCCGAGCCGGCGCAGCGATGTGATCGCCTCGCCGCTCGTGGAGCGGACGCGATCAGCAACCGCAACCAGGCCTTGCGCCTCACCGTCCCAGGCGACGCCGACCACCGTCTTGCCGGCACCCTCGAGCCGCTCCACCTCGGCCGACAGCACCGCCGGCAGGGTCGCACCGGAACGGACGAGGAACGACGGCCGTCCTACGCTGACCGAGCGACCCTCCACCGTCGCCTGGATGCCAAGGCCGGCCCGGTTCTCGAAGCTGTCGACCTCCGGGAGTGTGCCGAGCCGTTCCCTGCCGTAGGCGGCGATCGCGCGGGCGATGGGGTGCTCGCTGGCCGCCTCCGCCGCCGCTGCCAGGCGGATCAGGTCCTCTTCGGCGACCCCCGGAGCGGCGACCACGGCGGACACGGCCATCCGGCCTTCGGTGATCGTGCCGGTCTTGTCGAGGACGATGGTGGTCACCTGGCGGGTCTGCTCCAGCACCTCTGGTCCCTTGATGAGGATGCCCAGCTGGGCGCCGCGCCCCGTGCCCACCATGAGCGCGGTCGGCGTCGCCAGACCGAGGGCGCACGGGCAGGCGATGACGATCACGGCGACCGCCGCGGTGAACGCCGTCGCCGTCGCGGCACCCGCAACCAGCCACCCAGCCAGGGTTGCCAGCGAGAGCCCGATCACGATCGGCACGAAGATGCCGGAGACACGGTCGGCCAGCCGCTGCACCGGCGCCTTGCCGGCCTGGGCCTGGGCCACCAGCCGTGCGATCTGGGCGAGCGCCGTCGCCGAGCCGACCTTGGTGGCTCGCACCACCAGCCGTCCAGAGGTGTTGATGGTCGCGCCCGTGACCTCGTCTCCCGGTCCCACGTCGACGGGGACTGACTCGCCGGTCAGCATCGACTGATCCACCGCCGACTCGCCGCGCTCCACGACTCCGTCGGTGGCGACCTTCTCCCCCGGGCGGACGACAAAGCGGTCACCGGCGCGCAGATCCTCGATCGGCACGAGGACCTCGTCGCCGCCGCGCAGCACCCGCGCTTGATGGGCGCCGAGCGCGAGCAGCGCACGTATCGCCGCCCCGGAGCGGCGCTTCGCACGGCCCTCGAGGTACCGTCCGAGCAGGATCAGCGTGGTGATCACGGCGGCTGCGTCGAAGTACACGTCCTCGTGGATGCCGCCGAGCAGCACGATCGTGGACCACGACCACGCAGCAAGGGTGCCCACCGACACGAGCGTGTCCATGGTTGCGGCCCCGTGCCGGGCATTGACGGCCGAGGCGCGGTGAAACGGCCATCCGCCCCACATGACGACGGGCGTCGCGAGGAGGAGCGCCAGCCACTCCCAGCCTGGGAATCGCGCCGGCGGCACCCACGCCAGCACCAGGAGCGGCACCGACAGCGCGACGCCGAGCAGGAGCCGCAGCCGGTACGGGGCCGCGGCGTCCTCGGCGCCGGGCGCCTCCCGGGGCAGTGCGGCGTGATACCCGGCGGCCCCGACGGCGGCGATCAGATCATCGACCGCCACCTGCTTGGGATCGAAGGCGACGGCGGCCTGCTCACTGGCGTAGTTGACCGTCGCGGTCACGCCCTCGAGGCGGTTGAGCCGCTTCTCGATGCGGATAGCACACGACGCGCAGGTCATCCCCTCGATGGCGAGCTCGACTCGCTCCGGCTTCTCCGCGACAGCAGGCATCACGCGGCCTCGTAGCCGGCCTCATCGATGGCGGCGCGCATCGCGGTGTCGTCGAGGTTGACGCCCGTGACGGTGACCAGCTTGCTGTCGAGGTCGACAGCGACGGTCTCGACACCGCCGACCGCGGTCAACTCCTTGGTCACGGCCATCCTGCAGTGGTCGCACGTCATGCCGGCCACCGTGTACGTGATCGTCGCAGCCATCACCGGAACCTCCTCACGCGCGATATTCCGGCCGGTATCTCGACCCGTGCCGGCGCTCACAGCCGCACCACCTGGCGGATGGTGGCGGCGACCTCCTCGAGATGGGCATCCGCTCCATCGCCGGACGCTCTGGCCGCACCCACCACGCAGTGGCGCAGGTGGTCGTTGAGCAGGCCCACGGCCACCTCCTGCAGCGCCCGGGTGGCCGAGGCAACCTGGACCACCACGTCAGGGCACCAGGTGTCACCTTCGATCATCTTCTGCACACCGCGCACCTGTCCCTCGATCTTGCGCAGACGTGCGAGGTAGTCATCCTTGCCGGAGGCGTAGCCGCGAACGACCCGCGCAGCGGTCCCCCCCCGCGGCGGGCCGCACTCGTGTCCGCCCGACTTCGCCACCGCCGCCGTCACGGCCGATCCCCGGTGCCGGGTGAAGGCGGTCCGGGCTTGTCCAGCAGGACGCGCACCCGCCGGTATTCATCAGCATCGATCTCACCTCGAGCAAGCCGCTGGTCGAGGATGCTGACCGCACTCTCGCCGGAAGCCGCCCGAGCAGGGCGACGTGCGGCGGTGACTAAGGCGTAGACGCCCCAGATCACCAGACCCCAGAACACGAGCATGCCGCCCCACATCAGGGCCGGCTGCCACCAGCTCCACCCGTCGCCGTACCAGAACATCATGGTCTTCATCTCCTGTTGTCCCGGGACCGCCCCGGATCCACACTCGATGGTACCGCCCCATACCCCTGGGGGGTATGGGCTTTGGTCATCAGACGATGGGACCTGTGGCACCAGGCCATCACGACATCCGGCCCTGTCGCCGTGTCGCCGACCCGTCCTACTCTTGACCCGATGGTGCGAAGGCCCGCAACTCCCCCCGCAGGCACCACCGCATGGAAGCGCGGTGGGCGCTTGCTGCTGCTGCCGCTCGCCGGTCTCGCGTTGCTCATCGCGGCCTGCGGCACCGGCGTGGTTCCGGCATCGAGCGGCGGCGATCAAGCCGGAACCCAGTCCGCCGCCCTGCCCTTCGCCGACACCGGCAGCCAGCTGGGCGCTCGGTCCGGCGCGCAGGTCGTGACCTTCACGGTCGTGGGTGCTGCGCAAGGCGCCGTCGGTCCCGACGGCAGGCGTCACGACACCTTCAGAGCCACGTCCCCAACCACGGTGACCGCAGGTCATCCAGTGACGGTGGTGATCGAGAACCACGACGATATGCCGCACAGCTTCACCATCCCCGAGCTCGGGATCGACCGACTGGTTCCGGCCGCCGCTAACGGCAACACCGGCAATGTGACCTTCAGCTTTACCCCGTCGACCGCCGGCACCTATCGGTGGTTCTGCGTCCTCCCTTGCGACCAGGACAACAACGATTGGGCCATGGGGCCGTCCGCAGCCGGCGCCGTGAGAATGGGTGGGATGAGCACCGGGATGATGGAACCCGGGGTCGACGGGTTCATGGCTGGATACCTCTCCGTCAGCTGAGAAACTGGGGGCGGAAGTGTTATGCAGCCCTCTCTAAGGGTGCGTTCGAACCGCGAAGCCTGGCAAGTCGCCTGAAATCAGTGCGCCGGTTCACCCGGCTCACCAAAGCGTTCAGCCGCAACGTCGAGACCTGGCCGCTGCTGCAGCACTGCACTTCATGTACCACAACTTCGCGCCAACCCCTACCCGGTCCCCCCCGAGATGGCCGCTGGCGCAGCAAACTGTGGAACGGAAACGCGCGGTGATGTGGACGATACGAGGACCCGGGCCCTCCCAGGCCGGCTCCAAATCTGAAAGCCTCTCTGCCCGTCGTCCAGCCGCTCACCATCATCCAGTCACACTTCGCATCGCCTCAGCGCCGCGTATGCCTTCCGACTCTCGCTTCCAGCCGCACGCACCGGTGTCACTCTTCCGGCGTCGGTCCTTCTCGTCCAGACAGTTGCATCGCGATGCAGGCCCAAAACGTGGTGCAAAGATACGCGGCGCTGCTTGAGATCACGACCTCTCCATCTTCGCTGAATAAGTTGAGCCACACGCGTCTGCACACGGTGGCAGGCGACGACACGCAGCGTCGCAGGTGTGTCGTCATCCGCGATGCCTCGATCATCGGCGCCGGAGTGTGCGCCAGCCTGCGACGGATGTGACGGTAGCCGTTGCCTGAACTCGAAAAGTGCGACTTTCTTGCCATCACCTGACAGTCATGCTTAGCGTCGATGATCTCGATCGGGAAGCTGGTCGATGCGGAGCAGGCGGTTCGCTACCTTGTGGAGTCGACCACTGATGCTCAGATGGAGTACTACGTTACACGCGATGAGGCGCCGGGCCGCTGGACCGGCCGCGCTGCCGAACAGCTCGGCTTGGACGGCACGGTCACCCGCGAACAGCTGCGCTCGCTGCTGAACGGTCGCGATCCATACACCGGCGCCGACCTCATGGAGCGGCGCTGGTCGCGACAATCGGTGATTGCTTACGACGTCACGTTCAGCGCGCCCAAGAGCGTCTCGCTGCTCTGGGCGGTGGGCGATGAACGGACGCGCGCTGCAGTGCTGCGCGCCCATCAGACAGCGGTGGATGCTGTCTGCGAGTACCTCCAGGCGCACGCCGGCTGGGGACGCCGCTACGACCGCGAGTCCGAGGAGACCATCCCGGTGCGCGCACAGCTCGTCATGCCCCAGTTCTTGCACCGCACATCGCGACCGGTCACGGATCCGGACACGGGCGTGATCACGGTCGACCCTCAGCTTCACACCCACATTCCGATTCCCAACTACGTGCTGCGTGACGACGGCACCTGGGGACAGCTCCACGGTGTCGCCCTGTACCGCCACGCTCCGTCCGCGGGTGCTGTTGGTCAGGCGGTGCTGCGTGACGCGCTGGTGCGCGAGCTCGGGGTTCAGGTCGCGGTGGCACGCAACGGCACCTTCGAGGTCGTCGGCATCACCCGGACGATGCGCCAGGAGTTCAGCCGGCGCACGCGTCAGGTCGCGGCCATGGACGCCGCCTTCGGAGTGGACAGCCTGCACGGCCACAAGCTCGCGGTGCTCGCCTCGCGCGAGGGCAAGCACGAGATTCCCGCAGGCCGCGATGTCGTCGCCGAGTGGCGCGAGCGAGCGGCGGCGGTCGGGCTCGACCGCGAAAGGATTGCGACGCTGTTCGGCCGGGAGTGGACACCGGAGCGCAGCCTCGACATTGCCGACATCCGTCAGCTCGTCGGCGAGCACGGCATGACCGCGGAGGCGGCAACCTTCACCCGTCGCGACCTGGTTCGAGCCGTCGCGGCCCATGCGCCGCTCGGCCTTCCCCTGCCTGAGCTGGAGCGCATCGTCGACGCCGTCCTCGCCGACCGGAGCAACGTCGTCCGGCTCGGCGCTCTCAACGAGGACGCGGCCGAGCGCCTGCCCTCGTCGTTCCGGGAGTACATCGAGGAGGACCGCCACTACTCGACGCCCGAGATGGTGGCCATCGAGGAGCGCATGCTGGCCACGGCGCGCGCCGGCCGTCTGGCGGGGCGCGGTCTGGCGCCCGCCGCCCTTGTCGACGAGGCGGTTGCGTCGCGGCCGAACCTCACCGGAGAGCAGCAGACCATGATCCGCGCGATCTGTCGCCGCGGCGAGGCCGTCACCCTGGTCAACGGCTCGGCGGGGAGCGGCAAGACCACTGCGCTCGCCGCCTGCCGCGAGGTGCTCGAGGCCTCCGGGCACCAGGTCATCGGAGCCGCGCTCTCCGCCAACGCCGCCTTCAAGCTCGGCCAGGAGGCGGGCATCGAGACGAGCACGGTGCACAGCCTGCTGCACCGCCTCGACCGCACCCCCGTGGACGCCAACACCGTCCTAGTCATTGACGAGGCCGGCATGGTAGGCAGCCGCCAGGCGGCTCAGCTGGTCGACCACGCCGCCCGCGACGGGGCCAAGCTGGTCCTCGTCGGCGACCCGCGTCAGCTCCACGCCATCGACGGCGGCGCTGCCTTCCGCGCACTCGGCGATCAGCTCGGCAGCGTGCGCCTGAATGAGAACGTGCGCCAGGCCGACCAGTGGGAGCGACGTGCGCTCATCGACCTGCGCGAGGGAAGCACCGCCGAGGCGGTGGCGGCGTACATAGCCCATGACGCCGTGACCATCTCCAAGCACGGTGAATACGACCTCCAGTGGCGAGTACTCCGCGACTACCGATCGGCCGTGGAGGAGGGACGGGACGCGATCATGCTCACCCACCGCCGGAAGGACGTGGACGCTCTCAACCGGCGCTCGCACGCCTACGCGGCGGAGCACGGCCAGCTCGAAGGGCCCGCGATCACCGTGGGGAGCCTCCATGCTCGCGGCGACGGCTCGTTCGTCGAGCCCAAAGAGTTCCGCGCCGGTGACCTCGCCGTCTGCCTGGAGAACGACCACCAGCGCGGCCTCACCAACGGCATGCGGGTGCAGGTGATCGGCGTCGATCCGGAGCTGCACACGGTCACCCTGCGGACCCCCGATGACCGTCACGTCACCGTCGACGTGCGCCATTACGATGCCATCGACCACGGCTACGCCATGACCGTGCACAAGGCGCAGGGCCTCAGCGTCGACGTGAGCCTGGTGCTGGCCCGGGGCACCGAGGGCCAAGAGTGGACCTACACCGCCATGTCCCGCGGCCGCGAGGCCAACCGCTACTACACCAACAGCGCGCCGCCGCTGTGCGATGAGCGGGGCACGCATCTGCACGAGGAGCGGCCGGCCGAGCTCGCCGAGCGGCTCGAACGCCAGTGGGACCGCAGCGAGGCGCGCGACTCCACGCTCGACTACGAACGCTTCGATGAGGCCGTGGAGCGGCGTGGCGTGCAGCGCGAACGTGAGCTGAGCGACGTGCTCGGCAGGTTGGAGGACCGGACTCCGCGCCGGGTTCCCGCCATGTCTATTGACGACGATCCCTTCGACCACGACGAGGCGATCGACCACGATCCGTTCCAGTACAGCGAAGTGTTGTCGCCAGACATCGGGGGACCGAGCCCGTTCTGATGGGGTCGATGCAGCAAGCGCAGCTCCCGTTCGATGGGTCTGCGACTCCGTCAAGGCTGAACCGAGATGTCCGTCGCGCCAGCCCGCCAACACGGCCGCCAACGGCAGAGGTCGTCGCGCCCGCTCCGTCCCCGCAAAGCGAACGCGAGCCGGACACCAGCGGCAACCACCCTGTGCACACTCCCATGCTTCTGACGGTTCGCGATGTCGAAGCGGAGCTCCAGCTTGGACGCACCCGGACCTACGAGCTGCTGCGTTCGGGCGAGATCCCGGTGATCAGGGTCGGCCGCGTGCTCCGGGTGCCACGCGACGCGCTGCGCCGTTGGATCGAGGATCAGACTGCCTGACAACGGACCCGGTGCGTGCCGGCGCGGGCTGTTCGTCGCGCGCCAACGCCTCCTCGAGCCGACGAGATGCCTCCTTCTGCGAGGCGGGGGCCACGCGTCTCGCCACCCACGGTGACCGTATCCTGGATGGCACATGCCGCGAATCAGCGTCTTCTACGGAATCGTCATCACGATGCGATGGCGTGAGCATGGGCCACCACACTTCCACGCCGCCTACGGCGAGGCTGAAGCATCGATCGGCATCGACCCACTGACGGTGTTGCGCAGCACGCTGCCCCCGCGGCAGCTGGGGCTGGCGATGGAGTGGGCAGCCCAGCACCAAGAGGCGTTGGGTGCCAACTGGGAGAGCGCCCAGAATCACGCTCCCCTGGCCCAGATCCCGCCACTGTCGTAGCATCGAGAGTATGCAAGCCCGGTACCCGCGCCTCGTCTCGGTCGAACCCGTAGGCCCACACGTCTTGAGGCTGCGCTTTGCTGACGGGATCGAGGGGACCGTTGACCTGTCGGCTGACCTCTGGGGCGAGATGTTCGAACCCCTGAAGGATCCCGCCTACTTTGCACAGGTGCGCCTCGACGAGGATGGCGCTCCGGCCTGGCCCAATGGCCTCGACCTCGCGCCCGACGCCCTGTACGAGGACCTGACCGCCACAGTGCCGCGCTGATCGCGCCGAGGTCATCCCGCGGTCGGCTCCCGCGCGTCCGGTCCTCGGCCGACAGGGAGCCTGCCCAAGCCCTGCCGACTGCCCTGCATTTGTTGCCCAAATGTTGCCCATGCTGCCGACACGGTGCAGCACGAGGCGTCACGCGGCAGCACGCGAAGGGGCGAAATCGAATACAGAGTGGCCCTCAACGGCCCCGCCCGACACGCCGTGACAGTGGCTCAGGCTCCCTGTCAAGGTGGAGATCGTCGGTTCGAATCCGATCGGGGTCGCCACGTCAGAAAGGTGGTTGCGTGCAATGGAACTCAGACCACCCGAAGCCTTGCACGGACCCACGGTGACGCTTCGCCGCTTCCGGCTCGATGACGCTCCAGCCGTGCGCGAAGCCATCGCCTCCAGCTTCGAGACGCTCCGTCAATGGATGCCGTGGGCACGAGTGCCGCCGACCGAGGCGTCGGTCCTGGCCTTCCTCGTGCCGGCGGCGGAGCAGTTCGGCGGAACGTCCGCGGCCGACTTCGCGATCATCCTGCGCGAAGCGGGGCAATACGTCGGGAGCTGCGGCATGATGCCGCGGATCGGCCCGGGTGCGGTGGAGATCGGGTACTGGGTGCACACCGCATTCCACCGCCGGGGCATCGCCTCAGAGGCGGCGCGCCTTGTCACCAACGCGGCGCTCGCGGTCCCGGGCATCACGAGCGTTGAGATCCACTGCGACGAGGCCAACATCGCCAGCCAGGGCGTTGCCCGCTCCCTCGGCTTCCGGCTCGACCGGATCGAGGCCGGCACGCCCGGGGCACCTGGTGAGATCGGCCGGTCGATGATCTGGGTGACCGCTTCGCCGGTCTGATCGACTGGCGGGCCGCGGGGTCAGTCGATCGTGATTCCGGCGAGGTCGGGCGGCTGCGGGTACTGCGGGTCCATCTCCGTGAGCGTCTCGATGAGCAGGCGGCTGACGGCCCAGTCGCGGAACCACTTGTGATCCGCCGGGATGACGTACCAGGGCGCCGCCTTCGTCGAGGTGCGCTCCAGGGCTTCCGAATAGGCCGCCTGGTACTCCTTCCAGAGCGCGCGATCCTCGAGGTCGCCACGCCGGAACTTCCACCGTTTCTGGGGGTCGTTGAGGCGGTCCTCGAAGCGGCGTCGCTGCTCGTCCTTGGAGATGAGGAGGCAGCATTTGATGATGGCGGTACCACCCTGCGCGACGAGCGACTCGAACGCGACGATATCGTCGTATCGGCGCTCCCACACCGCTTTCGGGACGAGCTTTCGGACTCGCGCGACGAGCACATCCTCGTACTGCGATCGATTGAAGATGCCGATCTGACCGGCGTGCGGGATCGCGCGGTGCACACGCCAGAGGAAGTCGTGCGAGAGCTCCTCATCTGTCGGCGCCTTGAAGGACGTCACCGCTGTGCCCTGCGGGTTGATCCCGCGGAAGACGTGCGACACCGTCCCGTCCTTCCCCGACGCGTCGGTGCCCTGGAGGATGAGCAGCACTGACCGCTGGTTCTCTGCCCACAGGCGCGCCTGCAACTCGGTCAGCGCCTGCTCATCGGCATCGAGTGCCGCTTCGGCCGCCTTGGGACCCCCTCTCAGTGCCCGCGTGTCGGCCGGATCGAGCGCTGCGATGTCGACCTTCGAACCCGGTTTGACGACCCAGAGCTCACGCATCGCGCAACTGTAGTGCACGGGTGCGGACGGTCAGGCGAGGTGCGCCTGGACCCACGTGGCGAGGTCGCTGATGACGTGCTCGCGCTCGGGCTCGTTGAAGATCTCGTGCCAGAGACCGTCGTACATCTTCAACGTCTTGTCCGGGGAGCCCGCGCGGTCGTACACGTGCGGACCGCATCCCGGATCGACGAGGCCGTCGGACGTGCCCTGCATGACCAGCAGCGGCACCGGCATCGCCGGCAGGCCCGCCTCGACGCGTGCCATGGTCGCAAGCAGTTCCGCACCGAGGCGGGCCTTGATCGGTGTCGGGAAGACGAGCGGGTCGTTGTTGTACGCGTCGACCACGGCCGGATCGCGGCTGATCTTGTTGAGCGGCAGGCGCAGGACAGGGGCGTCGGGAGCGACACGCGAAAGCGCCTGACCGATGGCGCGCTGGAACCGCGAGACATCGCCGGGACAGGCCGCCGGCGCTGACACGACGAGGCCGTCGATGAGCGAGGCATCGCGCACCGCGAACCGCAGTGCGACGAGCCCACCCATGCTGTGTCCGAGGAGGATCAGCTTCAGCGACGGCCATTCCTCCTTTGCCTGCGTGATCACGGTGGTCAGGTCGTCGACGTAGTCGTCGAAGCGCACCACGCTCGTTCGCTTTCCCTCACTGAGACCGTGTCCTCGATGGTCGGCGGCGCGTACGGCGATACCGTCGGCGACAAGACGCTCGGCAACGCGCGCGTAGCGGCCGCTGTGCTCCGCGAATCCGTGCGCGATGACGACGACGCCCCGCGCCTGACCGGTGGGCAACCACGACCGATGATGGATTCGCACGCCGCGGACGCCGACGAAATCGCCCTCGTGCGGGTCCGCGACGGTACCTCCCTCCTGAGTCACAGGCCGGAGCCTAGCCGTTCCGGAGGGGCGTCAACAACACCCAAGCCGGCCCATCACCGCTGATATAGTGCCGCTCAGGAGGACAGCTCATTTCGCCATGGAAAGTTCGGGGAACGTACTCGAGATCGAGGGGCTCCGGACCCACATCCGGCTGACCCGAACGACGGTTCGCGCCGTCGACGGCGTCACACTGCACATCGCCCCAGGCGAGATCCTCGGGCTCGTCGGCGAGTCGGGATGCGGCAAGAGCATCACCGGCATGTCGATCATGAAACTCCTTCCATCAGGCGGGAATATCGTTGCCGGGAGCATCAAGCTCAACGGTCGCGACGTGGTGCCGCTTCCCGAGAAGGAGATGCGCGACATCCGCGGCAACGAGGTCGCCGTCATCTTCCAGGACCCGATGACGTCGCTCAACCCGACGATGACCATCGGGGATCAGATCGGCGAGGTGCTGCACATCCATCGCGAGACCAGCGATGAGGAGAACCGCGAGCGATGCGCCGAGGTCCTCGGCCTCGTCGGCATGCCGCGGCCCAAGGAGCGGCTCAACGATTACCCGCATCAGCTGTCGGGAGGTCTCCGTCAGCGCGTGATGATCGCGATGGCACTCGTCTGCGATCCCAAGCTGCTCATCGCCGACGAGCCGACGACCGCGCTCGACGTGACGATCCAGGCGCAGATCCTGGACCTGCTCGACGACCTCCGGCGGCGGCTGCACATGGCGGTGCTCCTCATCACCCACGACATGGGGGTGATCGCCGGCCGCGCCGACCGGGTGGCGGTCATGTACGCAGGCAAGATCGTTGAGCAGGCGGAGACGCGAACGCTGTTCAAAGGGATGCGCCACCGATATACGGAGGCGCTCGTCGAGGCGATCCCACGGCTCGACCAGGACGCGGCCACGGGCCTGTACAGCATTCCGGGCCTGCCGCCGGACTTGACAGCACCACCACCGGCATGCCGCTTTGCGGCCCGCTGCCGATTCGACACGGCGATCTGTCACAACGAGGAGCCTCCGCTCGTCGAGCACGAGCCGGGACATCTCTACGCGTGTCATCACCCTGCGGGTGTCGAAACGCCGGCCGAGCCACAGTTCGTGCCCGTTCGATGACATCGACACCGACCGCAACTTCGCCGGCATCCACCACCAACGGCGCCAGGCCGTTCCTCGAGGTGCGCAACCTCGTCAAGGAATTCCCGGTGACACGTGGGGCGGTGCTGCAACGCACGGTCGGAGCGGTACACGCCGTCTCGGACGTGTCGTTCCAGGTGAAAACGGGGGAAACCTTTGGCCTGGTTGGCGAATCGGGCTGCGGCAAGACCACCACCGGCAGGATGATCGTGGCGCTCGAGCCGGCGACATCCGGCTCGATCATCATCAACGGCGAGGACATCGCGCAGATGTCGCGCGGAAAGCTCCGCACCAAGCGGCGCGACATGCAGATGATGTTCCAGGACCCGTACGCGTCGCTCGACCCACGCATGCGCGTCGTCACCATCCTGCGCGAGCCGCTGGCGATTCAGGGGCTGGGCAGCAAGAAAGAACAGATCGAGCGCTGCGCGGAGTTGCTCAACGACGTCGGTCTCGCACGTGGTGCGCTCGACCGGTATCCGCACGAGTTCAGCGGCGGCCAGCGGCAGCGTATCGGCCTCGCGCGCGCGCTCGCGCTCAACCCGAAGCTCATCGTCGCCGACGAACCGGTGTCTGCGCTCGACGTCTCGATCCGCTCGCAGATCCTGAACATGATGAACAGCCTGCAGGAGAAGTACGGGCTGACCTACGTGATCATCTCCCACGATCTGTCGGTCGTGAAATACATGTCGGATCGCATCGGCGTCATGTATCTCGGAAAGATGGTGGAGATCGGCAGCGGCGAGCAGCTGTACACGCAGCCCGCGCACCCGTACTCGAAGGGCCTGATCAGTGCCATCCCGATTCCGGACCCGGACGTCGAGCGCGCAAAGGACCTGGACGCACCCAAAGGTGAGATCCCGTCAGCGATCAATCCGCCGTCGGGTTGCCGCTTCCGCACCCGGTGCCCGTTTGCGCAGGACCTGTGCGCGGAACAGGAGCCGCTGCTTCGGTCGTTCGGCCCGAACCACGAGGCCGCGTGCCACTTTCCGCTGCGGCCCCCGGTGGCGACCGCCGCGTAGCGGCTCGGTCGTCAGCGCTTCTGGAGCCTGACCTCGAGGGCGTCGCGCAGAGCGTCGCCGATGAAGTTGAAGGCGACGACGGTGAGGACGATGGCCAAGCCTGCGGGGTAGATGAGCCACCACCAGCCGTCGTAGACGAAGTCCACACCACCGGAGAGCATCGCGCCCCAGTTGGTTGCCGGCGGCGCGATGCCGAGGCCCAGGAAGTTGATCGCCGCGACCAGCAGGATCGCATCGGCGACCTGGAACGTCGCGTTGACCATGATCGTGCCGATCGAGTTGGGGATGATGTGGCGGAGCACGATGCGGAAGCCGCCGCCGCCCATCATGGTGACCGCCTGGACATAGTCGCGCGTTCGCAGGGTCAGTGCCTCCGCGCGCACGAGACGCGCGGGGATGAGCCATGCGGTGACCGCGACGACGAGGATGAGGATCGGCACGGTCCGCGGAAAGGCAACAGCGAGGAAGAGCAGCAGGAAGAGGCTCGGGATCGCGAGCATCACATCGACGAAGCGCATCAGCAGCGCGTCGATCACGCCGCCGAAGAACCCGGCAACGGCTCCCCAGACGACGCCGAAGACGGTCGCGACCAGGGCCGCGGCAATCCCGATCTCGAGGGACGTCTGACCGCCGACCATGAGCCGTCCGATGACGTCGAACCCGAACTGGTCCGTGCCGAGCAGATGACCCGCACCCGGAGCGAGGTCGTTGTTGTTGAGGTTCACCGTCGTCTGATCCGTGTGATAGATGAGCGGACCGACGAAGCAGAACAGCGTCATGAAGATGACGATGCCGAGGCCGACGACTGCGAGACGGTGCTGGATGAAGACGTTGAACGCGAGCCGCCAGACACCCTGGGCCTCGTAGGCCGGCGCGACGTCCTGGACCTCCCCCGGTTTCTCCTGCGGGACTGGCGGTGCCTGCAGCGGGATTGCGATGCCTCGGGGTTGGTCCAGTGTGCTCATGCTCGGCGGTACCTCACGCGCGGATCGGCGATCGCGTACATGATGTCGGCCATCAGCGATCCGAGGACGGTCGCGAAGCCGGTCACGACGATGACGCCGAGAATGATCGGATAGTCCTGCGTCAGCGCAGCGTTCCAGAAGATGTAGCCCATGCCGGGGTAGTTGAAGAGCGCCTCGGTGATCAGGGCGCCGCTGAAGACGTAGCCGACGGACAGCCCGATCAAGGTCAGGATCGGGATCATCGCGTTGCGCAGGACGTGCACGAACAGCACGCGCGAGTTCGACGCGCCTTTGGCTCTGGCGGTCCGGACGTAGTCCTGCACCATGTTCTCGAGCGTTGACGAGCGCATGTACCGGCTGAACGACGCGATGGTCACCAGCGCGAGCGTGGCGACCGGCAGGATCAGCGAGCTCAACTGACTGAAGTCGTCGGTGACGTATGCACCCTGCGGTCCCTCGGACGGGAACCAGTGCAAGGCGCCGCTGAAGATGACGATGAGGATGATGCCCAGCCAGAACACCGGCATCGAGTAGAAGACGAACGACGCGCCGGTGAGCACGTAATCGTCGATCTTGTTGCGACGCACGGCCTGGTAGATGCCCAGCGGGACGGCGATGATGATCGAGACGGCGTACGCGAGACCGAGGAGCAGGAGCGTCTTCGGCAGGTATTGCACGAGTAGCGACGCGACGCTCTGGTTGAGCTTGTAGGAGAACCCGAAGTTTCCGTGCGCCAGCTGCCAGAGATACGTCAGGTACTGCGCCGGCAGCGGTTGATCCAGGCCGTTCTGGTGATTGAAGGCCGCGATCTGCGCCGCGTTGGCTCTCGGGCCGAGGATGGCCCGGGCCACCCCTCCCCCCGGGATGACATGAAGCAGGATGAAAACGATCAGCGTGACCCCGATCGTGATCAGGATCGCCTGCAGCACCCGCCGGATGATGTAGCCGAGCATCAGGCTCCTACCTCGCCCTGACGACCATGAGACAACGTTACCGGAATGGAAGGGCCTAGGGGGATGCCGGCACAACGCCGGCATCCCCGTCAGATTCGGGCTGGTTACTCAGCGCCGGTTCAGGACCAGCGCCAGTTCTCCGGGTAGATCTGCAACAGTGGATCCTGGGGCATCGCGCCCTTCAGGTCCTTGTTGATCTCTGACAGTTGCGCGTAGGCAACCGGCATCCAGATGACCGGAAGCTGCTTGGTGAGGTAATCCTCGTAGGTGTACATCGCCGAGACGTTGTCGCTGGTCTCGGTCGCGATGATGTCGGCCTGGGCTTGCGGGTCGCAGTAGCCGCCCGAGTCCGAGCCCGCGTACTGGACGTTGGCGCCGGTTCCGGTGCACGACCACAGCTCGTCGCCGGTCGGCTCGTAGTCAGGCGCGTAGATCCAGCCGCCGCCCCAGAACTCCATGTCCCAGGTGCACGCCGCGCCGGGCTTGCACGGTGTCGCGTTGCCGATGACCGTGTCGAACGGAGCGGTTGTCAGGTCGATCGCGATTCCGGCGAGCGCGAAGTCCGACTTGAACTGCGCCATCTCCTGGTCGAGCGCGGGAGTGCCGCTCACGTACTGGAGGCTGAAGGAAGCCTTCGCTCCCTGCTTGACGCCGGCGCCGCACTGACCCGTACCCGTGCCGGGGCTGGTGCAGGTGCTCGTGCCGCCCGGGGTGACCGTCCAGCCGTTGGCCTGCAGCAGCGAGACCGCTGTCGACGGGCTGTACGGATACGGGTTCGACTTCTCGAACGAGTCAACGAACTTCGAGTCCGGCTTGACCGGGACGGGACCGTAGGTCGGGTATGCGTTACCGAAGAACGCCTTGCTGATGAAGGTGTTCTGGTCGACGAGGTCCTGCATCGCCTGACGGAAGTACAGCTGGCTGAAGATCGGTCCACTGACCGGGTTCGTGAAGTTCTCCGGGAAGTAGGTGATCTGCCAGCCGGTCCACGGCGCGTAGGTGTAGACGTTGTCGAGGGTCGACTTCTCAGGCGTGTCCTGGGATGGGAGATATCCGTAGTCGACGGTGGCGTTCGTCGGGGAGGTCGCGGCCTTCAACTCGTCGAACTCGGCGGTGTCCTTGGTGTACGGCACCTCGTTGAACTGGGTGAGGGTCGGCTTGACCGGGCCGCCGTACCCGGGGTTGGGCACCATCGAGACGTTGCCCGCGGTGTCCATCGACTTCAGCTTCCACGGCCCCGAGACCACCTGCCAGAGCGGGTTGGTGTCATAG
>DATLRX010000081.1:0-82939 GCA_035534435.1 Candidatus Acidiferrales bacterium
TGACGCCGTACAGCGAGCCGAGGACGGCGGCGCCGAACGCCATTCCCGAGAACTGGTACAGCCCGCCGATCCCCATGGCGCGCCCGCGCAGATGCTCCGGCGTGCTGTCGCCGATCACCGCGAACAGGCTCGGCTCGAGGATGACCGTCGCAACGGCCTCCACCGCCCCGATGACGAGGATCACCGCGAGGAGGCGGAGGAACGGATACGTCGACGCGCAGAGCGCGACGATGAGCATCCCCGCGGTCACGAGCTTCCGCCGGTCGACACGGTCCGCCAGACGTCCGCCGGCTCGAGCCAGCAGCAGGATCGGCAGCGCGAACAGGCTCACGGAGAGCCCGATGATGAGCGGGCTGTTGCCTCTCGCCGCGAGATACTGCGGCCAGACGACGTCGTACATGGACCAGATGGTCCCCACCGCGAACAGCGCGGCGATGGGCACCACGATGCCGCGAATGCTCCACCAGCGGAACCGTTCCGTCTGCGCGACGCGCGTCCCGGCCGCGGCGCGCGTCTCCGGAACCCGGAGCATCGGCCCGATGCCGATGAACATCGCGAGGCCGGTGACGCCGAACACCGCCGAGTCCTGCCACAGCGCGGCGGCCCCACCGATGAGCGGCCCCACGAGCAGCCCGACCATCTCGTATGCCTGAAGCTGCGAAAACCGTTGCGCGCGCTGGGTGGGATCGCTCAGATCCGTCAGCGCGGCGCGGAGCGCCGGGACGTAGGCGCCGGCGCACGCGCCCATGAGGATCCGCAGCGCGGTGAGCACCGGCAACGTGCCGATGTTGAAGAACAGGAAGAACGAGAGGAACGCATAGACGAGACGCGGCCCGACGAGGAACGGCTTCCGGCCCCAGCGGTCGCAGAGGCGCCCGGCCGGGACCTGCACGAGGGTGTTCGCGACGAGCGGTCCGGCGATGAAGATCGCGACCGCGACGGAGCTTCCGCCGCGATGGGCGACGTAGAGCGGCGCGATCGGGAACACCGCGGCCACGCCGGTGAACATGACCAGCTGCCCGATGAGCAGCCAGAAGGCGGGATCGGCCTGGCGCCGGCCGGTGGGCACGAGGACGTCGGTGCGGGCCATCGGCGTCATTCTCGGGGTGGCTCCTCAGGTTTTGCTCCTGGACCGTTGGACTACGATGGCTTCATGGCAGTTGGCTACACGCCGGTCGACGACGATCTCTATCGCGAGATCATCCTCGACCATTACCGCAATCCCCGTCACCACCAGACTGTTGACCCCGCGGATCGCGTCATCGAGGCGAACAACCCGCTCTGCGGCGACGAGATCGACCTGAGCTACCGTCTCGCCGGCGGCGCCGTCGTGGCCATCGGGTTCACCGGCCGCGGATGCTCGATCAGCCAGGCGTCGGCGAGCATGCTCTGCGAGGCGGTGACCGGCATGAGCGTCGCCGATGCCGCGCGGCTCGCCGAGACGTTCCGCGCCATGCTCACGGGCAACGGCGACACCGGCGCCGCCGATATCGGCGATCTCGAGGCGCTGCGCGGCGTGCGCGCGTACCCCGTGCGCGTCAAATGCGCGACGCTGGTGTGGAACGCCCTGCTCGAGGGCCTGGCGGAAACTGAAGCGAGGACCGGAACATGACCACGACCGACTCCACGACGCAGCCGGAGGCCAAGGCGTCCGACGAGCTCATCCGCGCGGCGCTGAGCGAGGTGTACGACCCGGAGATCGGCATCGACATCGTGTCGCTCGGTCTGATCTACGGCACCAAGATCGACGACGACGGGCTGCTCACGATCGACATGACTCTCACCACGCCGTACTGCCCCATGGGCCCGATCATCGAGACCCAGGCGCACGCGGTCTGCGCGCCGCTGCCCGGGGTTCGCGACGTGCACATCAACCTCGTGTGGTCCCCGCCGTGGGACCCGCGGACGATGGCGTCGGACGAGGCGCAGCTCGAGCTCGGCATCTACTGACCTCGACGCCGGGCCCGTGTGTCTGGCATGGTTGCCGCCATGGAGCGGGTCTTCACGCACGCCGAGGCAACCGCGCTGATCCCTGAGCTCACCGAGTTGCTCACCGCGCTTCGCGTCGCGCATCGCCGTTCGGCCGGACGTTCCGCTGAAAGCGCGCAGCACGCGGTGTCGACGAACGGCTCCGCTGCGGCCGCTCTCGCCGCCTCAGCGCCGTTTCACGACGCACAACGCCTCAGCGGCCGGATCGGCGATCTCGGTGTGATCCTGCGCGACCCGGAGACGGGTCTCGTCGACTTTGCAGCCGTTCGCGAGGGGGAGCCGGTCTACCTCTGCTGGCGGCTCGGCGAGGAACGGATCGGGTACTGGCATCCACGCGACACCGGGTACATGGGGCGCCTGCCCCTCTGAGCGTCCGCCTCAGGCCGGCGCTTCGAAGGCCGCGAGCTTCGCCACGTCCTCGCTGGTCATCCGCACGAAGAGCGCCATGTCGTCGCTGCGGTCGAGGAAGCGCACCTGCACGACGATGTCGTGCTTGAAGAACCCGACCGGCCGGACGACGATGCCGGCCAGCTCCCCCTCGTCGAAGAGCACGTCCTGAACGGTCCCGAGCTTGTCGCCATCGTGTCCGATCATCACATCCTCGCCGTGGCGGATCTCGATGTCGCCCGGCTCCTTGTCAGCGGTCTCATCGAGGCGCGGGAACAGCGGTCCGGCGCCGAGCGGCCCGCCGACCATGGCGGCCGTGTAGCGCCACTGGTCACCGGCCTGGAGCGGCCTGTACTGGTAGCTGAGGTAGGGCGGCAGGTTGCGCGTGGCGCGCTTGTCGAGCTTGAGACGCACATCTCCCGGCGTGACGCTGTCGACCGCGTCGAGAGGCACCAGCACCTCCGCGACCATCATCCCGGCGCCGGGCGCCAGGGCCTTCCCCGAGAACCACTCGGTCTCGCGCACGACGAGCGCGTGCGGATCCCAGGTCTCGCCGTCGACGACAACGCGTTGCAGCGTACCGGCGTGGTGCCCGTCGGACGTGTGCACGGAGGCGCCGAGGTGGAAGTCGTCGACGACGCGAGCCGACGGCTCGGACCCGGCACTCACGACAGAGCCCCGAACCGGGATACACTTTCCGGGCGTCTCTCGGCCCGGACCCGCCCCGCCTCACACACACGACGCAATGCGGAAGCGGTGCCGTGGCACTCAGGCAAAAGGAGGACCATCGCCAATGAACGATTGTTCGAGTACCACGTCCTTCCCGACCAGCGCTTGGGTGGAGAGCTGACCGCAGGGAGCCAGGTCACCACTCGGAGAGAGGCGCAAACCGTCGCACTCGGCGGTCTCTCCACTCACTCGCGCTAACCGCGGCACAGCCGCGGCTCGAGCCATTCACCGGCTTCATCAGGTGAAACGCGCCGTCTCGATCTGCGCCGCGCGGGTCGAGACGGACGGCGACGGGACGATCTGGTCGGTTTCGACCCAGCCCTCGTCCGCGCCGGCCACGCGTACCTTCACGAACTGACCTTCGCGCTCCGCGAGTGCCTCGACCTCGGTGGCGGTGAAGATCTCACGGGCTCGCGGCGCGTCATGGCGTGGCTCGGTGAACAGGCGGTATGGCATGCCCGCCCAGGAGGCGACCAGGGTGACCGGGCCCGGCGGAATGCGCCGGTCGCGGTACACGGTTCGCGAGTCGCCCGCGCCTGCGGTGAGGAGCCGGACCACCTGCAGCGCCCGGCTCGTCGGGCCGCCGTCGGCCTTGCCCATCGCCTTGGCGATGAGACCGCCGCCGGAGCTCGCCTCGACCTCGACCGCCGTGCCCTCGGTGACCTCCACGGCACGAACACGCACCCAGCGGATGCGCACCTTCGGCTTCGACCAGTTGCCGAAGAGCCCGCGACGGCGATGCTCGACGATCCGCGCCTCGCTGTCGCCCACGATCTCGTAGCGGTACGGTGGGCTGCCGATCATCTGCTCCATCACCGCGAAGACCTCGCGCGGCGGAGCGGCGGCGATGAGCCGCCACGTGTGAGCGGAGGGAGCCAGCATCGCCCCGGATTGTAGCCGGGCGCGCTCAGGCGTCCGGCGGCTCGATCGGCGCCTGCGACCCCACGCGCTCGATGCGGTATCGCTCGCACATGGTGTCGAAGCGTTCGGCCGTGTACGGGTCGAGCAGGCTGCGATGGCGCTCGATGAGGGGGACGATCTCGTCGCGGAGGTATCGCCCGCGGGCCGACCACTGGTAGTAGGAGCGCCCGCCGTGATGGTAGGGGCCGTAGAGCCGGCTCCCCGGGTACGTCCGTGTCAGCCACGCGAAGGTCTGCTCGTGGCGGACGTGCATCCGCAGGGTGACCTGGGGCTGGCGGCCGTCACCACCGAAGTGCCCCTCGCCGACGAGCAACCCGACCAGGAAGCCGGTCGCCAGTTCGTCGGGCTGGGTCGCGGGAGGCGGAGCCGGCTCGGGCACGACCCCACGGTATGAGAGCGGGTGTTTCACCGTCAAGTTTGGTGTGAAACAAGGCGTCTGCGGCTATGTGCGGCGGCGCTGAGTTTTCCACAGCGTGCGCAGTTTTCGACAGGCGTCCAACTCGGAGAGGCGCGATGTCGCGCTTCGAGGGCTGGGGAAACTCGGGATAACTCTGCGTCCGCGTGATCGCCTCGGCGATCCGCCCATAATCACCCGCTAACCGTGCCACGCACCATCCTCGCAGTCGCAAATCAAAAGGGCGGTGTCGGCAAGACCACCACGGCCGTCAGCGTCGGCGCGGCTCTGGCCGAGATGGGCCGGAAGGTGCTCCTGATCGACATCGACCCTCAGGCCAACGCCACGTCGGGCGTCGGGATCGATCGCAGCCGCGTGGAAACGAGCATCTACGACGTCGTCGTGCTCGGCAGGTCTCTCGCCGATGCGAGGCTGCACACGGCAGTACCGGGCCTCGACATCATCCCGTCCTCCATCGGGCTTGCCGGGTCGGAGATCGAGCTCGTGGACCTCGCGCGCCGCGAGCGTCGGCTGCAATATGCACTCGAGTCGATGGCCTCCGACGACGATTACGTGCTCATCGACGCACCGCCAAGCCTGGGGCTCCTCACGGTCAACGCCGTTGTCGCTGCCGAGGCGCTGCTCATCCCGATCCAGTGCGAGTTCTATGCCCTCGAGGGACTCGGCCTCCTCATGCACACGCTCGCGCTGCTCCGCCGCGAGCTGAATCCGACTCTCGCCGTTGCCGGCATCGTCATGACCCTCTTCGATGCCCGGCTCGCCCTCGCGCACCAGGTGGTCGACGAGGTCCGTGCCCGTTTCGGCGATGAGTTGCTGACGCCCCTCATCCCCCGCAACGTGCGACTCAGCGAGGCGCCGAGCCACGGCATGCCGATCACCCTGTATGACCCGACGTGCCGCGGCGCCATCGCCTACCGCGAGCTCAGCGCCAATCTCGATGCCCGCATTCAGGGCAGGAAAAGCCTTACCCCAGCAGGGGTTTCGGAGCCGGTATGAGCGACGACCCGGCACCTCGATCCTTCCGGCGCCGCGGACTGGGGCGCGGCCTCGAGGCGCTGCTGAGCAACGAGTCCGAGGCTGCGGCCGAGGGCCCGCCGCTCGTCAACGTCGACCCGCGCGCGGTCGCTCCGAACCCGGAACAGCCACGCCGGGCATTCGACGCCGAATCGCTGCAGGCCCTCGGGGACTCGATCCGGCTGCACGGACTGCTGCATCCGATCGTCGTCCAGCGCGACGGCGACACGTACCGGCTGGTCGCGGGGGAGCGCCGTCTGCGCGCGGCGCAGCTCGCCGGGGTCTCGGCCATACCGGCCATCGTCCGGCCCGCCGCCGAGTCCGGGCGCCAGTCCCTCGAGGTCGCACTCACCGAGAACCTCGTCCGCGCGGATCTCAACCCGATGGAGGAGGCCGCGGCATATGCTCGCCTGTCGGACGCTTTCGGGCTCACCCACGAGGCCATCGCGCTACGCCTCGGCCGCACGCGATCGGGGGTGTCCAACGCGATCCGCCTGCTCAACCTCCCCGCCCCGGTCCAGGAGGCGGTCGCCGAATCGCGGTTGACCGCAGGCCACGCGCGTGCCCTTCTCGTCCTGCCGGTCGCCTTGGACCAGGAAGCGCTCGCGGCGATCGTCATCGCGGACGGTCTCAGTGTCCGAGAGACCGAGCAGGCCGTCCGCGAGCGCCTCGAACGCCACGATGCTCCGCCGCGGCCGCGCCCAGCCGGTCCCGAACCGGCGCCACTGACGCCAGACGACGCGGCCCTGCGCCGCGGTCTCGAACAGGCCCTCGGCGTCTCGGTGCGCCTGCAGCGCCGCAAGGGCGGCGGCGGGAGGATCGTCATCGACTGGGCCGAGGACGCGGATCTCGACGCGCTCTACGAGAGGTTGGGCGGCCCGCCGCTCTGACGGGCCCCGGCGTCAGCCGACCGGGCGGTCGGCTGCTCCGGTGAAGCGTGCCTCGGCTGCGTCGGCGTCGAAATTGGCGAGGAACGCCTCGATGTACTTCGGACGGTCCGCGGGCTTGTAGTCGAGCAGGAACGCGTGCTCCCACACGTCCATCACCACGATGGGCTTGAAGCCGGCGATGTTGCCGTCCTCGTGGAGCGTGATCCAGTGATTGCTCAGCCGGCCGGTTGCGGTGTCGAGATAGGTGACGGCCCAACCGACACCTCGCATGCCGCCGATCGCGGTGAAATCCTTGCGCCACGTCTCAATGTCGCCGAAGGACTCGCCGAGCGCGCGACCGAGTGCGGACGACGACGAGATGCCCCCGCCGGTTGCCTTGGTGAGGTTCCCGAAGTACCACTCGTGCAGGACCATTCCGTTGTACTCAAAGCCGAGTCTGCGGGTCAGCTCCGCGTACGCGGGGTTCGAGGACTGGCCTGACGCCTGCATCGTCACGAGCTGCTCGTTGAGGAGGTTGACGTTTTTGACATAACCGCCATAAAGTCCGAAATGGACCTCGAGCGTGTTGTCGGAGATGCCGGTCAGCCCGGAAAGGTCGAACGTTCGTGCCTTGTAGGGGGTCTGGGTCAGCAGGGCCATCTCTCGCCTCGTGTGTGGAGCCGTTTTCGTCCTCGCCCATTCTGCCAGCGCCGGACGGTGGGCCGCATCATCCCGGTGGCGCGTCGATCGGCACGGGCTCGTTGTAGCTCGTGTAGGTGTCCGTCATGAAGTGACCCGCCTCGAGCATCTTCACCTGACGTACCCGTCCCGCGGCGTCGATCCAGAAGGTGAACCAGGTCGGCGTTGAGAACTTGTTGCCGAAACTGGCGACGACGGTGGTGGGGACGCCGCCGACGACGGCGTCGCCGAGGATGTGCGCGTTGCTGAGCGGCTCGAAAAAGTCCCAGGCGAACGACGGGACGGTGTTCTGCGTGAGGCCCGGTTCGGCGACCCATCGATCACCGGGGGTGTTGCGCGTGTACTGCGTGCTGCCGATGTAGATCGTCTGGCTCGTGCCACCCACGGTCCATGTCGTCCTGTCGGGCGCCTCGGCCGAGTAGTCAGCGCTGATCGGCTGTGCCCCCGAGCTCAGCTCCTCGCTGTACTGATACGCGGTCAGCTCGTGCATCGCCTGCTGCATCCGGGCGAGCATCTGCGTCCCGGCCGGTGCAGGCAGCGGCGGTACGGTGAACGACGCCTCGCCTCCCCCGGCACTCACCACATCCACGGCAACCGTGTCGCCGGCCTTGATCGTGATCGTCGCCCGGCGGCACGTGTTCCCGCACGAGACCAGCTTCTGGAACGCGTTGTTGACCGCGATGTTCGCGAGGATGGCTTTCGCCTCCGCGGTCCCGCCGATCGGCAGGACGTACACGGTCGCCGTGTTCGGGCCCGGCGCGCCCGGCGAGAGGCTGAGCCCCACGAGCACGCTCCCGGCGGGCGCCGCCATCGTCAGATCCCCGGCTCCCGGCAGACCCGCCGTCGGCGCCAGTGCAGCGGCTTCGGCGGCCTGCTGCTCCGCCGTGGTCGGCGGCGCGGGGAAGGACGCGAGCAGAGCGGCGGCTCCGATCACGCAGGCCGCAATGCCGGCCTCGACGCGCACGCGCGGCCGTCCCAGACGCCACGCCATGAGCGAGAGCGGGATCATGCACGCGACGAGCGCCATCTTCGCGAGGAGCACGCGGCCGTAGTCGGTGCCGAACAGCGACTGCAGAGACCCGAGCTGCTCGATCGCCTCGAGCCCGCCGGCGACGACCGTCGTGCCGAACGCGACGAGCGCCACCGGAGTGAATCGCGCGAGCAGGCGGCGCGCGTCCGCTGATCGCCAGCCGTCCGGCGGCCGCAACGCCGCGAGCGCGCCGATGCCGCCTGCCCAGATGCCTGCCGCCACCAGGTGTACGGCGTCGATGCCGATCCCGAGCCAGGCGGGTTGCACGCCCGCGGCGTGACCGCCGGCGGCAAGGAGCACGAGCGACCCGGCCAGGAAGACGGGCAGGAGGCGCCAGCCCCGCACCACCGCGATCAGCGTGAGCGCCTCGAGCACGAGCCGGGCGATGAGCACGGCGCCCGACCATCCGGCGCCGAGGAAGGCCAGGTAGCCGGAAACGCTGTGGCCGCCCGATGCGATCGTCGCCTGGGCCCAGACGACGACGAGCCCGGCCGAGAGCGCGATGCTGGAAGCCCGGAAGCCGGGCTGCACCCAGGGCAGTGGCGGGTCGCGCCGTGCGAGACGGCTCATGAGCACCTGCCCGGTGAGGAAGAGCAGGGCCAGCGCCTCGACCCACTTGACGATGCCGATCGCGACGTCCGAGGTCTGCGGTCCCGGAACGCGGTTCGCGGCGTCCGCGGTCGACACCCCGACCACCCCGACATCGAAGACGAACGTGCCCGTGATGCGGTGGCCGTCGACCTGGCTCACCGACACCCAGTTGACGGTGTACACACCCGGGATGTTCGTCTCGAGGGGGACGCGGATCTCCTCGCTGCTGTCGACCTCGCCCTTCCAGGCGTGCCCGCTGGGATCCGCGACGGTGGCGGAGGAGAGCTGGGCATTGAGGGACTGGGTGAACTCGAGGACGACGACGCCGGGCGTGGTGCCGAGGTGCGCGCCGGGCGCGGGAGACGATGAGCCCAGCTCCGCGTGCGCCGACGCCGCGATCGGCATCACCAACGCGGCGACCACCCCCACGATGAGCGCGACGGCGCGACGGACTCCCCGTGTCACGTTCCCATGATGGAGCAGCGCGTCCCGGCCACAGACGTGGCGCGGACGAGCGTTCGCCTCATAATCGGGCCGAGTGACCCAGGTCGAGTCGCCTCCGGAAGGAACGATCGCGCCCCACCCCTGGTGGCGCGGAGCATGGCTCAGGGACACCATCGAGGTGTTGCTGATCGCCGTCGTGCTCTATATCGCGATCGCGTTTGCCCTGCAGACGGTTCGCGTCGACGGAGAGAGCATGGTCGGCACGCTCCAGAACCAGGACCTGTTGCTCGCGAGCAAGATCTCGTACGACTTCGGGCAGAACCCGCAGCGCGGCGACATCGTGATCCTGATCCCTCCGACCGACCCGCAGCAGGACTTCATCAAGCGCGTCATCGCGCTCCCCGGTGATGTCATCGAGATCGACGGCAATCACACCCCCACGCAGGTGCTGATCAAGCCCGGCGGCAAGGGCCCGTTCGAGCTGTTGAAGGAGCCGTACCTGCCGCCGAAGTGGACGACGCTCAACGACTGCTGCATGACCAGTGGCCAGGCGTCATCGGCGCCGACGCCGATCACGATCCCCGCCAACGAGTACTTCGTCATGGGGGACAACCGCAATTACTCCAGCGACTCGCGCGTGTTCGGGCTGGTCCCGCGCAAAAACATCCTCGCCAAGGCAATCCTGCGCATCTGGCCGCTCGACCACTTCGGCGGTCTCGGCGCGGGACCGACGTTCGAGCCCGCATCCACCACCGAACTTGCCTTGCCGGCGCTCGGAATCGCCGCCTTCGAGTCGTGGCGCTGGCGCCGCCGGCGCATGCGCAGACTGGCCGCCGCACGCACGGCGCCGATCAACCACTGACCGACGCCTCAGCCGCTGACCCAGGTGGCGTCGGCGGCGCTCCACTCCACGAGCTCCTCGGGCCGGAAGAAGAGCGCCACCTCGACAGCGCCGCGCTCCGGAGCATCGCTCCCGTGCACCACGTTATTGCCAATGTTGACTGCAAGATCGCCGCGGATGCTGCCGGCCGCGGCGGCGGACGGGTTGGTCGCTCCCATCATCGCGCGAACCTGCGCCACGGCATCGACACCCTCCCAGACCATCGCGACCACCGGGGCGGAGGTGATGAACGCGACGAGACCGTCGAAGAAGGGCTTGCCGCGGTGCTCCGCGTAATGGCGCTCCGCGAGGTCCGGGTCGATGCGCATCAGCTTCATCGCGACGAGGTGCAGGCCGCGGCGCTCGAAGCGCCCGATCACCTCGCCGATGAGGTGGCGCTGGACGCCGTCGGGCTTGACGAGGACGAGGGTGCGTTCGCTGCTCACGGCGCGCAAGTCTGACATGCGCGCATCATGCGATCGCTCTCTCGAATTTGGTCTCACTGCGAAACGGTCCGACCACCGCGGCCCGCAGACCGCCGGAGAGGAGGCGGCCTGCCAGCGCGCTCACCTGGTCCGCGTCGACGGCCTCGAGCCGTGACACGAGCTCCTCGGGCTCGAGGATGTGTCCCTGGAGGAGCAGCTGCTGCCCGACGTACTCGCAGAGCGCGGACGTGCTCTCGAGCCCCAGGAGCAGGCGTCCCTTCGTGTACTCCTTGGCCTTGGTGAGCTCGGCGTCGCTCACCGGCACCTCGGCAAGCCTGCGCAGCTCCACGATCGCCGCTTCGAGCGCGATTGCGGCGTGGCGCGGCTCGCAGGCCAGACCGATGCCGAGCACCCCGGTATCGGAGTGCCGCGTCATGAACGAGTGCACGTCGTAGACGAGCCCGCGGCGCTCGCGCAGCTCGAGGAACAGGCGGCTCGACATCCCCTCGCCGAGGATGACGTTGAGGATGTCGGCGACATGCCGATCCGGGTCGTTGTAGGACGGCGCGCGAACGCCGACGAGGATGTTCGCCTGCTCTGCGCTCCGTCTGATGAGGCGGAGCCGCGGGCCGGTCGGCGCCGTTGCGGGGATCGCAGGATCCGGCGTCGCGCGCGTCGCCGTGGCCCACGGTCCGATCGCGTCGTTGATCATCGCCGCGGCGCGGTCCGTCTCGAACCCGCCGGCGACGCTGATCACGAGCGTCGAGGGCAGCAGGTGCTGCTCCAGATGTGCCCTGCAGTCCTCGCCGGTGAACGCGGAGACCGTCTCCTCGCGGCCGGCGACGTCCCAGCCGAGCGGGTGATCCGGCCACATCACCTCGTCGAAGAGGATCTGCACGTAGTCCTGTGGGTTGTCCTGATACATGCGGAGCTCCTCGATCACGACCTGGCGCTCCTTGATCACCTCGACGGGGTCCAGCGCCGGACGCAGCAGCATGTCGCTGAGAACGGACACGGCGACCCCGAGCTTGTCCGCGGGCACGCGGGTCCAGAACACCGTGGCCTCGCGATCGGTGGCGGCGTTGAGCACGCCACCCACGCCCTCGATCGCCTCACTGACGTCCCGCGCGGTGGGGTAGCGCGAGCCGCCCTTGAACACCATGTGCTCAACGAAATGGCTGATGCCGCTGTTGGAGCGATGCTCGTGACGCGATCCGACGCCGACCATGAACGCGACCGCGACCGATGTGCGGCCGGGCAGTGGGACGGCGGTGAGCCTCGTCCCTCCCGTGAGGGACTCGACGGCGAATCCGGTCAGTAGGACCGCCCGGCAGAGCGGCCCTGGCGGGCTCCTTCGAATCGCTCCGGCGGTCCGCCCTGCGCAGGACCCGTGGGATTGATGACCACGCGGCGTGCGGGCTCGGCACCGGAGCTCTCGGTGGTCACACCGGGATCGTCGGCCAGCGTCATGTGGATGACGCGCCGCTCATATGCATGCATCGGATCGAGCGTGTAGGCCTCGCCCGTGCGCTTCACCCGGAGCGCGAGACGCTCGGCGAGCTCTCGCACCTGATCCTCGCGACGCGCGCGATAGCGCTCGACATCGAGGATCACCCGCCGGCTCTCCACTCCCTCCTCGCCGATCATCAGGTTGAGCGCCGTCTGCAGGGAACGCAGCGTCTCGCCCCGCCAGCCGATGAGCAGGCCCAGATCGTCACCCGCGATATCGAGGATCACGGGTCCGCCCGACGAGGAACTCGCCGTGCCGGTGCCGCGTCGGACGCTCACGCGGCAGGGGACCTCCATGCGGGTGAGCAACTCCTCGAGCAGCGCCCTCGCCTTGGCCGCATGCTCGTCGATGCGGTATACGCGCACCCGTCGCTCACCGGTCGACAGACGCTCACCGGGGAGCACCCTGCTCTCGGCGGACAGGACCTGCACCTCGACCTGCTCGCGGTTCGCCTCGAGCTGCGCGAGCGCGTTGCTCACCGCCTCCTCGATCGTCGCCCCTCGCGCCTCGACCCCGTCCTCGGATTCGACGGCCGTTTCCGGAAACCTTCTCTCACTCACCACTTCTCTCCCGGCGCCGCGGTCAGCGACGCCGCCTCCGTCTATTGGGTCTGTTGGGGCGGGTGCCGCCGCGCGCCAGCGAGCGCGCCTGCGCACTCTGCGACCGGATGGGCTCGTCACCGTCGGTTTCCGGCGTGACGCCGGCCTCCGCCGCGGGAGTCCCGTTCCTCGTGCCGTTCCCGGCCGCGGGCCCTGCGATGTTCTTCGTGGCTCTCGTGCCGTTCTCTCTTTCGCCGTTCTTGCCTGCGCCGTTCTTCGCTGCGCGGTCCTTGCCCGATCCGTCTGTGAGCGCCGCCTTCTTGGCGCCCGCCGCTCCCTTGTACGGCGTCGCCGGCGTGCGCGGAATCGTCAATGCGGTCACGCGGCCGGCACCGGGGAACCACGCCGGCACCTTGAGGCCGTTCCAGCCGAGCAGGTGGTACTGCTGCGCGACCATGAAGATCGTGCCGGTGACCCAGTAGATCGCGAGCCCCTCGGGGAAGAGGAAGCTGAACGCGAAGATCATCACCGGGAAGATCAGCGACATCTGCTTGGTGACGCCCTGCATCGAGCGCTCCTGGTCGGACATGTCGGGTCGCGACGGCGGCATCATCATTCGCGATTGCGCGAACGTGAAGATCCCGGCGAGCAGCGGCAGGATGAGCAGTTGGGGTTGGCCGAGCAGGCCGGCAAGCCCGTGCGGCGCATTGCAGCAGGCTTCCTGCGCCGACAGGGTCACGTTGTGGATCCAGAGGAACCCGCTGTTCCCGGGCGGGATCACGCCGTGTCCGGCAGCGGTCGTGTTCGTGAACGCTCGAATCGACTGATACAGGCCGATGAGGACCGGCATCTGGACCAGCGCCGGTATGCAGCCGGTGAGGCTCGAGAACGGGCTGATGCCGTGCTCCTTGTAGAGCGCGTTCATCTCCTGGCTCAGGCGCTGGGGCTCTTTCTTGTACTTCTTGCGCAGTTCCTGGAGTTGTGGTGCGACGAGCCTCTGCTCCGCCTGGATCCTGCGGGAGGTCCGCAGCTGCCACTGGAAGACCGGGAAGAGGACGGCACGGATACCGATGGTCAGCACCATGACGCTGAGGCCGAAAGCGCCGATGGCCTTGAGCGGCCCCACCGTCGCGAAGAAGTTCACGAGCTGCTGGAGGATCCACTGGAACGGGCCCTCGAGGATCGTGAAGATCGAGAGCGGGTTGAAGTCCGCGACCATCACGCGGCCCTCCCGGCATGCGTCGTCTCGCGATGTGTTCGCCGCGCGGCTCGCCAGCTCACGTACGTCTCCGGCACAGGGTCGAAGCCACCGTCGTGGAAGGGATGGCAGCGTGAGATGCGGCGGATCGCCAACCACCAGCCGCGACGAGCGCCGAAGCGCTGGATGGCCTCGTACCCGTAGTGCGAGCACGTGGGCTCGTAGCGGCAGCTGCTCATCATGCCGAAGAGCGGTCCGATGGTCACCTGGTACGCCCGGATGAACAGCAGGCTGACGCGTCTCACGCCCCAACCCTCCGGGCAACGGTGCCGACCGCGATGGCGAGCGCGGTCCGAAGATCGGCGAAGGGCATCTCGCTGGCGCTCCCGGGCAGACTCACGACAAGGTCGAGTCTGGGCCACTCCAGCAGCAGTGGCGCGATCGCGGCGCGTAGCCGGCGCTTTGCCCGGTTGCGTCGGATCGCTCCGCCGGCTCCCGGTACCGCGAAGGCGACCCGCGACACGGCCGCTGATCCTTCAATCGCCCGGAGGCGGATCGGTCCTGAACGGGCCTCGCTGCCAGCTTCTCGCACCACGGCAATCCGGCGTCGCCCGGAAAGGCGATGCCGCCGGTTCATCGCGTGGGAGCCGGCGTCAGGCGCTTGCGGCCCTTGCGGCGACGTGCTTTCAGCACCTGGCGCCCTCCGGGCGTCGACATGCGGATACGAAACCCGTGCGTCTTGCGCCGGTATTTCTTCTTGGGTTGGTACGTCCGCTTGATGGCCGTCTCCCCGAGACACTGATCGCGTCGGGGGCGCTCAAGGCGCCGCTGAGCCCGACGGGGTTGCCCGGCGAGTATACCAAGGCGGCGGCCCCCGGCCCTTCGACCCAGGTCACAGGTGCGCCGATCGACCGCCGGTCACGGTGACGCGCTCGCGCCGCTTGTGACCGGGCCCGCGCATTGTTAGACTCCGCAGGCTGCAGCGGGAGCGGGAGTTCTTCCATTCGTCTCACCAAGCCCCCCGGCCACCAGCGGCCATGCATTTATCCACTGCTGTGCACAAGTTGTGGACAACTGCGCTGTGTCGGAATGGCAAACCCGAGGAACGAGTGGATCGAACAGTGGCCGGTATCATTGGTGACCCGCTGGCGCGGCTGGAGCCCGTCGCAGACGGTGTGAGCTCCACTGCGAGCATGGACCCGCAGCAGCTCTGGCAGGTCGCGCAGGAGGAGTTGCGCTTCCAGGTCGTCAAACCGGGCTACGAGGCCTGGCTCGCCAACGCGGTCCTCGTGGACTCCGACGGGCACACGTTCACCGTTGGCGTTCCAACGATCTTCGCGCGCGACTGGGTGAGCGAGCGGTACGTGCCGATCATTCGCGAGACCCTGTCGGGAGTGCTCGGCCGCGATTGCGAGGTCGTCATCACCGTCGACCCTGAGGCGTCGCCACCCCCGGAGGCGCCGCCGCATCTTCCCGATCCCACATACGCGCATGTGAGCGAGCCCGAGGACGGCGCGAACGACTCGCGCCTGAATCCCAACTTCACCTTCAGCACGTTCGTCGTCGGGAACTCGTCGCGATTCGCGCACGCGGCGTGCCGCGCCGTCGCCGAGGCGCCCGGCAAGGCGTACAACCCGCTGTTCCTGTACGGCGGAGTCGGGCTCGGCAAGACGCACCTCATGCACGCGATCGGACACGCGGTGCGCGAGACGCACCGGCACGCGAAGGTCGCATACGTCACATCCGAGAAGTTCATGAACGAGATGGTCGCGTCCATCGTCGAGAACCGTCCGGCGGAGTTCCGGATGCGGTACCGCGGTGTCGACGTCCTGCTCATCGACGACATCCAGTTCCTCGCCGGCAAGGACCACACCCGTGAGGAGTTCTTCCATACGTTCAACGCGCTGCAGGAATTCCAGAAGCAGATCGTGGTGAGCAGCGACCGCCCGCCCAAGGACATCCCCACGCTGGAAGACCGTCTGCGCAGCCGCTTCGAGGGCGGCTTGATGGCGGACATCCAGCCGCCGGATTTCGAGACCCGGCTTGCGATTCTCAACACCAAGCTCGGCCCCTACAGCAAGCTCGTGCCCGACGAGGTGTGCTCGTTCATCGCGCATCGCATCCAGAAGAACATTCGCGAGCTCGAGGGCGCGCTGATCCGCGTGCTCGCTCACGCTTCGATCAACGGTCAGCAGATCACGCTCGAAGCGGCGCAACAGATCCTCAAGGATGTCATCCCCGTCCACGACTCCACGCCACTCAGCATCGAGACCATCCAGATGTCGGTCGCGGCTCACTACGGCATCTCGGTCGAGGAGATGAAGGGCAAGCGTCGTGACAAGAACATCGTGTTCCCGCGTCAGGTTGCGATGTACCTCATCCGCGAGGAGACCGAATCATCGCTGCCGGTGATCGGCACGGCGTTCGGCGGACGCGACCACACGACCGCATTGCACGCAATCGAGAAGATCACGGAGCTCATGCGCGAGGACGTCCGTCTGCAGGGTGAGGTGCGCGCCATCCGCGAGCACCTCCACAGCCGTTGACAACCCTGTGTGCGCGCAGCGAGCTGAGATGTGGACAGAGTGCACGACCGGACAACCCGTGCATAACCGGTGGACAACGAGCCGGTCTTGCGCACAGGCCATACACGGCTTCGAGGCCGATGTGAGATCGACCGGGCGGTTGTCCCCAGTGTCCCCACTACTACATCGTCTACTGGACTCTAGACTCTGGAAGTCATACTCATTAAGTCTGGTGACAACCGTTACGCACCATCCGGAGAGGAGCCGTCCATGAAAGCAACCGTCTCGTCCTCCACGCTGAGTGGTGCCCTCGGGCTCGTCTCCAGGGCCGTGTCGCCCCGGTCGACCTTGCCCGTGCTCAGCAATGTCCTGCTCGAAACCGCAGCCGAGGGTCTTCGCGTCACCGCGACGAATCTCGATCTGACGATCAGCGTGGTCGTGCCCGCGACCGTGCTCGAGGAAGGACGGACCACCGTTCCCGCACGGCTTCTCGGTGAGTTCGTCTCGTCGCTCGGCGACGCGCCGTGCTCGATGGAGCTGGACCCCACGTCGCAGGTGCTGAAGCTCACGGGCGGCGTGCATCGCGCGAACCTCCACGGTATCGACGCGGTCGAGTTCCCTCCACTGCCGGCTCGCGACACGGACACGGTGATCGAGGTCGATGCCCCGACCCTGCAGGGCGCGATCGCGCAGACCGTGATGGCGGCGAGCTCGGACGAGGCATCGCCGGTGCTCACCGGTGTGCTGATGCAGATCGAGGGCAACCGGCTGACCATGGCGGCAACCGATCGGCATCGCCTGGCGGTCAAGACCATCGACGTCACCGTGCACGGCACACCGCCGGTCACCTCGGTCATCGTCCCATCCCGGCATCTCACCGAGGTGGCGCGAGCGGTGAACCCCAACCGTCCCACCGTGGGCATCGCCTTCGCGCATGCGCGCAACCAGGTCTTCTTCACGCTGAAAGACGTCGAGATCTCGTCGCGGTTGATCGAGGGGACGTACCCCAACTACACGCAGGTGATCCCCGGCGAGTCAACCACCACCGTCAGCCTTCCGACCGCGTCGTTGCTGCGCGAGGCGAAGACCGCCGCCGTCCTGGCGCGCGACGCCGCGAATCCGGTGCGCCTGCGCATCGGCGACGGTACGCTGACACTCCTCGCCCAGACGGCGGAGGTGGGCGACGACGAAGCGCCCCTCACGGCGACCATCAAGGGTGACGACGTGCAGATCGCCTTCAACGCGCGCTACATGCTGGACGCGTTGTCGGCACTCGACTCCGACGAGGTCATCCTGTCGTTCAACGGGTCCCTCCAACCCGGCGTCATCCGACCCGTCGGAAGCGATGACTACCTCTGCATCATCATGCCGGTGCGCGTCGCATAGACGCGGCCTTCGCGAACGTCGCGACCGGCAAGCGTCACATCGCCGAGAAGCGGATGCGGCGCACCAGGTCCTGACCCACGTGCCGGTTGAGCGCGGCGATGACGCGCGGGGCATCCATCTGTAGCTGATGCGCAAGTGCGCTGTTCGCCGTCGCGATGAGCAGCACACCGCGATCGAGCCGTTCGGCACGGCACAGGGGCGCAAGACTCGCGCCGACGACATCGGCGAGCGCGAGGCGGAGACGCTCCTCACGAACCGGCCCGCGCACACCGAGGCCGCGCAACGCGGGATCGATGAGCTCGGACAGGCGCTCCTCGGTCATGCGTGCTCGTCCTGCGTGACGACGCCGGCGCGCACGGTGTGATACATGACCTCGGCGAAATCCGCAACGCCCGGGAACGGTTCGGCGGTGGTCACGAACACCTGGTTGTGTCCGCCGGCTGCGAGCAGCCCGAGGAGTTGCGCGCGGCGTCCGGGGTCGAGCTCGCTGAGGACATCGTCGAGAAGGATGACCGGAGCAACGCCCGCCGTGTCCTGGAGGTACCGCACCTCTGCGAGCTTGCATGCGAGCACGATGCTTCGCTGCTGACCCTGCGACGCGGTGCCACGTGCAGCGCGATCGTCGAGGTCGATCGCGACGTCGTCGCGGTGCGGGCCGGCGAGCGTGATGCCACGTGAGATCTCCTCTGCACCGCGCACGCGCAGCGTGTCCAGCAGTGCCTGCTCCGCTTCCTCGAGGTCGTCGTGGATCGCAGCCGCGTGCGCCGGCGCGTACCGGAGCGCGATGTGCTCGCGCCGGCCGCTCAGGTCGTGGAGTGCGGTTGCCGCCAGCGGCGCCAGAGCGGCGACGAGCCGCGACCGCGCCCGCGCCAGCCACGCACCGTGACGAGCCAGCTCACTCGTGAATCCGCTGAGCCCGTCACGACCGCCGCCACCGGCACGCAACTGATGCAGGAGCGCGTTTCGCTGTTCGAGGACACGCCGGTACCGCGACATGTGCGCGGCGGCCTGCGGGTCCGTCTGCGCAAGGATGACGTCGAGGAACCTGCGCCGGCCCTCGGGACCGCCGCGCACGAGCGCAAGATCCTCGGGCCAGAAGAGGACGACCGGGCAGATGCCGAGGACGGATCGCGCCGCGCGCGGCTTGCCGTCGACGATCGCGGTGCGGGTGACCCTGCCGGATGCGAGGTCGCGCTGAAATCTGGCGGCGAGCGTGACGTCCGCGGGTGGCCGCTGAATGTCGGCCTCCGCCAGGCCCTCGTCGTGACCCCACAGGAGCAGGTCTCCTGTGGTCGTCGCCCGCGGGGATCGGGTCAGCGCGAGAGTCGCGATCGCCTCGAGCAGATTCGTCTTACCCTGCGCGTTCTGGCCGTGGATGATGTTGAGGCCGGGCCCGAAATGCACGGTCGCCTCGGCGTAATTGCGAAAACAGTGCACGCGGAGTCGTGTGATCGTGCAACGGGGAACGGTACCGGTCACGCCGGGGCGCCGGCAGCGATCGAGGCGATCAGCTCAGCGATGCGTCGTGTGGCGTCGGGTCGAGCGACGGCCCGCACCGCGTCGCGCATGGCCGCAAGCGTGGCCGAGCCTGGAACCGCGAGCTCCGCGACCGCGTCGATCAGTTGCTCGACGTGGGGCACGAACCGGCCGGCGCCGATGTCGACCACCCACTCGACGTTGCCTCGCTCCTGTCCGGGGAGATACCAGACCAGCAGCAGCGGGAGCCCGCAGCAGAGCGCTTCCGCGATGGTTCCCGGGCCCGCCTTCGACACGACGACGTCGCTCGCTCGCATCCACAGCGGCATGTCGGTCACGTAGCCGAGCACGCGAACATCGCGTCCGGCGGCCGTTCGCAAACCGGCGAGCGTGGAACGGGCGCGCTCGTTGCGACCGCAGATCACCACGAGGTCGAGATCGATGGTCGTGGCCGCGATCGCCTGCGCATTACGCACGAGACCACCGGAGCCGTCGGCGCCACCGCAGACGAGAACGACGAAGCTCTCCGGGCGCAACCCGAGCTGCCGCCGGAGCGCGGCGATACCTGCGGGATCGCTCGGAAGGTCGGTGAAGCGCCGGTCGACGGCCAGCCCGATGTCGTGGCATCGCGATGCCGGGATACCCGCGCGTCGACAGCGCTCGAAGCCTCCCGGGGACGGCACCACCACGGCGTCCACGTCGGGGCAGGCCCACGAGGCGTGGATGTCGACGAGATCCGTGATGACCGTGATGACCGGTATCCGTCGCGGACGGCCCTGCACGGCCCGCACGCTGATGTGGTTCAGAAGCGGGTGGAACGACACCACACAGTCCGGCTGCAGACGCTGGATTGCGTCGTCGACCGCCTTCGTCACCGAGCGCAGCACCGTGCGCTCGAGCAAGGTCACCGCCGGCCTGCTGTTCGTCGCGTGATAGAGGCCGGCCCAGAGCCACCTGGCGTGACGGGTGATCGGGCCGTACAGTCCGGCGGTCCCCCCGATGATGCGTAGTGGTGCGGCCGCAAATGGATCCAGCACGGTGATCTCAAACTCGCCGGGCGCGGTGTCCGCCATCTGCCGCTCCACCGCGGTCGCTGCGGCGCGATGCCCCCCGCCGGTGTCGGCGATGAGGAACAGCAGTCGCCTCATCCGCTCACCGTGACCGTCACCGCGCTGAGCGTCCCGAGCGCGAAACCCGTGATCGGCAGCGCGTGGCTGCCGTCGGCGTTCACGACGTACGCCTGGACGACGTCGTTTCGGTCAGGGGAGAGATAGACGAGCTGACGGCCGGACGGGGTGATCACCGCTGTGTTCAGGAAGCCGTTCGCCGGTCCGGTCGCGATCGGGATCTGTGCATCTCCGGCAACACTGACGAGGACGAGCGTCGGAACGCCGCCGGCGGGCTGACTGATACCGAGCAGCGTCCCGGGGGCCGTGAAGCCGATCGGATCCAGGGCCGGGTCGAGCACCCGTGGACTGCTCGACGTCGAGCCAAGGCCGGCCAGCCATGTCCCGAGCGTCGGGGACGTGGAGCGCAGGAACGCCAGCTGTGTTCCATCTGGCGAGATGACCGGGCTGCTCGACTCCCCGGCAACGCCCGGAAGCGGATAACGGGCCAGTACCACGGAGTCCGCCAGCTCCAGGTGCTCGAGGTCGCTCGGCCCGGCCACGTCGAGGACCAGTTGCTCGCCCAGCGGGCTCCAGGTGGCGGGCGCCACCAGCGGGTCGCCGGCCGGAAGGCTGGTCATCGAACCCGTCCCTGTGGCGAAGAATGTCACCACCCCCGACCGCGAGAACGCCAGCGTCGACCCGTCCGGTGACCACGACGGCAGCGATGAGTGGGTGAAGCTCGCGAGCACGAATCCGGTCGCCGGATTGAGGATGACGAGCACCGGTTGTGGCGCCGCGAGCATCGTGTCGAGCTCGACGACCGCAAGCCAGCGGCCGCCCGGGGAGAGCGACGCCGACGCGTAGGTGTAGAGCGGAGCACCGAGCACGGCGTCACCGCAGCCCGCAGCGTCCTGGCATCGCGGGGCGACGAGGACAGCCTCGCTCGAGATCGGTTCCCCGGCCTGCGCCGGCGCAAGCGGCGAGAAGAGCACCGTCGTTGCGCCGGCCTCTCCTTCGGCGCGCGCCAGCACGACGGCGTGGGGGCCGGGTGACAGGCCGCCGGTGGTGAATCGCACCGCCTCGCTCGCGACCAGCGGTTGCTGGTGGGAGTCCGCCGCGGTGGCGGCGATGCTCAGCGTGTAGGTCACGCTGGATTGGAGCATCCCGCCGGGAAGCACCACGTAGCGGCTGGCATCGACGCTGTTGCGCACGACCCGGGTGCCCGGGACCGTCGGCGTCAGCGTGATCGCGGCCTCGGTCGGGGTTGCGGCCATGCTTGTCGAGAAGGTCACGGAGATGGGTGTGTCGACGGGGACGTTGGTGGCGCCGTTCGGTGGGTTGATGCTCCGGATCACGGGCGCCTGTCCCGTCGTGATCGTCCAGTGATGGTCGACGGAGTTGACGACGCCACTGGGGTCGCGAATCCCGCCCGCGAGCGTGAAGGTGTACGTCGTGCTCGGCGCGAGGATCGCGCGCGGATGCAGCAGGGTGAACTCGGTGTCCCCGTTGAGCCAGACGATGCGGCAGGGCGCCAGCGGGCCGGCGCTGAACGCCGCGCGGAGGTTGCACGACGGAATCGCGCGGTTCACCGAGAAGCGTCCTGCGACAGAGGAGGTGTCGACCGGCCTGTCGAACTCGACGGTGATCGGCGCGTCGGCGGAGACGCCGATCGAGCCACGGTTCGGGATCAGGTTGATGATCTGCGGTGGGCTCGCGAAACAGCCGGACAGCGATGCGACGATCAGCCCGGCTGCAGCCCAGAGCGCGGTGCGCCGGGCGCCGGCGGTACCACGACCGGAAGGACGACCGCGCGCAGCGGCGCTAGTACGCGCGGTTGAGTGCTGCGTCGACGTCGATGGCGGCGATGGTTCCGTCGCCGCCCTTGACCTCGATGCTCGACTGACGATCCTTGGCCAGGGTCGCGACCGCGGTCGTGGCCTTGTCGAGGGATCGCTGGGTTTCGGTGTAGGTCCCGAGGATGTCGCCATCGCGAAGCAGGATGATCCCCGCCTCGTTGGGGGTCTGCACAACGACCGATCCGCTCACGTGCTCCTCAGAGAGGTACTCGAGCAGCGCATCGAGATTGACGAAGCGGCCGAGCAGGCCGCTGTAGAGGTACGGCGATGTGAAGAGCTGGGCGAGCGCGGTGACCGTCTCCCCGTCGAGCTCGATGACGTCGATGACGCCGTCGCCCGCGTCCATGTGTCGCCGGATCTGGAGGAACGCCGACTCGCCCTGCACCGCGGTGCCGTTGCTGCACAGCGCCTGGAGCGCCTGACCGTCGTTCAGGAGGATCACCCCTGAATACCCGGTCCCGCTCAGGTTCACGTACCCGGTGTGTCGATCCGACCGCAGCGTCCGCAGCAGACGTGGGAAGTCGACGAACGCGCTCTTGAGCCCCTCGTAGTGGGCACGGCCCGAAGGGAGTGGGTACACCCGCACGGGCTGAACAGTAGACGATGCCGCACCACCTGATGTGCCCACCGGGCGGTCCGACGACGCGGCGGGGGCCGGTGCGATTGGGGTCGTCGGGGCCGGCTGCGCCGGCGCGTACGACACAGGCTCCGGCGCCGGGGTCACCGCGGGTACCGGCTGGAACTCGGCGACCGGCGCGGGCGCCGGCTCGGGTTCGGGCTCGGGTTCGGGCTCGGGTAGGTGAGCAGCCGCGGCGGGCGCTTCCGTGTCAGCGGCCGATTCGGTCGCGGGCGTCGAAATAGCGTACGCGGGCTCTTCGATCGGAGCGGGTAGGCCGGCGGCCGGCGCCGTGTAGGCGTCCGAGCTCGAGTAGGCGGGCGCTGCGTCCGGCCACGATGAGGCGGCGGTCGCCGCCGAGGCCGCCGGAGCATGCCGGCTCTCCGCCGCGGCGATCAGCTCAGCCGGCGAGGCTTTGATGGTCTCCTCGGCGGGCAGCTTGGCGCGTGGATCGAACTGGTACGACCCGTCGTCCCAGCCCAGGGCGTCGATCACGACCTCCTCGCCTTGCCCACTCGGTCCGCTGGCGTGGAACAGGTGCCCGAAGAGGAAATACAGCGAGCAGCTGTCGCCGCCGTTGTCGATGGTCAGCGTTCCGGTGGCCCGCTCCGCCTGCATGGCCTGCAGCAGCGTCGCGAGCCCGCCGTCACGAAGAGAACCCTGGGTCTGCACGGTGGCGGGTCTCCAGTTTTGTGAATTGGAGACCGTCCCCGAGGGGGCGGTCCGTATTGGAGTCGGCCCGTATAGTACCAACCCTTCGCCGTTCCGAACGAGAGTTGGAATAGTCAGAATGGCGCGGGGGCAGTTCGAGGAATAGGCGTGGAAGGTCAGCAGGTGCGGGTGCTCGTGGTCGACGACGACGCCCTCGTCCGTCGAGCGGTGCGCCTCACGTGTGAGAGCGAGGGCTACACCGTTCAGGAAGCGGAGCGGGCGACCGAGGCACTCGGGCGCCTCGAGACCTTCCATCCAGACGTCGTGATCCTCGACCTCGTGCTCCCCGACCTCTCCGGCTTCGATCTCTGCAGGGAGATCCGCCGCGGGGGCCATCGCATGCCTGTGATCATCCTGAGCGCCAAGCACGACGAGATCGACGTGGTGCTCGGCCTCGAGATCGGCGCGGACGACTACATCGCCAAGCCGTTCCGGCCACGCGAACTGCTGGCGCGCATCGGCGCCCACCTCCGCAGGGCCAGGGAGTTGCGCGGCGAGGACGAGCCACCCGACGGGCGCCTCGTCTTCCGCGATCTCGTGATCGATACCGCAGAGCGGCGCGTCTCACGCGCGGAGCAGGACATCGTCCTCACCCACACCGAGTTCGACCTCCTCTCGTACCTCGCGTCGAACGCAGGCAAGGTGCTCTCCCGCGAACGGATCCTCAGCGCCGTCTGGGGGTACGAGCACCCCATCGAGACCCGGGTCATCGACGTCCACGTACGCAACCTCCGGCGCAAGATCGAGCCGGAACCGGGCCGGCCGCGGCACATCCTCGCCGTGCCAGGCGTCGGATACCGATTCGCGGGCCTCAGAACCTGATCCCGGTCGCTGACGTGGGGGGGCTGCAAAGTACACTCGGCGTCGTGCGTACACCACCGATGCTCGATTCCCGCGAGCCCGCCGCCGGCCGCAGCCGCCCCGATCCGGTGGTCTCGGTCACCGTGGGTGCCCTGGCCGTCATCGCGGTCGCGCTGCTCGCGGCCGCGGTCCTGGCGACCTATACCTACTCCACGCCGGACGTCGAACTGCCGCTGGTGATCGCCATCGCGCTGTTCTTCGTGGTCGTGGTCGGCGCCAACCTCGTGCGCGTCGCCGTTCGCCATTTCCGGCCGGGTTCCTGAGCGCGTGACGGAACATCCCGGCGCCGGACAGGCCGGGTCGGAACAGGCAGCCGACCGGCCGACGTTCCCCTCGTACGAGGAGTTCGCCTCGGACCTCCTCGAGGCCGTCGACGGCGTGGGGCTGAGCATCGAGGATGTCCGCCACCACCTCGAGCCCGGCCTGGGTGAGCGGCGATTCGAGTGCACCGTGCGGCTCACCGGCGATCCGCCGCCGCGCTATCACGTGCATGTCAGCTACACGTGGGACGCGTTGCTCACGTTCATCTCCGCATACGGACCGGGGGCCGACTGCGAGCTGTATCACGACGACGATGAAGCGCAGGACTGCCCGCACCAGCAGATCACGCCGCAGGCATTCGTCGACGTCGAGGCCGAGTTCGTGCTCGGCGACGGCGGGTACGAGCTCCATGATCTGGACGAGGTCGGCGGCTGGGTCGAGATCGTGCAGACGTTGCTGGGCAAGGCGTTTCCCGACGACGACAGGCCGAGCGTGCATGTGGGAATCGCCGTCCTCGGCACGACGACGCTCGTCGAGAAGTTCACCGCCGAGCACTCGTGGTTCCTCGACTTCGAGAAACAGCCGGACCTGGCCGCGCTCGCGAAGCAGATCGACACCGCGCTGAAGCTGGTGCCGCAGCTCGCAGATCGCCTGCCGATCTAGCGGCGTTCCGCGCGAAACGCCGCCGCGGCGACTCTCATGCGAGGCATGTCAGCGGACGGCCGCCGTTGTACGTGACCATGTCTGCGAGCGCTGCGCGGAGGTCGATCCGAGCGCCGCGCGGTTGACCGTCGAGCTCCGCGTATGCGCGATGCAGATTGCCGACGATCCGCTCGACGTCCCGCAGCTCCGCGAACTCGCCGAGGTCGCAAGCGCGAGCGGCCTCGAGCGGGCTCTGATTCGCGGCTTTCCCCGTCATCGCGATCTCCTGCACGCGACGCAGGTATCCAAGGACCGTGTCGATCACCTCCGGGCCGCACACATCACCGTGACCAGGAACGATTGTCCGTGGGCTCAGCGCCTTCAGCGACTCGACGGCATCGACGGCGCCGCTGACGGATCCCATCAACAGGAATGGCGACCCACCGTTGAACAGGAGGTCGCCGCTGAAGAGGATCGATCGATCCGGGATCCACAGAATCGAGTCGTTGGTCGTGTGCGCCGGCGTCCCGACATGCCTGAGGTCGCACTGGAGCTCGTCGACCCACACAGTGACCCGATCGCCATAGGTGAGAAACGGGGGAGCAAGCGAGAGATTGCCCCACGGTATGCTGTTCCAGATCCCCTCGTAGGACGGCTGGCCCGTCGCGATGACCTCGGTGCGACAGCTCTCGTGGGCCACGATCGTCGCTCCGTCGAAGAGGAAGTTCCCGTTGGTGTGGTCGCCGTGGTGATGCGTGTTGATGAGAGTCCGAATCGGGAGCGCTGACACCGATCGGATTGCAGCGAGATAGTCACGCGTCCGGCGCTCTGTTGCGCATGTGTCGACGCTGATGACACCGCCCGTGCCGACCAGGAAGCCGGTGTTGTTGATCCACCACGTCCCGTCGGGCTGAATGTACGCGAAGATCCCGTCGCCAACTTCCTCGATGCGCGGGGCTCCGGCCGTGCGGCTGTCGTGCAGGCTTGCGCTCATGATTCCTCCAGTTCTCTGACCGATGCGGGCCTGAAGCCGGCGGCGGAGAGCAGGTCGCGCTCGAACGGGCGGCGAGCGAGCTCCGGATGCGGGACGGCGAGACCCGGCTCGCGGACACTGATCTCACCGTGTTCACCGAGCAGCAGGATGTCGGCGTCCGCGACGCGGGGACCCCACCGATACGTGCTGCGACGTCCGGCTGCGCGCTCTGCGACGACGCAGTGCCCGAGCCAGCGATGCGGCGTCCAGGGCTCGGGGCTGCGCAACCGGACCACCTGATTGTGAAAGTCCCCCTGCGCCGTCACGCCGACTGGGCGGGTGAGGATCTCCGGTGACATCGCCGCGATCGACACCGCGTCCGCGGTCAGCGCATCTCGGAGCCGCGCAAGATTCGCGCCGCGGTGGCCGAGGTTGCTGCCCAGTGATACCCACGCGGTGTCGGTTGAGCTGTCGTCGGAGCTCATCCCGTCGGACCCGGGATCGGCACGCTCCTCAGCGACTCCGGTGTCCCGCGGACCACGGCATCGGCGACGCGCAGCGCGCGGACTGTCGGCGCGACATCGTGCACCCGGACCATGTGCGCGCCGGCCTGCACAGCCAGCGTCGCGAAGGCGAGGCTGCCCTCGAGCCTCCTGCTCTGGTCCGCGCCGTCGGTGAGGAGGCCGATCGTCGACTTGCGTGACGGGCCGACGAGCACTGCGCGGCCGAGCCCGAGCAGCTCCCCGAGACGGCGGATCAGCTCCAGGTTGTGCGCGGGCGTCTTCGCGAACCCGAAACCCGGGTCGATGATCACGTGCTCGACCGGGATGCCGGCGTCCTCCGCTGCGGCAACGCTCTTGCGGAGCCCGAGGCAGACGTCCTCGAGGAGGTCGCCGTACTCGGTGCCGTGCTGGTTGTGCATGACGACGAGCCCCGTTCCCGGGTGCGACGCGACAACCCGGGCCATGTCCGGGTCCCCGCGCAAACCCCAGACGTCGTTGACGATGACGGCTCCGGAGTCGAGCGCCGCGTCCGCCACCGCGGCCTTGCGCGTGTCGATGCTGATCGGAATCGTCAGCCGGGCAGCAAGCGCGCGGATCACCGGGATGACGCGAGCCGTCTCGACCTCGACCGACACCGGCTCACGCGTCTTCGACGGGCGCGTGCTCTCGCCGCCGATGTCGATGATGTCCGCACCCTCTTCGGCCAGCAACAGCGCGCGACGGACGGCTGCGTCGACGTCGTCACCGACGCCGTCGCCCGAGAACGAATCCGGCGTGGCGTTGACGATGCCCATCACGAGCGTGCGCGTGCCGAACGCCAGACGGTGGCCGGAGATGTCGAGCGGAGGTGGCGGCGTGAAGCGCGCCATGAGCACCGACCTGATCGCCGCTCCGACCTCCCCCGTCCGGTCACTCCACTCCGCGAGCTCGTCGGGCAGCGTAGCTGCGGTCAGCAGCGGCATGAGCACGACCGCGCGGTCACCGTCGCTGTTGGTGAGGACCTCGCCGCCGCCCTGGGCGACGAGCCGCTCGATGACACGCGTCTGATCCTGGGTCAGCCCCTGGAGCGCGAGTGCCTCGACGGCGCCGCGCCGCGCCAGCACGGTGAGCTTCTCCGGTGGAACACCCAGGCGCAGCACAGCGTCGCGCAGGGCATCGTCCGGGCCGGGCAGCAGCGGGCGCACGCTGTACCGAGCGGCGACCCGCGCGCTCGCCGCGCTCACGTCAGCCTTCGCCGGCGGGGATGTCCGGCGGCTGCAGCTCTCCGGCTTCGCGTTTGGGCACCATCACACGGCGCTTGAAGATGCAGACACGCTCACCGCGCTGGTTGAACGCGCGCGTCTCGACGGTGACGATCCCGCGATCAGGCTTGGTCGAGGACTCGCGCTTCTCCAGCACCGTGGTCTCCGCGTAGATTGTGTCGCCGTGGAACGTCGGATGCTCGTGTTTGAGCGACTCGACCTCGAGGTTGGCGATGGCCTTGCCGCTGATGTCGGCGACGCTCATCCCGATCGCGAGGCTGTACACGAGGTTGCCGACCACGACATTGCGGCCGAACTCGGTCTTCGTCTCCGCGTAATGCGCATCCGTGTGGAGCGGGTGATGGTTCATGGTGATGAGGCAGAAGAGGTGGTCGTCCGCCTCGGTGATCGTCTTGCCGGGCCAGTGCCTGTAGGTGGTGCCCACCTCGAACTCCTCGAAGTAGCGGCCGAACTGCATGGCGGTTCAGGCCGCGGCGGGCGCGTCCGCCGACCGCAGCGCGCCGAGGACGCGATCGAGCGGCGCATGGTCGCCGGCCGTTCCGCTGACATGCCGGTAGAGCACCTTGGTGCCCGGTGCGATGACGAGGACACCACCCTGCTGGAACGGGTGACCTTTGGTGGTGGTCTGCCGGGCGCCGCTGCTGAACGCCCGCAGTCCGGCTCCCCATGCCCTCGGGCCGAGAGTCGACATCAGCCCGGAGCGGGCGCCGATCGCACGGTAGGTGACGAGGTCCGGGTCGGTGAGCACCGTCGAGTCGGGGGCGAAACGCTTCTGGAACCATGCGGCGGCGCGCGGCGTGCCGTTGCCGACGAAGACGATCCCGCCGTGCATCGCCTCGATCGCGGGGCGTGCGGCGCGAATCTCGGCGACGTGCTCACGGCAGAAGACGCAGCCGAAATGGCGCAACCAGACGGCGACGGCGGGGTGGTCGCGCCACGAGTCGGCGATGCGGACGGAGCCGCCGTCCGCGCCCAGGACCGTGGCGGAAGCGAGCGCGCGTGTGTCCATGCCTCACCCTACTGTACGTGCCTGCGATGCGATCCCGCCCCGAAGCGTCGGACTCCAGCGCCGCCGTGGTGCACGGCGACTCGCTCGACGTCCTCCGCGCGCTGCCGGACGGATGCGCCGGTCTCGTGTACGTCGATCCACCGTTCAACACCGGCGGACCGCGGCGGGGAGTGCGAACCACCGCGACGCAGGACGTGGAGGCGACACGAGTCGGGTTCGCAGGCCGCCGGTACCGGACGGAGCGATCGCCCGGCGCGCGTTTCGAGGATGACTTCGACGACTACATCGGATGGCTGCGACCCAGGCTCGTGGAGACGCGCCGCATCCTGGCCGCTCACGGCAGCCTCTACTTCCACATCGATCCTCGGGAGTCGCACTACTGCAAGGTGCTGCTCGACGAGGTGTTCGGCCGCGGGTGCTTCCTCAACGAGGTGGTGTGGGCGTACGACTATGGGGCGCGGACCAAACGGCGTTGGCCCGCCAAGCACGACGTCATCCTCGTCTACGTGCGCGACCCGGGCCGCTATCACTTCGACGCGAGCGAGGTGACGCGCGAGCCGTACATGGCGCCTCGCCTGCAGACGCCGGAGCGAGCTGCGCGCGGCAAGTTGCCCACGGACGTGTGGTGGCACACCATCGTGCCGACGTCGTCCCGCGAGCGCACCGGGTATCCCACGCAGAAGCCTCTCGGCATCCTGCGCAGGATCGTCGCGGCCTCGTCGCGGCCGGGGGAGCTCGTGGTCGACTGGTGCGCCGGGAGCGGCACCACGGGCGTGGCCGCCGCCGAGCTCGGACGGCGCTTCCTGCTCGTCGACAATCAGGCGGACGCGATTGCGGTCATGCGCGTCCGGCTGGCACGCGTGCCCGGCCTGGAGGTCGTCACGCGCTGATGCGATAGCGCTCCAGCAGTCCCTTGGCGATGATGACGCGCTGAATCTCGTTGGTGCCCTCGCCGATGATCAGGAGTGGGGCGTCTCGATACAGACGCTCCACCTCGTACTCCTTCGAGAAGCCGTAGCCGCCGTGCACGCGCATCGCCTCGCTCACGACCTCGAAGCACGTCTCGGTGGCGAAGAGCTTCGCCATCCCGCACTCGATGTCCGCGCGCTCGCCGGCATCCTTCTTGCGCGCCGCGAAGTTCGTGAGGAGGCGCGCCGCCTGGATCTTCGTCGCCATGTCCGCGAGCTTGAACTGGATCGCCTGATGGTCGGCGATCGGCACGCCGAAGGCATGACGCTGCTGCGCATACCTGATGGCGAGCTCGAACGCGCGCTGCGCGACACCGACGCCGCGTGCCGCAACGTTCACGCGGCCCAGCTCGATGGCCGCCATCATCTGCTTGAACCCCTGTCCTTCCACGCCGCCGAGCAGGTTCGAGAGGGGCTGACGGTTGTTGTCGAACACGAGCTCCGTCGTCTCGACACCCCGGTAACCGAGCTTCTCGATGTGGCGGGACGCCGTGAACCCGGGGTACTGCTTCTCGGCGAGGATGCACGACATGCCGCGGTGCGGCGGGATCGCGTCGGGGTCGGTCTTGACCAGCGTCGCGACGACGGTCGAGTGCGCCCCGTTCGTCGCCCACATCTTCGTGCCGTTGATGACGTACTCGCCGCCGTCGAGGACCGCGCGAGTCTGGATGGCCTGCACGTCGGAGCCGCAGTTGGGTTCGCTCATCGAGAAGCCGCCATGGAACTCGCCGGTCGCCATTCGCGGCAGGAAGCGCTGGCGCTGCTCGTCGGTGCCGAACTTCTCGATCAGGAAGCTGACGATGAAGTGGGTGTTGATGATGCCGGTGATCGACATCCAGCCACGGGCGATCTCCTCGCACACCATGGCGTAGGTCGCGTAGTCGAGCCCGGCCCCGCCGTACGCCTCGGGTACCGCGAAACCGAAGAATCCGAGCTGCTTCATCTGCGCGACGATCCGTTCGGGGTAGGTGTCGTCGTGCTCCAGGTCGTGCGCGACCGGGATGATCTCCCGCTCCACGAAATCCCGGACCATGCCGACGATCTCGCGCTGTTCGGTCGTCAGGTCGATGGACACGGCACGAGTCTAGCCGTCAGGCCTGTGCGTCCCCGAGGATGTGCACCCGCGCCCCTTGCAGCGAGGGCGCCGCCAGAACCCGCTCGACAGCGAACGAGACCTCGAGCAGGGCCCGGTTGAACGCGACGTACGACGGATCGCCGTTGCAGTGGAGGCGAGTCCGCTCGAACCCTGCCGCGTTCAGCAATCGCCGCAGCCGGTCGCGGCTGTTGGCTCGATAGCGGACGGGATACGCATCTCCCTCGCCGCGGCCGTACAGGCGCCGGGTCAGCACGGCATGAAAGCGATGGGGGATGGCACGGATCATCCATGCGTTGTAGTTCCATGCGTTGGGGGTCACGAAGAGGAAGTGCCCGCCGTCGACGAGCACGCGGCGCACCTCCGAGAACACCAGGCCGGGATGGTCGAGGTGCTCGAGCACCCACGCCGACGCGACGATGTCGAACGATGCGGCCGCAAACGGCAGCTCCTCGCCCGAACCGACGACTCGATGCGTGACCACGCGGTTGCCGGCGAGTGCGCCCGGGTCCGGGTCAACGCCGACGACCGTGCTCTCGGGCGCGCACGACAGATCGTCGCCGTGCAGTCCGTTGCGCCCGCAGCCGAGGTCCAGAATCCGCGCTCCAGGGTGCGCGACGTTCCCGATCAAGGCGCGATATCGCGTCACGCTGTCCACCCACGACGGGTTGCGACGTCGGTACTCGTCCCGCGCTCGAACCTGTCGCTCGAAGCCTCCCGCCATGCGGTTGGCAGTGTAGGCCGAGCCCGCACTGCTACAGTTGCGCGATGTGCGAACGGCCGTTCGCGAGATGATCGCCCGCCCGCTTGACGGAGCCGCGGCGGCTTCCGACGCTGCGATCGGACATTTCGACATCCGCACGCAGGACTGCATCGCGTTCCTCCGCGATCAGCCCGACTCCTCGGTCGACATCATCGTCACCGACCCGGCGTACTCCGGCATGAATCAGCACATGCGTTTCGGACACGGTCGCATCGTCGGCAGCTATGGCAAACCGGACAACGAGCGCTGGTTCCACGAGTTCTCCGACGACCCGGAGACGTATCGCGTGTTCCTGTCGGAGTGCGCGCGGGTGCTCCGCCAGGACCGGCACGTCTACATCATGTTCGACAGCTTCTCGATGCTGTCGCTCGGCGCGCTCGTGCGCGAGCACTTCGATGTGAAGGGCGTCATCGTCTGGGACAAGATGCACCTCGGGATGGGCCATTACTTCCGCCGCCGCCACGAGCAGATCGTGTTCGCGAGCAAGGGCCGGCGCAAGGTCGCGCGCCGCGACATGCCCGACGTGTGGGCGGTGCAGCGCGTGCATCGCGGGGCCTATCCCACGCAGAAACCCGTACGGCTCTTCGAGATGATGCTCGATGCCAGCGCCGAGCCCGGGTTCACGGTGTGCGACCCCTTCTGCGGCAGCGGTTCATCAGGGGTCGCCGCACTGCGTTCCGGCTGCGACTTCATCGGCGCCGATATCGACCCGCGCGCGATCGACCTCGCAGGCGATCGATTGACCGCGTTCGCCACGACGGGCCAGGACCTGCTCGAACCGGCTCGCTGACGAACGTCCCCGCTACCGGCACGACCGTATCGAGCGACCCAGGTCAGCCCGTCGCCGTGTCCCCGGCCGGCGCGGCCGACGGCGTGAGCCCAGCAGCAACTCCGCGCGCGTAGAAGCCCATCGCGATCTTCCGCGACGCCTCGTCGATCATCTCGTCGCCGAGCATCACGGCGCCGCGGCGGTCCACCTCGGTCGCGCGCCGGTACGCCTCGAGGATCCGCGCAGCCTTGTCGAAGTCGGCCTGCGCGGGTGTGAACGCCTCGTTGGCGGGCTCGATCTGCGACGGGTGCAGCGCCCACTTCCCGTCGTACCCCAAAGCAGCCGCGCGACCCGCCGAAGCGCGGTAGCCCTCGACATCGTGGATCGCGAGATACGGTCCGTCGATCACCTGGATGCCCGCCGCGCGCGCGGCGACCGCGAGCCTGAAGAGCACGTAATGGAAGATGTCGCCGGGATAGGTGTCGTTGTTCCGCACGGTCAGCGACGGCAGCTGCATCGACGCCGAGAAGTCCGCCGGGCCGAACGTCAAGGTTTCCAGGCGCGTGCTCGAGAACGCGATCTCCTCGGCGCGCATCAATCCCTCCGCGTCCTCGATCTGTGCCTCGATGCCGATCCGGCCGGCCGGGAACCCCAGCGACTGCTCCAGCTGGAGGAGTGCGCGATCGACGAACGCAACGTCGCCGGCGTTGCGCACCTTCGGGACCATGATGCAGTCGAGGAGGTCGCCGGCGCCGGTGATCACCTCGCGCAGATCCTCGAACGCGAACTCGCTCGTCACCTGGTTGATCCGGACCACCCGTGTCTTGCCGTGCCAGTCGTGGGAGCGCAACGCCTCGACGATCTTGGTGCGCGCCGCGGGTTTCTCGAGCGGCGCGCACGCGTCCTCGAGATCGAGGAACACCTCGTCAGCGGCGCTCGCGGCCGCCTTTTCCATCATCCGAGGGTTACTGCCGGGAACGGCGAGAACTGACCGGCGCAGTCGGACGGCGGACACCTTCGGGTCAGTCCTTTGAGGGGGCCGGCCGCTCGTCGGGAGGCGTGTCGCGATCGTCGAACGGCGTGTCGTCGCGCGGCTTGCGATCTTTCGGTGGCGCGGGCCGGTCGTCCGGGGGGACGTTCGTGTCGGGCGTCATGCCCTCCATGCCCGGCATGCCGCCGAACAGGCCGCCGAGCATCTGCTGGAGCTGCTCGGGACCGCCGAGGTCATCCTGGACGCGCTCGAACATGCGGGCCATGAGGTCCTGGAGCTGCGGGTCCTCGGACAGCTTTTCCTGCAGGCCGCCGAGCTGGGACATCAGCTGTTCCATCTGCACCTCCTGCGCGACCTGCATGAGGACCGGCTGGGACGCCGCCGCGACGACGACCTGCACCTGCTGGCGGATGACCTCGAAGCCCTTGCAGGCCATGCACGTGCCCTGGTGCTGGCAGCGGCAGAGCTGCGACTTGAGCTTGTCGAGCTCGGAATGGATCCCGCTGAGATCGACGCCGGGGGTGGGATTGTCGGCCATGCGCTGATCGTAGTGGAGACACCCCATCACAGCGTTGACGTTGCACCGCCGCTCCGATCGGGTATAGTCGTTTGCAGACGGGAGCCCTCGGGCGTCCCCGCGGTTGACGTCGATCGAATCGTCGCCCCGCGTGCCAAAAAGCACCGCCCGAAGCCGACCCGAAGTCCATTCATTTGCGCCGGTGGACAGGGCCACCGCCGCGTCCGAGGTTGACAGTCCGCTGATAGCCCCAGACCTCGCGCTCGATCGTCTGCACCTGATCGTGCCCGACGGCAGCGATGCCATGGTCGTCCTGGAAGCATGGGCCCATGGTTCGCAGCCCGGTGCCGACCCGCGCTCTGTCTTTGCCGAGCGCATCGGTGAAGTCGGTCACGTCTCCGTCTCGTTCGGCGACGAGGATCCACCGCAGTTGCGCCTCGACCTTCCCGACCTCGTCCTCCAATGCGTGGCTCAGCCCGGCCCCGACGGTACCCGCGAGCACCTGGGACTGCGGGTCATCTCGATCCGCCCCACCGGAGGCCAGCCGGAGGGAGCGAAGCTCCTGACGATCACCACGCGCGAACCGGTGGTGACCGAGGCCAACGGCGTGGCCAGCGACACCTTCCGCCTGCTCGACTGGCGCGTCTCCACGCAGCATGCCGCACGCTCGGAGCAGCTGTACGCGACCCTCAAGCTCGTCGACAGCCTCGAGCGGGCGGAGAAGCAGCGAGCGCAATCACAGCGGACGCGCTTCACCGGCGCCCGTGAGTACTGGCGGTGCAAGTCGTGCCGTGCGCTCTGGCGTCCGGAAAGCCACGAGCGGTGCCCCTCGTGCGGCCGTGAGTTCACCGACGCCGATCGCAGATCCCCGGAGATCGGCAAGGTCGAATTTCAGATCCCGGTTGGGGAGCCGATCAACCTGACCGCCGACGCCGCCGTCCTGATCGAGCCTGACGACGAGACCAACTTCGTCGGCCGGGTTGCTCGCATCGACCACCAGCGCCACGTCGTCGAGATCGTCACGCGGACGTTCGAGCACTCGGGCAGCGAGGGCTACATCGCGCCGTCCTTCAACAAGGCGCTGTACCAGGCGAAGCGCTCCGTCCTCGCCGCCATCGCCACCAAGGACTTCGGCGTCGGACTGCTTGCGCAACTCCTCGTCAGTCCCGAGACCATCATCGCGCCCAAGGACGAGTCGGATGCGGAGTCGTCGTGGCTCACCAGCGGGATGCGTCCGAACAAACCGCAGAACCGAGCGGTCGGACTGCTGAGCAGGCTGAGTGCCGGCCAGGCCGTGTTCATCCAGGGACCGCCCGGCACCGGCAAGACGACGGTGATCGTCGAAGCCGTGAAACGCCGTCTTGCGGCGAACCCGGACGAGCGAATCCTCGTGACGTCGCACAGCAACCTCGCGGTCGACAACGCGCTCGAGCGTCTCGCCGGGACGCCCGGCATGCGCGCCGTCCGCGTCGCGCGTGCCGAGCGTGTGCATCCCGCGGTCGACAAGTTCCGGTGCGACGACGAGGACGACCCGCGCCTGCTCGAGGCGAACTGCTATTTCGCGACGTGCGCGACCGCGGCGACGTCGGGCATCACCGACATGAACTTCGACATCGTCATCCTCGACGAGGCGAACAAGGCACGCGCCGACGAGGCGCTGCCCGCGCTCCGTCTCGGCAGGAGCCTTGCGCTCGTCGGCGATCACAAGCAACTCCCGCCGGTCGAGGACGACGCCCTGTACGGCATCGTCGAGATCGACCCCGCGCTCGAGGATCTCGTCAACCGCAGCCTCTTCGAGCAATGCTGGGACGGCGGGTTGCCGGCGGAGGCGCAATGCCTCCTCACCATCCAGCACCGCATGCACCCCGACATCGCCGCGTACGTCTCGGCGGCCTCGTATGACAACCAGCTCGAGAACGCGCCCGAGGTCGAGGCATACGACTACATCACGCGCAAACCGTTCCCGGTCGCGCTGCACTTCGTCGACACCGAGGGGATGCGCGGCGGTCGCGAGCGCCGCGGACCCGGTGGCGCGTTGCGCAACGAGGCAGAGGTCCGCGTGGCCGCGCAGGTCGTGCGGCTGCTCGACGAACGCGCGCCACGCGAGCTCAGCATGGCGGTGATCGCGATGTACGCGGAGCAGGTCGAGCGCTTGCGCCAGGCCCTCGGCCGTCGCAAGTTCAAACGCACCGTGAAGATCGACACCGTCGACTCCTTCGAGGGTCGCGAGGAAGACATCGTGGTCATCTCGCTCGTGCGCTCGAACGAACGCGGGCGCATCGGTTTCCTGCGCGTACCGAACCGGCTCAATGTCGCCATCTCGCGCGCGAAGCGCCTCGTCGCGTGCATCGGCGACAGCGCCACGCTGCGCAGCGGCGATGAGTCGATGTACGGCGCGCTGGTCGAGGCTTCGCGGTCGACCGGTGGCTGGCTGAGCGCACTCGAGCTCGTGTCGCAGCCGAAGCCGAACCGTGGTGCGCCGCGCCAGCAACAGGACGGCGCGAGCGTCGAATCGGGCGAAGGCACCGAAACCGAGCGCGCCGCCAAGCGCCGCCGCCGCCGCCGCCGCGGACGCCGCGGAGCGCCGCAGCCGGCGGTCGCGTCGACGGACGGCAGCACACCCGTGGTGACCCAACCGCAAGCCGGCGAAGGGCAGCCGCAGGACGGCACGCTGCGCAAACGCCGCCGCCGTCGCCGTCGTGGGCGGGGCCGTGGGGCCGGAACGGGCCAGCCCACCGGTCAGGTGACCGACGGCGGCCGGCCGGCACCACCCACCGAGCCGCAGCCAGATGTGGCACCGGCCACCGCCGGTGACACACCGGAGGGCTGAGCGTTGTGAGCGAAGCGGTCACCGTCTTCGTCCGCTCCGGCGACCCGGCGTCCGAAGCGACACTCCGGTACCTCGACCAGCGCGGCATTGCGTACACGAAGCGCGACGTGCTCAGTGACCCGTCGGCGACCGCCATCCTCTTCGGACGCCTCGGCAAGGTGGTCGCGCCGGTCGTCCAGGTGGGGGAGCGGCTGCTCGTCGGCCACGATCCCGTACAGCTGGCCCGATTCCTGCCTCGCCCGGAGAGCGAGGAGCAGCACGTCGCCTTCGGCGCATCGGTGCGGACGGTCACCCCGGAGATCGCCGCGGAGAAGGGCCTGCCGTCCACGTACGGCGTCGAGGTCGGACAGGTCAAGCCCGCGTCTCCCGCCGAGGCCGCGGGCATCCAGAGCGGCGACGTGATCACCGGCATCGGTGCGTATACGGTCAACGGCGGCGCCGATCAGTTCCGCCGGGCTGTGTCGCTCCGCCAGCCGGGCGACACGATGATGCTCACCATCTGGCGCAGCGGAGACGCGTTCGAGGTCGCAGTGGCGTTCCCGAACGAGCTGCCGGTCGAGGTCGCACCCGACGGCGCCACTTCTGACGGCTCCCCGGCCTGATCCGCGCGCCGGCTCACGGACGGACCGGCCCGGCCGTTTGATATGCAGTGAGCACGGTGCGATCGACCCAGCTTCCCCCGTTCCAGCGGGTCTTCGACGAGCACTCCGGCGCGGTGCTCTCGTTCCTCCGCGGTGCCGTCGGGCCGGCGGACGCGGAGGATTGCTTCCAGGAGACGATGCTCAGCGCGCTGCGCGCGTATCCGCGCCTCGTCGACGGCTCGAACCTGCGCGGCTGGCTGTTCACGATCGCGCGCCGCAAGGTGATCGACGCCCGCCGCGCGCTGGCCCGTAGACCGACCCCGGTCGCCGACCCCGACCCGGGCGCCGCACCCGGCGACCAGGCGATCATCGATGAAGGGCTCTGGGACGACGTGCGCCGGCTGCCCGTCAAGCAGCGCCGCGCGGTCGTGCTCCGATTCGCCGGCGATCGCAGCTACCCGGAGATCGCGGAGGCGATGTCGACCACGCAGGACTCGGCGCGCCAGAGCGTCCATGAGGGCTTGAAGAAGCTGAGGAGAGACCGCGCATGACCGCAGACACGGCAACCGTCGACGAGGCGCTGGCATCCAGGTTCGTCGAACGCGCGGAGGCGGGCGGCCTCCTCGACGTGGCGGTCACCACGATGGACAGCCCGATCGGGACGCTGCTGCTCATGGCCACGCGCCGCGGGCTGGTCCGCATCGCGTTCGAGAGCGAGAACCGTGACGACGTCCTCGCAGAGGTCGCGACGCAGCTCTCGCCACGGATCCTCGAGGCACCGCGCCGCCTCGATCCCGTCCGCCGCGAGCTCGACAGCTACTTCAACGGGGACCTTCGCGACTTCGACCTCGACCTGGACTGGTCGCTCGTGGGGCCGTTCGCCCAGCGCGTGCTCCGCCGCACCGCTCGCATCCCGTACGGATCGGTCGCCAGCTACGGCGACGTCGCGCACGAGATCGGCTCGCCGCGCGCGGCGCGCGCGGTCGGCAACGCGCTCGGCTCGAACCCGATCCCGGTCGTGGTGCCGTGTCACCGAGTCGTCCGCACGGGCGGCAACATCGGCGGTTACGGCGGCGGACTACCGCGCAAGCGCTGGCTGCTGGACCTCGAGACGGGCTGAGCCCCCGGCTACCAGCCGGGAGGGGGCTCGCTGCGATTGAGCAGGCGGACGAAATCCTCGGCACGCGCGACCGCCTCCCACCGCCGCGAGAAGAAGTCCTGGGTGATCATCCGGTTGTCGGCAAGCGAGGTCACGGTGACCGCCCACTGGTTGAGAGCCCGGGAGACCTCGACCTCGTGGGTGCCGCCTTCATTGCGCATGACCACGCCGCTTGCGGCCGGCCGGCGTCCACGGTCGTTGCGTCGAGAGGACGCCATGGCCATCGTGAACACCTCCAATGCAGAATCCGCCCGGCAGAGCCGGTTCGCCCCGACCATTGTCTCGCAAACAGGTGCGTCAAAGCGAGAGGTTGAGTTGGTTTCCCTCGGCCGCCGCGGCGCGCCCGCCGGCGGGGTCCGGCAGCGGACCGGGGACCGGAACCGAGGTCTCCACCCACGCCGGGACGGCGCCGTCACGCTCGCGGAGCGTCTCGATGACCGGCTCCGGTGGCCGCGGCAGCCCGGCGCCGAGCATCGCGCCGAAATCGAAGGCGTTGACCACCGCATAGTTGCTCTTGTTGTTGTTCAGAAGGACGTGCACGGGGACACCGTCATCGCTTGCGGCGCGAATCGCCGGTATCCACTCCGCCAGCTCGGCGGGCGTGTAGAGGTAGTTGAAGCGATCGCCGCTTGTGGGCCCGCCCGCATACCAGGTGCGGCGGTTGCGCCCGTGGAACCGCGTGATGCAGAGGCGGCGTGACGTGATCGCCAGGAGCGGCGGGGCCGTGGCGCTGCCGATCTGCGGGGAGTCGACTCCGACGTAGACACAATCCAGCTCCCGCAGGAGGTCCTCGGTCGCCGGCCAGGCATCGCCGTCGTACCAGGAGCGGTGACGGAACTCGATCGCGAGCAGGTCGTCGGGGTGGCGGTCCCGGGCCGCCAGGAGCCATTCGCGAGCGTCCGGACGGTTCGTGAACCAGGGCGGGAACTGGTAATGCACGGCCACCAGCTTCCCGCTGTCGCGAAGTGGAGCCAGCGCGGCCATGAAGTCACGCTGCTCAGCGGCTGTCGGCCTGCGAGGCCGTCCGTCCTCACGCTCATGGCCCGTGAGACTCCGGTACGCCTTGATGTTGAAGCGGAAGTCGGCCGGCGTCCGTTCGGCCCAGGCCTCGACCACGGGTGGGCGCGGAATCCCGTAGAACGTGGTGTCGATCTCCACGATCGGGAAGTACTGCGCGTAGAAGGTCAGCTTGTCCTTCTGCCGGCGTCCGCGCTCCAGCTCCGGTGGGTAGAAGTCGGTGTGGTCGGCCCAGTTGCAGGTGCCGACGGAGATGGGCGCGGCCAATTTGAACAAACAGTAACGAAGCCGTCACCGAAGCTGGCGATTGCAATGGCGCAACTCGCCATACGATCGCGGCGGTGCAGTGCAAGGCGGAGATTTCAACGACGCGATGACGCCACTGGTGCATCGCCTTCGGGCTGGGTTCAGCCGGCGGACGCGTATCGAGCCGCGCCTGTGGCTCGTTGGCGCCCTTCTGGTGGCGGCCGGCATCGCGCTCTGGGTCGGCCACACCGCAGGACTGTCCTCGTTTCAGTCGCCGAGCTTCCCGTGGTGGGCATACGCTGCCGGCTTCTTCCTCGCGGCTCGCCTGGCCGCCATGGACAACCCGCGCCGGGGCACCCAGGCGATCACGATGGCGGCGGTGCCATTCGTCGTCGGGCTGTTCCACGCGACCCCGACGGATCTCCTCCTCGGCTACCTCGTGGGGACCGGCCTGTCGTCGGCAATGCGGAGACCGCTCGCGTTGTGGCAGACGGCGTTCGACCTGACCCGTTTCGTGGTCTTCGCCCAGATCGGCATCTGGGTCTTCCGCGTCATGGCGGGAAGCCCGAACCTTCCGGTGTGGCACAGCGCGATAGCGGCCATCGCCGCGACCGTCATCACCGTGCTGCGTCGCGCCATCTCGGAGGCGGTCATCATCCACCCGCGCGATCGCAACTCGTGGATCGCAGTGGCCTACCACCTCGGCTCGGCATACGTGGCGGCGGTCACGTCGATGTGCATCGGCCTGATCGCCGTCCGCCTCATTCCCGTCGACCGTGCGGCGCTGGTCCCACTGACGGTGGTCACGATCGCGGTCCTCATGACCCACCGGGCATGGGTACGGGAGCGGTACGACCACGAGGCCGCCGAGTTCCTGATCGGAGCCGTCGACGCGCTCGCCGGCCGCGACCTCGAGCCGTCGATCGTGCTGTTGCTCAACCGTGCCCGGGCCATCTATCACGCAGAGATCGCGCAACTCACGGTGTTCCCCTCGCAGGCCAACGAGAAAGCCTTTCGCACGACGGTCCGGCAGGGATTCCCGGACGAGGTGATGGTCCCGCTGGGGCTCGGCGAGCTCGACGACGTCCTGGAGGCGGAGACTGCCGGCGTCATCGTGCGCGCCGGCGGCCCCGACGACCCGAGCGCGCAGATGCTCGAGCGCCGCGGCGTTCGTGAGGCCATGGTCGCGCTGCTGCGCGGCGAGTCGCGAATGATCGGCAGCCTCATGGTCGGCGGCCACCTCGACGCGCGCGACTTCGACCAACGCGACCTCAAGCTGTTCCGCACGCTCGCCACGCGGACCACCGTGATCCTCGAGAACAGCCGCATGGAGCGGTCGATCGCGCGGCTCACGGAGCTCCAGGAACAGCTGACGCATCAGGCCTACCACGACTCGCTCACCGACCTCGCCAACCGGACGCTGTTCGGACAGCACATCGACACCGCGCTGGCGCGAAGCGCCGAGGGCACCTCGAGCGTCGGGGTGATCTTCCTCGACATCGACGACTTCAAAGGCGTCAACGACACGCTCGGGCACGCCGCCGGCGACGCCCTGCTCGTCGAGGTCGCCGCGCGGATTCGCTCGTGTCTGCGCCGGCCCGACACCGCCGCCCGCCTCGGGGGTGACGAGTTCGCTGTCCTGATCGAGGGCGTCGGCGGTGTCATCGAAGCCGAGCACGTCGCGCGTCGTGTGCTCGAAACGCTTCGCCGGCCGTTCGTGCTCGGCGGCAACACGATCACCGTGCGCGCCTCGCTCGGCATCGCTGTTGCTGACAACGTTGCCGATAACGCGACGAGCCTCATGCGCCATGCGGACGTCGCGATGTACGCGGCCAAGGGTTCCGGGCGCGACCGGTACATCGTGTTCGCGCCCGGGATGGAGAGCGACGTCGTGCACCGGCGCCAGCTGCGCGGTGAGCTCGAGCGCGCGATGGAGGAGGAGCAGTTCGTCCTCCACTACCAGCCCGTCGTCAACCTCATCACCGGCGAGATCTCCGCGGTGGAGGCGCTCGTTCGCTGGCGTCATCCAACGCGCGGCATCGTCGCGCCCGGCGAGTTCATCCATGTCGCCGAGGAGAGCCGGCTGATCCTGCCGCTCGGCGCGTTCGTCCTCCGCACCGCGTGCACGACCGCACTGCGCCTCCAGCGGGAGTGCCCGCAGGAGGGGCCGCTGTCGGTCTGCGTGAACGTCTCGGTGATCCAGCTCAACAGCGTCACGTTCGTCCAGGACGTGCTCGGCATCGTCGACGACGTCGGCCTCCCTCCCGAGACGCTGGTCCTCGAGCTCACCGAGTCGATGCTGCTCGAGGACGCCGCGATGGTCTCCGCCAAGCTGGAGGCACTGCGGCGCAAGGGCATCCGCATCGCCATCGACGACTTCGGAACCGGTTACTCGTCGTTGAGCTACCTGCGCCGCCTGCCGGTCGACATCCTCAAGATCGCCAAGCCGTTCGTCGACGACCTCGGGAGCGGCGCCGACGAGGACTTCACCCGCGCCATCGTCAGCCTCGCCGAGGCCCTGCAGGTGCAGGTCATCGCGGAGGGCATCGAGGCGCCTGCCCAGGTGGCCCGGCTGCTCCAGCTCGGATGCCTTTCGGGACAGGGCAACCATCTCTGTCACCCGCTTCCGGAGAGCGAGATCGAGCAACTCCTTCGCAACGGCGGCATCGATCGCACGCGGCTCAAGTCCGAGCCCGTCGCCGCAGGCTACCTGCTGCCGCTCCGGTTGAGCCGCTGATGGGAACGACGGTGCTCGCCGTGCTTGCCGTCGCGGTCATCGCCATCGGCATCGGTGCGGTCGCATGGGTGACGGTGCATCGCGAGCTGGCGAGCGCCGGCTTCCTGCACAACGCGAGCGTGGGCCTGCTCGAGGCGCGCGACCTCGAGGCCGCTTCGGTCGACCTCCTCCGTCGAGCGACGTCGAAGTTCGGCGCCGAGTGCGCCGAGCTGACCCTCATCCCAGAGCAGGGAAGTCCGGCCGCCTTCAGGACAACGCTGCGCGGCTCCGAGCCGGTGGACGTCATGCGCGCCGTCGACCTCGAGGACGACGGGACCGCCGCGCTGTCGCCGCCCATCTTCGGAGTCGTCCATCTCGCATCCGCGGCGGCGGATCCCTGGGTCTCCCGCCTGACGATGCGGCTCGGCATCACCGGCGGCCTCGCCGTGTCGCTGCGCGTCGACGGGCTCACGATCGGATACCTCGCGCTCGGCATCAGCCGGCTCGACCGGCCGTCGGCCCGCGCCGACGACCAGACACTTCAGGAGCTGGCGAACGTCGCGGCCTTGACGATCGAGCGGAGCCGGCTGCACGACGCGCTCCTCCGGCTCACCGCACTGCAGAACGAGCTTGCCGACCGTGCCTTCCACGACCCGCTCACCCATCTCGCCAACCCCGCGCTGTTCATGGACCGGATGGAGCGCGCGCTGCTCGAGCGTGACCCGGAGCGCCACCTCGTGAGCGTCATCGCCGTCGACCTCGTCGACTTTCGCAGGATCAACGCCAGGCACGGCCACGCGGGTGGGGACGCCGTCCTGATCGAGGTCGGTCGCCGCTTGCGAGAATGTCTCCGCCGCACCGACACCGCGGCCCGCCTCGGAGGCGACGAGTTCGCACTGCTGCTGCCCGAGGTCATCCACCCGCGTGAGGCGGAGCTGATCGCACAGCGTGTCGTGGAGGCGCTCGCCGTCCCCGTCGAGGTCAACGGCAGCCGTCTGTCCGTCAGTGCGTCGGTCGGTCTCGCCTCGGCGAACAGCGCCGACATCCCCGCAGCGACCCTCCTCCGCAATGCCACCGACGCCGCCCGCGAGGCCCGGGATAGAGGTGCGACGGGCTTCCGGGCCCACGGTGGCATCATCGCCGGTCCGGTCGATTCGGATCTTCCCGGGGAGCTGCAGGCAGCGCTCGACAACGGGGAGTTCGTTGTCCACTACCAGCCGATCGTCGAGCTCAAGACCGGCCGCATCCTGGGCGCCGAGGCGCTGGTGCGGTGGCAGCACCCGGTCCGGGGACTGCTCGCGCCGATCGATTTCCTCTCCGTCGCCGTCGAATGCAACCTCGCCGAGAAGATCGAGGAGTTCGTGCTGCGGAGGGCGTGCCAGCAGCTCCGTCGCTGGCAGAACGCCTACCCTGCGACACCCGAGCTGGCGATCTCCGTCAACGTTTCGGCGGGCGCACTCGGAAAGCGTGAGCTCGTCCAGCGCGTCGCCAGGTGCCTGGAGGAGGTGCAGGTGGATCCCGCCTGCCTCATCCTCGAGGTGACCGAGAACGTCGTCCTCCAGGACCTCCACGGCACCATCGCCGCCTTCGATGCCCTGCAGCGCGCCGGGGTGCACGTGGCGATCGACAACGTCGGCACCGGCTACACGTCGCTTGCGTACCTCCGGCGCCTGCCGATCGACATCCTCAAGATCGCGCGGCCGCTCGTCGCCGAGCTGGGGGATCCGAGCTCGAGCGGGGAGCTCGCCGCCACCGTCGTCCGCCACGGCGAGGCGCTGCGTCTCGCTCTGGTTGCCGAAGGTGTCGAGACGCCCCTGCAGGTCGAGCGCCTCAACGCGCTCGGTTGCAGCATGGCGCAGGGGTTCCACCTCGCCCGCCCATGCGACGTGGAGGCGATGGAGACACTGCTCGCGCGTGGCGGCCTCGATCCCGCGCAGTTCATGCGCACGGCACCACTGGCGCGCTCGATTCCTCGCCAGAAGGCACCTCGACCGCGGCGCGTACCCTCGACGCGTGCAGCAGCGCGAAACCCTGCGTGAGCTCGCCGTGGCCGCGGCCGCCTCGGCAGCCGCATTCGTCGTCCGGGCCCACGCCGGCACGGGTCCGCTGACGGCGGAGGTCAAGAGCCCAGGCGACTATGTGACCGAGGTCGATCGCGCGGCGGAGCAGGCCGCGATCGAGGTGCTGCGCGCGGGAGCCCCGGACATCTCGATCCTCGCGGAGGAGGCGGGCGGGCTCCGCTCGGAGCGCATGTGGGTGGTCGACCCCATCGACGGCACGACCAATTTCCTGCGCGGCTTCCCCGTCGTCGGGGTGAGCGTCGCGCTCGTCGAGGCGGGCCAACCCGTGGTCGGAGCGGTGAACGCGCCGCTTCTCGGCGCGTCGTGGAGCGCGGCTGCGGGTCAGGGAGCCACCGATGATCGCGGCCGGCGGCTCTCTGTTTCGACGCATCCGGGGGCCGGCATCGTCGCCACCGGGTTCCCGTTCCGGCGCAAGGAGCGCCTGCCGCGCTATCTCGGCGTCCTCGAGCAGGCGCTGGCCCGGTTCGAGGACCTGCGCCGGGCCGGTGCGGCGAGCCTCGACCTCGCCTACGTTGCCGCCGGGGTCTTCGACGGCTTCTTCGAGCTCGGTCTCGGGATCTGGGACATCGCCGCGGGAGCGTTGCTCGTGCGTGAGGCGGGCGGTGTCGTGACCGATTGGGCCGGCAACGCGGACGCCGCGTTCGTCAGCGGCGACATCCTCGCCGGCACCCCGGCCTGGCACTCGGCGATGCTCGAGATCGTCGGCTCGTAACTGCGTCGACCCTCGGGCGCCTTATGCCCTGACGACACTCATCCCTCTCGGAGGCTTATAAGGTACGTCGGTTGTGAGTAGCCCAGGAATCAAATCGACCACCGACCTGCTGCGCGGGAAACGCATCCTCGTCACCGGGGTCCTGACCCCGAAGAGCATCGCGTTCGCGATCGCCGCCGCCTGCCAGGGCGCCGGGGCGCAGGTGGTGCTCACCTCGTTCGGACGGGCAATGAGCCTCACCCAGCGCAGCGCGAGCCGGCTCGACCCGGTGCCTGAGGTCCTCGAGCTGGACGTCACGGACGTCGCCCAGGCGCAGGCCGTCGCCGACCACATCCGCGGCACGCTCGGTGGCATCGACGGCGTCGTCCACGCGATCGGGTTCGCTCCCGAGGACTGCCTCGGCGGCGGCTTCCTCGACGCGCCGTGGAGCTCTGTGGCGACGGCCTTCCACGTCAGCAGCTACTCGCTGCGAACGCTGGCCGCCGCATTTTCGCCATTGATGCCAGCAACCGGCGGCTCCATCGTCGCGCTCACGTTCGACGCGCGCATCGCCTGGCCGCTCTACGACTGGATGGGCCCGGCAAAGGCGGCGCTCGAGTCGATCGCGCGGTATCTGGCGCGCGAGCTCGGCCCCGGAAAGATCCGGGTCAACACCATCGCCGCCGGTCCCCTGGAGACGATCGCCGCGCGCTCGATCCCGGGATTCGAGGTGCTGAAATCGTCATGGGGCATGCAGGCGCCGCTCGGCTGGGACAGCGCCGACAGCGGTCCGGTCGCGGACGTCACGGCCTTTCTGCTGAGCGATCTCTCGCGGGCGATCACCGGCGAGATGATCCATGTCGACGGCGGCTATCACTCCCAGGGAGCGCAACTGATCCCGCAGGCAGAGGTGAACAAATGAGCAGCACGAACGGAAACGGCGGCGGACCTCGCGTCGCCATCACGGGCATCGGCGCGGTGACGCCCCTCGGGCTGGACGCCGAGTCCACGTGGCAGTCGTGCCGCCGCGGCAGGGGCGGGATCGGGCCGATCACGGCGTTCGACGCCTCGCACCTCACGACGCAGATCGCCGGCCAGGTCAAGGGTTTCGACCCCGAGGCGGTCCTCGGCAAGAAGGAAGCCCGCCGCATGAGTCGCTGCACGCAGCTCGCGGTGTTCGCCGCGCGTCAGGCGATCGAGGACTCCGGCCTGGACATCAGGTCGATGGCCGAGGACGTGGGCGTGCTCGTCGCATCCGGTGTCGGTGGCATCGAGGTGATCGAGCGCAACGTCCTGGCGCTGTACAACCAGGGTCCGCGTCGCGTCTCGCCGTTCACGGTGCCGTCGATGATCATCGACATGCCCGCCGGCGCCATCGCCATCGAGTGCGGCGCGAAAGGCGTGAACTACGCCATCGTCAGTGCATGCGCGTCGTCCGGCCATGCCATCGGTGAGGCCGCCGAGTGGATCCGGCGCGGCGAGGCGACCGCGATCATCACCGGCGGGACCGAGGCATCCATCACCAACATCAGCGTCGCGGCCTTCGACGCCATGCAGGCACTGTCCACGCGAAACGACGAGCCGGAACGCGCCTCGCGACCGTTCGACAAGGACCGGGACGGCTTCGTGATGGGCGAGGGCGCGGGCATGTTCGTGCTCGAGGACTGGGGTCACGCCGTCGCGCGTGGCGCGCGCATCTACGGCGAGGTGGCGGGGTACGGCGCAACCGCGGACGCGTACCACATCACCCAGCCCGATGAGCAGGGCGACGGCGCGCGTCGCTGCATCCTGCGCTCGCTCAAACGCGCGGGCCGCGGACCCGACGAGGTCGACTACATCAACGCGCACGGCACGTCCACGCAGATGAACGACGCCGCCGAGACCAAGGCGGTCAAGGCCGCGCTCGGCGAGGTCGCGGGAACGATCCCGATGTCCTCGACCAAGTCGATGCACGGGCATCTGCTCGGGGCGGCCGGTGCGGTGGAGGCGGTCATCACCGTTCTTGCCATTCGTGACCAGTTCGTGCCACCGACGATCAACCTCGACGAGCCGGATCCGGAGTGCGACCTCGACTACGTTCCGAATCACGGGCGCGACGCGCGCATCGACTTCGCGCTCAGCACGTCGTATGGATTTGGCGGGCACAACGTGTGCCTGGCGCTGGCCCGCGCGGATGGAGCCTGACGGGCTCGTTCGCAGTGCCGGTTCAGGGCGCATCACGCTGCGTCGCGCCGACATCACGACGCTGCGCGTCGACGCCATCGTCAATGCGGCGAACAGCGCACTGGTCCGCGGTGGTGGCGTTGATGGGGCGATCCACCGGGCTGCCGGCCCCGAGCTGAGCCGCGAGCTCGGGGAGCACTCCAGAGGGTGTGCGACCGGGTCCGCCGTGATCACGGGCGCCGGCCGCCTCGGCGCCCGCTACGTCATCCACGCGGTCGGGCCCCGCTGGCGCGACGGGGCGCACGACGAGCAGGCCCTGCTCGCGTCGGCATATCGGTCCGCCTTCGCGCTTGCGGCCGGACATGGCTGCGTCACGGTGGCCGTGCCCTCGATCAGCACCGGGATCTACGGCTTCCCGATCGAGCGCGCGGCGCCGATCGCCGTCGAGGAGGCGAGGGCGGCGCTGACGGAGGACGGGACGTCCCTGCGGGAGATCATGTTCGCGCTGTTCTCCCCGTCCGATCTCGAGGTCTTCGCGAGGGTCCTGTGACGCCACCTTGACGGTCGCGTGGGCGATCTGGTCATAGAGTGAGCAGGGCCAGTGCCAGTGCGCCCGCGGTGGTTCGCCGCCGCCCTCATCACCGTCGCCTCGATCGTCCTCGCGCACTACGCGCAGGTCTGGACGGTCGTGCCCTCCTCGCTGGCCCCGACGAGCGACTTCGCCGGGACGTACGTGGCCGCGACGCTCGTCCGGACCGGGCACGCAGCTCAGATGTACGACCCGGCGGCGGAGCAACGAGCCCTCGTCGAGAGTGGTGCGCCGTCGGGGCACGACGACATCCCGTTCGAGAACCCGCCGGGAGCCGCCGTGGTGGCGCTGCCGTTCAGCCTGCTCGGCGCGGGGGCGGCATGGCGGGCCTGGTCGGTCCTGCAGCTCATGCTCATCGTCGTGTCGCTCTGGCTGGCGGCTCGGGCGGCGCCCTGGCCCGCCACGATGTCCCGGCTTCCCAAGGTCGCGATCGCGCTCATCGCTCTGGGAGGATTCGGCACGGGGCTCGTGCTCCTCGAAGGCCAGTGGGACGGCGTTTCCGTTCTGGGCCTGGCGATTGCCTCTGTCGCGTGGCGTCGCGGCAGACCGGGCGCCGCGGGCTTCGCGCTCGGGTTCACGGCGGCGATCGCCAAACCGCAGCTCGTGATCGGCATCGGTGCCTACATGCTCGGCCGCCGTGACTGGCGCGGGATCGCCGGCGCGCTTGCCGGCGCGGCGGTCACGGTGCTCATCGGGTTGCTCGCAGACGGCCCGCACGGGCTGGTCTCGTTCGTCTCGGCGATCGCGACGCCGCACGACTCACCGACGGCGGAGATGCAGGGCAGCAGCGGGCTCTTCGGTTCGCTGCTGGGCCAGGCGCCGGGTGTCTTTCTTCTCTCGATCGGGGCGGGCCTGGTCGCAGCCATCGGCGCGGGCTGGATCGGAGCGATCACGCGGCGTCGTGCCGATCTCTTCGAACCCTCACTCTGCGCTGCCGTGGCACTCTCGCTCTTCGCGTCCCCGCATCTCCTCGGCCATGACCTCACCCTGCTCGCTCCGGTGCTGATCGGCGGCCTCGCATGGCTGGCTGGTCGACCAACCGAGGCGGTGTGGCCTGGCCCAGGCACGCTCGCCGTCATCGCCGGATGGGCGCTCCTTTCCGTGGCGACGATGAGCGACCTGGCCCAGAACACCGTCGGACCCCCCGGCCGCGCGACCCCATGGGCGCTCCTGCTCGTGGCCACAACCTGGTGCGCGTTGACCGTCACCTCGCTGTCCGCGGGCGCGGCCCGGCCTGCACGAGAACGTCGATCCGCCGTAGCGTAGTAGTTGATCTGACGCGCACATGGGTACCTTCACGAGCATGAAAGGCGTCCCCCTCGGTCGAATCGCCGGGATCAGGATCTCGGTCGACTGGAGCGTGCTCGTCATCGGGGCCCTGCTCGCGTGGGGGATCGCCGCCGTCGCCGTCCCGGGCCAGGCCCCCGGCACCCCGGAGTGGCTGGCCTGGACCGTCGGCGCGCTCGTCGCCGTCCTGCTGCTCGCATCGCTCACCGCGCACGAGCTGGGTCACGCACTCCTGGCGAGGCGTCGTGGCATCGCCGTCGACGGCATCCGGCTCTGGCTCTTCGGTGGCGTTGCCCAGATGAGCGGCGACTGGATGACCGGGAAGACCGAGATGCTGGTTGCCGCGATCGGGCCCGCGGTCACGCTCGTCATCACCGCGGTGTGCATCGCCGCCACGTGGCTCTCCGCCGTCGCCGGCGCACCCCACCTCGTGTTCGTCGTTGCCGAGTGGCTCGCCGCGGTCAACTTCCTCTTGCTCCTGTTCAACCTCATCCCCGCCTTCCCGCTGGACGGCGGCAGGATCCTTCGCGGGTTCATCTGGACGCGCACCAAGGACAGGATCTCCGCGACGGTCCTGGCGGCACGGGTCGGCCGCGTCTTCGCCGTCGTGCTCGTGGGCGTCGGTCTCCTCGACGCCTTCTTCTACGACACGGTCGGAGGCGTCTGGCTGATGCTGATCGGCTGGTTCCTCGACAACACCGCCCGTGGCGAGGCGCAGAACGAGCAGGCCCGCCACGCGCTCGAGGGGCTGCTGGTGGGCGATGTCATGTCCAAGGACCCCGTCATCGTCCCGTCGTGGATCACCGTCGAGCTCCTCGTCGACCAGTACGCCGCGGGCCGTCAGGTGAGCTCGTTCCCGACCCACAGCATCGACGGCCGCGTCGACGGGCTCGTGACGGCGCGCGGGATCAGGAAGCTCCCGCTGCAGCAACGCGGCCTCCGTCGTGCCATCGACATCGCCATCCCCGCCGCGAACGTGCCGATCGCCCGCCGCGATGAACCGCTCACGGATCTGCTCAAGCGCCTCGGACCGGCGTCCGACGGCCGCGCGATGGTCTACGACTCGGGCCGCCTCGTCGGGATCGTCTCGCCGAGCGACATCTACCGGCTGCTTCACGGCGGCCCCGCCAAGCCGCCGGCCCCCGCCGCCGCGTAGGTCGGCGCTACCCCTGATCCTCGACGCCGAGGATCAGCTTTCCGATGTTCTCGCCGCGGAAGAGCTTCAACAGGGTGTCCGGGAATGACTCGAGCCCGGTGACGACATCCTCGACCGATCGCAGCCGGCCCTCGGCAAGCCACCCGGCCATCTCCGCGCCCGCCTCCTGGTAGCGCGCGGCGAAATCGAAGACGAGGAATCCTTCCATCCGCGCGCGATCCACGAGCAGCGCCATGTAATTGGCCGGTCCACGCGCCGGCCCGTCGTTGTTGTACTGCGAGACCGAGCCGCAGATGACGATGCGGGCGTGGCGAGCGAGACGCGTCAGCGCCGCGTCCAGGATGTCGCCGCCGACGTTGTCGAAGTAGACGTTGATGCGGTCGGGGCACTGATCGCGCAGCGCGGCGCGCACGTCCTCGTGCTTGTAGTCGATTGCCGCGTCGAACCCGAGCTCGTCGACGATGAAGCGACACTTCTCGGGTCCGCCCGCGATGCCGATCGCGCGGCAGCCCTTGATCTTGGCGAGCTGCCCGACCATCATGCCCACCGCGCCGGCCGCCCCAGAGACGACAACCGTCTCACCGGCGACGGGTTTGCCGATGTCGAACAGACCGAAGTACGCGGTCATCCCGGTCATGCCGAGCGCGCTCAGGTAGGTCGTCAAGGGGGCGATGTGCGTGGAAACCCGCGTCACGCCCGAGCCGTCGCTCACGGCGTACCCCTGCACACCGAAGCTGCCGGTCACCTGGTCACCCGCCGCGAATCCCGGATGCCGCGATTCGACGACCTCTCCTGCGCCGAGCGCGCGCATCACCTCACCGATGCCCACCGGTGGGATGTACGAGCGTCCGGCGTTCATCCAGCCGCGCATCGCGGGGTCGAGCGAGATGTAGAGCACTCGCACGAGGAACTCGCCCTCGGCGAGGCTTGGCACCGCCTCTGCGCGGAACTCCCAGTCGGACGCCACAGGAAGCCCCCGGGGTCGCGCGGCGAGGCGCCACTGGCGGTTGGTCACGGGTGGGTTGCTCATGCGGATATCAGAGCATGCGCCAGTGGCTGGTAGGCTCCGTCGATGCTGAGTGCGGGTCTCATCCTGTTCCTCGCCGCCCTCCAGGGCATCACAGAGCTCTTTCCCGTGTCGTCGCTCGGCCACGCGGTGGTGGTGCCGCCGCTCGTCGGTCTGCACTTTCGCGAGACCGACCCGGCGTTCGTGCCCGTGCTCACGGTGCTCCACCTCGGCACCGCCGGAGCGCTGCTCTTCCTCTACCGGCGTGATTGGGTGCGGATCATCGTGGGGTTCTTCCGTGCCGCGGTGCGCGGGCGGATCGACGATCCCGATCAGCGCCTGGCGATCATGCTCGTGGTCGGCACGGTGCCCGCCGGGGTGGTCGGGCTGCTCCTCCAGGATCCCCTCAAGACGCTCTTCGGCGACCCGCGCCTCGCGTCTGCATTCCTCATCGTCAACGGCGGGATCCTCTTTGCGGCCGAGATGTTCCGGCGCCGGGACGAGCGCCGGAGATCCGTCTCCGAGCCGGGACACGCCGTCCTGACCCACGAAGACGGTGATCCGCAGTTCGCTCGCATCGAGGGGCTCAGCCTGCGCACCACGCTGTTCGTCGGCATCTTCCAGGCGGGGGCGCTGTTGCCCGGAATCTCTCGATCCGGCATCACGATGGCAGCGGGGCTCGTCGCCGGGCTGCGCCACGAGGAAGCCGCCCGATTCTCGTTCCTCCTGGCGACGCCGATCATCCTCGCGGCGGGACTCCTCGAGGTCCCCGCGCTGGGCACCGACTCCCCGACCGCGCTCGTCGCCATCGCCGCCGCCATCGTCGCCGGTCTCGTGGCGTACGCCAGCGCCCGTTTCCTGCTCCGCTACCTTCGGTCAGGGCGTCTCGACCCCTTCGCGTATTACTGTGCGGCTCTCGGGGCAGCGGGCCTCGTCCTCATCCACTGAAATACCGTGCACATCGGGGGTTCGCCGTGAAGGGAAGCCGTCCACTCGCCCTTGGGCTCGTCCTTCTGGCCGTGATCTTCGCCGTCGCCTCCATCTTCTTTTTCACCGTGAAGACCACATTCCTTGCGGGCGGGGCGCATCCGGCGATCCACTCGAAGCACGCGATCGTCTTCGCGGTGCTGGCGGTGCTCTCGCTGATCGCCGCCAACTTCGCGAGGCCGAAAGCAGCAGTTCGGTAGGACGCGGCGGTGCCGGCACCCATCACCCCACGCCAGACGGCCGCCGTGTACCGGCGCGCCTTCCGCGACACCCGGCGTGAGCGGCTGTTTCTGTCGTCCGTGTCCTTTTTCACGACGTTCGCGGCCACGCGGACGATCACTCACGCGATCCGGGACGGCGTCGGTCCGTTTCGCAATCTCACCGCCGGCGGCAGGCACCTCCATCACCTCGTGTTCGGGATCGCCGGACTCCTCGGAAGCGGCTATCTCTGGTTGATACACGTGGAGCAGAACCGCACCGGCCAGAGCGATGACGCGCTCGCGAAGTTCAATGCCGTGCTCTACGGTGGTGCGTCGGCGCTGACGCTCGATGAGTTCGCGCTCTGGCTCGACCTCGCGGACGTCTACTGGACCCGGGAGGGACGCGCGAGCGTCGACGCCGTGATCCTCTTTGGCGGCGTGCTCTCGATCGGCCTCTGGGGGCAACCGTTCTTCAAGGAGCTCATCAAGGAACTCCGCCACATCTGACGGCGGCGGGCCCTCACCACGAGTCCACGTATCGCGGTCGCCGCGCTCCGCGCGACGTCGCACGCCGTTCGCCGTCAGGACGGAGGATCACGGCTGCAACCAGCGCGCGCGTCGCCGCCGGGTCGATCACGTCATCGATCTCGAAGTAGGCGGCGGTGTTGAGCGCAGCCCCTCTCGCGTACGCGTCCGCGACCATGGCGTCGTAGGTTGCCTGTCGCTCGCGCGCGCCGGCGATCGCTTCGAGCTCCCTGCGGTAGGCGAGCTTCACTGCTCCTTCGAGGCCCATGCCGCCGAATTCGCCGGTCGGCCATGCGACCGTCATCAGCGGTGCGCGAAAGCTCCCGCCCGCCATCGCCTGCGCGCCAAGTCCGTATCCCTTGCGAAGCACGACGGTCATGAACGGCACGGTGAGCGCCGCACCGGAGAGGAACAGCCTGCCGGCGTGACGGACGAGCGCCGTGCGTTCCGCGTCGGGGCCGACCATGATGCCGGGCGTGTCGCAGAGGAAGAGGACGGGCAGCGAGAACGCCTCGCAGAGCTGGAGGAAGCGTGCCGCCTTGTCGGCGCAGTCGCTCGTGATCGCGCCGGCCAGGTGCATCGGATTGTTGGCGACGATCCCCACCGCACGGCCCTCGATGCGCCCGAGCGCGGTCACCATCCCACGAGCGAAGCCGGCGCGCAGCTCGAGCACCGAGCCGGTGTCCGCGAGCACATCGATCGCGTGATGGACGTCATACGCGCGCCGCCGGTTCTCAGGGACGGTGTCGCGCAACGGCAGCTGGTCCGGCGCCTCCCACGTGGCAATCGGCCCCTGAAAGAACGCAACTGCTTGACGCGCGAGCCGGACCGCGTCCGCCTCATCGGTCGCGGCGACATCGACGACCCCGTTGCGCACCTGCATGTCGAACGGCCCGACCTCATCTGCGTCCACCACGCCGAGGCCGCCGCCCTCGATCATTGCGGGACCACCCATCCCGATGCTTGCGCCGGCTGTCGCGATGATGAGGTCGCAGCAACCGAGCAGCAGCGCGTTGCCCGCGAAGCACCGCCCGGACGCGACACCGATCCGCGGGACGACACCGGAGAGGCGCGCCCAGAGCGCGAATGCCATGACGTCGAGGCCGGCGACCATCGCGTGATCGGTGTCTCCGGGCCGGCCACCACCGCCCTCCGCGAACAGGACGACCGGCAACCGCCTGCGCTCGATGACGTCGAACAACCGGTCCTTCTTGCGGTGGCCCATGACGCCCTGAGTCCCCGCGAGGACCGTGTAGTCGTATGACAGCACCGCGCAGTCCGCACGATCGGCACCGACGAGCGCGCCGTTGACACGCGCGGTCCCGCCGATGAGCCCGTCGGCCGGCGTGCGCCGTGTCAGGTCGTCGACGCTTCGCCGTGCCCGCTGCGCAGCGATTGCCAATGCGCCGTACTCGACGAACGTCCCGTCGTCGCAGAGATCCGCGACGTTCTCTCTCGCGGTTCGCCGGCCGGCGGCATGACGCGACGCGACCACATCCGGACGGTTCGCGTCGCCGGTCATCCGCCGGCGGCGCATGGTCTCGGCGAGGTCGGGTCTCGTCGTCTCCGAATCGGGCATGCGAAGCGAGCTTAAGCCAGGCGCCCACGTGGCAGCACCCGCAGGAGGTCGCCAGCGATTTCGACAGTGACCCGCCGACGATCACCATGGCGGCAGGCGGTCCCAACCGCGAAAGTGCCGCGGAGCTGCTCGCAACCGGAACCCTGGCGGGCGCAGTGATCATCGCGAGTCAGCCGCTCGGGATGCGCAGTCCGGCGACGAGCTGAGACTCCTCAGCGCACGCCTGATCGGCGCGACGGGCGTTGCTCGGATGGTAGGAACGTGAAGAGACGCACGTCCGGTTCGAACGCGCGCGGCGTTGCGACGAGGCGCGCGGCGCCGACGCGAGAAGTGGTGTCGGGGATTGCGACGAACGCGAGCTCCGCAAAGCCACTCGCCTCGAACCACGCGCGGATCGTCGGAGTCAGATCGGGCTCGAACGCTCCGCGCGTCCAGATGACGGTTGCGGCGGGAGCGCACAGCGCGGGCAGGTGATCCACCGTGCGCTCGATGTCCGCGTCGGTGACATTGCCGAACACGCCGCACACCAGCACGATGTCTGCGGGCACCGCGTTTGCATACGCGTTCGTGATCGACGCGTCGGCGTTGACGACCTCCAGAGACGGTGAGATGCCTGCCGCACGCTCGCGCCCACGTGCAGCGAGCTCCGGGTCGAGCTCCACAAGACGCGCCCGCACGTCATCGCGGCGCGGATGTTCTTCGAGCACGCCGAGCAGGTCGCGTCCGTCTCCGGCGCACATGCTGATGACGCGGATCGGACCCGGTGCGCAGCGGTCCAGCGCGCCGCGGATCAGGTCCTGCACGACGCGCAGCCGCTGCGCCAGCGGAGATCCCGGCCGGTACCCCTCGTGCCACTCGACCCACTCGCTCACCGCACGAGCCTACAAAAAGGGTACGGCCTGGGACACCTCAACCGATGGTGCGAGTCACGTCAGCTGAACCCTTTCAGGGACGCATCACGCGCATTGACACAAGAAAGTGGTGCCCGCTCAGGGACTCGAACCCTGGACCAAGGGATTAAGAGTCCCCTGCTCTACCAACTGAGCTAAACGGGCGTGGCCCGATTCTACCCGCGGGTCGGACCGGCCCCGGAGCCGACCCTCCCGGCGCGCCGCTCGCCCCCGAGCCAGATCATGGACCGGTACTGCTGCGCGAGTCGCATCCGCAGCGGCGGGCCGGTCGGGGAGAACGACCCGGAGCGGGGCGACGTGGTCCGCCGCTGTATGGCGCGGCGGAGATCCGCGGCGGTCCTCCCGGGGAAGACGGTCAGCACCCGTCCGAGGTCGTGCTCGCCGAAGTGGCTGTCCCCGGCGCCGAGCGCCGCGCCGAGCTCCTCGCGGTGGCCCGCGTAGAAGCCGTCGAGCTGCTTCCACGTGCCTGGCAGCACCGGAGCGGTGTGACGCAGCTCGATGCCGTCGACGCGGTGCGACTCCAGCAGCTGGCGCGCCCTCCCGGGAGTCATCGACGCGAACCACGTCGGCATGAACGGGTGCGCGATGACCGCCAGGCCGCCCGCATCGTGGATCGCGTCGACCGTGTCCTCGACGGACATGTGCATCCGCACCTGGCGCTCGAGGAAGAGCCCGACGATGTGGATCCCGGGGGGAAACGAGGCCGTGACCTCCTCACCACGCACGACGTCGACACCGAGCGATGCTCCGAGCTCGATCGCGTGCCCGATATCGGGCATCGTGTCGTGATCGGTGATGCAGAGAACGTTGAGCCCGATCGCGGCAGCCGCGCGCACCAGGGCCTCCGGGCTCACCATGCCATCGCTCGCGAGCGTGTGCGCATGGACCTCCGCGAGCCCGAGAGCGTCGCCGGCGCGCGTGCGTGCACCCGTGGTCTGCCTCATCGACCCAGTGTAGTCCGCCGCTGAGAGTGTGCTGAGAAGCGTTCAACGAGATCGTATCGGGGCCGGAATCGCAGCCAGGTCAACCATATACTCGAGGCGATGGTTGACTCGACCCGCATCCTCGTCGTCGACGACGAGCAGAGCATCACCGACTTCATCGCGCTCGGTTTGCGGCATGAGGGCTTCGATGTGCGCACCGCGCCCGACGGGCACGTCGCGCTCCGGGTGGTCGACGAGTTCAAGCCGCACCTGGTCGTGCTCGACCTGATGATGCCGCGTGTCAACGGGTGGGACCTATGCCGCGCGCTGTCGGGCGACCGATCCCGCGGGATCATCATCCTCAGCGCTCGCGATGAGACCAGCGCTCGCGTCCAGGGACTCGAGCTCGGCGCGGACGACTACCTCGTCAAGCCCTTCGATTTCTCGGAGTTGCTCGCGCGCATCCGCGCAGTGCTGCGACGGCGTAACCCGGATCTCACCCGCGTCGTGCGCGCCGGCGACCTCAGCATCGACACCGCGACGCGTGAGGTTCGCGCCGGCGATCGCGTCGTCGAGCTCTCGGTCCGCGAGTACGACCTGCTGCTCTACCTCGCGAGTCATGCGGATCAGGTGCTGCCGCGTCAGCGCATCCTCGACGAGGTGTGGGGCTACAACTTCTTCGGGGACGAGAACAACATCGAGGTCTACGTCCGCTACCTGCGCCAGAAGCTCGGCGACACCGCGCATGAGCGCATTCAGACAGTGCGCGGTGTCGGCTACCGGTTGCGCACCGCGGGCGACGGAAGCAGCGCCGCGGCGCGCTAGCACGTGAGCCGCGTCACCCGTGCGCTGGCATCGCTGCGCTGGCGCCTTACGCTCACCTTCGTCGGGCTGCTCGCGCTGCTGCTCGTCCTGCTCGCGGGCTACCAGTGGCTCACGCTGCGCGGGAGCCTGGTCTCCAACAAGGTCGCGGAGATGCAGGCGGACTACAACTCCGCGAAGCGCCTCATCGTGTCGAGGGAGAAGGCGCTTGGCGCACCCACCACGGCGACGCGACGCCTCTGCATGACGCATCCGCAGCTGGTGGGTGCCGCGGTCGCGAGCGCGGTCTCGACGGTCACGGGGCAGACGGTGCAGGTCATCGTCTACGACAGCAGTCTCACGCAGCAGGCGGTCGCGCCCGCAGGCGCAAGCCCCCCGCAGCTCTCGACGAGAGCGCTGCAGGGTGTCGTTGCCAAGGGCACGCGATCATCCGCGGAGGAGATCACCACGTCGAGCGGCAGCCAGCTCGTCGTCGGGTTCCCCGTGGTGGCGGGCACGGGAGTCTGCGGCGTCGCGCAACTCTCGGTTGGGATGACGCCGATCACCAGCGTCCTGCACGACGAGCTCTTCCTCATCACAACCGGTGGTGTGGTGGTGCTGCTGCTCGCGCTCATCATCGGCGTGCTGCTGACCGGCAGAACGCTGCGACCGATGCGCCGTCTCACCGCGACCGCCGAGCAGCTCGCCGCCGGCGATCTGACAGCGCGAAGCCGCCTGTCGCCGAGCTCCGACGAGGTGGGGCAGCTCGCCAGCAGCTTCGACCACATGGCGGATCGCATCCAGGAAGCCTTTGCGGCGCAACAGGAATCCGAGGCTCAGGTGCGCCGCTTCATCGACGACGCATCGCACGAGCTGCGCACACCTGTGACTGCGCTCAAGGGCTACATCGATGTGCTGCGCAGGGGTGCGGGACGTGAGCCGGCCGCGCTCGACGCGGCGCTCGAGGCCATGAGCAACGAATCAGAACGCATGCGTATCCTCGTCCTCGACCTGCTGACACTCGCGCGTCTCGACGCGCGCCGCGAGTCACATCCAGAGGACTTCGACCTCAACAGCGCGGTGGACGCGCTGCTCACCGAAGGCGTTTCCGGGATGCCCGAGACCGTGCAGCGCGCATACGGCGTATCGCCCTTGCTCGTGCACGCCGATCGCGGCGCGGTGAACACGATCATGCGCAACCTGCTGGTCAACGCGTGCAAGTACGCGCACGGTGCTGCACAGCGATGGACCACCGGGATCGAGGGTGCATGGGGGCGACTCGACGTGCACGACGACGGACCGGGCGTCCCCGCAAGCGACCTCGCCCACGTGTTCGAGCGCTTCTACCGTGGCGAGAAGACGAGGGCGCGCGAGGAGGGCGGCAGCGGTCTCGGTCTCAGCATCGTGCAGGCGCTCGCGCGTGCGCAGGGAGGCGACGTCGGCATCCGGAGTGCCGAGGGCGCGGGGACCACCGTGACCGTGTGGCTGCCGCTGGCGGCGGGGCCGCCACCGCCTCCTCCGGAGCCGCTGGTGCCGCCGCCTGCTCCGGCATTCCCTACAAGTTGAACGGGGACTGGAACGAGAGCGAGCTGAGGACGGTGAGCTGACCCGTCGCCATGAGGAGCCCGAACCCGAAGAGGATCGCCCCGGCGACGATGCTGATGATGCGGAGGTGCCGGTTCACGCTCCGGAGGACACCCTGCAGCCGGTCGGCGAGGACCGCCACGAGCAGGAACGGGACGGCCAGGCCGAGGCAGTACAGGACCATGAACGGCAGGCCACCGAACTCACGGTTCTGCGCGATGGTGAGGATCGCGCCGAGCTGCGGCCCGAGACAGGGAAGCCAGCCGGCCGCGAACGTGAGCCCCAGCAGCAGGCCGCCCGTGGCGCCGCTCGACACTGGAAGGTGAAAACGGCGCTCGCGGGCGAGCCAGCCGAACCGCAGCACCCCCATGGTCTGCAGTGCCAGGACCATGATGATCGCGCCTGCGACGCGGTTGACCAGGTCGAGGTTGCGCTGGAACACGGTGATCGAGAGCACGCCCTCGAGGAGGTAGTACTCCGCGATGAAGATCACGCTGAACCCCAGAATGAACGCGAATCCCGTGCTCATCACGGACCCGCGGCGCGTCTCGGTCACCACTGTTCCGCCCGCTCCGGCGGCCGCCAGCGCCGGCTGACCGGCCCGCCCGCCCAGGTACGCGGCGTACGCGGGCATCAGCGGAAAGACGCAGGGCGAGAGGAACGAGACGAGGCCGGCGAGGAACGCCAGCGGGATCGAGGGACCGGGAGCCGACAGGATCACGTCGCAAGGGTAGGGCGGCGGGTGTCAGGGAGGCCCTTCGACGTAGTAGCGCTGCCGCCAGCGGATGTAGACGTACAGCGCGAGGAGGACGAAGAAGATCTCGTAGACCAGGGGCGTCGGCCAGTGGAACGCGGCCTGGGCGAAGCGCTGGATGCCGCTCGGCGGAGGTGGCGGCGCGCCGGGCTTGGAAGCGACCGGCACCGGCGTGGGTGTCGGCACCGGCGTGGCGACCGCGGACGGCACGGGAGCTCCCGGTGACTCCGCGATGAGCGCCGGTGGGGTCGGCGCACCCGTGTCGGTCTCGGTGAAGATGCGGCTGCCACCCTTTGGCGGGTTCAAGGCGACGACGACCTCAGGAGGCGTGGTGCTGGCCACCGCGATGGAGTCGATGTTCTTGCTGCCGCTCGGGAGCCCGGTGTCGGCCTTGTGGAACGTCAGGCCACCGTCGGTCGAGCGGTAGAAATCACCGCCGGTGCTGCCGCCGGCATCGACTCCGGCATACGCGAGGTTGGGGTCGAGCGGCCCGAACGTGGCGACCGTGATGATCGTTCCCGTCGTCGCGCCCGTGCCCTCGGTCCACGTGACGCCGCCGTCGCCGCTGCGGAAGATCCCCTGCGAGGTCGCGACGATGAGCGGGCGCTTCGGCACGGCCTGGTCGATCTGCCCCGCGGTGATGGACGACACCACAGCGCCCGCCGGCAGGCCGGACTGCAGCACCTCCCACGCGCCGCCCGCGCTGCTGCTGAACACATACCCCTGGGACACGTTGCCGCTGTCGGCTCCCGCGATGACCGTGAACTGCGGGTAGTTGGCCTCCACGGCGACGGCCGCGATCGAATACCCGTCGAGGCCGCCGTCGTGCCAGAGCTGCCCGTTGGGACTGAGCGCGACGCCCGCACCCGTGCCGGCGGCGATGCCGTCGAGGCCGAACGCCAGGGATCGGACATCGAGGTTCTGCAGGCCGTTCGATGCCGGAGTCCACGTGGCTCCCGCATCGAGGCTGGCGTAGACACCTTTGCCGTCGGTTCCGGCGAACGCGTTGCCGTTCGAGCGGATGTCGAAACCGACGGTCCAGACCCGGACCCCAGGCAGGGTCAGAGTCCACGTGGACCCGCTGTCGTGCGAGACGAAAACGCCGGCATCCGTGGCGGCCATGACCGTGCTCGGCAGATTCGGCTGGATCGCCACGCTCCAGATCCTCCCCGCGCCGAGCCCCGGAAGAGCGCCCGCCTCGGAGAACCCCGGCTGCGCGGTGTCGGCACGACCCGTGAGGGTGCTCCACCCGAGGACGATCGCGAGCAGGAGCAGCAGCGCACCGATCGGGCGTCGACGGAGACGCGGCGACGCGGTGGCGGCCGGACAGGTGCTGGCGGGGTGGTGTGTGCTCACTGCAGGGCGCTTGTGTGTGTCGAGTGCGGAATCTGGCGCCGCGGGGCCTCAAGCCCCGTTCGGGGGAGACGGCTCAACCATAACAGTGCGTTCCGGGTTTAGCGGACGCCAGGGACGAGGTATCTGCGATCCAGGATGCCAACGACGTTCAAGGACTATTACGCGACCCTCGGAGTCCCGCGTACCGCGACCGACAAGGAGATACGTACTGCCTTCCGCAAGCTGGCTCGCAAGCATCATCCGGACGTCAACCAGGGCGACAAGGCCGCGGAGGACCGTTTCAAGGAGATCAACGAGGCCAACGAGGTCCTCGGCGATCCCGAGAAGCGCAAGAAGTACGACGAGCTCGGACCGCGCTGGCAGGAGTACGAGCAGTGGGAGCGCGCCGGCAAACCGGGCCCGAACCCATTCAGCGGCGGGGATCACTTCGGCTACCGGACCGTGTCACCCGACGAGCTCGAGGGCATGTTCGGCAACCGCGCGCCCTTCAGTGACTTCTTCCAGCAGTTCTTCGGTGGCGAACAGGAGGCGCCCACCGCGACCCGCGGGCGGCGCCGCGTGGTCCGGCGCGGCCAGGACGTCGAGGGCGATGCGGAGATCAGCCTCGAGGACGCATACAAGGGCTCGGCGCTCACCGTCGATCTGAGCTCTGCCGACGGCCCGCGCCGGGTCGAGGTCAAGATCCCCGCGGGCATCCACGATGGCGCCCGTGTCCGCGCCACGGGTCAGGGCAGCGCCGGGCGGGGAGGAGGGCCGCGTGGCGACCTCTTCATCCGCGTCCACATCCGCCCCCACGCATCGTTCACACGCACCGGCAGCGATCTCTCCGTTCGCGTGCCCACGCCGCTCGCCACCGCGCTCGCCGGAGGCACGGTGCAGGTCCCGACGCTGCGAGGCACCACGGCGCAACTCTCGATCCCGGCGGGGACTCAGAACGGCGCGCGGCTGCGGCTCCGAGGGCTCGGGATGCCGCACCTGCACGCCGAGGGCGCCGGCGATCTGCTGGCGACCGTCGACGTCCGGCTGCCGCACCCGGTCCCCGAGGATCTCAGCGCCTGGGCAAAGGCGCAGCACGTCCCCGCCGGCTGATCCGGTCGCGGTCTACCCGACCGTGAGCGGATGCTCCCGAGTCGCCCGGGCGATGGTGCAGACGTCTCCCACACAGGTCGACGCGATGACGTCGACGACCACCAGGCCGGAGCCGGGCCCCGCGAGCTCGACATCGACGGCCACCGGGAGTGTGTCGAGCGCCCACGACCGAGGTCCGGGGCCGAGCAGCGACGGCGGCTCCGCGCTCACGTTGACGTGGACCGGAGGTCCCTGGGTGACATCGAGGTCCTTGCCGCCGAGGTCGACATCGGCGGTGAGGCGCACCATCGTGCCCGGAGCGCCAGTCAGGGCTTTCGCGCCCTGCGACTGAGCCTCGGGAGCCGCCCCAACCGGGATCTCGAGGACGGCCCCCGTCGCAACGTCGACGGTGATCACTCTGTGCTGGTTGGTGTCGGCGACGATCAGACGGCCGTCGGGGAGGACGTCGAGCCCACCCGGCTCGTCGACGGGCTCCCGGAGCGCGAGGGTGCGGAGTCGACCCGCATCCCATACCCGGAGGAGGGAGTTGAACGTGTCGGCGACGGCAATCGCACCACCGGCGAGGGCAGCGACGCCGAGTGGGTGTTGCAGCCGTGCGCGGTCGCGGTCGCCGTCGTCGGTGCCCCACTCGAACAGCCCATGCCCGACCAGTGTCTCGACCACGCCGTCGCGCAGGATCCGCAGTGCTGACACCTCGGAGTCGGCAAACGCGATCGCGCCGTCGCCGAGGCGCGTGAGCCCGCTCGGTTGCGCAAGATGCGCGGACGTCGCCGGGCCGTCGCGCAGGCCCTCGGCGCCCGTGCCCGCGATGGCGACAGCAGGACCGCCTCGCTCGGAGACCGCGACGATGCGATGGACGCCGGCTTCGGCGATCGCGATGCGGCCGTCCTCCAGCCTCAGACAGTCCCAGGGCGAGCGCAGCCCGTCCGCGAGGACTGTCCGCTCGCCGCCCGGGAGCGCGCACGAGAGCAGCTCGCCGGCGACGGTGTCGCAGACCAGCAGGCGTTCACCATCGAAACGCACGCCCTGCGGCTGGTGGAGCCCGTCGAACGCCATCAGCACGCGCCCGTCGAGATCGCAGACCAGCACGCGGTCGTTGCCCGTGTCGGCGATCGCGACGCGAGACCCGCCGTCGGAGGCCACCTTGCCGGGAAACGCCAGCGTCGTTCCGGCGCTGCGCCGCACCGGTGTGAACGCGGGGCCGACCGCGAGATCCGTCCGACCCTCGAGCGTCCGCTCGATCACACCGCGAAGCGCCTGCCCGTTGCCCTCGCCGGACGCCATCGCAACGACGTAGCCGTCGGGATCGATCACCACCAGCGTCGGCCAGGCACGGACGCCGTACTGCTGCCATGTCTCGAGATCGGGGTCGTCGAGGACGGGATGCACGATCCGGTGGCGGGCAACGGCTCGCTCGACGGCGGCGTGGTCCGACTCGTGGGGGAACTTCGGCGAGTGCACGCCGATGACGACGATCCGGTCACCGAACCGGTCTTCGAGCTCGCGCAACTCCTCGACGACGCGCAGGCAGTTGATGCAGCAGAACGTCCAGAAATCGAGGACGACCACGCGCCCGCGCAGGTCGCGCAGCGACAGTGGCGCGTCCGTGTTGATCCATCCACCGGAGCCGTGCAGTTCCGGCGCGCGCACACGCCCGGTCGCGGTCGTCGTCATGCCATGACCATCATCGCGCGCGTCGACCTCGAGACGCCGGTATCAGGGTGCTTGATATAATCCTGTGCGGGTGGTGGGTGCACCGACCGAGCAGCGCCGTGTGGCGCAGCGGTTGGCGTGACGCTTTGAAACTCTCCCTATCCCTTCCTGACCGGCAGGGGGTGGCCCTCCGCCCCCTGCCACCACTCTTCGAGCGGTTCCTGGCGTCCTACTCGAGGAGCGATCGGCGCACCAGCGTGTGCTCGCGGTCGGGTCCCACGGACACGACATCGACGCTCGCGCCGCACAGCTCGCCGACGCGGTCGATGTAGGCGCGGCACGCGGCAGGCAGGTCTTCGTAGCGCCGGCACTCGCGCGTGGGCGACATCCACCCGGGGAACTCCTCGTAGATCGGATCGACGTGCTTGAGGTGCGAGATGTTGGCCATCGGATGGTCCCAGTACTCGCCTTTGCTCATGTAGCCGGTGCAGATCCGCAGCGTCTCGAACTCGTCGAGGACGTCGACCTTGGTGAGCACCATCGCGTCGATGCCGTTCGTGGCGACGGCATAGCGAGACACCGCCGCATCGAACCATCCGACCCTGCGCGCGCGACCCGTCGTGGTGCCGTACTCCGAGCCGACCTCGCGCAGCTGGTCGCCGAGCTCGTTCGTCAATTCCGTGGGAAACGGGCCGTAGCCGACACGCGTGGTGTACGCCTTGAACACGCCCACCGTCTTGGTCACGCGCGACGGCGGGATGCCGCTCCCCGTGCACGCACCACCCGCAGTTGGTGACGAGGATGTCACATACGGATACGTCCCGAGGTCGATGTCGAGCATGACGCCCTGCGCGCCTTCCAGCAGGATCCGCCGGCCGGCTGTGAGCGCCGTCTGGATCAGCGGGTAGATGTCGCGGATGTACGGATCGATGCGTTCCGCGTAGCCGAGGTACTCGTCGAGGATCTCGCGTTCGTTGAACGGCTCGGCGTCGTACAGCCTGGTGAGCGTCTCGTTCTTGAGCCGGAGGACGAAGCGCAGCTTCTTCTCGAGGAAGGCCGGCTTCTGCAGGTCGCCGATGCGAAACCCGATGCGCCGCACCTTGTCCTCGTATGCGGGACCGATGCCACGCCACGTCGTTCCAAGACGATCGTCGCCGCGCAGCTCCTCGCCCGCCTTGTCGATCACCGGGTGGTACGGCATCACCATGTGCGCGCGCTCGCTGATCACGAGGTTCTTCGCAGGGATGCCGCCCGACTGCAGCTCGTCGAGCTCCTGCAGGAACGCCTTGGGATCGACCACCACGCCGTGGCCGATGACGCAGGTGGTCTTCGGGTAGAGGATGCCGCTCGGGATGAGGTGGAAGCGATGCTCCCTGCCGCCGGTGACGACGGTGTGGCCCGCGTTGTTCCCGCCCTGCGATCGGATGACCATGTCGACGCTGTCGGCCAGGAGGTCGATGACCTTGCCCTTGCCTTCATCGCCCCACTGCCCGCCCACCAGGACTGTGACGCTCATAGCGGGCGGAAGCGTACTGGAACCAGGCAGTTGAGGCGATCGAGCAGGCGGTGTGCCGTCTTACGCGGCGAGGACATGCACGCCGTAGGCGGCAAGCATCGAGTCCCTTGTCACGAGCGTCAGCCCCCGATGCTGTGCCTGTGCGACGAGCATCCGGTCGAACGGATCGCTGTGATGACGAGGGAGGGCTCCCGCGAGGAGCGCATCAGAGAGCGTGATGTCCATCGACCGCAGCCCCTCCCGGCGCAGCTCGTCCACCAGGTCATCCGGGGCACGGAGCCTGCCGATCGACGCCTTCATCGCTATCTCCCAGGCGCTCGCGGCGCTGACGACGACATCGTTTGCGGGATCCTCGAGAACGCGCCGGACGGCTCGGGCGACGCGGTGGGGTGCGCCGAGAAGATCAAGCAGCACGTGCGTGTCGAGGAGGTAGTTCATCCCTCGCCGCGGAACGCCGTGTCCATGGTCTCCGGAAGGGGAGCGTCGAAGTTCTTCGCGACGGAGACGCGACCCTTCCACCCCCCAAAGCGGCGCGGCGCCCCGGACGCGATGAACGGGACCAGCCTCGCAATCGGCTGACCCGCCCGCGCGAGCACCACCTCCTCGCCTGCCTCGACGCGAGCCAGGAGTTGCGAGAGGTGGGTCTTGGCCGCGTGAATATTCACTGTCTCCATGACTTAGTCTAGTCTAGTCCACAATCATGTCGGCCGTCCGGCAGGCGCGTCGGACCTGAGGATGCATCCGGCGTCGGTACGATGCGCGGGCAATGCCGACGGGAGATACCACGACCGACTGCATCTTCTGCACCATCCTCCGTGGGGACGCGCCCGCCACCTTCCTGCATCAGGACGAGCTGGTCGTGGCGTTCATGGACATCCGCCCGGTGCAGCGCGGACACCTGCTGGTCGTGCCCCGCGCACACGCCAAGCTGATCCCGGAGCTCGACGCGGACGTCCTCACCCGGCTCTGGCTGGTCGCCGCCGAGCTCAACCTCGCACTGCGTGGCAGCGCGCTCCCCGTCGAGGCCGTCAGCGTCTACGTAGCTGACGGCGATGCCGCCGGGCAGGAGGTGTCGCACGTTCACATCCACCTCATCCCGCGCAGGACGAGCGACGGGTTCGGCTTCCGCTTTCCCACAGGCTACGGGACCCTTCCCGAGCGATCGGAGCTCGAGGCGACAGCGGCCCTGATCGCGCGTGGTCGCTGAGCCCGCGACCGTGCGCCTGGAGCGCTTCCGCGCCGCGCCCTGGTGGCCGACCGCCGCGACGCTCGTCATCGCGGAGCTCGGCCTCGGCGCAGCGCTCCTCGTCCCCATCACGTTCAGCGACCCGAACGGGGTCGACCCATATCTCGCGCGCCTGAGCGTGGCGTCGGTCCTGATCGCGCTTCCCTCGCTGTTCTTCCGCAGGCTGCAGCCCGCGCGTCCGGTGCTGCTCGCACTCGCCGCCGTCGCGGCGACGTACACGCTGCTCTCCGCGGGCCCGCAGATCCTCGTCGACCTGCTGGGCACGCACTCCGGGAGCTTCGACGCCCAGGTGTTCTGGTCGTCGGTTGCCCAGGCCGCCGGCACGCTGCTCATCGCGATCGCGGCGTGGCGGACCGTCGCGCCCGAGTGGCGCCCGGCGCTGCGCATGCGTCACATCGGCGCCGGAGGTATGGCGCTGGCGGTGATCGGCAGCGCCGTCCTCGTCGGCCTCGGCCTCGCGCTTCCGGCCGGCCTGCTCGGCCGTGTCGCGCTGCAGCCGGTCGCGCTCGGGCGCGATCTCCCATTCCTCGGACCGGCGAACGCGCTGCAGGCGTTCGCGCAGGAGGTCCAGTTCCGCGGCCTGCTGCTGGGAGCGCTCGAGAGGACGATGAGCCCGCGCTGGGCGAACGTCAGCCAGGCGGCCGTCTTCGGTCTCGCCCACCTCGCGATCAGCTATGGAGGCCCCGAGGCGCCCTTCGTGCCCATCACCTTCCTCGTCGGTCTCGCGTTCGGCTGGCTGGTGCGCAGGACCAATTCACTCTGGCCGGCGGTGATCATCCACGCGGCCGCGGACATCGCGCTGCAGTTCGGCATCGTCCAGGGGCTGTATGGCTTCTGAGCGCCGCCGGAGAGCAACGCTCGCGACGGTTCCGGTCACCGTCGCGATTTCACTGCTGATGACCGGCAGCACACCTGTCCGCGCCGCGACCGCGTGGTGGACCCCGGTCGCGCTGTCCGGCGTCGCGGTCACTAAGGTTTTTGCCACGGGTGACACGATCATGGTGCGCACCGGAACCGGCCGGACACTGTCGTCGACCGACGCCGGGAAGACGTTCTCGCCGGTCCAGGTCGGCGACGCGTCGTTCCCGCCCACGGGAACGGTGATCGTGGGCAACACGGAATGGTCGATCAGCAGCGCGCACCGCGTCGTGCATGACGACGATGTGGCCGGGAAAGGCGCCGTCATCACCGACCCGGGATCGCCCGACCTCGGCGCGGGCGCGGACCTGCTCGCCGCTCCCGCCGCGCTTCCCGGCGTCGTCGTCGCGGTGAGCACCAACGGCACCGTCTGGCGTCGCGGCCAGGACGGAGACTGGAAGCAGGCGCTCCTCCTGCTGCCGCAGAGCCTCGTGCAGGGCGTGCCGAAAGTGACATCGGTGACCGCGTTCACGAAGCCGCTCAGTGACGCGATCTATCTCGGAACCGACGGCTATGCCGTGCTCATCAGCACCGACGGGGGCGACGACTGGATCCGCGCCGGCCCGGGCCTTCCCGACTCGGTGTTCGCGCTCTCAGCAGATTCGGCACGCCATGCGGTGTACGCGGGAACGTCGGACGGCCTCTGGGTGCACGTGCTGCAGCAACTCCCGTCGCCGCCCGCGTACCAGGATGCCGCGCTCGTCTGGCGCTGGCTCGGCATCGGCGCGGTGACGCTGGTGGCGGCCGCCCTCACCCTGCTCGGATTGCTGCGCCTCACCTCGAGACGCACTCCCGACGCCGGCTTGGGCTAGCGTGGTCCGGTGCCGAACCGTCTAGCCGCCGAGTCGAGCCCCTATCTCCTCCAGCACGCCGGCAACCCCGTCGACTGGTATCCCTGGGGCGGCGAGGCATTCGCGAGCGCGCGCGCCGACGACCGCCCCGTGATCCTCTCCGTCGGGTACAGCGCGTGCCACTGGTGTCACGTCATGGCGCACGAGTCGTTCGAGAATCCGGAGATCGCCGCGCTCATGAACGATCTCTTCGTCAGCATCAAGGTCGACCGCGAGGAACGTCCCGACATCGACACGATCTACATGAGCTCCGCCCAGGCGATGGGCGTGCACGGCGGGTGGCCGCTCACCGTCTTCCTCACGCCCGACGGGCTGCCCTACTTCGCGGGGACGTACTTCCCTCCGGTGGATCGCCAGGGCATGCGCGGATTCGGCACCGTGCTGCGCGCGGCCGCCGACGCATACCACTCGCAGCGCGCGGAGATCGCCACCATGGGACAGCGCGTTCGAGACGCGGTCGTGCCGCAGCACCTTCCCGCTCCCGGTGAGCCGGCCGCGGCTGTCCTCAATGCAGCAGCCGCTGCGCTCGTCGCGGCGACCGACCGAGCGCACGGCGGCTTCGGCGCCGCACCGAAGTTCCCGCATCCGCAGGCGCTCGACCTGCTGCTCCGCCGTTACCGTGCCACGGGCGACACGGCACTGGAGAACGCCGCCACGCGGTCGCTCGATGCGATGGCACGCGGCGGCATCCACGACCAGGTCGGCGGCGGCTTCCATCGTTACAGCGTCGACGCGCGCTGGTCGGTGCCGCACTTCGAGAAGATGCTCTACGACAACGCGCTGCTCGCGCCGGTGTATCTGCACGCGTATCAGCTGACCGGACGCGACAGCATGCTCGAGGTCTGCACTCGAACGCTCGACTACATGGCGCGCGAGCTCCGCCTCGATGGCGGCGGATTCGCGGCGTCGCAGGACGCCGACAGCCCCGGTGGTGAAGGCGCCTACTTCGTCTGGTCGCCGGAGCAAGTGCAGGACGTCCTCGGTCCCGACGACGGTGCGCTCGCCGCTCGGCTGTTCGGTGTCGTTGCAAGCGGCAACTTCGAGCACGGGACGACGGTGCTGTCGATGCCGTACCCGCTCGCCCAGGTCGCGCGTTCGTTGCAGACCGACGAGGCGGCACTGCACGCGCAGCTCGAGAGCATCCGGAGCCGGCTGTATGCGGCGCGCGCCGAACGCGTTGCGCCGGCGCGCGACGACAAGGTCATCACGGCCTGGAACGGGCTGGCCATCAGCGCATTCGCCTCAGCGGGCGCAGCGCTGGCGCGGGGCGACTACGTCGATATCGCGCGCGCGTGCGCCGATTTCGTGCTGGAGCACCTTGTCGTGGATGGCGTGGTCTTCAGGATCTGGAACGGTGGCGCGGCACGCATCGTGGGCTTCCTCGACGACGCCGCGAACCTCGGCGACGCGCTGCTCACGCTGTACGAGGCGACCGGTGAGCCCCGCTACTTCACCGCAGCGCTCGCGCTCAGCGAGCGCATCGTCGCGCAGCATCGCGACGGCGACGGCGCGTACTTCGACACCGCCGCCGACTCCGAGCCGTTGATCGTTCGGCCGCGCACCATCGACGACAACCCGGTGAGCGCGGGACAGTCGGTCGCCGCGACGCTGTTCAGCCGGATATACGCCTTCACCGCGGCCGATCGCTGGCGCAACCACGCGATGGAGATCGTCGCGCCACTGACGACGGTGGTGAGCCGCGCGCCGCTCGCCGTCTCCGGCCTTGCCGCGGCGATGGAGCTCGTCGTCGGCCCGATGCGCGAGGTCGCGATCGCCGGGGAGTCACACGCCGAGGAGACGCGTGCCCTCGTGGCGGTCGTCAACAGTCGCTTCGATCCGCTCCGGGTGCTCGCATGGGGAGCGACCGGGAATGTTCCGCTGCTCGACGATCGCCCGGCCTTGGGCGGCAGGGCGACCGCCTACGTCTGTCGGGGCTTCGTCTGCAGAGCGCCCGTGAACGAGGCGAGCGCGCTCGAACGGGAGATCAGCGAGGGCTGACGGTCAGAACTGCCCGCAGCCGGATGGGGTTGCCATCTCCTCGAGCGGCGGCAGGAACGCGAAGGTGGGGAGTGTGCGCCGGTCGCCGACCGGCAGGTAGTCGCCGGTGTGCGGGTCCTCGGCGTACTCGAGGTGGGGTCCGGTCGTCGTGATCTCGCGCAACGCGGCGATGAGCCGGTCGATGTGCTCCACCGTCGTCCCGATCCCGAACGACGCGCGGATCGCGCCTGGGATCTCGTGGTGCTCGCCACGGCGCAGCCGCTCCCGGATCGTGTGCGCCTCGCCGATGCTCACGCCGAGCAGGTGCGTGATGTACGGATGCGCGCAGAAGCAGCCGTGTCGAACGCCGATCGCGTACTCGGCGCTGAGCACCGACGCGACGAGCGCGTGATGCATCCCGTCCACAGCGAACGTGCTCACCCCGAGCCGGTCGACGTCGGGTCCGTCCCAGAGCCGGAGGCGACGCAGCCTCGGGATCTCGTTGATCTGCCCGTCGAGGTATGCGAGCAACCGTTTCTCGTGCGCGCCGATGGGCGTCATGCCCGTCCTGCCGAGGACGGTGCATGCGGCACCGAGAGCGATCGCTCCGATGACGTTCGGGCTTCCCGCCTCGTGGCGATCCGGGAGTGATGCCCACTGCACGTCGTCGGTCGTGACGTACGTGACCGCGCCGCCGCCGGCGAGCATCGGCTCGGCATCGGCCATCACCGCCGACGGCGCGATGAGCGCGCCGCCACCGAACGGCGCGTACATCTTGTGCCCCGACAGCGCGAGAAAGTCGATGCCCATGGCCACCATGTCGATCGCGCGGTGCGGGGCGAGCTGCGCCGCGTCGACGCTCAGCAGGGCCCCGTGCTCGTGCGCGATGCGGCCGATCTCGGCGATCGGGAAGACCTCGCCGGTGACGTTGCTCGCGCCGGTGATGGCGACGACGCCGATCGGGCGGTGCCTGTCCTCCAGGGCGCGGCGCAGGTCGGCGAGGAGGAGCTCGGGTGACTCCGGGGCGGCGAGCAGGTCGACGTTCGCGATGCGGCGCCAGGGAAGCATGTTCGCGTGGTGCTCCACGATGGTGCTCAGCACAGAGTGCCCCGGACGCAGCACGAGGCAGTGCGACAGGAGGTTGATGGCCTCCGTCGTGTTGCGGACAAAGATGACTGTATCCGTCGATCGTGCGCCCACGAAGGTGGCGACGGCGGCACGGGCGGCCTCGTACGCGCGTGTCGACACCTGCGATGCGAAGCCGGCGCCGCGATGCACGCTCGAGTACCACGGAAGGAACTCGATCACCGCGTCGGCGACGGGCTCCATCGCCGGTGTGCTCGCCGCCATGTCGAGGTTCACGTACGTGCGCGTCTCTCCCGAGGCGAGCTGCACCTCGAGATCCTGGCCGACGAGGCGGGGGAGGGTCGTGCCCGCCGTCCGGCGCCGTCGCTGGGTGCGAGGTGTGGACTCGGTGAGCATCAGGTCTTCGAGGGTACTGCCAACCGGCCCTGCAGCAGCACACTCCCGATCACGTCACCGCCGAGGTGGTATGCGACGTCGACCCAGTGCTCCGAGTTCAGGATCACCGCATCGCAGCGCATGCCGGCCCGCAGCATGCCCCGATCTCTGAGACGCAGGGCGGCGGCCCCGCCGGCGGTGGCGGCCACGAGCGCTTCAGCGGGGGTCAGGCCGGCCCGTGCGACGGCGAGCGAGATCATCAGGGGCATGGACTCGGTGTACGAGGTCCCGGGGTTGCAGTCGGTCGCGATGGCCACGGTGCATCCCGCACCGATCAGGAGGCGTCCGGGCGGTGGCGGCCCACCGAGCACCACCGACGCGCCCGGCAGCATGACCCCCACGACTCCGGCGCCGGCGAGCGCGGCGCAATCCTCGGCGGTCGCATGCTCCAGGTGGTCCGCGCTCACCGCTCCGACCCGGGCTGCGAGCATCGCCCCGCCGCTCCTCGAACGCTGCTCCGCGTGCACCTTCGCGCGCAGGCGGTGCGGGAGCGCGGCGGTGAAGACGCGCTCGCACTCGGCGACGGTGAACGCGCCGGTCTCGCAGAAGGCGTCGATGAACGAGGCGCGTTTCGCGGCGTCGACCACCCCTCTCGCGCACACGTCGTCGATGAGCGCGTCGCGCGAACCGTCGGGCAGCGCCTGCAGCGGCAGGTAGGTCGGCACGATGTCGGGGAGGTCCGGATACTCGCGCAGGCGAAGCGCCGCGTCGAGTTGACGCATCTCGGCCTCGTGCTCGAGCCCATACCCGCTCTTGACCTCGATCGTCGTCGTGCCGTGCGCGAGCATCTCCAGTGCTCTGCGCCGAGCTGTCGCGGTCAGCTCCTCGACGCTCCCTGCCGCGGTGGTGCGCACGGTGGCGCGGATACCACCACCCGCCGCTGCGATCTCCTCGTATGAGGTGCCCGATGCACGGCGGGCGTACTCCTCACCGCGGTCGCCGAGCCAGACGATGTGGGTGTGCGCGTCGACGAACCCGGGGACGACGGCCGCTCCACGGGCATGGACCTCGAGCGTCCCCCCGCGCATGTGCGACCGATCCAGGCCGCTCTCAGGGCCCGCGTAGGTGATGACCCCGTCGTGTGCCGCCAGTGCCGCGTCCGGCACCACGCCTGGCGCGTCGCCGCGCTCCGGGTCGCAGGTGCAGAGCGCGCCGATGCCGCGCACGACCACCGATGTCACGACACGGACGTCCCATGAGCACGCGATGCCAGGCCGGCGCAGAAGCTGACGAACGCGGCTGCGGCGAGCCGGACCGTCATCCCGTTCACGTCAGCGCTCGCGTCCACCTCCGCAAGGTCGGCTGCTGCGACACGGTGATCCGCTCCGAGGAGGAACGCCGCGCGGAGCAGATCCCCCGGACTCAATCCGCCCGGCAGGCTCGCGGGGCATGCCGGAGCAAAGGCTCGATCGACGACGTCGACGTCGAGATCCACGTAGATCCGTTCGACCCCGGCCCCGGCGAGCCCTGACAGGGCGGACGCGATGACCGCGTCCATGCCGCGCTCGCGCACCGCGGCCAGCGGGAAGATGTGGATCCCCTGCGCACGCGCCCAGCCCGCGTGCTCGCGCGCGTTGCCGAGTGGATGGATGCCGATCTGGGACACGCGGTTCCCGGGAAGCCCGGCGACGATCAGCTCGCGCACCGGCGTGCCGTTGCGCGACCCGTCGGTGACCGGCCTGCAGTCGTGGTGCGCGTCGAGTGTGAGCAATCCCCACGCCGCGTCCGATGATGCCGCCATGACGCCCTGCATCGCCGGGCGTGTCAGGGAGTTGTCGCCGCCGATGACGAACACGGCGGCGCACGTTCGCGCTGCTGCCTCGGCCGCGGCGCGGATGCGGTCATGCGCGGCGCTTGCGTCCGTGTCACCGCTGTCGCCGAGGACGTCGCCGAGGTCACGGACGTGCAGATCCGCAATGTCGATGTCGTGCTCCGCATCCCACGTGGGGAATCGATTCAGTGCGGCTCGAAACGATGGTGGCGTCGTCCACGACTCCACCGCGGAGATCGAAGCACGCGAGATCGGCGCACCGAGCAGGACGATGTCGGGGACCGCAGCGCCTTCGTTGAGCCAGTCGCGGGCGTTCACGCGTCGGGTGCTGTGCCGAGCATGGGCACCCGCACGCCGCGAGCGCGTGCCGCGTCCTGCGCCTGGGGATAGCCCGCGTCGGCGTGGCGCATGACGCCGGTGGACGGATCGTTGGTCAGCATCAGCTCGCAGCGCCGTGCCGAGAGCTCGGTGCCGTCCGCGCAGACCTGCGCGCCCGCATGGATCGAAAGGCCCATGCCGACGCCACCGCCGTGGTGCACCGCGACCCACGTCGCTCCGCTCGAGGTGTTGAGCAGCGCGTTGAGGATGGGCCAGTCGGCGATGGCATCGCTGCCGTCGCGCATCGCCTCGGTCTCGCGCATCGGTGACGCGACGGACCCGCTGTCGAGGTGATCACGCCCGATCACGATCGGCGCCGACAGCTCCCCGGTGCGCACCATGTCGTTGAACCGCATCCCGGCGAGATGACGCTCGCCGGCACCGAGCCAGCAGATCCGCGCCGGCAGACCCTGGAAGTGCACGCGGTCGCGCGCGAGCGACATCCAGCGATGCAGACCGTCGTGGTCGGGGAACAGCTCGAGCATCGCGGCGTCAGTGCGAGCGATGTCCTGCGGGTCGCCGCTCAACGCGACCCACCGGAAGGGCCCGCGTCCCTCACAGAACTGGTCGCGGATGTATGCGGGGACGAAGCCCGGGTACGCGAACGCGTCCGCGAAGCCGCCGATCCGCGCCTGGTCGCGCAGCGAGTTGCCGTAGTCGAACACCTCGGCACCGCGTTTCTGGTACTCCACCATCGCCGCGCAGTGCCTCGCCATCGACTCGCGAGAGCGTCGCATGTATCCCTCGGGATCACCGACGCGCAGCGAGGCCGCCTTCTCGAGGCTGATCCCGGCGGGCACGTACCCGTTCAACGGATCGTGGGCGCTCGTCTGATCCGTGACGACGTCGATGGCGAGCGCGGAGTCGAGCAGCGCCGGCAGGGCGTCCGCCGCGTTCGCACACACCGCCACCGACAGCGCGCGGCCCTCCTCGCGCGCGACGTCCACCCGTCGCACCGCTGCGTCCAGCGTGTCGCACACCTCATCGACATAGCCGGTGTCGAGGCGCCGCTGGATGCGCGCCCGGTCGACCTCGACGCACAGGGCTACGCCGCCGCTCATGGTGACGGCGAGCGGCTGCGCGCCGCCCATGCCCCCGAGCCCGGCGGTCACGACGAGACGGCCGCGCAGGCTGCCGCCGAATCGCTTGCGCGCCACCGCCTCGAAGGTCTCGAACGTGCCCTGCAGGATGCCCTGCGTGCCGATGTAGATCCACGACCCGGCGGTCATCTGTCCGTACATCGTCAGCCCCATCGCCTCGAGCTTCCAGAACTCCTCCCATGTCGCCCAGCGTGGGACGAGCAGCGAGTTGGCGATGAGCACGCGCGGCGCGAGCTCGTGCGTGCGCGCGATCCCGACGGGCTTGCCGGACTGCACGAGGAGGGTCTCGTCATCGCGCAGCGACCGCAGCGACGCGACGATGGCGTCAAAACACTCCCATGAGCGCGCCGCGCGCCCGGTGCCGCCGTAGACGACGAGCGAGTCCGGATCCTCCGCGACATCGGGGTCGAGGTTGTTCATGAGGCAGCGCAACGGCGCCTCGGTCTGCCAGCTGCCGCAGCTGAGCGTGGTTCCGCGCGGCGCGCGCACCGGTCGCGGTCCGGCGGTCATCGCAGCGACACCCCGGCTGTGGCGAGGGGCTCGCGCCATGCCGAGTCCCGAACCCATCCCTCGACCGCCTCGATATCGCCGCTGAGCACTCGATCAGCGCCGAGCGGCGCCGCGAGCGCGCGCACCGAGGCGATCAGTGCGCCGGTGGCCGGCCCCGGGTGCTGCGGATGGCGCAGCTCCACCGCCTGCACGGCGCCGAACACCTCGATGGCAAGCACCGACCGGAGCAGGCCGACGGAGCGCCGGGTCCGCAGCGAAGCCTCATACCCCATCGAGACATGGTCCTCCTGACCTGCGCTCGTCGTCGCGCTCTGCACCGCAAGCGGCGTGGCCGCGTGCCGCAGCGCCGCCACCAGCGCGGCGGCCGTGTACTGGGTGATCATCAAACCGCTGTTGAGTCCCGGCTCGGGGCTGAGGAACGCCGGCAGCCCGCGCGAGCGCGCGGGGTCGAGCAGGCGGTCGAGGCGCCGCTCGCTGATCGCCGCGACATCGGCGCACACCGACGCCAGGAGGTCCGCGGCATAGGCGAGCGCCTGCCCGTGAAAGTTGCCGGCGCTCACCACCTCGTCATCGAGCACCACCGGGTTATCGACAACACTGGCCAGTTCATGTGCGAGGGTCTGCCGGCAGAATGCCACCGCGTCGCGCGCGGCGCCGTGCACCTGCGGCGCGCATCGCAGCGAGTACGCATCCTGGACGGCGTGCCGCGAGACCCGGTGCGAGGCGACGATGGGGCTGTCGTGCAGCAGCGCGCGGAGGTTGGCCGCCGAATCCGCCTGACCGCTCGCCGGACGGAGCCCGACCACGCGCTCGCCGTACGCGACCGTGGTGCCGAGCAACGCCTCGACGCTCAAAGCGCATGCGATGTCGGCGACGCGCAGCAGTTCCTCGACGTCGTGCACCGCCAGCGCGAGCAGAGTCGTCATCGCGTCCGTGCCGTTGATCAGCGCGAGCCCCTCCTTGGGCTCGACGTCGATCGGCGTGAGGCCGTGAGCGCGCAGCGCGGATGCCCCGTCGATCCGCTCGCCGCGCGCTCCCGACACCCAGCCCTCGCCGAGCAGCACGGTCGCGATGGCAGCCAGCGGTGCCAGGTCACCGGACGCCCCGAGCGAGCCGTGCTCCGGCACCCAGGGCACCACCCCCGCGTCCAGCAGCCCAAGCAGCGCCTCGACCAGCTCGGGCCGCACCCCGGAGAGCCCGGCGGCGAGCGTCCGGGCCCGGAGCAGGATCATCCCGCGCACGACCTCGTCGTCGAGGCGGGGTCCCGACCCGGCCGCGTGGCTCAGCACGACGGAGCGCTGCAGGAGGGATCGATCCGGAGGGTCCACCGCGCGATCCGCGAGCGCGCCGAAGCCCGTCGTGACCCCGTAGACGACCGCGCCCTCACGATCGAGGCGATCGACCACGGCGCGCGCCGGAGCCATGCGGGCGCGGACCCCCTCGCCGAGGGTGACCGGCTCGCGCCCGCGAGCCGCACGCACCACGGCGTCGATCGACAACGCGCCGCCGTCGACAGTGATCATTCGGCGAGCAGCCTACCCGACCCTGCAACGCCTCGACATCCGCGATGCGCGCGAAGCCGGGGGGTGCGCACGTACGTTATGCGTGCATGGATCCGCAGCCACCGAGCGCGCCGCCGCCCTGGCCGCCGCCCCCACCGCCAGGCCTTTCGCGGCACGAGGCGTGGATCCTCGAGCCCGCGGCACGACCCATCGGGCCGGTCCCGCGGCGGCGCTGGCCGGTCGCATCATTTGTCATCGCCGTTCTGGTCGTGGGCATGACGGGCATTGCCCTGGGAGCAGCCGGCTCCACCGCCGCGGCCGCATCGCAGGCGGCGCAGCTCGAAGCCGCCGGGGACTACGCATCGGCGATCGCGATCGATCAGGTGATCGAAGGCCGGACCGGGCCGCTGTTCCTCCTCGACCCCTCGGCGGCCGGAGCGGCGTCGGCCGCGGAGGAGCAGACCCTGCTCGCCTGGGCCAGGTCCCTGGGTCGCAAGGGTCAGGTCGACGAGGCGGTGGTGCTGTACCGATCCGTCCGCGACGGTTCGCTGCGCCCCAAGGCGACCGAGGCGCTCGCGTCGCTGCTGTACGCATCGTCGATGAGCGACGCTGCGCGCTCCGACTATCCGCTCGCCATCGCCCGGTTGCAGGAGATCATCGCGCTGGCCCCGGGGACCGCAGCCGCGGCTCAGGCGCAGCGGCAACTCCCGATCGACCAGGCCGGCGAGGCTCGCGTGCTCGTCGCCGCCGGGCACGCGGCGGACGCGGTGACGCTGCTCGATCAGGTCGTGGCAGAGGACTCTGCGCAGGCGAGCGCGACTGCCGCATCGCTCTACCCCGCGGCGCTCCTGATCGCGGGGCAGGAGGAGATCGCGCAGCTGTCCTACAAGGAGGCGGTGGTCGACCTCCAGCGCCTGGTGGCCAGGTTCCCGGGCACCGCGCAGGCGCTGGAGGCTCAGTCGATGCTCAGCGCCCCGGTCGCGGTGGCGGGGACGCTGGTGGCTCGCAGCGGTGTCCCGCAGTCGGGACCGGTGCGGCTGAGCACGAACTACAAGGCGGAACCGGGTGGGACGTACAAGACAAGCGGACCGTTCATCGTGTCGGCCGCGGACTCCTCCGGGGACTTCATCTTCCGCTCCGTCCCCGTCGGCGGTCCCTACGTGCTCGAGTTCTACGCCGGCGGCAACTGGACCACGCTGATCGACCCGACGACCGGTCAGCCGTCGCACCCGGTCAAGGTCACGGCGCTCGTCCCGGTCGACCTCACCTTCGTCGTCCTGCCGCCTGCCTCCTGAGGCAGGGCGGTCTGTCCCTGTGAGTGGGTGCCCGCCGCAGGTACGATGGTCGGATGGGAGGGGAATCCGAGGATGTCGTGCGTCCTCGACGCGTGCCCCGGACCGGCCGCCGCGCCCAGGCAACACTCGAGTTCGCGGTCGTCGTACCGCTCTTTCTGCTCTGCCTCATCGGCGCGCTCGACGCGGGGCTGTGGGCCGTCCAGACCTCCGCTGAGGTGTCGGCCGTCGAGCAGGCCGCGACGGTGGCGGCGTCCGCGGGCTCGAATCCGGCCGCCGAGACGGCGCCCGACGCTCGAGCGGTGACCGCGGCCGTTGCAGGGTCGTTGCACGCGGCGCTGTTCGGGACGAGCGTCACCGGCTGGTGCGATGCGGACTCGTCGGGAGCCTGCAGGCCGGACGTGACCGCGCACTGCCCGGCCACGCCGGCCGAGGTGCAGGCGGCGATGGGGCCGCGGGTGGTGGTGGTCTGCGTCACCGAGCAGGACCCACCGCCGTGTGTCGCGCCTCCTCCGGGCGTGCCGTCGCCGTTTCCTCCGAAATGCGACGACTCGCCACTGATCACCGTGCGGGTGATCGGCTTCGTCGCATCGTTCGTTCCTCCCGGGTTCGGGCCGGGAGCGACCGGTTTCGAGCTCCCCACGGATATCTCGGCAACCACGCACACCCTGCGTTTCGCCCCGTGACGCGCCGTGGACGGCGCGGCGACGACGCTCAGGCCGTCCTGGAGACCGCGCTCATCCTGCCGATCCTCCTGCTGCTCGTCTGCAACTTCATCGGCGTGATGGTGCAGGTCACCGTGCAGCAGCAGCTCAACGCCGCGACGGCGCTCGCGGCGCAGTCGCGGTTTCAGGCGCCCAACAACGCGGTTGACCCCGCGGGCACGCGATGCTGCGGCGCAGACGGATCGCGGCTCAGCACCGCCGGGCTCCCGACAGGATGCCGGTACGCCGCGGAGACCTTCTACGGAACGATGACCACGTACACCGGCATGCTCGTCTGGCAGACGGCGCCGCTCTGCACATCGGGCGGCGACAGCGGTGACGCGACACACTCGCCGCTGGCGTCGCACGCGTATCCCGGCTCGCCTGGTGACGCGGATGTCTCGTGCGACATCGGCTCGACCGGCGCCGCCGGGGTCATCGTTGCCGGGTATCTCGACCGGACGCTGCAACCGCCAAACGGTCTCACCGTTGTCACGTGCAGCGCGACGACGCGGCTCGACTTCTCGAAGACACCGCTCGCCTGGGGCGTGTTCTGGAGCCCGACGGTGCACGCGCAGTCGGAAGCGCTGCCACCGCCGTTTCGCCAGTGAGCGGATTCGCCGCGCACATCCGTCGACGCCGGCAGCGCGGCCAGACGCTCATGGTGTTCGCGCTCGGTTTCGCGCTCTTCCTGTTCGGGCTCACGTGCCTGGTCGCAGACAGCGCATATCTGTACGTGTGGTCCGGACGTGTCAAGGCGGCGGCGCAACTCGGCGCGCAGTCCGGCGCCGACGCGGTCGATCCGCGGTTCCTCTACGCGCAGTCGGTGCAGGTGATCGACATCAATCCCGAGGACATGCAGGGTGCGCTGTACCCGTTCCAGCGCGCGTGCATCCAGGCCGGTGATCAATCGGCGCGGGTGCCTCGTGACAGCAGCTCGACCGCAGTGCTCAAGACCCCGGACGATGTGCAGGCACCCGACGGCACGTCGTGCGCGAGTGACGGGTGTCAGGTGTACGCGATCGTCTCCCGCGTGGTGCAGCTCCCGATTCCGCTTCCGGGTTTCCCGGACACCGTGACGGTCCGTGGGACCGGTTATGCAGCGGCGGTGGTCGGCACCGATCACGCAACGACGGCGTGCACCGGGATCATCTGGGTGCCCGCGCCGCCGCGGTGACTATCTAACTACTTCCCCCTGAAAAACTCGCGTTGACGTCGGGGCATGCCGACGGTGTTCCGCGAATCGGTGATTCCTGATGCTCGGTCCTGGGTTTCAGTCTGGATCTTCAGCTGAGAGCCACCAACCGGTCGACGTTGTGGGCCAGGACGCCGAATCCGGTCCAGATAGTGGCTCCCGTGTGTCCCTTCAGGCGGGTTCTTCGAAGTCCGTACTCGCGTTTCAGGCAACTGATTCGTCCTTCCGCACCAGCTCGCCATCGGTACCGGCGGCGCCAATTCCGAGTCCGCTCCACAGGATCGGCTCGTCCTTTGCGCGGAATCACCTTGTCCGTGATGCCTCGTTGGACCAGGGCGGCGTCGCCCACGGCGTCGCCGTAGCCGCGGTCAGCGGCGACGCTTGTGATTCTCATCCCGGTGGCCTGAGCAGCGGCGACCGCTGCTTCCAGCGTCTGGGCATCTGCAGGGTTGCCCGTGTACACCTGATGCGCAACCACGAACCCTTCGGGTGTGTCGGCGATCGACACCTTGTAACCGAACTCGGTGAGCTTCTGCGGCTTGCCGCGTCGGATTGGGCGAGCGTCGGTGTCACTCAGCGAGATCAGCCGGTTCGGGATGACCTTCTCGCCGGCGAGGCGACGCGTGGTTTGCACGATGACCCGCTCAACGACGGCGAGGGTGTCGGCGAGCAGGCGCACGAGCGCGGCACCCTTGCGCGGACTTACCCGCAACGCCCGCTGGCAGTTCCCCAGCACGTGCGTGGCTTCTCTGAGGGTGGACCGGCTCAGGTTGCGGAGCTCCGCGGTGCACTTCTCCACGGCCGCGCGAGAACCCGACCGTCCGAGCGCGTGCGACACCCGGCGCACCACCTTGCTCGCTCGACGACGGCGATCGCGGAAGCGGGTGCGTGGTGCCAGGCCAACGGCCTTGACCTTGCCCACCAGGCGCCCGATCTTGCTGATCGCGTGCGCGCAGAGGCCCGAATCGGTGGGGTAGCGAACGTCGGCGTCCATCGCTGTGGTGTCGACGCGCAGACGCCGGCTGCGCAACACCCGTCGCTCCACCGCGGTGCGCAGCAGGGTGGCATTGAGCTCATCGACCGTCTCGCTGCCACACCGTTTGGTCAGCTTCATCAGGGTCGTGGAGTGCGGCACCTGCTCGTCGAGGCGGATCCGGCAAAAGCGCCGCCAGGACAGCGAATCCGCCACTTCCTTGACCAGGGTCTCGTAGCCGAGGCTGTACCGGTGCTTGAGGTACATCAGCCGCAGGTACGTCTCCATGGGAATGGTCGGCCGCCCTTCGTTGCACGCCAGTCGCTTGCTGAACGGCTCGAGGAACCGGTCGTCGTCGAGCAGCCTGTCGATCGCCGTCAACTCATCGGAGAGCACCCGGACCTCAGGAGGCAGGAACTCCTCCCACAACGTGCCCTGTCCATCACGCAAGCGCAACATGATCGTCCTCTGAAACAGCGGATGCGTCAGTACGATCGTATTAAATTCCGGGTCCGCCCGGGGCCTTCGCGCCCTCGTTTTTCAGGGGGAAGTAACTAAGGGCTTGCGCCAATAGGTGATTGACGCATTCACGGGCAGCGTCTCGGTCGAGTGTCCCATCGATACCGCTTCCAGGCTTCCCGGAGCAGGCGGCGCACGATGATGATGGTGTTCACCAAGGCCAGGTAGAAGCGGAGCACCGCGCCGCGACGCTCGGTACACCAGGCGAGTTTCTTGAAGCTGTTGTGCCACGCGTTGGTGCGCTCCACCACCCATCGGGCGGTGGCTTGCAGGGGAGCCGGCGCGCCTCGTTTGGAGATGCAGGCGAGCAGACCACGACGCTGCAGCTCGGTACGCGTGACCCCAGTGTCGTAGCCGCGGTCGAGATGCACCGTGGTCTCGCCGTCGGGGAGGGCAAAATCGCGCAGCAGGTCCAGCGTGGGCGCCAGCAGCGGCGAGTCATGGCGGCTCGCGGGGGCTGCGAGCACAGCGAGCGGAATCCCTGCGCCATCAACGGCAATCGAGCGCTTGGTTCCCTGCTTGGCACGGTCCACCGGACTCGGCCCGGCCAGCTCGCCACCGCAGGGCGCCTTGGTGATGCAGCCGTCGATGCTGACGTCCTCGAGCTGCAACCCGATCAGGCGGTCGTAGCCCTCGCGGGCGATGCCCTCGAGCTGATCCATCAGCCCCAGCGCGATCCACTCATCGCGGCGCCGGCGCAGGGTGGTGGCTGAGCAGGTGCGGTCGGCGATGCGCCAGTAGGCGCAGCCGTAGACGGCCACCTGGACCAGCTTGTCGAACACCAGGCGGTCAGGGACCCTGGGGCGGTGGCAGCCCAGGCGGTGACCGTCGTCCCGCTCCGGCAGGAGGACCTCGAACTGGTCCCAGATAGGCTCAATGAAGCATGATTGGATCGCAGGCATGGACGCTTCCCTTGGAGGGTTGGGTGAGATCTCCCATCATCGGAAAGTCCATGTCCTGCATGCACTTTTCCCTCAATCAGCGCCCCTGGACGACTCAACCGAGTCATCCGACTCAATCACCTATTGGCGCAAGCCCATAGTTCCATTCGCGAAGCTCAACGCGTGATTGCGCGATCAGTGCTCGGCAGGCTGGGTGCGCGCCTCGCGCGGTCCAAGCGGTTTGTGGCTATGCTCGTTGCCTGCCTCGCC
>DATLRX010000082.1:0-13266 GCA_035534435.1 Candidatus Acidiferrales bacterium
TTCACCTGCTGCGTCAATTCCGAATCGCTCACGCACGCTTGGCATCCTGGCCAGTCCATCACATTGCAGTGGTCGACTGAGAGCGCGGGGATGACGGCCGATGACGCGCAACACCCGATCACCCTGATGGCCACCGTCACCGGCCCCTATGCGAGCGTCGCGGCGTTGAAGGCCAGCGGCGCGCATGCAACGACCCTCACCGCCTCACCCATACGCGTTACGGATCGAACCTCTGGGGGTGTGGTCAGCACTATCGCCCTCCCGCTCGACCTGGCGCCAGGCTGGTACAACCTCGCGACCACCATCCAGTCGGCCGGGAGCCGAACTGGAGGCGCGACAATCATCGAAGTCACGCCGCCCACCTCTTGACACGACTTGATCTCGCCCGCGTTTGCTCTGACGAGCCAACGTCATCGCCAGTGCTCCCTTCGGCGTACAGATCGAATTCCGCGACAATGGCAATCGCGAGGCTGCTGAACGCGCACGTGGTTCATGAGCATCCCGATTGAAGCCGCACCCTGCTGCACCGACCGCGTTCCCGTTGGAGCGCGATCCTCAAAGGGTATCGACACTCGAACTCAGTCTTGCTGGGCCGCGTGATCGTCCTGCCCTGACGATGGCAAAGACGATGGCCAGGATCGTAGGATGCGGTCACATCCCAATCCCGATTACGGAGAACCGCCATGCTCGCCTTCAATGCATTCGGTACCAAAGAGATCGTCGTCTATGTGATCGCTGTCGTCGTGGTGCTCGCCATCATTGGCTGGATGCTGATGCGGCGACGCTCGAAGGTGTAGCTGCCGGATAACGACCCGCCCATCAACCCGCGTCGCTGTCAGGCGCTCGCCTCGAGCCGGTCGCGCAGACGGGCTGAAACGATCGCGACGATGCAGAGGGTCACGATCGCGCACGCGGCGACGCCGAGCGGCAATGACTGGATGCCCGCCACGCTGATCAACGCGCCGAGTATCGCGGGGACGATCGCGCTGCCGAAGATCGCGCCGAGGATCACGTAGGTGAGCACGGTGGCAGCGTTGGGAAGCACCTTGGTCAGCCACGTCAACGCAACGGGGAAGATCGGCGCGGCGCAGAGTCCCACGATGGCGAAGCCCAACGGGGCATACAGATGCAGGCGAATCCCCAGGAGCACGACGGTCGCAACCGTCAACGCGCCGAGGATGAGCGTCGGTGGGCTGAGCCGTACCGCGAGTGGCGCGGCGAACACACGTCCCAGCGTGAACGCGACCCAGTAGAAGGAAGTCGCGGCAGCCGCAAACTGCACCGACCCACCGAGTGATACGAGGTCCGTCGCCTCCCAGGTGGCAACACCGGACTCCAGGCCCTCATAGATGAACAGCAGCACCGCGAACGTGACGACAAACCCAACTGTCCGGCCGCTCACGAGGCGCGGCGCGTCCGGAGTGGGCGGCGTCGCGCGTGGTGTCCGCGTGAAGCCGGCGACGCTCACCAGGCCCACGACACCCGCGCCCGCGAGCACGGGCGCATACCCGCCGGTGATGCCGACCAGGGCGGGTCCAAGGAACGAGCCGACGCCGTAGATGGCGTTGACGAAGCTCAGCATCGCCGGGCTGCGTCGACCGAATCGCGTTGCGAAGTACAGGTTGACGAGGATGACCAGTCCGCCGGCTCCGCATCCGAGCAACGTCACGGCGAGGAGCAGCAGTGGCCAGGTCGGGGCCATGGAGGCGGCGATCAATCCGACGCTGAAGACGAGCGCGCAGGACATCAAGCGGCGGGCAAGCCCCAGGCGCGATCGAGTCAGTCCAAGGACCGCGATGCCGATGCACTCGCCGAGGAAGTGCGCGGTGACGATGAGCCCCGCGGCTCCGATGCTGACCTCGAACCGCGACGCGATGTGCGGGATCGACGGCCCGTACGTCGCCTGCACGACCCCGGTGAGGAGGAAGGCGAGAAACCCGGCCCCCGTGACTGTGCGACCGGGCGCTGCCTGCTCACTCATTCGCCGCCATTCTGCTGGTCGGCGACGGTGCGGCCGCCTGGTCCGGCCTGACCTCGCTAAGGTTGAAGCGCATGGCAACACCTCGTGAGCGCGTCAACGACCTCACGAGCTCGCGCGATGCGGCGCGTCAGGAGATGCCGGCCTCCGTCCGCGACGAGGTGCGTGTCCTGGGCGACGTCCTCGGTCAGGTCATCGCGGAGTACGGCGGCGATTCCCTGCTCGCCGACGTCGAGGCACTGCGCCGATCAGTCATCCGGGCGCGTGGTGACGGCGACGTTCGTGACGGGCATGCCGAGGCGTCGGACGCGCTCGTCAGCTCATGGTCCCTCGAGCGCGCCGAGCTGGTCGCCCGCGCGTTCACCTGCTATTTCCACCTCGTCAACCTCGCGGAGGAGCGGTTTCGCGCGCGTGCCTTGCGTGAGCCGGACTCCGGCGCCGAAGGGCCGCCTGAAGCGCTCGTCACGGCGCTCGCCGAGGTGCGGGACGAGCTCGGCGACGGCGGCCTCGATGACCTGCTGGCAGGCCTCCGTATCTCGCCGGTGTTCACTGCGCACCCCACCGAGGCCCGCCGTCGCGCCGTCACGGCAGCGGTCCGCCGCATCGGTGCGCAGCTCGAGCGCCGCAGCGATCCGCGGACGTCCGATGCCGAGCAGGTGGACGCGCGGCGTCAGTTGCTCGAGGCGGTCGACGCCCTGTGGAGGACAGCGCAGCTGCGCAGCCAGGAGCTGCATCCGCTCGACGAAGTCCGTGCGCTCATGGGCGTTTTCGATGAGACCCTCTTCCGGCTCGTCCCCGACGTCTACCGCGAGCTCAACGCCGGGCTCGTACCGTCGGACTCCGGTGCGGTTCCCGCGCCGGCGCCGGCATTCCTCCGGTTCGGCAGCTGGGTCGGCGGTGACTGCGACGGCAATCCCCACATCACGGCGCACGTGACGCTCGAGACGATGCTCATCCAGTCCGAGCACATCCTTCGGGGCCTCGAAGCTGCCGCGACGCGGATCGGCCGGAGTCTCACCGTTGACGCGGTCACGACGCCGCCTGATGCGCGGCTGGCGCATCGCCTGCGCATCACGCGCACGATCGCGGGTGCGCGAGCGGATGCGATCGAGGCACGCGCTCCAGGTGAGCCGTACCGGCAACTTCTGCTGCTGGTCGCCGAGCGCATCGCGGCCACACGCCGTTCCGATCTGGTGCTCGGGTACACCGGACCGCACCAGTTGCTCGACGACCTGCGCTGCATCCAGGAGTCACTCGTTGCCGGTGGAGCGCCACGGCAGGCGCACGGCGACCTGCAGGATCTCGTCTGGCAGGTCGAGACGTTCGGCTTCCACCTAGCCGATCTGGAGATCCGGCAGCACAGCGGTGTCCACCGTGCGGCGCGCGTGGAACTCGACGCCGGGGGCACGCCGTCCCGCGAGACCGAGGAAGTGCTCGCGACGCTGCGCACGATCGTGGTGCTGCAGCAGCGTTTCGGGCCGGCTGCCTGCCATCGCTATGTGGTGAGCTTCACGCGCAGCGCTGACGACATCGCCGCGGTGTACGAGCTCGCCGAGCGGGCGTGCGCCCCCCACAACCCACCGGAGCTCGACGTCGTGCCGCTGTTCGAGACGATCCTCGATCTGCGGCACGCTCGCGACATCCTGAACGGGATGCTCGAACTCGAGCCCGTGCAGCGGCGGCTTGCCACATCCGGAAGGTCGCTGGAGGTCATGCTCGGCTACTCGGACTCCGCTAAGGAAAGCGGGGCGCTGACAGCGAATCTCGCGCTCTATGCGGCTCAGGCGGAGCTCGCGGCATGGTCCGCGGAGCACGCAATCAGACTCACGCTGTTCCACGGCCGCGGTGGCGCGCTCGGACGCGGGGGTGGGCCGGCGAACCGCGCGGTGATGGCACAGGCTCCCGGTTCGGTCGCGGGACGGTTCAAGGTCACCGAGCAGGGTGAGGTCATCTATGCGCGGTACGGCAACCGCACCCTCGCGCGACGGCATCTCGAACAGGTGACGTCGGCGGTGCTCCTGGCGTCGGCCCCGGCCGCGCGCGAGCGAACCGAGCGCGCGGCGATGCGCTTTGCGGCGCTTGCGCGCGCGCTCGATGCGGCGGCGCTCGCCGCGTACACGGCGCTGACAACCGTCGATGGGTTCGCCGCGTACTTCGCCGCGGTCACACCGGTGCGCGAGCTGGCGCGGATGCACCTCGGTTCCCGCCCCGCGCACCGCAGCGGTGATCCGACGCTTGAGTCGCTGCGCGCCATCCCTTGGGTCTTCGCGTGGTCACAGATACGCCTCAACCTTCCCGCCTGGTACGGCATCGGCAGTGCGCTGGCCGGCGCCGATATCGACGAGTTACGGGTCGCCTACAGGGAGTGGCCGCTGTTCCGCGTGCTCATCGACAACGCGGAGATGAGCCTCGCCAAGACCGATCGATTCATGGCGGCCGAGTACCTGCGACTCGGCAGGCAACCCGCGATCGCCGACCGGATTCTCGCCGAGTACGACCTCACCATCGATCGGATCCTCGCGGTCACCGGGCAGTCTCGATTGCTCGAGCATCGGAGGGTGCTGTCCTGGGCGGTCGAGCTCCGGAGCCCGTACATCGATGCGCTCAGCCACCTGCAGCTGCGCGCGCTCCGCGCGCTGCGGAGCGGCAACGATGACGGCTCCGAGCAGCGGCGCCTCGAACAGCTGCTGCTGCTCACCGTCAACGGTATTGCGGCAGGGCTGCAGAACACGGGGTAGGCTTGGCACGTGGAGGCACGGACCCGGCTCGCCATCAGTCTCGCCTGCGGGATTGTCGCGGCGGTTCCGATCTTTCTCGTCACGGAGTGGCAGGTCGCGGCGCTCGCCGGCTGGGATATCACCGCCATCGTCTTCATCGCTTTCATCTTTCACGCCACACATGACAAGGACAGCGCGGCGACCAAGGCGATAGCGACGCGCGAGGATGACTCCCGCGGCGCGGCGGAGGCGGTGCTTGTCGGTGCGAGCGTGTTCAGTCTCGTCGGGGTCGCGTTCGCACTCATCGCCGCAGCGGCCACGAACGGGTTGACGAAGTCCGCGATCGCCGGGCTTGTTGTGCTCAGCGTTCTCGTCTCATGGTCCTCGGTCCACGCGGTGTTCACCCTGCGCTACGCCCGCATCTACTACCGGGATGGGGGAGGGATCGACTTCCACGCCGAAGGGGTGCTCCCGGACTTCGGCGACTTCCTCTACGTGGCGCTGACCATCGGCATGACGTTCCAGGTCTCGGACACCGACCTCAACTCCAAGGCGATCCGGATGACGGCGGTGCGTCACTCGCTCCTCTCATACCTGTTCGGCGTGGTCGTCTTCGCCACGACCATCAACGTCGTCGCGACGCTCCTCAGCAAGTAGCCCCGCCGGCGCGAAACCGGAATCGGTGTCAGACGCGCGGTGACACCGCCGTGACCTGGATGCAAACGTCCATACGAGCGCCCGTTGCAGGACGTTTCGACATTCTTCCGACCACCGGGCCATGCTCATCGTATGGGTGTGAAAACGCGGGCGTGGCTGATCCCCGCGTCGAGCGAGCAGTCCCGCGGGAACCGTGTGCCCCCGCAGCTACTCGATGCCTGGACGGCGATCGTCGGCGAATGGGACTGGCTGAGCCCGGCGATCCGCGAGCGCAACGTCGGCCTGATCCAACGCCACTACCACGACGATCGCGATGTCGCGGCATGGCTGCCGTCCGGTCTCGTCCGCGACTGGAGTCGCGACGGCTCTCCAGAGCCCTCCACATGGATCGAGGCGAAGCTCGAGTCGATCCTTTCGGATGAGGGCCACCGCTCCGTCGCCTAGACTCGCAGCCGCCTGGTATAGGATCGTCGCGAAGACGTCCGCGTGAGTCCAGGGAGTCGACGGTGATCGTCGTTGACGGCAAGGCGGTATTCACGGAATTGAGCGAGCTCGTCGATCGCGCGCATACCGCGCTGGTATTGATCGACATGCAACGCGACTTCGTCGAGCCTGACGGTCTGTTCGCGAGCCTCGGCGTCGACGTCTCAATGTACAGCAGGTCGCGACCCGTGCTCGCGGGGCTCCTCGACGACGCCCGGCGCGCATCGGTGCTCGTCATCCATGTGCAGAACACGGCGCTTCCGGACCGGATGAGCGACTCACCCGCACAGATCCGATTCAACCTGCGGATGCATGCGGAGTACCGCCGAAACGGTGCAGCGCTGCGCTACTCGGTGCCCGGTACTCGCGGTCACGAAATCGTCGCCGACCTCGCGCCACTCGACGATGAGCTTGTCGTCCGGAAGTACCGATCGAGCGCATTCTTCGGCACCAACCTCGATCTCCTCTTGCGCAGCAACGGGATCAAGACGGTGGTCATCGGTGGCTGCACCACGGAAGGGTGCGTCGAGTCGACGGCGCGCGATGCCATGTTCAGTGACTTCTACGTCGTCATCGCAACGGACGCTGTTGCCAGCGACGACCGCGAGCAGCATGAGGCCTCCCTGCTGCTCATGCGGCATCGCTTCGACCTTGTGACCGCGGCCGAGATCAGCGCTGTGTGGGATGCGTCGCCGGCGAAACACACTCCGGGCAGCTGAGGCCGGCGCGCGGCGAGTCTCCATGATCATCACCGACGTGCTCGCGATCCCCGTACGCTCGGGGTTCTTCGCCGACGACCAGGCGGCGATCGGCGCCGGCGCGAGGCATGACGGGTTCACCTATGCCGGAAGCGCGGTCACTCCTGGGTACAGGGCGATCCGCGAGGCTGGTGAGGCGGTATCGGTGTTGCTGCTCCTCGACGACGGGCGTGTTGCCCATGGCGACTGCGCGGCGGTTCAGTATTCCGGTGTCGGTGGGCGCGATGCGGTGTTCGACGCGGGATCCGCGGTGCGCACCATAGAACGCCACGTCGCACCGCTGCTGCGCGGGGCGCCGGTATCCGAGTTCCGCGCCCCCGCAGCGAGGATCGACCGGCTGGTGGTGGACGGGCGGCCGCTCCACACGGCGATCCGCTACGGCGTCACACAGGCGCTGCTGGACGCTGCGGCACAAGCGCGCGGCGTCACGATGGCCGAGATCGTGCGCGATGAGTACCGGACCGGCGTGACGATAGCGCCGGTGCCGATGTTCGTGCAGTCGGGGGACGAGCGTCATACCAACGTCGACAAGATGATCCTTAAGGAAGCGGATGTCCTTCCCCACGGGCTCATCAACGAGGTCGCCACCAAGCTGGGGGAGGATGGTGAGCTGCTCCTCGCGTACGTCGCGTGGGTGCGCGACAGGATTCTCGCGCTGCGTACGCGACGCGACTACGAGCCGAGGCTGCACTTCGATGTGTACGGGACGATCGGCAACGCGTTTGGCGGCGATGTCGAGCGCGTCGCCCGCTACCTCACGAAGCTTGGGGAGGCTGCAAGGCCATTCCGCGTCTGCGTCGAGCAACCCATCGACGCCGGCAGCCGCTCAGCGCAGATCGACGTGTCCGTCGCACTCCGTCGTGCGCTGGCCGCGCGCCCCAGCGACGTGCGCATCGCGGTCGATGAGTGGTGCAACACATTCGAGGACATCGAGCTGTTCGTCGCCGCCGGTGCCGCGGATGTCATCCATGTCAAGACACCCGACCTCGGCGGCATCAACAACACCATCGAGGCGCTGTTGCTCGTGAAGCGGGCGGGGCTCGAGGCGTACTGCGGGGGCAGCTGCAACGAGACGGATCGGTCTGCACAGGTGTCGGCTCATATCGCGATGGCGTGCGGCGCGGCCCAGGTGCTGGCCAAGCCGGGCATGGGCGTCGATGAGGGAATGATGATCGTGGGCAACGAGATGGCGCGCACCTCGGCGCTCGTCGGCGCGCGCAGCGGCGCGCCGGGATGAAGCCGCTGGCCGACCTCCGCATCATCGCGCTCGAGCAGTACGGCGCCGGTCCGTTCGGCAGCGTCCAGCTCGCGGATCTCGGTGCGCAGGTCATCAAGATCGAGGATCCCGCAACCGGCGGAGACATCGGGCGCTACGTCCCTCCGTTCCAAGCAGGCGAGGACAGCCTCTTCTTCGAAACGTTCAACCGCAACAAGTCGAGCATCGACCTCGACCTCACCACCGCCGGTGGACGCGCGGTCTTCGAGGATCTCGTGCGTGTCAGCGACGCCGTGTACTCGAACCTTCGCGGCGATGTCCCGGCGAAGCTGCGGCTGACATATGCGGATCTCGCGCACCTCAATGCGCGCATCGTGTGCTGTCCCCTGACCGGCTACGGGGTGACCGGACCTCGCGCTTCCGAGCCCGGATACGACTATCTGCTGCAGGGCATCGCGGGATGGATGGACCTCACCGGTGAACCGTCGGGACCGCCGGCGAAATCCGGCCTTTCGCTCGTCGACTATTCCGCGGGCCTCGTTGCGGCGATCGCGATCCTTGCGGGTGTGCACGCCGCACGCCGCGACGGAGCCGGGATGGACTGCGACGTCAGTCTCTTCGACACCGCGATGTCGATGCTCACGTACCCCGCGATCTGGAGCCTCAACGGCGACTTCGCGCCACAGCGCACACGCCATTCCGCGCACCCATCGTTGGTCCCCTTTCAGGCGTTCGAGACGAGCGACGCATGGATCGTCGTGGGGTGTCCCAAGGAGAAGTTCTGGCAACGGCTGACGGTCGCGATCGGTCTCCCGGAGCTTGGTGAGGACGAACGCTTCGCCACGTTCGCCGACCGGCGTCGCAACGCGGAGGCGCTGATGCCGTTGCTGGAGGCGGCCTTTGCGGGGCGAACGGCCCGCGAGTGGCTCGACGTCCTGGGTGGGGCGGGTGTTCCCTGTGCTCCGGTCAACTCGGTGGCGGCGGCACTGCGTGACGAGCAGACTGCGGCGCGCGGCCTCGTGGTGGAGACGGAGCACCCGCGGTTCGGGACGGTGCGTCAACTGCGCGGGCCGGTCCGGGTGGGGTCGGAGCAACCGGGGTACCGCCGCGCTCCGGGGCGAGGCGAGGATCGCGAGGCGATCGTTCGCTCGTTGCTCGGCTATGACCAGGCGAGGATCGACGAGCTCGAGCAGGGCGGCGCGTTCGGGAGCGCGGGCGTGCGGGCGCACCGGCACGAACTGCTGCCGTAGCCGACGCGCGGTCGCCGCTCGCCTCGCGCCGTCCTCGGCTTGACCGGAGCGAACGCGTCGCCTGATAATCGCGCGATCCGCCGGCCGTCGTGGAGGCTGTGTTGAACGAGGTCACGACCCGATCGAAGCGAGCGCAAGCGCTGATGGCGATCGCTGCCGTGACGGCGGGCCTGGGAGTCGGCGCGGTCCTGGCGCTCACCATGCGTCACTCGGCCAACGCTGCGCCGCCGGTGATCTCGCCTTCGACCAATGTGATCGGCGCGCCGTTGACTCGCCAGCCGACGCCGGCGCTGACCGGGTTGACGGATCAGAACGGGCACCCCATCTCCTTGAGCGCCTACAAGGGTCAGGTCGTGCTCGTCGCCTTCATGGATCCGCTCTGCGTCGATCTCTGCCCGGTCCTCGGCAGGGACATCGTGGCTGTCGAGCAGGCGCTGCCAAAGACGATCAAGCCCGTCCTCCTCATCGTGAGCGTCACGTCCGGGCGGACACCCGCCGACGTCCAGGAGTTCATCAAGACCAACCTCTCGACTCAGTGGGACCCGGGCTGGCACTGGCTGATCGGGCCCAGCGACGCGGCGCTCAAGCTGACGTGGCTCGCCTGGGGTGAGCCACTCGAGCCGCCGAAGACCAACTACCTCGACGTCATCGATCCGCAGGGGTATCTACGGGTGACATACCCGGCGCCGCTCTTCGTCAGCGACGTCGTGTCAGCCGTCAAGAAGGTCGCGAGCGAGTAGGACCGCGAGCGCGTGAGCAACGTTGCGCAAACATTCGTGTGCCCAGGGTCTTGACGAAGCCATGGTCGTGCACCGATCATGCGGGCCGCGGAGTGCATTCCAGTTGGCGGAGGACCGGATGCGCCTATTGAAGACACCGACCCGGCTGGGAGTCCGGTCGAACACGCCCGCGGCAGGACGTGGCGACCTGACAACACTGACCCGCACCGACCCCGTTCCGTCGACAGGCCCGGCGCCAACCCTGGCCACAACACCGGTCGCGCGTTCACAGAAGTGAGGCAGGCATGCGGATGAGACTCTGGGTCCTCGTGGCGAGCCTGGTCGTTGCAGGCTTGCTGGTCGGGTTCTTTGTGACGCGATTTCTCAATCCCACGCCCCCGACGATCGTCGCGACAACGACATCGAACACGGTCCAGGGTCGTCCCGTGGTCGACTTCACCCTGACGACGGTCGCCGCGGTCGGCGCCGAGGGTGAAGGCAACAACGAGCATCCCAACTGGGTCGGGTACCTCCCAACCACGTACCTCAGCGTCCCGGCTGGGGCGGTGGTGCACATGACCATCGATCAGCAGGACGGACAGACCGGGCTTCGCAACGAGTACTTCGGTCTGGTGAGAGGCACGGTCAACAATCAGATGACGGTCAATGGCAAGGTGATGACGGCGCTTGACCCGACCACGGCGGCCCATACGTTCACGATCCCTGACCTCGGCGTCAGCGTCCCGCTCGAAGGCGTCGCCGACAACGCGCCGGCCAATGCCCAGGTGGTCGTGCAGTTCGACTTCGTGGTGCCGAACACCCCCGGTCTCTACAGGTGGCAGTGCTTCGTCCCCTGCGCGGCGGGGACGCTGTACGGGAACGGCGGACCCATGCAGACGCTCGGCTACATGGCCGGCGAGTTGCAGGTGGGCTGAGCGATGAGAAACAGAGCGACGGCAATTCGTGTGCTTATCGGGACGTGGATCGTCCTCGCAGTCGCTGGTGACATCGGATTAGGCCTCGCGCCGATGCCTCCGGGTCTCGCGTCGAACCTCGCGTCCGACGAGAGCGAGGTCATCCGCGTCCTTTCAATGGCTGGCTGGCCGATCTTCTCCGGTGTGCTGGCCGGCCTCTTCTTCACCCTGATCATCAACAAGTTCGCGCCGTCCCAGAGCGAGGTGACAGCCGTCGAACTGCGCGGCAACAGCCGGCTCCAGGCGACCTGGATCGTGACCACGGTCGTTCTCGTGCTCATCCTTGCGACGTACGGCACCGTGGAACTGGCCGTCGAAGAGCCGGGCGGCGGGATCACCACGGTATCCGCGGCGCTACCGGCGCCCACATCGGCTGACCAGCCGCTCGAGGTGCAGGTCATCGCTCAGCAATGGTGGTTCACCTTCCGCTATCCGACGTACGGCGGGATCGAGACGGCACAGCTCGTGCTCCCGGTGGGGCAGAAGATCGAATTCAACGTCACCTCGCTCGACGTTGTCCACTCCTTCAACTTCTACGCGCTCGGTGTGAAGGCGGACGCCGTTCCCCTCAATGACAACCAGGTCACGGTCACCCCGACCGAGATCGGCACGTATCGGGTTCAATGCACGGAATTGTGCGGCCTGTGGCACGGCAACATGGCCGAGAACACGGCGATGGTCGTCAGTCAGGCGGACTTTGCCACGTGGATCCAGCAGCAGACCGCCCTGGATGCGCCGGTCATGAAGTACCTGCCGCCGTACAGCCATACGTATGAGCCGGACCCGGCCGTTTACGGGCATTGACGATGCGCAGTTCGCAAGTACACGAGAGGATGCAAATGTGGACGCTGTAGCACCGGCCCGCCCACCGATCGATTCGCGGCCGACGATGGCTCGCCGGTTGAACGACTGGGGGCTCCTCCTCGGCGTCATCGGCTCGATCGTCGGATTCCTCGTTGGGTGGGCAATCGGCAGCGTTGCCATCGCGTACTCATTCGGAGCGGACAACTCTCTTGGGTCTGACCCAGGCATTCTGCTTGGATACAGCCTGAGCGTGGTTGGATTCCTTGCGGGAATGGGCTTCTTGAACTACCCGATCGGCCGCCTGATGGGAAGGCCCAAAGCGTCCGAGGAGGACAATGCCTATCTTCACGGCGAAGGCGGCGGGATCTCGCGGTACTTCCGGATGACCACCGACCACAAGGTCATCGGCCTGCAATACCTGGTGATGATCCTCGCGTTCCTGTTCATCGGTGGTCTTGGGGCAATGTTCATCCGTGCCGAACTGCTCACGCCTTCGCCCACCGTCGCGACCCCTCAGTCGTATCTCACGCTGGTCGGGCTGCACAGCACGCTGATGATCTTCATGGCGTCTGCCGCGATCATCGGACCCTTCGGGAACTACTTCGTCCCGATCATGATCGGCTCGAGGAATATGGCGTTTCCCCGCCTTGAGGCGCTGACGTTCTGGCTGCTCCCACCCGCGGGGCTCATCCTGCTCTCCACGGTCTTCCTTGGCGGTTTCACAACCGGCTGGACGGGCTACGCGCCACTCTCCGACCAGAACGTGGCCGGTATGGACTCCTACCTGATGGCATTCGCACTGATCGGCCTCTCGATCGGATTGTCGGGCTTGAACATGATCGCGACGATCATCACCAAGCGCGCCCCGGGGATGCCGCTGACCCGGATGCCGATCTTCGTGTGGGGAGTCTTCGTCACCTCGTTCCTCGGTCTGCTGGCCGCGCCGGCACTCATCGGTGCGGTGTTGATGGAGACGATCGACCGCTCCTTCCAGACGACGTTCTACGTCCCAGCTGGCGGCGGGTCACCGTTCCTCTGGGAGAACCTGTTCTGGTTCTTCGGCCATCCTGAGGTCTACATCTTCATGATCCCGGCGTTTGGCATCGTCATGGAGATGCTGCCGGTGTTTACGCGCAGGCCGCTCTGGGGCTATCGCGTCTCGATCGCCGGGATGGCCGGCATCGGGTTGCTGAGCTTCACGGTGTGGCAGCATCACCTCTTTGTGAGCGGCCTGGCACCGTCGTTGCGCCCGTTCTACATGTTCTCGACCGAGTTGATCTCGGTGCCAACCGGCATTGTCTATCTGGTCGCGCTGGGTTCCATGTGGCGGGCACGCACACGCTTCAGCACGCCAATGCTCTATATCGGTGCCTTCTTCTTCAACTTCCTCATCGGAGGATTCACCGGAGTCTTCCTCTCCGACGTGCCGAGTGATTTCACTCTCCATGCCAGTTACTTTGTCCAAGCCCATTTCCACTACACGATCATGGGTGCTGAGGTCTTCGCGCTGATGGCGGCGATCGTGTATTTCCTGCCGAAGATGACCGGATTCACCATGGATACGAAACTGCTGAAGTTTCAGTTCTGGGCGGTATTCCTCACGTTCAACGGCACATTCATCTCGCTGATCTGCGTGGGGATACTCGGCATGACGCGGCGGACCATCAGCTACGCCTCGTATCTGCAACCGCTCAACGTATCAGCCTCGGT
>DATLRX010000083.1:0-16301 GCA_035534435.1 Candidatus Acidiferrales bacterium
AGCCGACGGGGAGATTCGAACTCCCGGCCAATGGTTTACGAAACCATTGCTCTACCACTGAGCTACGTCGGCGTGGAGTTGAAGCCTACCAAGGGTCCACGTGACCACCGCGCCTGCCGTTCCAGGAAGCTGCCGATCGACACCACCTCCCGGGCGATCGCGGGGTCCACCCGGCGGCCGAGTCGATCGAACGGCATGACGGTGACCTCGAGATCGCGCGGCTTCTGGTCCAGGCGCCAACCGCCCACGATCCAGCCGTCCGCGAGCACCACCGGTCGGATCCAGCCGCCGCCCCCGTCATGGATCCACGCTTCCGCTGCCTCGCCGCCATGGTGCTCGCGCCGGCGGTAGCCGAGAAGGAAGGTGTCGAAATGGCCGAGCAAGCGAACGGCCGGGCCGGCGCCCTCAGCGTGGCTCGAAGCGGGACCGACCGTCCACAGGCCCCGAATCGGTCCCGGAAACTCCACGAGCCGCGAGCCGATCGCCGCCATCGCCGGGCGGATGATCGAGCGCCGGATCCCCGACCACGCCCCAAAGTCGGCTTCGCTCGCCGGGCCGTACGCCGCGTAGTAGCGGAGTGCCAGCTCCGCGAGCGCCGCCTCGCCGCGCGGCGCCGTCGACGGCGCCACCCAATCGTCGACAAGGACAAAGCTGTCGTCGCGTCCCATTCGCGGTCCGCTGCACACGATGCCAAGTGCGGCGGCGTGGTAGATCAGATGCACCAGCGCCTGTCCGACGGGCTCCTCGAGCACACCGGCGGTGACGAGCACCTCACGAAGCCGCCGGCGCGAGACCGGACCGTTGGCCAGTTCCTTGCGCATCACTGCAACGCCGCGCGCGGACGTGTCGTCGTCGAGCCCCAGATTCCTCCGCCGGGATGCGGTGAATTGATTGACGCTCGGTCCGAACACGTCGACGAGCCAGCGCAGATCGTCGGCTGCGCAGAGATGCAGCGTCCCGCGCATGAGCCACGTGCGCACGACGGAGCGTTCCTCCTCGAATGCGCGGTCCACGGCGCCGGCCGTCAGCCCTTCGCTGCGCACCCGCACCTGGTGGCGTGCAGCGTCAAATGCCTGCGCCTGCAGCGCGCACACCGACGCGGTCACGCCGGCGACATCTGTGGCGAGTCGCGTGTCGTCCGTGAGGTGCTGCGAGCGCAGACGTGCCAGTCGCAGTGGCAGCAGGGCGTCAGGCATCGGCTCGCGCGGCGACCGTGACGTTCAGAAGAAGTCGGGGATCCAGGGAACCCCGCCCGCGACGAGCCCGTCCATCGCGATCAGCGCCTCGGTATCGCCGTCGATGAGTCCGAGCAGCGCGGCGTCCCGCGCGCGCAGCGCACTCGAGTACCAGGCCGAGAGCGCGCCGATGCCACAGCGCACACGGCCGTCGCCGCCCTTGGTCACGCGCCCGGTGCCATCCTCGACCTCGAGAACAACGCGCTCGACGCCGAGCACGGGATCCGTGACCTCCAGCGCGACGCGCCCCGCCGTCGCCGCCCAGCCTCGCGCGCTCATCGCGCGCTCGATATGCACGATGCGTTGCATCCAAGGGATGAACGATCCCACCTCGACGTCCCGGTGTGGCTCCGCAAGGAGCAGGTGCAGTGGTGACAGGTCCGGCAGCGCCGAGTGCTGGAATACGACCTCGCGACTCTGCGATTCCTGACCACCGAGAAACCCCAGGAGTCCCCGGAGTGCGTCGGTCGTCGCGTAGACCAGCTCCTGAACGCGGACTCGGATCCACATCCCCGGTGCCCGGTCGCTGTCGTAGCGGACGTACCCGGTGAGCTGATCGCCCTCGTACCAGCCGTACTCGCCCTTGTTGCCGCTCGGATTGCCCGGGTCCCACTCGACGCTCAGCCACCAATCCGGTCTGTCCAGCGGGCCGTCCCAGCGCAAGAGCTGGGTACGGCGCAACGCCTCAACCGACGCGCGGTCCGGGTTGGCGCGCACGGTTCCCTCACCCCGGAAGCCGCTCAGCGATCGGGTATGCACGATCTGACGGAACGTCTGCGTGCACACCTCCCATCCCCAGCGACGGTACAGGCGCACCGTCGCGGCAAACAGCGGTGCGACCGCGGCGCCGCTGTCGCGTGCCGCGGCCACACAGTCGCGCATCAGCGCGCCGGCGACTCCGCGGCGGCGCCACGCCGCGTCGACGACCACCGCCGATATCCCTTGCGCAGGCACCGATCGTCCGCCGAAGAACTCGCCCGTCGGCAGCATGATGTAGCCACCGACGACCTCGCCTCCGATGCGCGCGAGACGCAGCGTGGTATGGGGTTCCGCCGCTTTGAGCCATCGCATGTTGTCCGCGGCATTCCCGGCGAACGACTGAGCATCGATCTCAGCGAATCGCTGCCGCTCCGCGTCGTCGCGGATGTCCGAAATCTCGATGTCGCTCGATGCCTCAACCATCAGGCGCCCGAGTGTACTCGCGGCGCCGCCAACGCCCGAATCGCCGTGATACCTTCCCGGCGCGCATCCCTGCGCCCGTGCCGGTGAGATGGAGGAACGTGAGATGACGACTCCCGCGATGGGCGAGCCCGGTTGGATCGATCTCGGGAGCTCGGACGTCAACGCCTCACACGCGTTCTACACGGCCCTCTTCGGCTGGACCGTCGACGTCGTCCCGGACGGAGGCGGATACGGGATCTTCCGGCTCGACGGCAAGCAGGTCGCCGGGGTTGGGCCGCGCACGAGCGAGGAAGCACCCTCCGCCTGGACGGTGTACGTCCTCACCGATGACGCCGCAGCGTCGGCCGGGAAAGTGACCGAGGCAGGCGGGACCGTGATCGCCCCGCCGTTGGAGGTGATGACCGCTGGGACCATGGCGATCGTCGCCGACCCGTCGGGAGCGGTCATGGGGCTCTGGCAGCCCAACGAGCACCGCGGGTTCGAGATCATGCGGGTCGCTGGCGCCTATTGCTGGGCGGAGCTCAACGCGAAGGACCTTCCCAGCGACAAGCTCTTCTACTGGAACGCCTTTGGCTGGGACCCGGCCGAGTCGACCGTCCCCGGCACCAACTACACCGAGTTCAAGCTGCGCGGAGAGAGCGTGGCCGGCGCCCTCCCCATGGATCCCGAAGCCCCGCCGGATGCGCCGTCGAACTGGCTCGTCTACTTCGCCGTCGACGACGCTGATGCGACCGTCGCAAAGCTCACCGAACTCGGTGGGGGCGTTCATCACCCGGCGTCCGACATCCCCGGAGTGGGGCGATTCGCCGTCGTCCACGACCCGCAGGGTGCCGTCTTCGCGATCCTCCAGGGCACGCCGGCCGCAACCTCCTGACGCGGCCCGCCGGATTGGTAGGACGCGGAGTCGGGCTACCCTTAGTCCATGGACGCCGGGCCTGCCGCCGCGCGCACTGATCCCGCACGCCTCGACGCGTACGACCACACGAGCGTGGAAGCGCGGTGGCGCCGGATCTGGAGCGAGCGCGGCGATTACCGCACGCAGCTCGACGACCCCGAGCGACCCTTCTACAACCTGATGATGTTCCCGTACCCCTCCGCGGAGGGATTGCACGTGGGGCACATCATCCCGTTCGCCGGCGGGGACATCTACGGGCGCTGGCGGCGGCTCATGGGCGACACGGTCTTCGAGCCGATGGGCTTCGACGCCTTCGGGATTCACTCCGAGAACTACGCGATGAAGATCGGCGAGCACCCGGCCGTGGTGATGCGCCGGGCGGTGAGCAACTTCCGTGAGAACCAGCTCGCGCGCATCGGGTCGATGTTCGACTGGAGCCACCAGGTCAACACCGCGGACCCCGCCTACTACCGGTGGACGCAGTGGCTGTTCGTGCAGCTCTTCAACGCGGGGCTCATCGAGTGGCGCGAGGGAGCCGTCAACTGGTGCCCGTCGTGCCTGACGGTCCTCGCCGACGAGCAGGTCGAGCAGGGCCGCTGCGAGCGCTGCCACACCGTGGTGCAGACGCGCTACCTCCGGCAGTGGTGGATCAAGATCACCCGATACGCACAGGAGTTGCTCGACGCGCTCGACACCCTCGACTGGTCGGAGTCCACCAAGACGATGCAGCGCAACTGGATCGGGCGCAGCGAAGGCGCGACCATCCTGTTCGACCTCGAGGGCTGCCGGCGAAAGGACGTCACGGTCTACACCACGCGGCCGGACACGCTCTTCGGCGCGACGTTCCTCGTCATCGGTGCCGACCATCCGGAGCTCGAGGAGTTTGTGCCGCCCGACAGGATCGGCACGGTCAACGCCTGGCGCAACAAGTTCCCTCCGACAGCGGGAGAACCGGACTTCTCCGTCGGCATGGAACTCGGGTCATTCGCGATCCATCCGCTCACCGGGGCGCGGCTTCCCGTGTGGGCGGCGCCGTACGTGCTCGGCGGCTACGGCACCGGGGCGATCATGGCCGTGCCGGCGCATGACGCCCGTGACTGGGCCTTCGCGCGAGCGCACGGCCTCCCGATCGTCGATGTGATCAGCGGCGGTGACAGCGGCGAGGCACCGCACTCCGGGAACGGCGTGATGATCAACAGCGGCGAATTCGACGGTGCGACGACCGAAGAGGGCAAGCGCCGGGTCGTCGAGCGGCTCACCGAGTTACGCCGCGGCCAGACCAGCGTGCAGTACAAGCTGCGCGACTGGCTCATCTCACGGCAGCGGTACTGGGGACCGCCCATCCCGATCATTCACTGCCCCAAGGACGGTCCCGTCGCGGTTCCTGAACAGGACTTGCCCGTGCTCCTGCCGGAGATCGAGGACTTCCGTCCGCGCGGTACCGGCGTGTCGCCGCTCGCGACGGTGGAGGACTGGGTCAACGTCACGTGCCCGAAGTGTGGCGGCCCCGCGCGACGTGAGACGGACGTGAGCGACACCTTCCTCGATTCCGCCTGGTACCACCTCCGGTATCCGTCCACTGATTTCGACGACGTCCCGTTCGACAAGGACCGTACGGACACATGGCTCCCGGTGAACATGTACATCGGCGGCAACGAGCACGCTGTTCGACATCTGCTCTACGCACGGTTCGTCATGCGTGTGCTGTACGACATGGGGCGTGTCCCCGCTCCCGAGCCGTACACCCGATTCCGCGCGCACGGCATGATCATCATGGACGGCGCCAAGATGTCGAAGAGCCGGGGCAACGTGCTCAACCCAGACGAGTACATCGACCGCTACGGTGCCGACACGGTACGCCTGTTCATGATGTACCTCGGCCCGTACACCCTCGGTGGCGACTTCCGCGACAAGGGCATCGCCGGGATGACACGGTTCCTGCACCGGACATGGCGCGCCACGCAGCTCGCCACCCGCGACGACCTCGACGGCGACGAGGTGTTGGAACGTCGCCGCCACCGGCTCATCCAGCAGGTGGAGGACGACATTGGCGAGTTGCGCTACAACACGGCGATCGCCTATCTCATGGAGTTCGCGCGCGCGCTCGACCATGAGGTGTCGTCGGGCGCCGGCAGGCGCATCGACGCCGAGACGTTGCTCAAGCTCCTCGCCCCGTTTGCCCCATTCGTCACAGAGGAGATCTGGGACCGCCTGGGCCACGAGACGTCGGTACATGAACGCGGGACGTGGCCCGCGTACGACCCTGCGCTAGCGGCACCGCAGCGCGCCACGATCGCTGTCACCGTGAACGGCAAGCGTCGCGCCGACTTCGAGGTTGACGCCGGCACGTCCGAGGAGGCGTTGAGCGCGCTCGCTCTCGCGCAGCCGCGCATCGCGGAGCTGCTCGGTGGTCAGACCCCTCGCAAGGTCATCGCGGTCGTGGACCGGATCGTCAACATCGTCACCGCCTGACGTCCAGGCGCATCGGCGCATGCTCGATGCCATCCTCGATCCATCGTTCGCCGTGCTCCACGAAGCCGAATGTCCCATACCACTCAACGAGATACGCCTGCGCGCTGAGCACGATCGGCGGCCCCGCCAGCTCGATCGCGCGGCGCATCAGCGCACTCGAGTAGCCGCGTCCGCGGGCAGCGGCGTGCGTCGCGACACGTCCGATGCGATGACCGCCGCCTGCCTCCTGCAAGAGCCGCAGCGTGCTCACGACCACGCCGTCCGCGCCCTCGATCCAGAGATGCCGGGTCTCGGCATCGGCGTCGCTCGCGTCGATGTCCGGATACACGCAGTTCTGCTCCACGACGAAGACGTCCTGCCGCACGGCGAGGATGCCGAGCAGCGCGCGAGGGGTCAGCTCGTCGAGGCGGGCTGCGTGAACGTCAGGGAGCTCGCGGTCGCTCAGCTCGTCGCCTGCGGCTCGACTGCGGCCGTGCAGAACGAGCAGCGCTTCGCGGCCTTGGGAATGATGCTCAGGCACTCGGGGCACGCGCGGGTGTTGGACTCCCCGGGCTCGGTGGGCTTGGCAAGGCGCTGCTGCATGCGGTTGTACGGCATGACGAAGAAGAAGTACACGCCGGCGGCGATGAGGATGAACGTGACCACCGCGGTCAGGAACGTTCCGTACTGGATGTGGCTGCCGTTGATCGTCAGGACGAGCGTGTTGAAGTTCGGCTTGCCGAACGGGATCGCGATGATCGGGTTGATGATGTCCATGACGAGCGCGGTGACCACGGCGCCGAATGCGCCGCCGATGACGAATGCAACCGCGAGCTGCACCACGTTGCCCTGATTGAGAAAGTCGCGAAAGCCCTTCATCCGATGTCCTCCAGCCCCATGATCCCAGCCCCACGATCTACGTGGAATTCGCGCCCGGGGCGCCGACCCCAGATGGGGTCAGCATGGTGACACAGACACCGGTCCAGCAGTGGGTGCTGCGAGGCGAGTAACCATTGAGACCGGGCGGCGGGGGATCACCCGGCTCGTACACGTACCAGACGGTGTGCGTGGTGGGCGAGGGCACGGGCATCGACTGCAGCACCGCGCCCGACGGATACACCGCCGTCCCCCAGAACCAGGGCACCGTCGATGCCATCGAACGTGTGCGGGCGTCGAGGGCATGGTCGCCGTAGTAGAGGACGAGCAGGTACTGGCTGGGATATGCGGCGATGACGTCGTGGGGTCCCGCGGAGCGCTCGAGCGCTGCGACGGCCCCAGGCGTGTCGGGGTTGGTCACGCTGGTGACGGTGGCAAGGGTGACCACCGCCGTCACGGCTGCTGCCGCAAAGCCCACGCCCCGCCACGGGACGAGTGCCAGCCCTGCTCCGACGAGCGGGAAGATCGGCGCCCACGCAGTGCTGAAGTACCGACCGTCCTCGAGTGGGTGCCAGAAGCTCACGAGGATGACCACCGCGACCGCGATCCCGCCGGTGAGCGCAAGGATGGAGGCTGCCTGGTCCTCATCGCGACGGAGCCGGCCACGGCAGAGCACGACCGCCGCGAGTCCCACCACTCCGGCGGCAACGCTCGCAGTCTCGAGGATGCGTATCCCCACGTAGCCGGTCACCCAGGTGTTGATCGGCGGCCCGATGAAGAACTGCACGAGAGCCCCCAACAGGCTCACGACGGTCAGCTTGGGCACCCAGAATCCGCCGGCGCCATGGCTCAGCTGGCTGCTCGCGACAACCAACCACGGCGCCAGGCTCACGACGGTCGCGATCCCGAGGCACCCGACCAGCAGCACGGTCCTCGGGCGCCGGCGTGCATTCAGGATCGCGACCGCGAGGACCTGCGCCAGCACCGCGAAGAGGGCGAAGTACACCGTGTAGACGGCGAGGATCGACATCCCGGCGTAGAGCGCCCAGCGCAGCAGCGAAGGCCGCTCGAGGGCGCGGAGCAGGCAGAGCGTCGATGCGAGGACGAGCGCCGTCGCGATCATGTACATGCGCGCGTCCAGCGAGCTGACCAGCAGCGCTGGACCGACTGCGGCGATGATCGCGGCCCAGGTGCCGCCGGCATCGCCGGCAACCCGCCTGCCGAGCGCCGCGATGATCGGGATCGCCGCGACGCCCGCGAGCGCCGGAGCGAGCCGCAGAGCCGCCGGGCTCGTCGAGACCGTGGCAACCAGGCGCTCGATCAGATAGAAGAGTGGCGGAGCGCTGTCGTGGCGAACGACTGTGAGCATCGAGCCGAGGGACCGCTGCACGGTCAGCGCGGTGAACGCCTCGTCGCGCCACAACGGCTGGTAGCCGAGCAGCGCCACCCTGGCCGCGAGCCCGGCGATGGTGATCAGCCAGATCCTTCCTGCGTATCCCCGCATCATCGACACCCACGATACGGCCGCGGTCCGGACGCGCGGCGCCTGTGCTCGGTCAGCCGGTCGTCGCCACCGCCGGCTCGGGCACCACCTCGAACGCCACCGGCGTGCCGTTCGGATCGACGGCAACCACGTGCGCGCCGGCTGCGAGCGGCGCCCCCACGGCGGCGGCGATGTCCGCGATCGACGGCGCGATCACCAACGAGTAGACGGCAGGGTTGCCGACCGCGCGCATGGGTTCGATGATGGTCGGCAGGCGTCCTGCGTCGAGGAACTGCACGTCCATCGCGTTGTAGCGGTCCAGGATGAGCAGGGTGGACGGTCCACCGTCGGTCGCGTTGTTCACCGCCGCGCTCGCGAGGGCCACATCGGCGAACGTGAACGGCGAGTATCGGTCCGCGACCGGGCGGTTGACGTACGTCACGGCCGACGCGATGCCGACTCCCGCAACCGCGATCGCGCACACCGCCCAGGCGGCCCGCGTGACAGCCGTTGCGGTGACGCCGCTGAGACGTGGCACGAGAGTCCGTGCGATGTCGACCGCTTCGAGGCAGCCGAGACCGACGCCCGCGGCGATGTACGGCGCCAATCCGAGCGAGCGCAGGAAATGCGGCGCGAACCCCTCGGTCGCGAGCAGCGGAGGGAGCAGGAACATGACGAGTCCGAGCAGCACCAACGCGTGACCGTGGTCATCGCGCCGGCGCCAGCAGCGCCATATCCCCAGGGCGAACGGCACGAAGAGCAACGGTCCGATCAGTGGCAGCGCGCTGACATCGTGCCGCTCGTTGGGGTCGCCGGTGACGACGAACATGCCGATCGTGCGGAGCACGTGCACCGGGTAGCTGTCCGGTGACCCGGCTCCGACGTAGAACGCTGAGACCGACGCGGCGCGGCCGAAGTAGCCGGATGCGTCGGTGACGGCGGTCACGATCATCGGTGCGGCCACGACGAGAAAGGCCATGAGCGCCCAGCGCCACGTCGCCCGTATTGCCGTGAACCGATCCCGATCACGCGCGCGGACCCAGAGCAGCCACAGCACTGCGAGCAGCGGCAGCAGCTTCAGGGGCTGATACGTCCAGAGGCCGAGCGCGATTGCGGCGCCCGCCATCGCCGCACTGGCGCGTCCCGGGCGGTCCCCCCAATGCAGCATCGCCGCGAGCGCGAGCGCGCCGAACGCGACCGTGAGGATGTTCTCGAAGCCGTCGCGCGAGATGGCGATCAGCCAGAGCGAGCCGGCCGCCCAGGCCATCGCGAGGAGTGCCGCCGCGCGGCCGAACCGGCGTGTCGCGACGTACGTTGCGACGACGCCTGCGACGCCGACCCCCGCCGCGGTGCCGCGCAGGGTGAACACCGAGGACGCGAACACCTTGAACACCGCGGCGAGGAGATACGTGAAGGGCGCGCCGAGGCCGCCGTTGATGTCGAAGAAGAGTGGGTGGTAGCCGGGGACGGTCAGCAGCTTCTGGGCGCTGAGCCCAAACGCCGCCTCGTCCGGATAGAGCCCGCCCGGCTGCGTGCTGAGGCTCCAGAAGCGAACGACGATTGCGGCGAGGGTGATCAGGACGGCGGCCGTAGCCTCTGCTGCGGTCGCCGTCCCGAGGCGTCGTGCGACGCCTGTTATGCGGGTGATCCGGCCCCCGTCAACTCGAGGCTGGACCGGTGCAGGAGGGTCCTGGTCGCCGAGATGCGGCAGGCCAGCATCTCCAGAACGTCATCGAGCTGGTCCCGCAACACGGATTCCAGCTCGATTGGGTGGTTGTCGATCTCCCGCAGCAGCGCCGACAGCCGGAGCGCTTTCTGATCAATCTTCGCAACGACCTCCTGCGGTGCGGCAGTTGCGGTCACGTGATTCGGCTCCATCCAGGTCCTCCGTCAGCGGTAGGTGGATACCACCAGAGTAGGCAGTGGGATGGTGGATGTCCAGCGATGATCTGGTCTCAACTCATCGACCAATTGCGGCGCGTGACACGCGCTATCCGGCGAACCATCGCCGGATCCGGCCGGCGCCGAATTCGACCTTCTCGGCCGCCAGCGCATGCGACGGCTCGGCATACCCCCCGAACGGCGCCTTGCCCTTGACGAAGGTCACGTCGACCCGGGCGACCTCATGGTTCCCGAACGCGAGGTAGCACATGCCGCTCCCGCCGTACGTTGCCGTCGGCGCGGTGCCCCGGATCATGGCGATGATCCGATCGGCGACCACGGCAGCCTGGCCCTCGGAGAACACGCCGGCTTTCGGAGTGCCGACGCTGGTCACGTCGCCGACCGCGTAGACCCCGGGGAAGGCGGTTTCCAGCGTCAGGGAGTCCACGGGGATCCAGCCGTCGACCGTCATCCCGGACTCCTCGACGACCTTCGGCACTCGGTGCCGGGGAATCCCCAGGAACAGGTCGTACGGCAGTTCGGTGCCGTCACTCAGGATCGCCACCTTGCGGGCCGGGTCGGTCTCGCGCACCGCACGGTCCGGGTACCAGCTGATCCCTCGCTCCTCGAATGCGGTGAGCAACGCCGCAGACGCCGGGAGCGACGGCGGAATCGGCACGCCCAACGGGATGACGAGCGCGATCGAGGAGCGCTCGCGCAGCCCTCGGCGCGTGAGGAAGTCGTGCATCAGCAGCGCGGCCTCGCTCGGTGCCGGCGGGCACTTGAACGGCGTCGACGTCACGCCGACGACGACGCGACCGCCATCGAACCTGCTCAGGACATCACGCAATGCGAACGCGCCCTCGACCGTGTAGAACTCGTGGCCGCCCTCGACGAGCCCGGGCGTTGCGGCGGGGTCGAGATCAGCTCCCAGCGCCACGACGAGAATGTCGGCGTCGAAGGTCCCCGCGTCCGTCACGACGCGTCGCGCCGCAGGATCGATCGACCGGATCGTCGACTGCACGAACCGGACCCCGGGCTTGGCGGTGTCCCGATATGGGTGACGCGCCTCAGCAGCCGGTGCCTGTCCGAACATGACGTCGAGCTTGGAGAACCCGAAAACGAAAGCGTCGCTCTCGTCGATCAGGACGACACCGGCGTCGTTCCCGAACTCAGTGGACAGCCGGCTCGCCAGCTCGAGGCCGGCGAACCCCGCGCCGAGCACCACAACTCGCATGGCCGCGAGGATAGCCGAGGGGGCACCGGGCGCTCCGACCCGACGCAACATCTTCGATACCTTCCGGTCATCGTTTCGCAAGCCGTATCCCGGAAGCTGGTGCGAGCGACTTGATCTTTGATGAATCCCTGCGAGGCGGCGAGACACTGGCAGAGCCCAACCGCCTCAGTCACGCCGTAGAGGCCGCGCAGCGCGGCGATGCACATGGGTGGTCCGAGCTGTTCGACCGCTTTCACCCGGACGTGCACGCGTACGCGCTCGCCCGGCTCCGCGATCTCACAGCCGCGGAAGACGTGACCCAGGAGGTGTTCGTCGCCGCCGTGCACTCGATCCGGTCCCTTCGCGATCGACGCGAGCCGGCCGTGCAGGCGTGGTTCCTGCACATCTGCCGCCACAAGGTCATGGACCACTTCCGGCAGAACAAACGGCGCGAGGCGACGTACTTCGCGTCCCCGCCTGCCGTGCAACCGGATCCGAGCACGATCGCCGAAACCGCACTCGAGTCGGCACGCGTCAGCCGGGCGATGGCCGAACTCACCGACGAACAGCAGGACATCCTCGTGCGCCGGTTCGTCCTCGATCAGTCGCTCGACGATGTCGCGTCGACCACCGGTCGAAGCGTCGGCGCCGTGAAGTCGATGCAACACCGGGCACTGGAGTCGCTGCGGCGCGTGCTCGACAGAACGAGGGCGGCATGACCGACGACATCGAAGCACGGCTGTCGGCGTCGCTCGAAGCGTGGAGGACGGCCAGCCGCCGTCAGCCCCGCTCGCATGCCACGGCACGGGCTCGCGATGCGATGCTCGTCGCCCTGAGCTCCGCGGCTCCCATCAAGCGGAGACCGTTCATGATGCTCAGACCACGCTTCGCGCACTCCGGAGCGATCGCAGCGGCGGCAACGGTGATCGCGGCGGCGGGCGTCGCTGCGGCCGGATGGAACGCGCCGCCCGGGTCGGCGCTGTTCGTCATCCGCGCGACGCGACAGAGCGTCCAGCTGAAGCTCCCTGGAACGAACGATGCGGCACTGCATCTGCAGTTCGCTGAGCAAAGCCTCGCCGAGGCTCGTGACCACATCAACCCCGTGCAGAGTCTCGCGGACGCTCGGGACGAGCTGAACGCTGCGTTCCCCGAGCTGCCGGCTGACCGCACGGCTGCCCTGTGGAGCCGCTATCAGGCGGACGAAGCCACGCTCACCCGCGAGGAGTCGGATCTCGAGGGCGACGAAGGGTCGCCGCGGCCGAGCGCCGGCGTTCCGGGGGTCCCCACCGAGGACACTCCAGGTCGGCCTGGCTCGTCCCCATCCGACGACATTGAGAGCCCGAGTGCGGGACGGAGCGCCGGACCCTCGCCGTCGCAGTGGGGTGGTGACAGCGGCGGTAGCGACGACGGCACGCCCGGGCCGAGCGGGTCCGGCACGCCACCCCCCGACAACTGAGGCTCAGCCCCGGCGCTCGGTCCCGATGACCAGCGCCAGCGCCAGCCGCGGGCACTGGGCGACCGCGCGCTCTGCGAGCCTGATCACCGCCGGGTCCTCCAGCGGGTGCTCGGTGATGATCGGATACCCCCAGTCGTCCAGGGTCACCGCCTCAGGCACGATCTCCGCGCAATACCCGGCCCCGTCGCACCGGATCGGATCGACGCGCAGACGCACGCCGCGGTTCATCGCCAGCCCCATTGCGTCCGCGACGGCCGCGTGAATGCGCTTGCCCTCCTGGACGGGCACGGGTGCCCCGCGATGTGACGCTCGACGTCGTCAGCGAACACGTCGAGTGCGCTCTCCGCGTTGTGGACCGCACCGTCCGGATGGTGGCAGGCGCCCCGTCCTTTGATCTGGGACGCCCAGCGACGCATGCGCGCGAGATCGCCGTGATCTGCGTCGCCGGCAGCGAGCCGCGACATGGCCGCCGCGATATCGGGAAGCCCGTACACGCAGGGTCCGCATTGGCCGGCGCTCTCGTGCGCCATGTATCTCAGGATGTGTGCCGTCTCCTCGATGCCGCAGCCGTCGCTTCCGAGCACCGCCACGATGCCGCACCCGAGGGAGGTGTCCTCGGGGCACAGGGTCGTGTGGGGGGAGCTCCGTGGGTCGAGCCAGGTCCCTGCATAGCCACCGATCAGCACGGCGCGCGGCAGCGAGAGGACGCCGCCCGCGGCGCCCAGGGCGTCGACAAGCCTCGAGCCCATCTCCACCTCAAAAACGCCGGGCCGGCGGACGTCGCCTGACACCGTGACGAGGCCCGTGCCCGGGGTCTCGTCCGTGCCGCACCCCCGGAACCAATCGTCCCCGTACCGTGCGATGAGCGCCGCGTGAACGAGCGTCTCGGTGTTCTGCACGAGCGTTGGGCGGCCGAGCACCCCTCGTTCGGAGGGATGCGGCGGCGCGAAGGATGGTTTCGACGGCCCACCGTTGATTCGACGGACCACCGACGACGACTCGCCGGCGACGTAGCGATGCCTGGTCGCGACCAGGCGAACGGACACGTCGCGCCGTCCCTCATGCCGGCGTTCGGCAAGCGCGTGGTTGAGTGCTCGCGTCGCGCCGCGGGCAGGACGCGACAGATAGATCACGACCGCGTCGGCGCCGATGGTCTCGGCTGCGATCAGCGCGCCGTCGATGACGAGGTGCGGCCGGTGTTCGACGAGCAGCCGGTCTTTCGCGGACAGTGGTTCGCCTTCGGATGCGTTCACGACAACCGTCGAGGGCCCGCGGTCCTGCGCAGCGTTCGCTACCGCGCGCCATTTGCGGTGCGTCGGGAACCAGGCGCCGCCGCGACCGCGCAGGCCACTGCGCTGCATCACGTCGAGGAGCCACTCGCCCCCCACGGGCCGTCTGCCATGCCGGGCCTCATGGGACGCGAGGCGCTCAGCGCCGTGACCGAGATCCGGTCCCGCGAGGAGTCGCGGGCGCATCTCGCGCTCGTCGGACTCGTCGGTTTCCGAGGGCGGGATGACCCGCAACGTCACCGCCATCAGAGCGGCCCTGAGGTCACGATTCGTGCCGTGATCGAGGGGCCGGTCCCGTAGAGGGTGATCACCAGGCGCGTCTTTCCGCAGACGGCATAGATCGACACGCCGACGCGAGCGGGCACGGCCGAGCAGACCGGGTGTCCTCCGCGATCGACGGTGAGCTGCGGGAGGGTCTCCGTGGGGCCGGCGGGGACGATCGTCACGGTGATCGTGCTGTCCACGGTGTCGCGCAGCGCGATGTCCACGGCGTTGGCGCTCCGGGTGAGGACGCCGATCATGGGATCTGCGAATCCGTGTCGATCCGGCCGTGCCGACGGGGTCGCCGACGACGCCAGGATCGAGGTGGGCGTACCGGCGATGGCGGCCCAGCCCGGTTGCAGCGGCCCTTCGACGGCCCACGCACAGATGGCGTAGACGGTGGAGACCGCGAGCCCTGCGCAGGCGAGCCGCACAGGGACGGTCCGCCACCGTCCCACGAGCAGCCGCCGGGCGAGCATGAGGAGCACCGCTGCCACGCAGGCCGCGGTGATGCCGAGCGCCCATGGTGCCTGCGAATCCGACCCCGTGCCGAGCCCGTGCACGAGTGCGAGCGGCCACGACGCGTACGCGCCCCAGTGGACGAGCTTCCAGAGCCGGGGGCCGATTCGATTCCGGAGCAGGCTCGTGGCGGTGACGGCGACCAGCACCTCAGCCGCGAGGACGCCGAGGCCGAGCCACATCGTGCGATACGCGCCGGCAAACGGGATCGCGGCATCGATCGGGCGGATGCCGGCAAAGGGGTCGGCCACGGCGGCGGTGATATGCACCGCGAGCAGCAGGAGCGTGAAGAGCGCGATGTTGCGATGCAGGGACGCGGTCACGAACCGCGGGGTTCGCCGGCCTTCGATGCGAACCGAGGTCATGATGCCGAGGATCACGACGACCGTGAGACCGACGAGAGTCATCATGCCGGCCCCGCGTGTGGCGAACCAGAGCGGGCTCGGGGTGGTCGCCGCGACGACCGTCTGGAGCGTGCTCAACGGTCCTCGGGCCACGGGCCGACGGTGACCACGGAACCGTCCCGCCGTGCCAGCCGCGCGGGGAGATCCCGATCGCTGAGCCACGAAAGGGCCTGCTCGCCCAGCACGATCGCGCATGTGGCGGCGGCGTTCGCCTCCGCGCATGACGCTGCGGCGACGCTCGTCATCACCCAGGGCGACACGGGCGGCAGCCCGGTCGACGGATCAAGGATATGGTGCAGGACCTCGCCCCCGCGCCGCCACGTTCTGCTGTCGGTGCCGGACGTTGCCAGGCCGCCGTCGAAGATCTGCACGTCCTGCCAGAGGTCCGCATCGGCGGCCTCGGTGACCCGAACCCGCCAACCCCCGGTCACGGGCGGTCCGGCAACGGCGACGTCACCGCCGCAGGAGACGAGAACGCCGACACCGACACGGCACGCGGCCGCGTGGGCCGCCTGGTCCGCTGCCCAGGCCTTTCCCACCGCGCCGAGGTCGAGGGATGCGGCTGCCGGAAGCTCGACGGTCTGCCTGTGGCGGTCGTGGACGATGCAGGACCAGCCCGGGGCGGAGCGGATCTCGACATCGATCGGCGGCCCGTCGAGCACCATGTCCTTGAAGGTGACGGTGTATCCGAGGCGCTCGATGAGCGCGCCGATCGTCGGGTCGACGAGCCCGTCCGTGGCGGCCGCCGCGTCGAGCGACGCCGAGATCGCGGCGCCGAGGAGCTCGGACACCTCCACGGGGCCGGTTCCCGCGGCCTGGTTGAGGCGGGACAGCTCCGAATCAGGCTGAAACCTGCTGCATGTGCGGTCGATGGCCGTGACAACGGCGCGGGCGCTGGCGGTTGCGAGGTCGAGTGCCCCTGGATCGGCGGCACTCACCACGATCGTCGACCCCATTGACCGAAACGAAGCGCTCGTCAGCACGGATGGCTGGGGGTCGAGTGGCACACCGGCGGAGGGGGAGGTGCCGGCGGCGGCGCTGAGGAGCCCGGGGCCCGGTGCGGCGGGGAGACACCCCTCGTCGACGTCGGTATGCCGCCGGCTGAGGCGGGAGCGTGGACGACCTGAATGATCACCATCGGCGTCGGCCGAGC
>DATLRX010000084.1:0-3269 GCA_035534435.1 Candidatus Acidiferrales bacterium
GCCCCGTGGACACAGTGAACCCGGCGCCAGTATGCTTCTGGGTCGGCCTGACACACATGGCTGTCGCTGAGGAAGTTGACGATGAGAACTGCTCAGGGGGCGGTACAGCGCCGCCGGCTATTGCTCCGGATATCTATCGCAGCCCTGCTGGGGACGGTCCCCGTTGCCGGGCCCATGCTCGGCGGGACCGCCGCTGCTGCCGCCAGCCCACCGCACATCATGGTGATCGTCGAGGAGAACCAGGGCTACGCGAACATCATCGGGAACTCCAAGGCCCCGTATATCAACAGTCTCGTGAGCCACTACGCGTCTGCGACGCAGTGGTACGGGCTGACGGACAACAGCCTCGCGGACTACGTGGCGCTGATCTCCGGCTATACCGGCTCGTATAGCAAGCCGACCTTGGTCGGTGAGCTTGCCTCAGCCGGCCTCAGCTGGAAGGCGTATATGGAAGACATGCCCTCGGTCTGCTACACGGGCCCGGGCGTCGGGAACTATGAGAAGGTCCACAACCCGTTTGTCTACTTCAAGAGCATAACGGGGAACCCGGCGCAATGTGACCAAGTCGTCCCCTTCGCGGGGAGCGGTGGGTTTGCCAGCGATCTCAACGGCAACACGGCGCCCGACTTCCTATACGTAGTCCCCAACATCTGTGACGACATGCACACCGCCTGTCCAAAGGGCAGCAATAAGATCAAGCAGGGAGATCAGTGGCTGCAGGCGAATCTGCCGACCGTCTTCAACTCGCAGTGGTACGCGGAAGGCGGCATCGTGATCATCACCTGGGATTCCGCCAGGACCTCTGACAAGAGCGGTTGGAACACCGGCGCCGGCGGTCACATCCCCACGATCGTGATTTCGGCCACCTCGTCCGGCGCGTTCAGCAGCGGGGGAAACCACTATGGAACGCTGCGGGCGATCGAGGAAGCGTACGGAGTGGGACTGATGGGGAATTCGTCGACTGCCGCCAACGGCGACCTGACGCCCGCCTTCTAACCTGGACGCCGAAAAACGGGTCGTCCGGTGCGATTGCGCCTCTACTTGGTGTACACATGAAGTAGAGACGTGAACGAGCGCTGCAGCCCGTGCCGGCGGAGCACCGCGTAGCAGGTCGAGCGCGGCACACCCAGCAGGGCGGCCAGGCGGTGCGGGCCGAGCTTGCGGCGCTGGCGCCGGCGTACAGTCACGCGACGCCCTCGATGCATCGAGAGGCTGCGCGTACCATCGACGCCCTGCTCCGGGCGCCAGAAGGGGTCAACTTGGGGGTCAAATCCCCCTCAATCGGCCCGATTTCGAATACAGCTGCGTGGTGCCGAGGAAGGGACTCGAACCCTTACAAGGTTGCCCTCACCAGCCCCTCAAGCTGGCGTGTCTACCAATTCCACCACCTCGGCGTGGCGGGTCCTGAACTCGTGAGCCCCAGGTACCGCTCGGCCATTCTACAGGCGCGGGCTCGACCCCACCCTTCACGGTGTGGCATGCTCGACGTATCGGCCTTCGGAGGACCCAGGGTGGCGCGTCGCGTCCGAACGATCTCGAGCCTGTTTGCCCGGCAGGTGCGTCGAGTCGATCGCGTGCTGCGAGTCAGGGCCGGCCGGAGCGGGCTCTGGCGCTGGGTGATTCCATTGGTGGGCTTCGGGCTGTGTGCGGTTGTCCTGCTGGTCGCCGGCATCGTCAGCGGCGTCTCGGCGCTCGAGTACATCCCGATCGCTTTCTTTGAGGCGCTCGTGATCGGCGGGTTGTTCGTCGTCTGCATGGCGCCGGTCATCGATCCGCCGGAGAGTGACGATGGCGGGAGGGGGCCAGGCGACGATCCCACGTCCGCTCCACCGCCGTTCGATCCGACCCTCTGGGTCGCCATGCTCAGCGAATCCGACACCGTCAAGGAACGCGATGGCCCGAGCCGTCGCGCGCCGCCCCGCGAGCGCGTCGGCGTCGGTCACTGAGCGCCAAGACCGCTCACGACTCCATCGCGGACGGCGTGGTACCCTCGCCGCTCCCCATGCCAAGAGCCTTACGCCGTCTCGTTTTCGCCCTCATCGGACTCACCGTGGCTGTCATGCTGGTCGGCGTGGCGGTTGCGAAGGTCATCAGCATCTTCGACAACCCGCACGACGGTGCTGCGTTCCTGGAGTCAGTGCTCGGCACGTACTGGCCCGTGATCGTCATCGCGGTTGCGCTGACGTCCGTGGGTATCGCGCTGTACCCGCAGCGGCGCGCATAGGCGGTCACTCGTCCGGGATTATCGCCTCGGCCTCGATCTCGATCTTCCAGCGCGGATCGAGGAGCGCTGCGACGACGACCATGGTCGCCGCCGGCCGGATTTCACCGAAGAGCTCACCGTGCACCGCGCCCACGCGAACCGCGTCATCGACCGAGGTGAGGAACATGCGCGTGCGCACCACGTCGGACAGGTGCGCACTCGCATCGGTGAGTGCGCGCTCGATGATCTCGAAGCATCGCCACGCCTGGAGCCCGGCATCGTCGGGACAGGAGCCGTCGGGCCACACCGGCCCGGTCCCGGAGACGAGCACACGATTGCCGATCCGCACGGCCCGACTGAAGCCGATCGTCGGTTCGAACGGTGATCCGGACGAGACCAGCGTGCGATCAGCCACGTCGAGACTCTCTCCTGGTCAGGCGGACAGTCGCATCAGTCGGCGGGTTTGCTGCGCTTGCGACGACGGCGAAAGACGACGAACAGGGCTCCGGCAGCGACAGCGACGAGCAGTCCGCGCAATCTGGTCATGACGACGAGGCTACCACGCGTGTCACCTGCTCCCCTGCGGGCACCGTTCAGGCTCGACGCCAGATGCTGAGTGACGCACCGGCGTCGGGAGCGGGGTCGATCGCCTGCACCGGATGCACGGCGACGCATGTGAATGCGTCGTTCAACGACTCCAATCGGGCGGTGCGGTACCCGCCATCGCCGATGCAGGCAACAGTGTTTCCCGCGTAGTACGTGAGGCAATCACCGAGCGACGAAAACAGTGGCGGCCAGCAGAGGAACAGTGCCCGGTCGGCGTGGTGACGCAGCACGGTCTGATCGCCGTGCCTGACCTCAGTCCACGTGGATGTCGGAGCGTGGTATCGGTTCGGTGCGTTGCCATCAGGGGGCGCGTGGTCGAAGGCGACGACGTCCACGCCCTGTGCGATGAGCCTGGATGCCCAGTATCCGGTCCCGGCGCCTACCTCGACGATGGGTCCGAGCTCGCCCAGCATCGCAAGCGATCGAGCGTCGGGAATGACGTACGAGTACCGCTGCGCCA
>DATLRX010000085.1:0-40460 GCA_035534435.1 Candidatus Acidiferrales bacterium
CGCGTGGCAGTACCTGGAGCGCGGGCTCTTCCCCGCGGGGACATGGCCGAACGTGGACGTCGACGAGCTGGCGGGACGCTTTTCCGCCTTTCTCTGGAGCTGATTCAACGCCGCGCTCCCGAGGCTGGCGCTCCGCGCTAGCGGTCCGTGCAGGGCACCAGGTCGTTCGAGTGCCCTTCGGCCGCTGCGGCACGGTTGACCTGCCCGAAATCGCCCGCCGCCCAGAACGCGGCCCATGCGCGGGCAAGCCGTCCGCGTCCACGAAGCTCGCGCATCTCACGGCGCTGCTGCGCGCGAGTCCTCGCCATCACCGCTTTGAGCATGTGCTCCTGCTCGACCACCTGGGCCATCTCGATCAGTTGGGGTCCGTACATGTTCTTCGCCTCCGGCTCGTAACCACCCAACGTGGTTCACTAGTGACATCGTACTCCACTGACAATCACTTGTCAAATGCGTATACTGGTGACGTCAGCGATGAAGGACCCCGAACCACGCACCCCCGCTCCGGGCTCCCTGCTGCTCGTCCAGCGGTTCCTCAACAGCACCGAGATGCCCGACGGGGTCGATCAGCTCCGCACCGCTCCGCTCGCCGCCGAATGGCTCGAACGGGTTACCGGCGTGCCGGTCACCGTCTCTGAGAAACAGCTGGCGCGGCTCGTCGCCACGCGGGAGGCGCTCCGGGATCTGCTCGAGGCTCACACTGGCGAGAACGTCGATCCGGGCGTGCGTGTGAGATTGCAGAAACTCCTGGGCCACGCCCCGCTGCGACCCGTCTTCACGGACGACGGGGCGACACTCGCCGTCGACTGCGCCGGCGTCGACAGCTTCCTCGGCATGATCTCGACGTCCATCGTCGAGGCGACGCTGATGGGCACCTGGGATCGCCTCAAGGTCTGCCGGAGGCATAGCTGCCGCTGGGCCTTCTACGACCACTCGAAGAACGGCTGCAGCTGCTGGTGCTCGATGCGCGTCTGCGGCACCCGTGAGAAGGCGCGGGCATACCGAGCCCGGCGCCGCCCCATGGCCGCCACCCCAGGCTGACCGGCCCTCGACCTAACAGCAGCGCCCAGATCTGCCGCGCGGCACGCACACTGGTCCGCCGCTGCCGCTCAGATCTCCTTGCGCCGGTAGTTCCACACGGCGAGGCCCACGATGCCGACGACCCAGCACAGCGTCCAGAGCAGGAACGCGAGCGACGGCGGCGACTGGACGAAGAACGGGTTGCCTGCCCGCTCTGTCGTGGCACCGAGCACCGCGCGATACAGCACCGGCTCGAGCTCGTACACCGAACCCCGCCACAGCGCGTCGGTGGGGAGCACCAGCTGGCTGACGGTCCCGGCGTTGCTGATGGCGGCGTTCCCGAAGACTTCGCCGATCGCTCCCGCGATGCCACCGATCCATGCGACGAAGAAGAGCACGAGTGCGATCACGCCGGCCGTCATCCCCGAAAGCCAGGTGCTGAGCAGCAGCGCAAGCGACATCACCACGATGCCCTCGGCGATCAGGTACGCGCCAAGGGCGACGGGTCCCGGCGGAACATAGTTGCTCGTGGCATTCACCACGATCAGCTCCAGCGCCGTCGTTGCGCCGACGTAAACGGCGATGAGCGCCGCGAACCCGAGCCACTTGCCGAGCACGATCTGATACCGGCTCACCGGGCGTGCGAGCATCGCGAGCGCGACACCGGACTCGACCTCGCTCGAGATCGACGGCGACGCGGTGACCACCGCGCTCAGCGCAAGCACGCCGCTGAACATGAACTCGACGAGGACGAGCACCTGCGACGTTGCCAGGCGCACCTCATCGGCCGGAATCCGCGTGCCGTTCGAATCGGTCAGCGTCGCCAGATGCTGGAAGCCCCAGCCGGTGAGACCGATCACGACGAGCGTGAGGATCGCCAGCGCGAGGAGGAGCTTCCGCCGCGCCGCCTCGCGAACCGTCAGCCTCGCAATGGTCAGGATGGCCATGCCGCCTCCTCGTCGCGCAGCAGCGCCAGGAACCGTTCCTCGAGGGTCTGACGCACCGGCTCGACCGCGTAGACGCGCGCGTCCATGCCGACGAGATCGGCGATCAGATCAGGGACGGACTCGGCGCCGACGCCGGTGACGATGAACCAGCCGTCATGCTCGGAGACCGTGCCGCGCCGTGCGAGCGCCGCCCGCGCGACATCCGTCACCCCCGAGAGTCGCATCCGCACCCCTGCTGTGCCGAGCAGCTCGTCAAGGCTCCCGGTCGCGAGCACACGGCCGTTGGACACGACCGCGACACGATCGCAGACCTGCTCGACCTCGCCGAGCAGATGCGAATTGAGAAACACCGCGCATCCACGGTCGCGGAGGCCCCGGATGATGTCGCGCGTGTCGGCACGTCCGACGGGATCGAGCGCGGAGGTGGGCTCGTCGAGCACCACGAGCGCAGGGTCGCCGAGGAGGGCGACGCCGAGGCCCAGCCGCTGCTGCATGCCTTTCGAGAACGTCTCGACCTTCGCATCGGCGTGCCCCGTGAGTCCGACCGTGGCCAGCGCCCCGGAGATCTGCGCGGGCCATTGCGCGCGGGCGATCGCCGCGAGCCGGCAGTGGAGGGCGAGCACCTCGCGCGCACTCAGCCAGCCCTGGTAGCGGAACAGCTCCGGCAGGTAGCCGATCCGGCTGCGTGTCTGCCGGTTGCCGGCGCGAGCTCCGAGCACCCACGCCTCGCCGCCGGTTGGACGCGTGAGGCCGAGGAGCAGTTTCACGGCGGTCGTCTTGCCGCTGCCGTTCGGCCCCAGAAAGCCGAACACCTCGCCGCGGGGCACCACCATCGTGAGGCCCGACAGCGCGACGGCGGGACCGTAGTGCTTGGTCAGCTCGAGCGTCCGGACGGCGGGCTCATCCTTGCCGACGGCGATGGTCGTGCCGTCGGGCATCAGCGCACGGAGCGGGCGATGCCGAGTGCGTCCGCGGCATTGACGGTTCCGGCGACCACGTACACCACGCCATTGTGTTGCCAGAGCACCACGCTGCCGATCCCCGTTGAGTCGCCGATGAGCAGTCCGGAGGCTCCGTTGATGCTGACGGTCGACGCGCTCGCGACGTCGATGGGGATCGGGATCGGCACGGTCTGCTCGGGGTCGCGAATCGCGCGGATCTCGGCCGCCACGCCCGTGGGTATCCCCGGGACCGAGAGGAGATAGTTCTCGAGCGTTCCCACTGTGACCCCGGTGGACGAGACCGTGGGAGTCCGGGACGCGACGACGACGACGGCCGCCCCGCTTGACGGCAGCGTGCCACCGCCGTTGTAGAGGCTGCTGACATCGAGGCCGTACGAGATCACCATCGCGGGATTGATCGAGACGGTGAGGGTGCTCCCATCGAGGCCTGCGGGCAGCGCCGGCAGCTGGCCGCCCGACCGGGCTGCCGCTGCACGCGCGAGGCGCTCGAGAAAGGTGAACGAGACGTCCGTGCCGTTGACCACCGCGTACCGCGGCGCGCCGTCAACTCCCGCCGGCGCCGAGATCTCGGGCGCGGGGATCCCGGCCAGCGCCGCGGCGGCAGCGGCGTTGGCCTCGGGCGTGATCCGGAGCGGGGTCGAACCACCGGTCACGGTCCCGTACCCGGTGAGCCCGGCAAGGGATCGCACGTCCGTGGCCGTCACCGGCACCGCGGCGAACTTGGATGGCTGGAACAGGCTGAGAAAGTCCTGCGCGCCACCGCTGACCACGAGCAGCACGCTTGCGCCGGCAGCGCAGGCGATGCCCGCCATCGCCCGCCCACCCCATGTGCCGAGCGGGCGGCGCGGCGCGGGCGCGTGGCGGATGTTCCGTCCGGGAGCGGTCAGGGCCGCGGCGGATGCCTCGGCGGCGCCGAGACGCAGACGGGCCGCATCGATGTCGACATCGGGCCGATTCGAGGCGAACATCGCTCCGGCGCTGGTGGCGTCCGCGGTGATCCCCGCGAGCCGCCGCCGGCAGCGGTCGCACGATTCGAGGTGACCCCGGGATCGCGCATCGATCGCGACCGGTTCGTCCAGACTGCGACGGAGTGTCCCGTCAGAGAGATGCATCGCCAACCTCCTTGCGCAGGCGCGCTTCCGCGCGCCGCAGCCTTGTTCCCACCCCGTTCACGCCAATGCCGAGTGCCGTCGCGGTTTCCGCATAGCTGAGCCCGCTGTAGCGCAGCGCGAGCACCGTCGCGTCACGCGCCGGAACACGAGCGAGCGCGGCCCTGATCGCCCGCCGGGTCTCGGCGACCTCGACCGCCGCCTGGGGATCGTCGGACTGCGAAACGCCGGTCGCGAACCGCTCCTCGCGCGCCCCGCGACGGCGACGGCTCCGGATCGCGTTGAGCGCCCTGTGCACGGCCGCGGCGTGCAGCCAGGCCGGCGCCTGGGCGCCAGGGTCGTTCCCGAACCGCCGGTGCAGATCGAGGAAGACCTCCTGAGCGACGTCCTCGGCGGCCGCCTGGTCCGCGAGCACCCGCGCGGCGATGGCGGTCACCCGCGCGTACTCGGCCACGAAAAGACGCTCGAAGCCGGTCGAGGTGGCGACGACCGGCGCGCGGGACGGCCTCACGCTCACGAACGGTACGGCGTGGACCGGGGCGGCACTGGAATCAACCACACCAGAGAAGCACCGCCGACCCCGGCTTTGTGACATCGCTCGGCGCTCATCCGCGAGCACGGTGGCACTGAGTACCCTTCGCGGCGATGTCCGACGCGATCACCAGCCGCCTCCGGCGCCTCACACCGGGCTGGCTCATCGTGGTGGCCGCCTTCGTCGTGATCCTCTGCGTGATCGTGCGGAGAGGCGGTGATCCGGACATCTTCTGGCACATCGTCACGGGTCAGTGGATGGTCGACCACCACCAGGTGGTGTCGCAGGATCTCTTCACCTTCACGGTGGCCGGCAAGCAATGGATCGATCCCGAGTACACCACCGAGATCATCGCGTACCTGCTCTTCAAGGTTGGGGGGCTGACGCTCGTCTCCCTCGGATTCGCCGCGGTCACATTCGTCGGATTCGTGCTCATCTGGCGGCGCGTCGGGCTGGAGATGAGCAACAAGGTCATCGCGGCGATCGCCATCGGCATCGCGGGTCTCGGCGGCGCGGAGGTCTGGGGGCCGCGCCCCCAGATGATCACCTTCGCGTTCACCTGCCTGGAGTTGCTCTGGCTCGACCGCTACCTGCGAGGCAGATCGCGCGCGATCTACTGGCTCCCGCTGGTCATGATCGCGTGGGCAAACCTCCACGGCGGCTTCCTCTTCGGGCTGGTCCCGGTGGGCATTGCCGCGTTCGTCGAGGCGGTCCACTGGATCCGTCGAGTCGACGGCGACGAGCACAGGCGACGCGTCCGCAACCTCGTGATCATCTTCGTGGCGTGTGTCGTGGCGGCCGTGCTCAACCCGCGCGGCATCAGCCTCTACGGCTACGTGATCCAGCCGCAGTTCTCCGGCGTGCAGCAGAGCTTCATCGCCGAGTGGCAGTCACCGAACTTCCACGTGCTGGAGGAGCGCGGCTTCGAGGCGATGCTGCTGCTCGTCCCGATCGCCTTCGCCCTTCGCCGGCCGTCACTCTGGGATGTCTGCCTCACCCTCGCGGTGAGCTATCTCGCGCTGTCGGCAGTGCGTCACTCGGCGCTGTTCGTCGCGGCCGAGACGCCCCTGCTCATCTGGTCGTTCTCGGGCGGATGGCAGCGCTTGGCACCGGCGCGACGCATCACCGAGTGGATGGCGCCGCGGTCGAAGGCGATGCTGGGTGGTGCCGTCGCCGTGCTCGTCGTCGCCAGCGTGGGGACGGGCCTCTTCGTGCGCTCGACGCTCTCGGGACAGACGAGGGCGACTGCCGCGAACTTTCCCGTCGGCGCGGCGGACTGGCTCGCGGCGCATCCCACCGTGGGGACGCACATGTTCAACCAGTACGGGTGGGGCGGCTACCTGATCAGCCGTTTCTACCCCGAGCCCGACCGACGGGTCTTCTCGTTCGGTGAGGCGACGCTCCTCGGCAGCAAGGTGATGCAGCAGGTGGCGGACGTCGAGCTCGGGAACCCCGACTGGCAGCGGATCTTCGCCGAATACGGCATCGACTACGTCATCGACGTCCCGGAGGCTCCCGCGGTCCTCGCGCTGGAGGTCGACCCCCAGTGGACCAAGGTATATGACGATGGACTTGCCGTCATCATGGTCAAAAACTCAGCGCTCGGCTGAGCGGGCGCGATGAACCCGGTGAGCGTCTCTCCGCGACACCCTGCCCTGCGCGACGCGGCGCCGCGGGTGTTCTGGCTGGACGATCCCGAGGCACCGCAGCCGGCAGCGCCGCTTGACGGCAACACCGAGTGCGATCTCGCCATCGTCGGCGCGGGGTTCACGGGCCTCTGGTCAGCGTTGCTGGCCAAGCAGCGCACACCGTCGCTCGACATCGTGATCCTCGAAGCACGGCGCACGGCCGCGGCCGCCTCGGGCCGCAACGGCGGGTTCTGCGATGCCAGCCTCACGCACGGTTTCTCCAACGGCCTCAGCCGTTTCGCCGCTGAGCTGGACACGCTGGACCGCATGGGGATCGAGAACCTCGACGCCATCGAGACGACCATCGCCACGCACCACATCGATTGCGGCTTCGAGCGCACCGGGATGCTCGATGTCGCGACCGCCCCGTGGCAATACGACGAGCTCAGGGAGCTCGCCGGTGTCATGCGTGAGCACGGTCACACGGTGGATGTGCTCGACCCCGTGGCGATGCGCGACGAGGTTCAGTCGCCGTCCTACCGCGGGGGGTTGTGGGTGCACGGCACCACCGCGATCGCCAACCCCGCGCGTCTCGCCTGGGGATTGCGCAGCGCATGCCTGGAAGCGGGCGTGCGGATCCACGAGGGCACGCCGGTACGCTCGCTCCACCGCATCGCGGACCGCATCCGTCTCGACGCACCGCCTGGCGCGCTCACCGCGAAGCGCGTCGCGCTCGCAACCAACGCCGACCGTCCACTGCTCGCACGACTCCGGCCGTTCATCCTTCCCGTGTACGACTATGTGCTCGTCACCGAGCCGCTCACGGCTGCGCAGCTCGAGTCGATCGGATGGAAGCACCGCCAGGGAATCGGCGACAGCGGCAACCAGTTCCATTACTACCGGCTCACCGCCGACTCCCGAATCCTCTGGGGCGGGTACGACGCCATCTATCACTACGGCAACCGCGTCGGTGCGAAGCTCGAACAGCGCGCTGCGACATTCGACAAGCTCGCGGAGCACTTCTTCGCGACGTTTCCCCAGCTGGCCGGGCTCCGCTTCACGCACCGATGGGGTGGTGCCATCGACACGTGCAGCCGCTTCTGCGCCTTCTGGGGAACGAGCCACGGCGGACGCGTCGCGTCTGCTCTCGGTTACACCGGCCTCGGTGTCGGGGCGTCCCGTTTCGGAGCCCAGGTCATGCTCGACCTTCTCAGCGGGGAGCCCACGGTGCGAACCCGCCTGCGCATGGTGCGGACCCGCCCGCTCCCCTTCCCGCCGGAGCCGTTCCGATACGGCGTCGTCCAGCTGACGCGGTGGTCGCTGGACCGCGCGGACCGCAACGAGGGCCGGCGGAACCTCTGGCTCAGGACCCTTGATCAGCTCGGACTGGGCTTCGACTCCTAGGATCGTCACCCTCCCGAGTCGGTGAAAAGCTTCATGGCGTGTACTATCCGGGGCATGAAGCAACACGGCGCACGTCCGCCCCGATGACCAGCCGGGTGTTCGCCGCGATCGGGAGCTTCTCCGTCCGCTTCCGCTGGCCGGTGGTGATCGGGTGGGTCGTGATCACGATCTTCTCGGTCAAGGCGTTCCCCGGTCTGTCGGACGTGGCGAAGGACTCGCAGAGCAGCTTCCTGCCCGCCAACTCCCCCTCGGTCATCGCGGAAGGCCTGGCTCAGCCCTTCCAGGATTCGAAGCACGGTGTCGCGAGTCTCGTGGTGGCTCGTGAGGCGACGACGCTGTCGCCCGCGGACAGACAGCAGATCGCCACCGAAGAAGCGACCATTCGCTCGATCCCCGGCGTGCTGCGCGTGCAGGACTTCGGTCTCTCGCCGGACCAGCACGCCGAGCAGGCGCAGATCGTGACGGACCTTCCCCCGTTCAGCGCCGGAAGCGACGCGATCTCCCTCGTTGCGGCGATCCGCCACACATTCCCCAGCGACTCTGGTGGGCTTGCGTTCCATCTCACCGGGAGCATCCCGGGGTTCGTCGATCAGCAGAGCCAGTCGAAGAGCTCCATGGGTGACATCCAGAAGTTCTCGCTGCTGTTCATCATCGTGCTGCTGCTCATCGCCTTCCGCGCAGTGCTCGCACCGCTCGTGACGCTCGTGCCGGCGGCGTTGGTGCTCGCGCTCGCGAGCCCCGTCATTGCGGGGGCGACACACCTCGGCGTGCAGGTGTCCGCGATCACGCAGTTCATCCTCATCGTGCTCGTGCTCGGCGCGGGCACCGACTACGGATTGTTCCTCGTCTTCCGAACCCGCGAGGAGCTCCGCCGCGGACTCGAACCCAAGGACGCCGTGCGTCGCGCCGTGGCGACGGTGGGTGAGTCGATCACGTTCAGCGCGCTCATCGTCATCGCGGCGCTGATGTCGTTGATCATCGCGCAGTTCGACTTCTACCAGAGCCTCGGGCCTGCGCTCGCGATCGGGATCGCACTGATGCTGATGGCGGGCCTGACGCTCCTGCCCGCGTTGCTCGCGATCTTCGGACGCGCCGTGTTCTGGCCATCGAGAGCGCGACTCGTCGAGAACCCTCGCACGAACATCTACGGACGCATTGCCGGAGTCGTGGTGCGCCGCCCGCTCCCGGTGGCGGTCGCCGGCGCGATCATCTTCGGCGCAATCGCGCTGGGACAGATCGGCACGACCACGGCGGGATTCGCCGACCAGTCCGCCCCGACGGGCACCGACTCCGCAGCCGGCGACACGCTCATCACGGAGCACTACGGCAGCGCGAACCTCAACGCCACGGAGTTCCTCTTCAAGTTTCACAGCCCGATCTGGTCGCACGCCGGCGACCTGCAGACCATCCAGACGTCGCTGACTGCGCGCGGGGCCTTCGCCACCGTCGAGGGACCGCTGGCATTCTCCGGTCAGCCGCTGACGCCCGACCGGCTCGTCGCGCTGCACAACTCGGGGAACGCGCAGGCGCTCGAGGCACTCGCGCGATTCGTCAGCCCCGACGGACGCACGGTCCAGTACATCGCGGTGGAGCGCGGCGGTGGTGCGCTCCCCATCACGGACATTCCCTCGGTGCGCGCACTCGCGACCAGCACCGGTGCGAGCGTGAGCGCGCAGGCTTCCGGTGTCTTCGGGATCCAGCCGTTCGCGTATGACGTCGACCGACTCTCGTCCTCGGACCTGTGGCACATCATCCCGGTGGTGGCCATCCTCATCGCCATCCTGCTCGCGATCGTCATGCGCAGCCTCGTCGCACCGCTGTACCTGGTGACGAGCGTGCTGCTCTCGTACCTCGCCGCGCTCGGGCTGACGGCGATCATCTTCGTGCACCTCGGCGGTCAGGACGGCATCAACTTCGTCCTGCCGTTCCTGATGTTCGTGTTCCTCATGGCGCTCGGGTCCGATTACAACGTGCTCGTCATGACACGCATACGGGAGGAGTCGCATCTCCTGCCGACGCGTGCCGCGGTGCGCCAGGCCATCGGCGCGACCGGGACGACGGTCACCACCGCCGGTCTCATCCTCGGCGGCACCTTCGCCGTCCTCGCGTTCGCCGGCGGCGGTGCATCGGGGGGATCGCAGATCCAGCAGATCGGCTACGGCGTGGCCTTCGGCGTGGTCATGGACACGTTCGTCGTGCGCACGATCCTCGTGCCCGCGATCGTCGTGCTGCTCGGACGCCGCAACTGGTGGCCGTCGGGGCTGTGGCGTCAGGGCGAGCCTGCGGCTGTTGACGCCGCCGCGCCGGAACGGGTGGCGAGCGAGCCTGTCGGCATTGGGAGCGATTGAGATGAGCACTGCGGGACAGAATCGGGACGCACTCGCGGCCGGGCAGCAGGCCCTGGCCGCCGCCGCGGAGTCGCTGACGCACGATCAGCTCGTTGCGCCGTCGTACTGCAGCGACTGGAACATCGCCCAGGTGCTCTCGCATCTCGGGAGCGCCGCGGAGAGCTTCGGCATCTATCTCGAAGCGGGTCTCGCTCATGCAGACCCACCCGATCCCGGGGCCGCGGCGCCGATCTGGGAACGGTGGAACGCGATGACGCCCGAGGAACAGCGTCGAGAATCGATCGTCGCATCGGCGGCGTTTCTCGAGCGCGTGGATGCCATCCCGCCGGCGGAGCTCGCATCGTTTCACATGCAGCTGTTCGGGATGGATGTCGACGCGGCGCGACTGCTCGGGATGCGACTCGCCGAGAGTGCCATCCACACGTGGGACATCGTCGTCATGCACGATCCTTCGGCGGTGCTCCCCGGCAATGCGGTCGACGACATGGTCGACCACCTCAGCGACCTCGCCGAGTGGTCCGGGAAGACCGGCAGCGTGCCGCTCGAGGTGGAGATCGTGACCACGGATCCGATCCGATTCTTCCGGCTGTCGGTCGGCGACGCAGTGTCGCTCGCACCATCGACCTCGGACCACGCGACCGCGACGCTGCGGATGCCGTCGGAGGCGCTGGTCCGACTCGTGTACGGCAGGCTGGATCCGGATCACACGCCAGCGTCGGTCGAGGCGGAAGGCGTCGACCTCGACGCGGTGCGTGCGGTGTTCCCGGGGTTCTGAGCCCGCCGCTCAGCCGTAGTCACCAGCCGGCCTCACCGGCTCCCTCGCCGCGAGGTACGCGACGACTCCCATGATCAGAATCGCCATACCGATGCTCACCCCGCCGGTCCCCCAGTTGAGGCCGCCGCGCGCGTGAGAAACACCGAGCCAGTCCGCGAATGAAGCTCCCAGTGGACGGGTGATGATGTACGCGAACCAGAAGGCCACGATGGCGTTCAGGCTGAACCAGCGGTGGGCCACGGCCGGCACCGCGATGAGGACGGTGAACGCGACCCCGGAGACGAAGTAGCGGCCATCGTGCCGAAGATCGCGACCATCGCGACCGCGAGCCAGTAGGTCCACGCGTTGTAGCGGCCCACGGCGAACTGGACCACGAGGCTGATCGTGAGGCCGACCGCCCCGATCGCCACGGCCACGATCGGGGCGAGCTGATGCACCAGGAGGTCGGACGTCGCCTCCCCCATGCCGGTGGTGAGCACCTTGGCGATCCAGAAGGCAACGGTGACCTCTGGGACCTTCCGGAACGAGGTCAGAGCTCGTTCGGGCACCGATGCAAGAGAATCCACGACCATGCTGCAACTCGAAGGAGTATCGAAGCGCTACGGTGATCTCGAAGCACTCCATGAGTTGAGCCTTTCGGTGCGCGACGGGGAGATCTTCGGATTCGTCGGCGCGAACGGGGCCGGCAAGACGACCACGATGCGGGTCGTGCTGGGTGTCCTCGAGGCGGATGCAGGCAGCGTCCTCTGGAACGGCGCCGAGATCACCTTCGCGCTGCGACGCCGCATCGGCTACATCCCCGAGGATCGAGGCCTGTATCCAAAGATGACCGTGCTGGCCCAGCTCGACTACTTCGGCCAGTTGCACGGCATGAGGCGACGCGAGGCGCGCGCCTCCGCGCTCGCCCTTCTCGAACGGCTCGGCCTCGCGGACCGCGGGGCGAGCCAGCTCCAGGCACTGAGCCATGGCAATCAGCAGCGCGTTCAGCTGGCCGCAGCCCTGGTCTTTGCTCCGGATCTCCTGGTCCTCGACGAGCCCTTCGCCGGCCTGGACCCGGTCGCGGTCGATGCGATGTCAGAGGTGCTACGCGCCCAGGCGGACGAGGGACGACCCGTCGTGGTGTCGAGCCATCAGCTCGACATCGTGGAGCGGCTGTGCGACCGCGTCGGCATCATCAACCACGGCCAGATGGTCGCCACCGGGACGGTCACCGAGCTGACCGACCGCGGCCCGCTGCGCTTCTGGGTGGACGTCCCCGGTGCCGCTGCGGGCTGGTACGACGGCATCCCGGGAGTCACGCTCGTCGAACAGGACGGCACGCGATGGCTGCTCGAGCTCGCCGACGCCGCGAGCGAGCAATCGATTCTCACGAAGGCGCTGACCATCGGCCCCGTGCACGAGTTCCGGCGTGATCGGCCTGCGTTGAGCCAGCTGTTCCGCGACGTCATGAGTGAGACGGCGATCAAATGAACAGCCGGTCGCTGGTGCGAGTGATCGCGAGCCGTGAGTTCCTGGCCCGAGTGAGGTCGCGCGTCTTTGTCATCACAACGGCACTGACCGTGATCGGCATCGCCGGCTACATCGTGCTGCAGGCCTACGTGTTCAACAAATCGACGGCATCGCTGGATGTCGGGTTCGTGGGAACGGCGCAGTCGATTGCCGCACCGGTACGCGCGGAAGCCGCGGCCCTCGGGGAGACGATCAACGTCCATCCGTACGCGTCGGTCGCCGCCGGGAAGGCCGACGTGCAGAGCAAGGTGCTCGACGCGCTCGTCAGCGGGCCTCCCACCGCGACGACGGTCACCGTGAACGAGACGCTGGACGCGACCCTCCGGACTGCGCTCAACGACTCGGTTCGCGAGACCGTCCTCAACGACATGCTGACGCAGCACGGCATCGACCCCGCCACCGTCGACAACGCGATCGCCTCGGCGTCGGTTCACGTCGTCGAGCTCTCACCCGTCGACGCCGCGCGACTGCAGCAGATCGTGATCGGCCTTCTCGTCGCGCTGACGCTCTACGTCACGATGGTCATCTATGGCCAGCTGGTCGCCGCAGGCGTGATCGAGGAGAAGTCGAACCGGATCGTCGAGATCCTGCTGGCCACCGTGCGACCGTGGCAGCTCATGATGGGCAAGATCGTGGGCATCGGTCTCGTCGCTCTTGTTCAGGTCTTGATCACGGCGGCGGTTGCCATGGTGGTCGCGAGCGTGACCAAGCTCGTTTCGATACCAACCCTCGGTGTCGACGTGGTCATCAGCGGTGTTGTGTGGTTCGTGCTCGGCTACCTGATGTATGCGCTCTTGTTTGCAGGCGCCGGTTCGATGGTGTCGCGGCAGGAGGACGTCGGCAGCGTGACGATGCCGGTGACCCTCGTCCTGGTTGCGGCGTGGATCCTCGCGCTCACGATCGCGCTTCCCGATCCCGAGAGCGCGGGGACGACCGTGTTGTCGTTCATCCCGTTCTTCTCACCGGTGATCATGCCGATTCGCATCGCAGCGCACGTGGTGCCGTTCTGGGAGGTCGCGATCAGCGTCGTCCTCGTCGCCGGGACGATCTTCGCGTTCGCGGTGATCGCGGGGCGCATCTACCGCAACTCGGTGCTGCGCATCGGCGGCCGCGTGAAGCTCGGCGACGCGCTGGGGCTCCCAAAGACCGAACGTGGGGACCCGACCAACGCCACGATGTGAAGGGTCCGTCCCCTCCCGGGCTCAGTGGATGGGCGCGATCGCGATGCGATCCCGGCCGTCGCGTTTGGCTTGATACATGGCGAGATCCGCTGCCGCGACGACGTCGTCGAGTTGCTGCCCGTGGTCGGGGAAGACCGCGACGCCGATGGACGCCGTGACCCGCTTCATCTCAGAGGTCGGCGCGCGCAGCTCCGCCATCGCAGCCTGCAGCGCCTGGGCGACGCGCATGGCGCCGTCGACATTCGAGTTGGTGAGCACGATGAGGAACTCCTCGCCGCCGTAGCGCACTGCGTAGTCGCTGTCGCGAACGACGCGCCGGAGCGCTCTCGCGACGGCTCGGAGCACGGAATCCCCCGCCGCATGCCCTGCGCTGTCGTTGATCTGCTTGAAGTGGTCGAGGTCCATGAGGAGGATGCCGACACCGGCACCCGTGCGAATGCTCTGCGCCATGACCCGTGGCCCCATGTCGCGCCACCAGCGGATGTTGAAGAGGCCGGTGAGCGCATCGGTCAGCGCGCGTCGCTCGAGCTCGCCATACATCTGGGCGTTGCTCCACGCGGCCGCGGTGATGAAGCCGAGCAGTGCCGCGCGTTCGAGGTCCTGTTCGCTGAAGGCGTCGAGACCGTCGCGCCAGACATCGAGCATGCCGAGGCGCTGGTCGCCGGCGATCAGTGGGATCGCGAGCATGGATTCCGGCTCGCGTTGCGTTCCCGGGATCGTCGACGCGGCGGGATGCGAGTCCGTGTCGGCGCAGCGGTACGGCTGGCCGCGCGCGAACGACCACCCGGTGATGCCCTCGCTCAACGAGACGTCGTTCTCGGTGAGCCCCTCGGTCCCCTTGCCGGCGAGCACCCGTGCGCGGAAGCGATGCCGCTCCCAGTCGGCCTCGAAGAGCGCGAGCCGGTCGGCAGGGATCACCTGCGCCAGCCGATCCGCCGCCGCGTACAGGATCCGCTCGGGATCGTGCTCGGCCTGCAGCGCGCGCGCAGCCTCCACGAGAAAGCGGGCAAAGCTTCGATCGTCGAGGCCGGCACCGCCTGATTCGGGCATCGTGATCAGCTCGATCGGGGCGCGGAGTGTGTCGCCACGCTCGTGGAACACGCGGACCTCCCGGCGCTGAAACCACGCGACGGGCACGACTTCGTCGGTGGACTCGGCGTGCGCAGGGTCGAAGACGAGCGGCCTGGCGAGATGTGGGCCGACCCCGTACTGGACGCCGACCTCGGCGACCACCGACGCGACGGCCTTGCTGTCGATGCCGCGAGCGACGATGCGTCCGCCGAGACGGGCGACGAAAACCACGGCGGCCGCAAGATCGGCCCTGGCGACCTCGCTCTCCACGAGTCGCGCGGGCAGCGCGGGATCGAGGAAGACGAAGTCGGCGCGCAGCTCCGCAATCAGGTGCGCGTCGCGTGTCGGGGACACGACACCGTCGACGGCGAGCAGGAATCCCAGGGTGCGAAGCTCGTGGAGCCGCATCAGCGCGAGCTCGTCGAGAGCGATGTCGGTCTCGGTGCGAACGATCCAGGCAACCTCGCTCGGATTCAAGCCCAGGCGTCGTGTCGTCGCGGCGACCGAGAACTCTCGCGCGTTGAGCACCTCGTGCGTCAGCGGGACGAGCATCACGGCCGGCCCAGTGTGCTGAGCAAGCGCGAGCGACGCACTGACAACGTCGCCGGCCGCGGCGCCGGCCGGGCGTGGGAGCGCCTCATACCCCAGATCGACGCCGTCGATGAGGTCGATGACCGGCTGCAGCGCGACGCCCGAACGCCTCCCCTCGGTGGCTCGATCGGACGACGCACTGCCCATCGTTGCTGCTTTCAAACTGCCCCTAGATTCCTTCGCTCATCGGAACGCTTCCCTTGTGGAGCCGGTCACACGTTCGCACCGACCATCCAACAAAACGGTGTCATCGGGGACTCTGTGCGCCTGACATCGAGACTCGAGGCTCGGGCCGTCCGGCCCTCCCGGAGGAGTGGGACGCCACCGCTTTCGATGCCGGCGGCGTCCACGACTCGCTCCTTACAACCCCGGGGTTCGCGCGGTTCAAGCGGCGGCGCCCCGACTCAACCAAGTCCCTTCTCATCCACCCGCACGGGTGGCGCCACGGTGCCCACGGCGAGACTGCCCGCGATGATCACGCTTCTCAGCCCGATCCGGCCGTGCGGTCTGCTCATGATGTCCTCCTCGGGGCGATGCCCCATGTGGCGTGCAGCCATTGTCTTAAGACCACTGCGACGCACCGCCATCCCAACCGATGACGAGGTAGTAACGCGAAGGGCAGAGCGCGGCGGCCGCGATCGCACTGGAGCGATCGGCGTGGCGTCCTCGACGTGCCGTCGATCTACGCGGGTGGCTTCCGGATGCGGCGCGCCGGGTGCGCGAACAGGCTGTAGATGGCGCCGAGGGCGACGATGATCACGACGACGATCAAGGTGATCCAGTCGTAGTTGAAGAGCGCTCCCCGGGGACTGCTGACGCCCGAGGGGATGAGGATGTTGACCAGCATCGCCGTGAGCCAGACGAGCCCCGCGATCATCACCGGGAGCGCCCAGGCGCCGAGCTTGAACGCACCGGCGGGCCGCCAGCCACGCAGCCGCGCGATCAACGCCGCCAGGACGACGAGCAGGAAGGAGAGGTAGATCCCGGATACGGCGAACGACACGAGCAGGAAGAGCGCGTTGACATGCGCGGGGATCGTGATGAAGAGGATCGAGATGTTCGAGGACGGGGTGAAGCGCGCGAGGACGGCGAAGAGCGCCGGGATGATCGCGGCGACGATGAGCGCATTGGCAGGCGTCCGGAAGCGCGGTGACACCCGCGCGAGGGTCGCGCTCGCCGGGAGCGCATGGTCGCGACTGTACGAGTAGATGACACGGGCGGCGGCGGCCTGAATCGCAAGACCGCAGCTGAAGAACGCGAAGCAGACGACGAAGAGCGCAAGGTCCTGGATGAACTGGCCGGAGACGTTGGAGCCGATGAGGAACGGCACCCCGCCGCTGACGGTCTGTGCAAGGCCGTTCTTCCCGGCCGGGATCGTGAGCAGCAGAGCCGCCACCAGCACGAAGCTGGTCACGCCGGCCGTGATCAGCGACGAGATGATCGCGCGAGGGACGCGCCGCGATGCCTGCACCACCTCCTCGGCGACGTCGCCGGCGGACTCGAAGCCGTAGAAGATGTAGACGTGGGCCAGGATGGCCACGAACGCCGCTCCCAGCCACCAGTTCCCACCGAAGTCGACACCAAGAGGATTGGACGCCACGGTCTCGGCGCCCTGCGAGCTGAACAGGAAGCCGAGATCATGGTGGAACCCGGTGATCGCCAGCAGGATGGCGATGCCGAACGTTCCGATGATCTCGAAGTAGACGCCGATCTGCGAGATCCGGCCGAGGAAGTTCACGCCGCCGACGTTGAAGGCGAGCTGGACGAGGATCAGCACGATCGTGAAGATCAGGATCTGGTTGGGATCGGCGAAGTTGAAGGTCGTGTGGAAGAGGCTGTTGAGCAGCGGGGCCGCGTAGATCACGAACCCGGTGTCGACGGAGGCGACGGTCATGATCAACGCCCAGCCGTAGATCCAGCCGACCCACCACCCATAGCCCGGGCCGATGAGGTTCTTGCCCCACTGGAACAGCGCGCCGGCGATGGGGTAGTGACTGCCGAGCTCGGCGAACACCAGGGCGACGAAGAGCTGGCCCACCACGACGATCGGCATGAGCCAGATGTAGCGAGGACCCGCGGTGCCCACCCCGAGCACGAAGAGGGAGTAGATGCCGACGACCGGCGAGATGTAGCAGAAGGCAACCGCGAAGTTCTCGAAGAGGTTGAGAACCCGCTTCAACTCCTGGCCGTACCCGAACCGCGCCAGCTGAGCGGCGTCCGCATCTCCATGGGCTGCCTGAGGGACAACTGGACTGCCGCTCATGGCTCCTCCATCCGTTGTGTGGCGCCGCCCCCGCCGGGCGGCGCGCGGGCGAAGTATCGACTACCGAATGAGTGGTCCGCAAGCGGTCGTGGTCGCGTCGACGTCGGCAACCAACCGTCTCCACCGTCTGCCCGAAACGGGAATGGGACCGGGCCCTGCAACATCTGCGAGGCATGGCCTCGCTCTCCCCCTTTGCGGCAATGGCGGCCGCGGTCACCCTCGGCGTCGCCGATTTCACCGGCGGCCGCGCCGGACGCAGGACGAGTGCGCCGAGTGCCGCGATCGGGATCGAGCTCGTCGGACTCATCGTCTTGCCGTTCGCGGTGCTGCTCCTCCCGCGCGGCATCGACGGGCTCGCGGCGCTCCAGGGGTTCGCCGGCGGTGCAGTCGGGGGCCTGGGCCTGATCGCCTTCTATCGGGCGATGGCGCTCAACCTCATCGGCGTCGTTGCGCCGATCACCGGGTTCGTGGCGGCGGCACTGCCGGTGGCGGTCGGTCTCATCGGCGGGGACCACCTCGGCGCCTGGCAGCTCGCGGGCATCGCGCTCGGGCTCGTCGGATTGCTCCTGGTCACCGGCGCCGGCAGTGAGACAGCGAAGAACGCGCGTCGCGGCGTGCTCCTGGCGCTGCTCGCCGGCGTCACCTTCGGACTGTTCTTCATCCTCTTCCATGCAGCGAGCCGTGCCGGCGTCACCGCGTTCCTGAGCGGACGCCTCGGCTCGAGCTTCGCCGCATTCCTTGCCGCGATCGTCAGCGGCACGTCGATCGCGATCCGCCGACCGGCGTGGCGGTTGATCGCGTTCGGCGGGGTGCTCGACGGAGTCGGCGTCGTGCTCTTTCTGTACGCGACTCACACCGGCCTGCTGTCGATCAGCGCGGTGCTGACGTCGTTCTACCCGGCGTTCACCGTGCTGTGCGCCCGGTTCCTGACGCACGAGCGGCTGACGCGGCTGCAAGCGCTCGGCGCGGTGATGGCCGTCGTCGCCATCGCACTCATCGCGGTGACGTGAAATGCAATCGCACGGCGCCCGGTGCCGGCTGCACCGGGCGTCGCGACGATCGTCAGACCGTGACGGGCGACGTGAGCGTTCCGATCGTGCCCCAGACGTCGGTCACATCCAGGACGACCGACTCGGGCTCCGGCGGCATCTCGGCGAAGCCGGCGTCGCGAAGGACCCTGCCGATGACCGGGTGGAGGCGGTCGTCGACGAACCGCTGGTGCGCCGCCTGCGACTCCCACACGTCGATGTACCGCAGTCCCCGCTCGCGCTGAATGACGAGGTGCACGATCAGGCCCTCGGGGACCGCCTCGCCGAGCTGCTCCATGATCGTTCGGTAGATGTCCATGGTGATCGGCACGTCCTGCTGGAATGCGAATGCCATGTCGGTTCCTCCCGCGAGCTCGTGCCTTTCGATCCGAGTTCACACTGATTCGTCCTAGCTTCACTAGGATCGTCCGTCGCATGCTAGGCTCATCTCGTGGGCGATGTCAAGTCCCGGCGCACATACACCTCACGGCTTCGCGAGGAGCAGGCGAGGCACACGCGGATTCGGGTGCTCGAGGCGGCGCAGCGACGGTTCACGGCGGCCGGGTATGCCGCGACCACGGTGGAGAGCATCGCGCGCGAGGCCGGAGTCGCCGTCGACACCGTGTACACGATCTTCGGCACCAAGCGCGACCTCCTCGCGCAACTCGCGTCCTTCCGTGCCGCGGGAAACGATGAGCCGGTCGCCGTCATCGACCAGGCTGAACCGCAGGCGGTCCGTCGCGAGACGGACCAGCGGCGTCAGCTCGCGATGTTCGCGAGCAGCGTGACCACCATCATCGAGCGCGTGCGGCCGGTCGACGACATCCTGCGCAGTGCCGCGGCCGTCGACGCGAGCATCGCCACGCTCCGTGCTCGGATCCAGGACGAGCGGTTCGGGAGCATGCGAACGTTCGCGGGATGGGTCGCGAAGCACGGCCCGCTCCGTGGCGGCATTTCCACGAGCGATGCCGCGATCATCATCTGGACGCTCACGAGCCCTGAGGTCCATCAGCTGATATGCGATGCCCGTGGGTGGTCGCGAACGCGCTACATCCGGTGGCTCACGGAAACGCTGACGGCGACGCTGCTTCCCGGCGACTGACTGCGCGAGTCAGGCGATCGCCGGCGACGACTCGAACTCGAATCGTGTCCCCACGCTGTTCTGAATGAACGCATCGGGAAAGCGGCTCGCCACGGCTCGAACCGCGCGCAACCCGGTGCAGTGCGCTGGAACGATCACGTCCGGACCGATGCCGGCGAGTGCCTCCACGGTGGTGTCGACGATCGGGTCGAACAGCGGACCACTCAGATGGAACCCGCCGATGATGGCGTGCACCTTGCTGACGTTCGTGAGCCGCTGCGCGTACCGGACGATGTTGACGATGCCCGCGTGCCCGCAGCCGGTCAGCACGACCAGCCCCTTGCCGCGGACCTCCACGACGAGTGCCTGGTCGTCGAGGATGAGCGGATCCGGCACCCACGCGTCATCCCGGTACGCCTGGTGCACCGCGAAGCCCTGCTCGAACGGCGTCGTGCGATCCACCTCCCCCGTGATGAGGATCGATCCGCCGAGGAGGAATGACGGCCTGCGGTCCTCGATGATTTCGAAGCCGGCGTCGACCATGGCGCTGCGACTTGTCGACGGCAGCACGAAGGGGTCGCGACCCGGCAGGGCGAGCCGGCGTCGAGTCCAGAACTCGGGATGGATGATGACTGGCAGATTCGGCCGCCCGACGGCCCGCACGAATCCATCGAGACCGGTCGTGTGGTCGAAGTGCCCATGGCTGAGCACGACTGCCTCGGCGTCCTTCGGATCAAGGTTGAGCCTGCGCATGTTGCCGGCCATGCCGTCGGGACTGAGTCCGGTGTCGAAGATCACATGCCGTTGCCGCCCGCCGCTCACCACGGTCACATACGCCGAGAAGCCGTGCTCCGCGCGGAGAGGATCAACCACCGTCTGGCCGTCGGTGAAGGCGGCGGCGACCGTCGGCGCGTGCGCTATCGGGGTGGCGAGTCCCACCCGATGCGCCGGGCCCTGGTTGGCCAGCAACCCGTCGCTGACGTTGTCGACGAGTGTCGTGATATGCACTGAGTCGACAGGTTCGAGCGCGATGACGTCGGCGACGGGGCCGGCGACGTCCAGTGGGGGAACCGCATCGACGGGGCCGAGCACGCCGGAGCCACCTGCGCACATGTGTCGCTCTCCTATGTGCCCGCGCTGGGTATCCCGAGCGCGTGCCGGATGAACTCGAGCTCGAGGAGCAGGAGGTTCTCCGCGATCACCGGGTCGTTGGCCATGTGCGTCGCACCCGTCAGCGGCAGCACGGTGTGCGCCCGACCCGCCGCGAGCAGTGCGGACGAGAAGCGCAGCGTGTGCGCGACGACGACGTTGTCGTCGCTCAAACCGTGGATGAGCATCAGCGGCCGCTCGAGTTGACCGGCCTGGCGCAGCAGCGACATCTGGTCGTAGTTCGCTGGCTCGCGGGCCGGATGACCGAGGTATCGCTCGGTGTAATGCGTGTCGTAGAGACCCCAATCGGTGACGGGGGCGCCGCTCACCGCAACGTGGAACACGTCGGGACGGCGCAGAACGGCCAGCGCCGCGAGGTACCCGCCGTACGACCATCCGCGAATCGCGACGCGTGAGAGGTCGAAGTCCGGCCACCGCGCCGCGGCGGCGTGCAGCGCATCGACCTGGTCCTCGAGCACCGGAGTGGCCACGTCGCCCCGGACCGATCGTTCCCATGCAGGGCCACCGCCGGGGGTCCCGCGCCCGTCGGTCACGAGCACCACGAACCCCTGGTCCGCGAACCACTGCGACTCGAAATAGCTGCCGGCGGCATCGAGGACCTGCTGATGCCGGGGACCGCCGTACGGGTCGAGCAGCACCGGCAGCGTCGCGCTGCCCGGTGTGTATCCATGTGGGAACAGCACCGCCGCACGCAAGTCCCGCTCCCCGAGCGTGACCATGCGCACATTCAGTGCGATGGCCGGTTGCTCCGCGAACGACTCGATGCGCGCGACCTCCTGGTCACCGCGGTGCACCGAGACGCGCACACCGGGTGCGTCCAGTGCGCGCCTCACCAGCACGGTCGTACCGCCACTGCGGCGCGCCTGCGAGACACCGGCTGCGGTGAGCCCGGGCAGCGGCCGCACGCCATCGGTGCGCGACCACGTGTAGACACCGATCACCGTGCGCTCGACCGATGCGCTGAACAGCACGACATCGCCGTCGACGTCGAGCACTCCCCGCACCTCGAGCGTCGTGTCGGTGACGGGCTCATCGCCGACGAGCAGGCGTTTCGCGCCATCACGATCCGCGGTCCACACGAGCGTGCCGTCGGAAAGGTGAGCGGGCACACCACCCACGATGTCGACCCACCACTCGTCCACGTCGTCGCGCAGGACTGACGTCTCACCGGTGTCGGGATTCACGTCGAGGAGACGCATGGCGCGCTGATCGCGGGTCTGCACGACAACGAGCAGGCCGTGCTCGGACCAGTCCGCGGTGGTGACGTACTCGAACGCAGCAGCGTCCCACCTGACGGGCACCGACGTTCCGTCATGTCCGATGACGTGCAAGGACACCAGCGCGTTGTCGGTGCCCGCTTTCGGGTACGCCACCTCGGTGGGCCGGCTCTGCGGGTTTGACGGGTCGGCGATGTGCCATCGCTGCACAGGCGAAACGTCGACACGGGCCACGAGCAGACGCGAACCGTCGGGCGACCACCAGTACCCCTTCTGGCGCCCCATCTCCTCCGCCGCGACGAACTCCGCGAGCCCATACGTCACGTTGTCGTCGTCCGGCGCCGCGAGCACGCGGGGCGCCGCGCCGTCGACTGAGGCGGCGTGCAACGCGCCCCGCTCGACGTACGCGATGGACGTTCCCGTGGGATCGAGGTGCGGGTCGATGGCGACGCCACCGGTCGGGATCTCGGTCAGCACCTGCGTTTCGAGATCCACGACGTACAAGCGCCCGCCGAGGTCGAAGAGCGCCCGGCGCAGAGCGCGATCCGCCGAGAAACGCACGATGCCACCGGAGGATTCACGCGCGCGTTCGCGGCGCGCCCGCTCTTCGGCAGGGATCTCGCCGGCGCCGTTGCCGCCGACGGCTGTGGGATCGACGACGAGCCGTTCCGTGCCGCTCGCAACATCGAGCACCCAGAGGCAGGTCGCCTGGTCGGCACCGCTCCGCGTCCGCAGGAAGGCGACGCGACTGCCATCCGCCGAGATCGCGACGTTGCGCGGTACGCCGAGCGAGAAGTGGCGGGTGCGCGCCTGCTGACGTGGGAAGCTCTCGGCCATGTCCGAGATGGTGCCCCACTCGGGCATGCGCCCGCTCGCCGTCGCCTACGCGCTCGCCACCGCATACACGACGAATGCGGCGTACGCGACGAGGAGGATCGCGGCCCCAAACCGCGTCAGCCGCCGGACGACCAGCACGACCGCCAGAACGCTCATCCCCAGCAACCAGACGATGTAGCCGGGCGGCACGGCCGCACCGAGACTCGGCACGAACAGGAGTGGCGCCGCGATGCCGGCGATCAGGTTCAGCGTGTTGCTGTTGAACGTCGCGCTCACGACGGCGGCGCCATGGCCGCCGATCGCGAGCCGGATCGCCGCATAGGCGTTGGGCAGGCTCGTTGCACCCGCGAGCGCGGTGACGCCGATCAGGACCGTCGGGATGCGCCATCGCCCCCCGAGCACCAGCGCACTCTGGACGGCGAACGTCGCTCCGAGCACGATGATCGCGAGGCTCGGCGCCATGAGCAGCACCGGCCGCCAGGAACGTGGCGGTGCGATGATCCCGCCGAATCCCTCCAGCTCCGCCTCGAGCTCGTCGCCCTCCATGGCCGCTTCGCGCGACGCCGCCGCGAGCAGTGTGTGGACAGGCGCCGGCAGCGGGAGTCTCGCGACGGTGCGTGGTCGCAGCACGAGAAACAGCACGTATGGGACGAAGACGACCAGCACGAGCACCCATCCGACGACCACCGGAATGACGCCTGCGGTGGATCCTCCGACGGCGACGGTCACCGCGATCGCGACGCCGGCGTCGACGGCGATCACGGCGCGATGCATGCGCAACTCGCCGCGCGCAAGAGCGGCACCCCCGAGAAGGATGGCGATGTTGAAGATGTTGGAGCCGAACACCACGCCGGCAGCCGTCGCGGCGGACCCGTTCGCCACGGCAGCCACTGACGATGAGATCTCCGGGGAGTCCGCGCACAGCGCGACGATGAGCCCGACCAGGCCGCCGAGCAGCGCGAGGTTGCGCGCAAGCCGCCCGACACCACGGACCAGGACTTCACTTGCGCCGAGCATCGCGACAATGGCGACGATCGCAACTGCGATGACGGCGGCGGTGGGGAGCGCGTTCACTGTGGCGTCTCACACGTCGGCTGTCGACGGGTTCGCGTGTGGCGAATGTGCGCCGGCATGATGCGTGACGACCTGGTGGCTCGTGTGTCGAGTTACGTCGTGGGAGGCTGCGAGACCTCGATCCAGGCAAGGTCCCGGAAGCCGATGCGCACGCGAGTCCGAGTGCGGACCACCACCATCAGCACGCTCTCGCACCCGGCGCAGCGGAGCACTGCGCCGGGCGACAGCGGGTACATGAACGCATGCTGTTCGCCCATGACCGCTATCGATCCGCAGGCCGCGCATGCGCCGCGGGCCGCGGTGATGTCCCCAACGAACAGTTCCTGCATGACTCCCGCCATCGCGTTGCCGTCGAGCTTCAGGTGCGCGCCGTCCATAGTCATCCTCCGGTTGGCCCAAACCGCTCGGTCTTGATTCGCGCCGGTTCGTGGCCGAGTTGCACGAGTGACTCCGCGACCGACTCGACGAGCGGCGTCGGCCCGCACACAAAGATCAACGGACGCTCGGCCGTTGACCACCCGAAGTCCGCGAGCATCGCCGAGTCGATCCGCCGGTCGTAGCCGGACCAGCCCTCCGGCTGCGCGCGTGTGAGCGTGTACGCGACCTCCAGGCCCGAGCGGTCTGCCGCGAGGCGATCGATCTCGTCGCGGTAGATCACGTCGTCGAACGACCTCGCCGAGTAGAGCAGGCGGGCCGGGACGACGCTCCGACGAGCGGCGCGGTGCCGCAGCATCGCCATCAGGGGACAGACGCCCGACCCTCCGGCGATCAAGAGGATCGGACCGCCGAGGCTGACGTCCCAGACGAAATACCCGCCGATCGGCCCGCGCAGCTCGAGCCTGTCACCGATGCGGAGCTCACCCGCGAGGAACGGCGACACTTCGCCGTCATCGATTCGCTCGACGGTGATGGCGATGCGCTCCGACTCCGGGGGCGACGCGATCGAGTAGCTCCGCTGAGCCTGGTATCCGTCGGCGGCGGTGAGCCGGACATCGAGATGCTGACCCGCCTGATGACCCGGCCAGTCCGGGACGATCATGACGACGCTGCGCGCACTGCTGGTCTCGTCGAGAAGCTCGGCGACGTCCGCGGTGCGCCACGTCAGTCGCCGCTGTACCGCTGCTCCAACCATGGATCCCCATACATGTGGTAGCCGTACGTCTCCCAGAACCCCGGGGCATCGTCGTTCATGAGCTGCAACCCGCGCACCCACTTCGCGCTCTTCCAGAAGTAGCGATGCGGCACGAGCAGCCGCGCGGGTCCACCGTGCTCCGGATCGAGGGGCTGGCCGTCGTAGGCGAACGCGATCCACGCCTTGCCACCGGTGAGGTCTTCCAACGGGAGGTTGGTGGTGTAGCCGCCGTCGCAGAACGCCATCGCGTACTCGGCCGCGGAGTCGACCTCCTCGAGAAGCGTGTCGAGCGACACGCCTTGCCAGTGCGTGTCGAACTTCGACCACTTGGTGACGCAGTGGATGTCGCGGGTGATCGACTCACTCGGAAGGTCGCGGAACTCCTTCCACGTCCAGCTCTTGACGTCGTCCACCTCGCCGGTGATCGAGAATGTCCAGTCGGCCGGTGGGGTGTGCGGTGTCGGCCCGGTCGACAGCACCGGAAAGCCCCGCTCCAGGTACTGCCCGGGTGGGAGGCGGTCACCAACCGAACGATCGCGCGGCCTGCCTTTGAATCCTCGCGTGACGAATGACATCCCCGTGTCCTCCAAAGTCGAGCGCGCTCAGCGTACGCGAGGACATCCGGTACCGGGGACGCGAAGATGCCGGAGCAACGCTTGCTCCGGCATGGACGAGGTTCGTTCCACCGGCCGGCTCATGCCGGCCGAAGCGGTCAGGCGGCCTGCTTGACGCCTGTCTTCGCGGGGTTGACGCCTGTGGCCTTGATCAGGCGAAGGGTCATGTCCCTCTGAGCGTCGATCACCTGGGTGACGAAGTCAAAGGACTGCTCGATGACCTCGGTGGTCGAGGGCTGCTTGATCTCGGTGCCGGCGGGCACGGCGCGAACGGCCTCGATGAGCTTTGCCTGCGACTCGCTGACGGTGTGCATGGCGGTGAGGAACTGCTTCTGCAACTGGTTGACGTAGGTCTGGTAGTCGGTCATGGTGATCTCCTTCAGGTGATCCGGGTGGTTTGTCCTTGTGCTTAGTCTACCAAGCACTCGCTGCTTTTGTCAACCATCGCGACAGATGGTGTACCAAGCGCATAGGATAGGATACATGCCAACTCCAACCCCCCCGTTCCGTTCCGTGGGCGACTTCATCCGGGCTCAGCGCGAGCTCATGTCCCTCTCGATGCGTCAGCTCGCCGAGATGGCGCAGGTCTCGAACCCGTACCTGAGCCAGATCGAGCGCGGCGTGTACAAGCCGTCCGCACAGGTCCTCAAGGGCATCGCCGACGCGCTCGACATGTCCGCGGAGACCCTCTATCGCGAGGCGGGCCTCCTCGACGATTCAGTTGAGCGGCCGGCCCTGTCGGTGGAGGAGGCGATCCGCGTCGACCTGCGCCTGACCCACGAGGGCAAGCAGGCGTTGATCCAGGTTTACCAGGGCCTCGTTGCGGCGCAGCCTGCCACTGAGCCGTCTTCTCGGGCGCCGATGGCTTCGCGGGCGCCTGAGGCGACGGCGTCCGTTACCCGGCGGGCGGGGACCCGGACGGTGCGCAAGGCGCCGACAGGAGCCGGTGCTGCGAGCAGGACCCGGACCGCCAAGCCCGTACGCAAGGCCCCGGCAGCAGCGACGGCGCGCAAGAACAAGTCGGCGGCGACGACGGTCAGGAGCACGTCCGCAAGGGCGCGCAAGTCCGCGACCGCAAGAACGCCGAAGAGCCCCGCGACCGTGAAGCCGGCCCGCAAGGCCCCGGCCAAGTCCACGCGCCGCAGCCGCTAGCCGCGAGCCCGCTTCGGACGGCCTTTCGCCGGCGTCTCGCGCTTGGCCGCCACCGCGCCGGTTCGGAACGGGCGCCCTTCCTCGCCCTTGACATAGCTCCCGGGCCCGGGCTCGCCGCGCGGCATCGCCGGTGGCTTGACGAGCGGTCCTGATCTCTCGGCCGCCCACGCAACCCAGTCGTCCCACCAGCTGCCCTGCACGCGCTCGGCGCCGGAGCGCCAGGTCTCGGCGTCCATCGCCGGGCCCACACGCGGGCTGGTCCAGTACGCAGCCTTGGCGTTGCCCGGAGGATTCACGATGCCGGCGACGTGCCCGCTCGTGCTCAGCGTGTACCGCACCGGACCGCCGACGTGGTGGCTGATGAGATACGAGCCCTTCCACGGCGCGATGTGGTCGTTCTCCGCGCCCAGCACATACAGCGGCTGCTTGATCTTGCGCAGGTCGATGGGCGTGTCGCAGATGCGGAACGCACCCGGCCGGACAAGCAGGTTGTCGACGTAGCAGGCCTTCAGGTATTGCGTGTGCATCGCGGCCGGCATGTTCGTGCTGTCGCCGTTCCACGCGAGCAGGTCGAACGCCGGTGGGGTCTTCCCCATGTACCAGTTGTTGACGACGTAGGACCAGACGAGGTCGTTGCCGCGCAGCCAGTCGAACGTCTGCGCCATCGTCGATGCTTCCAGGTATCCGCGCTTGGCGATGTTCTTCTCGAGCCGCCTGACGCTGGCTCGATCCGCGAACACGCCAAGATTCCCCGGCACGCTGAAGTCGACCAGCGTGTTCGTCAACGTCATCCATCCGACCCGCTTGCTCTGGCCCTGGGCCGCGAGATGCGCAAGCCCGATCGTCGACATCGTTCCCCCGAGGCAGAGACCGACGATGTTGACCGCCGGCGAGCCCGTGATCGCCTGGACCTCATCGATCGCCGCGATGAGACCCAGGCGGAGATAGTCGTCCCAGCTCACGGTGCTCATCGACGCATCGGGGTTGCGGTAGCTGATGCAGAACACCGTGAAGCCGTGTTGCACCGCGTACTCGATGAAGGACCGTCCCGGCGCGAGATCCATGATGTAGTACTTGTTGATCCACGGCGGGCTGCACACGATGGGCTGAGCATGCACCTGCTCGGTCTGCGGCTTGTACATGAGCAGCTCGATGAGATCGTTGCGCATCACCACACGGCACGGCGTGGCCGCCATGTTCTCACCGAGGACGAAGCCGGTCGCATCGACCTGGCGCGGCCGCCCCGCATTGTGCATCAGGTCATCGACGAAATTGGCCGCCCCCGCAACGAGACTCTGACCGCCGGTGTCGAACGCCTCCTTCCACACCGCCGGATTCGCCCACGGCAGGTTGCTCGGCGATGCGGCGTCGAGCATCATCCCGAGCGCGAACTGCGCCTTCCGTCGGTTCGACGGGCTCGCGTGCGACGACTCGAGCATCGAGCCGGCCCACCGCACCGTCTCGAGGTAACTCTCGGCCGCGGCACGAAAGAACGGGTTGATCTGCCACGCCCTGTCGCTGAAGCGCTGATCGCCGGGCGCCAGCTTATCGTCGTCCCGCCGCCCGAGGGTGCGGCGCAACGCTCGCATCCCGACACCGGCCTGGCCCACCGACAGATCCGCGACCGCCCGCGCGAAGTGCAGCGGACGCCGCACCGCGTCGGATCGAACGACGTCGCGGAGCGCGCCGCTGAAGTCGCTCGGATCCACTCTGGCGAGCAGCGCCGTATACGCCGCATCCTCGGTTGCGTCCTCGATCACGAGCGGCTCACGTGAACATGCCTCCGTTGACCGTGTAGAGCGCGCCGGTGATGTATGACGACTCGTCCTCGAGCAGGAAGCGGACGACACGCGCAACCTCATCGGGTCTGCCGAGGCGGCGCAGTGGCACTTTGTTGATGATGACCTCCAGGATGTGCTGTGGGATCGCGGCCACCATCTCGGTTTCGATGAAACCCGGTGCCACGCAGTTGACCGTGATGCCCTTGCGCGCCGTCTCGAGCGCGAGGCTCTGCGTGAGGCCGAGCAGAGCCGCCTTCGATGCCGCGTAGTTGGCCTGGCCGATGTTCCCGGTCTGCCCGATCACCGAGCTGACGTTGACGATGCGACCGCTGCCGCGCTCGAGCATGTGATCGAGGACCGCCTTGATCATGAAGAAAGCACCGGAGACGTTGATACGCAGCACCGACTGCCAGTCGTCAACGCTCATCTTGCGCACCGTCTTGTCGATGGTGATGCCGGCGTTGTTGACGAGGAAGTCGACCCGCCCGTGTGTTTCCAGCACCTCATCGGCGACACGGCGGCAGTCGTCCTCCTCGCCGACGTTGCCCTGGTGCACGGAGATCGACTCCCCTCGGGAGGTCAGCTGCTCGCGCAGTTGCTTCGCGGACTCGGCATCACGGTTGTAGCCCGCAGCGACGTGCGCGCCGAGCTTGGCCAGTTCGACGGTGATCGCGGCGCCGATTCCCCTCGTACCGCCCGTGACGATCGCGACCTTTCCGGAGAACGGACGTGCGGCAGTTCCCAGCGCAGCCATGGCAAGTCATCGTAGTGCCTCTCCACCAACCTCCGCTAGGCTAGGCCGATGGCAACCAACCCGAGGAGCCGTCCCCCGTCGCAGCCGTCGCCGCGTGGCGGGCAGCCACCCACGGGTCTTCCCGGCTACAACCCGATCCGCTGGGGGCGTTTCTGGCTCATCTTCGCCGTGCTGCTCCTGGTCAACATCATCATCAGCACGATCATCCAGAACGCCAACCAGCCCAAAACGATCACGATCCCCTACGACGTCTTCGTCGCGCAGGTCGACGCCGGCAACGTGGTGAACATCACCGCAACCGGAGACTCGATCACCGGTGTCACGAGGACGGCGATCAGTGGCGGATCGGGCCAGCCCAAGGCAACCAACTTCGCGACGCAAAGGCCGTCGTTCGCGAACGACAACCTCGAGGCGGACCTCATCAAGAACAAGGTGAGCATCCTCGCGGAGCCGACGAATCCACCGACGCCGCTGTGGGAGACGTTGCTCTTCAGCTTCGGGCCGACGATCCTCCTCGTCTTCGGCTTCATCTATCTCATGCGCCGGAGTACGGCCGCGCTCGGTGGTGGTGGTGGTGGCGGCGGCGGCATCCTGGGACGCTTCGGCCAGAGCGGCGCTCGCCTCTTCGACGCCGAGAAGCCGGGGGCGACGTTCGCCGACGTGGCGGGCATCGACGAGGTCAAAGCTGAATTGGTCGAGATTGTCGATTTCCTGAAGCAACCCGAGAAGTATCAGCGGCTCGGTGGCACCGTCCCCAAGGGCGTGCTGCTGATCGGCGCGCCCGGTACCGGCAAGACCCTGCTCGCCCGCGCCGTCGCCGGCGAGGCGGGCGTGCCGTTCTTCTCGATCTCGGCGGCGGAGTTCATCGAAGCGATCGTCGGCGTCGGCGCGTCTCGCGTGCGCGATCTGTTCACCAAGGCTCGCGCGGCCGCTCCGGCGATCGTGTTCATCGACGAGCTCGACGCCATCGGCCGCTCCCGCTCGACGGGACTGCGGTTCGGGGGCAACGAGGAACAGGAGCAGACGCTCAACCAGATCCTGACGGAGATGGACGGGTTCGATCCGCACGAGGGAGTCATCGTGCTTGCCGCCACCAACCGAGCCGATGTGCTCGACGCGGCACTGCTCCGTCCAGGCCGTTTCGATCGCCGCGTCACGGTGCCGTTCCCGGATCGGCGTGGACGGGCGGCGATCCTGCGGATTCACACCGTGCACATCCCGCTGTCGACCGACGTGGACCTCGACGCCATCGCGTCGCAGACCGCCGGCATGGTCGGCGCCGACCTGCGCAACCTTGCCAATGAGGCGGCGCTCGCCGCGGCGCGCCGGGATGCGTCGACCGTGACGGAGATGGACTTCACGGATGCGCTCGAGAAGGTCGAACTCGGCTCGGAACGGAAGCTCTCACTGAGCCCGCAGGACCGCGAGCGCATCGCATGCCACGAGTCCGGTCACGCGTTGCTCGGACTGCTCCTTCCCGGCGCCGATCCCGTGCGCCGCGTCTCGATCATCCCTCGCGGCCAGGCCCTCGGGGCCACCGTGCAGACACCTGTCGACGATCGCTTCAACTATGGGGAGGAGTATCTGCGCGGCCGCATCACCGGCGCGCTCGGGGGCCGTGCCGCCGAGCAGATCGTGTACGGCGTCGTCACCACGGGAGCGGAGAGCGACCTGCGCATCGTGACGGCGATCGCACGTCAGATGGTGACGCGCTGGGGTATGAGCCCGAAGGTCGGAGCGCTGAACCTCGCCGACGATGCCGACGCGCACTCGATGACCATGACGAAGCCGTACAGCGAGGACACCGCCGCGTTGATCGACGAGGAGGTGAAGCGCATCTCCGACGAGTGCCTCGCGCAGGCGGTGGAGATGCTGACGCAGCACCGCGACAAGCTCGATGCGCTGGTGCGTGCGCTGCTCGAGCACGACACACTCGGCGAGGACGACATCCTGCGCGTCGCCGGGATCCAGCCGGTGGAAGCGCCGGCGCTGGAGCAGTCTCCGGGCGGGGTGCCGATCGCCCCTTAGGCGAAACGAGCGCATGCTGTCATGGGGAGTCGATTGAGCCGATGACTGCGTGACGATCGTGACCGCGCCGTCCCAGGGCCCCCGCAGCCGGTACGTGGCGCTGGTGCCGTACGGAGTGGCGGCGGCCATATTCATCGCCATCCGATTCGCGACCAATGGCACCCTCGGCTTCCACATCGACGAGCTCTACTACATGGAGAGCGGCCGCAACCTCACGTTCGGCTACGTCGACTACCCGCCCATCGTGCCGCTCCTGTCCCGGCTCGAGACGGCGGTTCTCGGCGTGTCACCGTGGGCGCTACGCGTGCTGCCTGCACTTGTCGGTGCGGTCAACGTGCTGCTCAGCGCCGCTTACGTGCGCAAGCTCGGTGGCTCGCTGCGGTTGCAGATGCTGGGGCTCCTGGTGGGACTGACCGCACCGTTGCTCCTCGGCACCTTCCTCTTCCAGACGGTCGTCTTCGATCAGCTGGCGTGGATGGTCTCGCTGTACCTGTTCCTGTCACTTGTGGTCGATCGCAAACCGCACACATGGATCCTGCTCGGCCTGACGCTTGGTCTCGGCCTCGAGGTGAAATACCTGATCCTGCCGCTGATCCTCGGCATGGTCATCGCCACGTTCGCGACGCCATCGCTCCGAGCGGATCTGCGGACGCGATATCCCTGGATCGGAGCAGCGCTCATGCTGCTGATCTGGCTCCCCAACATCGTCTGGCAAGTCGCGAACGATTTCCCAACGGTGCGGTACATCTTCAACCACCGAGGCGACATACAGTCCGGTGGCGGTGTCATCGACTTCGTCGTTCTGTTCCTGGTGCTGTTGTTCCTGCTGACTCCCCTCTGGGTCGCCGGCTTCATCTCGCTGTTCCGTAGGCGCGAGCTCCGAGCGGTCGGTATCGCGTGTGCGGTTCCGATCGTGGTGTACCTCTTCGTCGGCAAGGAGTACTACCCCGCGCCGACTATCCCCATCGTCATGGCGGCCGGGCTCATCGCGCTCTCGCACGTCACACGCCCGAGATTGCGGACCGTCCTCACGTACGCGGTCATCGTGGCCAGCCTGGTTGATTTCGTCGCACTCTCGAAGATCACCATCCCGACGACCCCGGCCGACCGCATGCACGCGACCGGGCTCGACAGCCTGGACTCGGACTACGCGTCGACGGTGGGGTGGGTATCGATCACCCAGCAGATGACGCGGATCTTCGGCGCGCTGCCGGCGTCGGAGCGTGCCACCACGGTGATCGTGTCGATCGACTACGGGGTCACCGGGGCCCTGCAGATCTTTGGCAACTCCAAGGTGCTCCCGCCCAGCTACAGCCCGCAGCTCAGTGACTTCTATTACCTGCCGCAGCATGTCGCCGCGACTGATGCGCTGATGGTCGGCTACGCGCCGGCGGACGTGGCCTTCATGTGCACGTCGGCCGAAGTCGTCGCGCATCTCACCATCCCATACCACGTGGTGAATCTCGAGTCGGACTCGCCGGTGACGTTTTGCGCGCTCAGCGCCCCGCTGCCCAGCCTGTGGGCACGGCTCAAGGAGTTCTCGTAGTCCGGGATGGTGCGCAGCGCGCGCTTACGACGTGGTTGGTTCGCTGCTCACCATCAGCACGACGTTGCCGGTCTTGTGCTTCATCTCGACATAGCGGGTCGCTGCAACGACTTCGTCGAGCGGGTACCGGTGATCGATCATCGCGCGGTACTTGCCGATCTCGACGATCGACTTGAGGAACACGACATCCTGTTTCGTGAACTTGGGAGGGATTGGGAAGCGGACTCGCTTGTTGCCGACCACGGAGGTCCACGGACTCAGGACGATGTTCCGCAACCCGTCGGTTGCAAGGTAGACGCCGCCCGACCTCAAGGCGTCCCGGCAGTGTTTGAACGTGAGATTGCCGACCGCATCGAGGATTGCGTCGTATACCGGTCCGTTCTTTGTGAAGTCGTCCGCGTTGGAGTCGATGACGTCGTCGGCTCCGACCACATGCACGAACTCGACCTGCGGGGTCAGGCACACGCCCGTGACATGAGCGCCAAAGAACTTCGCCAGCTGCACGGCCGCAGAACCGATGGACCCTGAGGCGCCATAGATGAGAATGGATTGCCCCTTGTGGAGGCGAGCCGGTCGGAGCGCATTGAGCGCAAGGATCGCCCCATCGGGAATCGCTGCCGCCTCATCGAAAGGCAGACCGGCCGGCATGGTCGCCAGAGCCCCGCTCGCACGCATGGACATGAACTCCGCGTGCGCGCCGAACCGCCACGGGTTGATGCCGAAGACGCGGTCCCCGACTTTGAACTCGGTGACCTCACCCCCGACAGACTCGACCTCGCCGGCCACGTCGCTCCCGAGGATGGTCCGCTTCGGCCGGCGAAGGCCGGTGATGAAGCGGGAGATGAATGGTTCACCTGCCCGAAGCGCAGCGTCGCTGCGGCTCACCGTCGTCGCGTGCACCTTGATCAGGACTTCGTCGTCCCTGGGGACAGGCCGGGCGACGTCCTCGATGTGCAGGACGTCGGGGGGTCCATAGACGCGATGGACGGCGGCTTTCATGAGGGCACCACGATGCCACGGTTCGAAGTGCGGTGTCGCGGGGCCGCTGGTCCCGGCAGTGGCCTCTGTAGCGCCGCAGTGGGGTGTGCGCGACGTTGCGGACGTCAGGCGAGCAGCACCACAGGCGGCAGACAGGGCGGACCCACGGCGACCACGGATCACGCGACCCTAGGGAACCCCGCGCGATCCGGCCCGCGAATCCACGACTGGTACGCAGGGTCGGCGGAATGGTCAGCATCTCCCGGCCCGCACTGCGCACCAGCTGCCAGCCACCCTCATGCACGTTCCAGTGATGGCGATGGCAGAGCAGGACCAGGTTGGCAACGTCGGTCCCGCCGCCGCGGCCCAGTGCACCACGTCCGTCAATCCACAAAATGCACATTGGGTCGGAGCAACAGGTGAAGACCAGGCTGGGGCGGTGACCGCGTCTCGTAGGGCGTCGTGGACGAGCTCGTGGTGAGGAGAGGCTCCGCGATGAGTAGGGCGAGGTCCACGCCGGGCGTGAAGTTAGTCTTGAGGATGGGGTCGCCGACGTGCCGGTTCCATTAGGGGCATGCCCTGGCTTCGTTGAGGCCCGCCGTGCACTAAGACCCAGTTCTGCGCACCACAGCCCAGCGTGCCATTGACACACCAGGAGCGCTCAGGATTGGCGCTCGAGGGTGAAGCCCATGTTATCCACCGAGACGGTCAGCTGGTTGCCGGTGATCCACGCGTCCGCGACCCCGCCTTGGCCGAGCACATCGGTGCGCAGCTTGCCGGCGCCGTCCACGGACCACCGTCCCTGAACCGGCCGGCCCATGACCGTCGCCGAGACGGTCCCGTCGGCCGAGAACACCGCACTCGCCATGGGACCGTTCCACGAGCCGACGATCGCCTCGGCGAGGGGCCGCTGGTCGCGCTGCTCTGGCGGTGGCGGCACCGCCGCGTTCTGCAGCTGCTGCTCGACCGCAGCCTGCATCGCCACAGCTCGGGCGCGCGTCTCCGCGCGCGTGGCCTCGTCGCGGGACAGCATGCCGGTGATGGTGCTCTGCGCCACCTGCTGCATTGTGGCCTGCGTCAGCTCGGGCGTCGCCGGGGGCGCCAGCATCTCGTAATTGACCACGCGATGGCTGCGGGGCAGGTAGAAGACGCTCACGTAACCTGCGTCGGGCGCTAGGTCGTACGCATCGCGATTCACCTCGAAGCTCTGATGCGAGACATCGAAGAAATGGGTGGTGATGCTCGATTCCTTGCTGTGGGTGGTGACGGTCCGCTTGGTGATCGCACCGTCGATCGACTGGACGCGCCCGTCGCGGACGTCGGACGTCAGCTTGTCGCCTCCCGTCAGCGCGCGCACGAGCAGCAGCGCCGCAGTGACGAAGCACACCGCGCCGACGAAGGGCTTGAGAGCCGCGTCCTTGGCCGGCCCCGGGGCGATCCAGACCAACGCGCCGATCACGATGAACGCGATCGCGAAGAAGAGCTCGGTCTTGCGCAGCCCTCGCGACATGCTTCGCCAGTAGGCACGCTGGCCTGGCGTCAAGCCGCCGCCGCTGTTGGTATCGAGCGCATCCGGCGCGAGGACACCACCGGGCCCGAGGGTAGTCATTGGCTCGGGTTCACCGTGAAGGCAAACGCGCCCGTCGCGGTGATGTCCGAGTAGATCCGCACCGTCCACGTGCCCGGAATGGGGAGTACCTGGCGCCCGCTATCCCTGCAGGAGTTGTCGAAGTCCTGGCGGAAGCCGTCCGGGCGGAAGAGTTCCCAATAGAGGCCGTTCACGCACGTGCCCTGGGCCGTTAGATCGATGACCTGGCCTGCGCTTACAGAGAAGGTGTAGTCGTGCCAGGCGCCGATCTGATCGACGGAGCCGGTCACCGCCTGGCCAAGACTGATGGCTTGGGCGGTCACCGCGGGCACGGCAAGGACGGTGAATGCATAGGCGCCGGTGGCGGTGCCGTCGGAATACACCTGGACCGTCCATGTGCCTGAAGTCGCGAGGATCTGGCGCCCAACATCGTGGCAAGTTGTGTTGAAGTCCTGACGGGTGCTGTCAGGACGGAAGAGCCCCCAGTAGAGGCCGTTCACACACGTGCCCTGCGCTCTGAGGTAGACGATATCGCCAGCACTGGCGCTCAAGGTGTAGTCGTTGCGCTGGCTTGTCGATTGCAGCGTCCCGGACACGGACTGGCCGAGGACGAGAGCGCCTCCATTCGTGGTCGTCGTGGGCGATGTGCCGACAGGACCTGCGGCTGCAACGGCGGCCGACGCCGCAGCCAACGCCGGGTCACCCGTCGCGCCGACGTCGAGGACGCAGTCGTCGAGGAGCGGCTCGGCTTCGACCCCGAGCGCGCCGCAGATGGTCTTTGCGCTCGCCGCCACCGATGCCGGCAGCGACGACGCCGTGACGTTGGCGGTGGGAATGCTGAGGTCGGTGAACGTGGCGGTGCTCTCGCCCGGTCGGTAATCGAAGAGCGACTCTGCCTGCGTGATCCGCCAGCTGTCACCGAACTGCGTGTAGAGCTTGGTCCTGAAGGCGGGATCCGAGAGCTGGAGGACAGTGCCGTCGCGAGCTTTGAGGGCGTTCGGCGCACGGGCGCTTCCGAGCAGGCCGACGAAGCCGGACCCCGCGCTGGCGGTGGGTTCGAGGTTGTAGTTCAGCGTGCCGGCGACGTCGGTGATGCTGAGCTGGGTGCCGTCGAGCCAGGTAAAGATGACGACGCCGCCGTGGCGCTGGAGGCTGCCCCCGTGCGGGAGCTTCTCGGAGATGTCCGCGGCGTTCACCGGAGTGCCGTTGACGAGCAGGAACGACGGCTCTCTTGTGTAGACACCCACGCGATCGCCGTCGACGTCGGCCGCGACGGCGGTCGCGACCGTGATGTTCGTTTCCCCTGGCCACAGCTGCTGCCGCACTTGTACGTGGAGATTTCCTTGTGGTGACTCCAGCACGTCGAATTCGCCCGCTGCCTGGAAGTCTACGTGGACGCCATCGCCGGTCCGGATATGGGTGTCCCCATACGAGCACCAGCCGATATCGCAAGCTGAGTTCGGACCCTTGCATAGGAGCCCGAGGCAATCAAAAGTGTTACCTGGACCCGTGTTGCACACGAGAGCAAACTCGCAGTGGGGGGTCCAGGTGCAGTTGGGACAGTCAGGGAGAGGGGGGGTGCAGCTGAGGGCGATGCAATGGAAAGCCGGCGCAGGCGGTGGCGGTGGACTCGCCGGACCCGAGTCGTTGTAGCAGACGCTGCCTCTCCCCGCCTCGCGACACACCAGAAGCCCGCTCGGGTCGGCGTTGTCGATCGGGTCACCAGTTGCGAAGCGATAGAGGTTCGTGTCTCCTCCGGCGAAGCCGATAGGATCCGGTGCCGTCCAGCGGCCGGTCGCCGGGTCGTAGTCCCGGGCACCGAGGCGCACCAGCCCGGTGTCCGGATCGAGCAGGCCGCCGGCGAAGCCGAAGGGGATGGTGCCCGGCGCGGTCTCGCTCGTGATCCCGCCCCACGCGTCGTAAGAGATGGCGTCGACGATTGCGCCTGTCTGCGAGTCAAACACGAGGCGTGGGCTGCCGGCCTGGTCAGTGACGACCCGGTACGTCGAACCGTCGCGCTCTACCAGCGCGAGATGGGCGAGGTCGTCGTATCCGAAGCGTTCGACGACCGTGCCGGTGCCGCCCGTTTCGGCGACGATTTTGCCCGACGGGTCGTACAAGTAGCCGGCAACGAGCTTGCCGTCGACCTCGCGCCCGACACGTCTGCCGTCCGCGTCGATTAGGTATGTAATGGCATGCCCGCTCGCAAGCTTGACCGAGCGCAGGCGGCCAAGATCGTCGAACGTGAATGCGGTCGCGCCTGCGTTCCCTGCCATTCTCGCCAGGGTTCCGTCCGGAGCCCACGTGTACGTCCTCGAGCCCCAGTTCGTCAGTTCGTTGCGGGCGTCGTACGTTGCCCTGGTCGTCCCCGACTGGCCCGCGATGGCGATACGGTTCCCCGCAGCATCGTATGCGTCGGTCTGGACGGTGTTCCCGCCGACCTGCACAGCCGACAGTCGCTCTGCCGAGTCATAGGTATACGCCGTCGTTGTGGTCGCGCCATCGGGCCCGGTCTGGACCACGGCGGTGATCCGGCCGAGTGCGTCGCGGGTGTAGCGCAGGTCAAGGAGAACCTTGCCCGAAGCGCTGGTGCTGGCGCGGATGAGTTGATCGTTGGCGTCATACTGGTCGTCGGTCGTTACTGAGCCGAGCACCGTGTGCGCCACAAGGCCGGTCGTCGGATCCCGCGTGAGCGTTAGTTGCCCGATTCCGGTCAGGTCACCGGAAGCGTCGTACGCCAGCGTCAACGCAGCGGACTCGTTCGCGCTCTCCGACACCGCGCGACCGTTCGCGTCGAGTGTGACCGATACCGATCCGGTCAGCGGACCCGACCACTTGAGCGAGTCGAGCAGAGCGCCGCTGTACCCATAGGTCGTGGTCACGCCGTCCGGATCGGAGGACTGGGAGATCAGGCCCGAGGTGGAGTCGAACGAGGTGCTGGCCGTCCCCTGGTCGAACGTCATACCGGTAACGCGACCTGCCGTGTCATAGACAAAGCTGACCGGTTGCGCCCCGAGTCCCGAGATGGCCGCCACGTTGCCATCGCTGTCGTAGCGTGCCGTCTCGATGGTTGCAGCTGATCCGGTCTGGGGAGGGAGAAGCGCGGTGGGGCGCCCCGCCGGGCTCGATCCGAGCGTGTAGCTGAGCCCGCCCGGCGGCTGCACCTCGGTCAATCGTCCCGCTGCGTCGTAGGTGTCGACGATCGTCGAACCGTCGGCTGCGGCGATGGTCGCCGCGTTCCCGGCGGCATCGACCGCCTCGGTGGTCACCTGTCCGTTGGGCAGGGTCTCACCGATCGTGCCCGTGGACGCGTCGTACGCGAACCGTGTCGTCTGCGCGAGCGACCCCGAGCCGACCGTCTGGATGTCCTCGCGACCCTGGGCATCGTAGGCGTATGTGGCGGGCGCGCTTCCCGGTGCGGAAGCAGCAACAAGGCGACCGTGCGAGTCGTACGTATCGACGGTCTTCCGACCGACCGGATCGGTGGCCGTCGTCGTGCGAGACACCGGGTCGAAGGTTTCGACCGTGGACTCGCCGTTGATCGTGGTGGTCACGGAGCCGGCGACGTTGTACGGCGACCCGCCGCGCTCATGGAGGTTCTCGCGCACGGTGGTGCGGGAGGTGACGCCGCCGGGCCGCGTCTCGACGTCGGGAGTCAGCAGTGGCGCCGACATACCCCAAACCGTGCTTGGCACGGCGCCGATCTGGTGCCGCGTGCCATCGGGCAGCGACAGCGATCGCGATCCGTTGCCCGCGACGGTCTCAACAGTGGTGACCCCTCCCGGAGCGACGTAGCTGAGGCGAATGCCGCTGCCGGAGCGCACTGCGCGGTAGACGGAGACCCGGCCGAGCGCCGTCGTGACCTGGACCTCCGCGCCACCGGCGATCGTCGTGCGTCTGAGCTGCTGGATGACCCCGTCGGCGTCCGTCGAGGCGACGAGACGCCCCGCTGAGTCATAGGAGAACCGGGTGACGCCGCCCAGCGCGTCCGTCTCTGAAGTCACCAGGCCCCGACGCCTCCAGGTCAGCTGAGTGGTGGTGACCGCCGGGTTCGTGACCCGGATCAGGTCACCGTTACCGTCGAGCCCGAGCGACGTCACCGCACCATCGATACCCTCCAGCGCTTCCGGGGTTCCGTCGGCCGCTCGCCGCACGGTGACGTGCACGGGTCCGCCGTTTGATGTGCCGTCGACAGAGGAGAGACGTCCCGACGAGTCGTAGGCGAAGGTGAGGAGCACGACGCCCAGATGGCCGTCGACGGTGCGCACATGCCGACCCTTCGAATCGAAGACGTACGCGACGGAACCGTCGTAGCTGGGTACAACGTGTTCGCCCGACGGTGCTGACACCGAGTCCGCGAAGCGCCAGGAGCCGTCTCCACCGATGAGGATGCCGTCAGCGCTGTCGTAGCGCTGGACGGCGTCGAGTGACCAGCCACCGAGACCGAGGGAGTCCGCGCTCCAGTCGGGGCGATCTGTGCGCGCCTGCGCCCATTGGCTCGAGTACGTGAGCGAAAGGCCGGCGTCAGCGACGGGGATCGACAGCACGGCGGCCTGCTGATTGCAGGGCACGTAGCCGGCGGGATCGCATTGATCGAGCATGAGTTCTTGCAGAAGCGGATTCGGGCTCGCGGAGCTGCAGGCATTCAGCAGGCTTGACATGCCAAGCATCAACGCCATGAACACGGCGAAGGGCCCTGAACGACGCATCATCGTCCCGGTGACGAAGCGTCCGCACTCGCTCCACGGATGCGTGCACTGTCGAGTGCGGGCCACGGACGTGGCAGCGACATGTCACACACTCCTCGGTGCTGAGCGATGCATTTCAGCTCTTGCTCGCGCTCCAGGTGCCCGTCTGGCCGTTCGCCCGGTCGACGTACGACCCGGACATGCTGTTGCCGGATACCGTTCCCGTGTAGGCGACGACGCCCACTGCGCCGAAGCTGATCGCATTGCCAGACAGGGCCCCAGTGATGCGCAGGTTATCTGGGGGCGACGAGAGCTGGATGGCGCCGTTCACCGTCGACCCCGTCTGGTTCCAGGTGAGAGTAAACGTGCCCTTGAACGGTCCGCTGTACTGCCCCGTCCAGCTCCCTGCCACCTGGGCGACAGGGGCAGCCGTCGGTGTCGGGGTCGCCGGA
>DATLRX010000086.1:0-3553 GCA_035534435.1 Candidatus Acidiferrales bacterium
CATCGCGCCTTGGCGGTGGCCGACCGCGAAGGTGTCATCCCCCGGAATGTCGCCGACCTGGTTGACGGCCCCGGTTATGCCAAGACCGAGCTGCATGTGCTGACGGGAGACGAGCCCGACCGCTTCCTTGACGCGGTCGCTGGCCAGCCGCTCGAGGCGTTGTTCGTGCTCGCGGTCACCTCTGGACTCCGCCAGGGCGAGCTGCTCGCGCTGCGCTGGGCCAACGTGGACTTTGATGACGGGGCTCTCGAGGTGATTGGTTCGCTCAGCGGGCTGCGGCGCGCTGACCGCCAGGTGGTCACGCCAAAGACCGGCAAGGGCCGCCGAGTGTCACTGGCCGCGCCCGCGATCGCAGCCCTTCGCGAGCATCGCCGCCGGCAAACCGAATTGCGTCTCGCCCTGGGCGCGGAGTGGCTGGACCGCGGTCTCGTGTTCTGCGACGAGACCGGGCATTTTGGCGACTATCTGCGACCCGCAAACCTGAACCGAGCGCTCAATCGCATCCTCGAAGGCGCGGGGCTGCCCCGCATCCGCTTTCACGATCTCCGCCACACCGCGGCGACACGCATGCTCGGCCGGGGCATCCACCCGAAGATCGCCAGCGAGATGCTCGGGCACAGCAGCATCCACGTGACGCTTGATCGGTACAGCCACGTCACGACCACCATGCAGCGCGACGCCGTGCGCGTCGCCTGGGGCGACGAGCCGGCCCCAAGCCTGTGAAGCTGCGCGACGTGGTGAAAATCCTCGAGGAGGACGGTTGGGGGCTTGACCGCCAGGTGGGCAGCCACCGGCAGTATCGCCACCCCACGAAGCCGGGGACCGTCACCATCGCGGGTCAGTTGGGCAAAGACGCGAAGCCGGGTACCCTAGGTTCCATATGGAAGCAAGCGCAGATTCCAAGGGAGCAGCGGCCATGAACGCATACGTGGTGGTCATCGAGGGCGACGGAGATTCCTTCTCCGGCTACTGCCCCGACCTACCGGGTTGCATCGCGGCCGGGGACAGTCCCGACGAGGTGACGCGCCTCATGCGTGAGGCCATCCCACTTCACGTGGAGAGCCTGCGGGCGCACGGCGAGCCTGTCCCGCCGCCGCAGAGCCAGGTGGAGTACGTCAAGGCGGTCTGACGCTTCGGCGGGATAATCCCGGCGATTCGCCGCTATTATATCGGCATGCCGACGATCCGAGATTTGGGAGCCGACGATGCTGACCTATAGCGAGGAGGTCAGCGACCTTGTCCTCGGCACCCTCTGGAGCCAGTGGGCCGAATTGGGCCTCAGCGGATGGGAACGGCACCAGCAGGACGTTGCACTGGACCTCGAGGCGCTCATCATCACCACCGCGCGGGTTGGGGACCGTGACACGCGATTGCGCTCAGAGGCGTTGGACTGGAGCGTGGCCCATGGGCGTATTGCTTCCGCCGTCCGGCTCAAACACCTCACAAGCCAGGCGGACGTGGTCACCCAGAATGCGGTCGGGGAATTCGTGGCTACCGTCAACGCCAACTCGGGCCTTAGGTGGCCCGGTTCTGGGTCGCCGGCGAGCTTCACGCCAACTGGAAGATCGGCTGCTCCCTCGCTGGAACGTCCCGCACTGATCCAGCTACGGCTGAGAGCGCTCTGGGGAGTCTCTGCGCGAGCCGAGGTGCTCCGAGTGATGCTTGCCGATGGAGATCGGTTCATGGGAATCAGCGAAGTCGCCGCGGCGGCCGCATTCGGCAAGGATGCAGTCGCAGAGGCGCTCGACAGCTTGCATCGAGGTGGAGTGTTGGACGAGGCGGGTGCGCGCAACCAGCGCGTATTCAGACTGGGGCGACGGCACGACCTCGTCACACTCGTGGGCAGTGAGCCCGACTGGCAGCGGTCATGGGCGTGGCCCATCGTTCTCCCAATCATGGCCGGCATCCTCGAAGCTGCGGACCTATCGGAGACCACCTCCATCGCGCGTGCCGCCGACATCCGGCGGCGCTGGCGCGAGTGGCAGCCGCAACTCGCCCGTCTTGGGCTCGTGACCGGCGCGATCGGCACCGGCCTCGACTTCCTTCGGGATTACGAAGCGTTCACGTTGCGGGCGCTTCGCGCGTGGAGCGGGGTGGGGCAGCCTACCTGTGCCTAGAAATCCGTTCTGCCACAAAAGATTTTGGCCGTGGAAGGGGGATTCGAACGCCTGAGGCTTGCGGGGCCCGCGGTTTCAAGGGCTCCGCCGAGACCTTCTTTGCGTGCCGACGAGCGCCATCTTGGGTCGTCGCGGATTCGGCTGAGACGTTTTCCGTGACTCCTTGTGCTGCCGCAGGGTGGGGACTCACACTCGAGCAGGGGTACGGATAGCATCGGGTTCCGCTTTGCTGACGGCTGTTCCCTTCCACATCAAGCTTGGATTCAACGGGTCAGCGCACCGCCTCGGTTGAGCAGGGAATGATCCCGGCTACGAGGAGGTGCCATGGCGAGGCGATTCACCGAAGCGGAAAGAACTGAGATCTGGGAGCGGCTCGCGCGGGGCGAGTCCGGAAGCATGGTCGCGCGGGCGTTCGGCCGCTTCCCCAGCGCCATCTACGCCGTGCAGCGGGTGACCGGAGGCGTGCGGCCGGCGGAGCGTCGTCGTCGCAAAGACGCGCTCACACTGACCGAGCGCGAGGAGATCTCGCGCGGCCTGGCGTCGAACGAGACCTCTCGGGCCATCGCCGCGCGGCTGCACCGAGCGCCGTCGACGGTGTGTCGCGAGGTGCAACGCAATGCGGGACGGGCACGGTACCGGGCGTGCGCTGCGGAACGTCGAAGTCTCCAGGTTGCGCATCGGCCCAAGCCGGCGAAGCTGGCGCAGTGCCCTCGGCTGCGTGCAGCGGTCGAAGCTAAGCTGGCCTTGAAGTGGTCCCCGCAACAGATCGCCGAGTGGTTGCCCATCGCCTATCCGGCTGACCCCGAGATGCGCGTGTCGCACGAGACCATCTACCTCTCGCTGTATGTCCAGGGCCGCGGCGCGTTGCGCTACGAGCTGCACCGTGCGCTGCGATCTGGGCGAGCCGTGCGCCGAGCCAAGAAGGCGCCCCCTGGGGTTCGCGGCAAGCTCTCCAACATGGTGCTCATCAGCGAGCGGCCGGCGGAGGTCGAGGACCGAGCTGTGCCTGGGCATTGGGAGGGAGACCTAATCATGGGCACCCGCAAGACCTGCATCGGCACGCTCGTGGAGCGCTCGACGCGGTACGTCATGTTGCTCAAGCTCGAGAAGAACACCGCGGAGGCGGTGCGCACCGCGATGAGCCGGAAGATCCTCCGACTTCCCGCGGAGCTTCGACGCAGCGTCACCTGGGATCAGGGCAAGGAGATGGCTGACCATCGGCGCTTCACCGTTGACACGGGTGTCCAGGTGTACTTCTGCGACCCGAAGAGTCCTTGGCAGCGGGGCACGAACGAAAACACCAACGGCCTGCTCCGTCAGTACTTTCCCCGTCTCACCAACCTCTCGGTCTTCACCGAGCAAGACCTCGATGCCGTGGCCCTCGAGCTCAACGAGCGCCCTCGACAAACGCTCGGCTGGATGACACCATCGCAGCG
>DATLRX010000087.1:0-4797 GCA_035534435.1 Candidatus Acidiferrales bacterium
CGACTGTCTTGAAGGTCGAGGCGTTCGGGGTCTGGTTTCGAGACCGGCTCAATGCGAGGGACGCGCGGAAGCTGTCGCGTCAATCACTTCCCCGCCGACGGTCGAAAAGGCCTACTGGCACGAGACCGAGTTCGCGCGAGACTCGACCCGGCTCGGGGCGCTGGGCTATGAGGTCGCCTCAGAGGTCGCGAACGACCCCTACGTGAGTGCCACCCTGCCCGCCGATACCGGCGGCGTCATGGGTCATCTCAGCCGGACCGTGCGCCGGCGCGTTCCCGGCATCCACGTGATCTACCAGCGCGCCACGGCTGCAACCGCTCCCGCGAACCCGGGCTCCGCACGTTTTGCCAACGCCGTACGCACGCGACAGTTCGTCCAGGTCAGAGGTGGCCGCCTGCAACCGCGACGCCGTCACCCTCGCCGTGCGGCCGGAGCGGCGGTCCATCGACGTCGCAGTGGTAGTGACCGTCGAACTCGGGATTCCCTGCAGGAGGAGTCCGCGGATTGCGAATCGTCGCCGCCCCCAACACACCGGCTGCAGCACAGACCCCCGCCGCGATCAGCGCTGCCCGCTGGAAACCGGACTCGAAGACCGCCCGGTGCAGGTAGCTGTCTCCCGTGATCCCGGCGAGGGCGGGGAGGATCGCCACGGCGAGCAGGCTGCCCGTGCGCGCGACGGTGTTGTTGACGGCCGACGCGAGCCCGGTGCGCTCCGGTGGGGCTGAGGAGAGCGCCGTCGCGGTCAGCGGTGCGACCAGGATCGACAGCCCGAACCCGAAGACGAGCACAGCGGGCAGCACCTCGAAGAGGTAGTTGCCCGATGCATCGATGCGCGCGTACAGCGCCATCCCCAGTGCCATCAGCAGTGGTCCGACGGACATCTGGAGCCGGGGCCCGATACGCGCTGACAGCGCGCCCGACCTTGACGAGAGCAGGAACATCAGCCCGGTCGCCGGAAGGAACGACGCTCCCGCCAGCGTCGGGCTGTAATGGGAAACCTGCTGGAGCTCGATGGGCAGCAGGAAGAACACCCCGCCGAGCGTGCCGTAGATGAGGAGCGTCTCCACGTTGGTCGCGCTGAACTGACGGGAACGGAAGATCCCGAGCGGCACGATCGGCGCGCGGACGCGCAGCTCGACCACGATGAACGCCAGCAGCGCGACGATCCCGACTCCGAGTGCGCCGAGCACGCCGGGTGAAGTCCAGCTGCTCGCCGTCCCCTGGATGAGGCCGTACGAGATGCCGACCAGCGCGGCGATCGTCAGCGCGCTGCCGGCGATGTCGATGTACCCGGTCGCGTGCGGGTCTCGGGACTCTGGGACATGGTGGAGCGAGATCCAGATCACCGCAACGGCGATCGGGAAGTTGATCAGGAAGATCAGCCGCCAGGAGTAGGTGGAGATGAGAAAGCCGCCGACGAAGGGCCCGAGCGCGATTGCCACGCCGCCGAGGCCGGACCATGCGCCGATGACGCGCCCCCGCTCGCCGGGCGCGAATGACGCTTCGAGGATCGCGAGACTCCCGGGTGTGAGCAACGCGCCGCCGACACCCTGCAGACCGCGGGCGGCGATCAGCAACTCGATGTTCGGTGCGGTCGCGCAGATGAGCGATGCCACCGCGAACCAGGCGACGCCGATGACGAACAGCCGGCGGCGGCCGAAACGATCGCTCAGCGCTCCCGTCAGCAGCAGCAGCCCTGCCAGCGTCAGGAGATAGCCGACCGAGACCCACTGCAGCCCCTCGATCTGCGCGTGCAGATCCTTGCCGATGGAAGGCTGCGCGATGCCGACCACGTTGCCGTCGAGCATGGCCATCGAGCTGCCGAGCACCGTCGCGGTGAGCACCCAGCGTCCCCGGCCGGTGGAGAGATGCAGGCCCTCAGCCCCGGTGATGGCTACGGCAGCGGGTTGGGGTGCCGGGTCAGTCACCCCACGCGACGTCGCCGAAGAAGCCTGCAGGCTTCGGATGCCGCTGGTATGCGGCGACACCCGAGCGGCTTTCGGCGATCGTGGTGTTGACACCGTGTCCGGGCATCACCACCGTCTCTTCAGGCAGCGGGAGCAACCTCGCCGTGATGCTCTCGACGAGAGTCTCGAGGTCCCCTTTGGCTGACGTCTTGCCCGGGCCTCCGTTGAACAGCGTGTCGCCGGTGATGACGGCGCCTCCGACACGGAGCGAGATGCTGCCCGGAGTGTGGCCGGGAGTGTGCAGGACCGTGATGCGCGCAGCACCGACCTTCACCTCCGCGCCGTCATCGAGCCGGCCGTCGATGCGCTCCTCCGGGATCTTGACCTCAACGGCGCCCACCAGGACGGGGGCGCCGGTGGCTGCGCGCACGGCGTCGTACGTCATCCAGTGGTCCGGGTGCCAGTGCGTCGCGATCACCGTGCGGATGCCGCCCTCGGCGGCGATCGCTGCGAGGAGCGGTCCCTCCTCGAGAGGCATGTCGACAAGGAGCGCCTCGCCTGCTGCCACGTCTCGCACGATGTACGCGTTGTTGCCGTACGGCCCCATCGGGCCGACCTTGACGATCCGAACGCCGCCGTCCTCGAAGACGGTGATCTCAGCGCCGGCCACGACCCACCGCGTTTGCCGGCTTCTTCCTTGACACGGATTTGGCAGGCGATGTCGCTGTCGCCTTGGCGGCGGCTTCGGCCCGCATCGCAGCTTTGTACGCACGCTTCTGGGTCTGATACGCCTCGCGCTCGGCGACGGTGCTCACATCAGCGAGGGTCGGCCAGTCCGGTGCCACCTTCTCCCAACCTTTCGGGCGGGCACCGAGATGCTTTGCGACGACACCGACCATCACACGCGCCTTCGCGGCGCCGAAGCCGGGAAGCGCTGCGAAGCGCTTCTGCAGCTCCTTGGCATCCCTGGCCTCGGTCCAGATCCGAGTGGGGTCTCCACCGTACTCGTCGGCGATGACCTGGCAGAGCCCGTAGACGCGCCGGGCCATGCTCGCGGGAAAGCGATGGAGCGCGGGTGGCGTGACGAACGCCGCCTCGACTTTGGCGGGATCCATCGCGGCGATCTTCGTGGCGTCGAACGTTCCGAGGCGCTCCTGCATGCGCAGCGGCCCGAGGAATGCCCACTCGATCGGGACCTGCTGGTCGAGACAGAATCCGATGAGCATCGCGGTTGGAGATTCACTGACCAGCCGGTCGGCGTCCGGGTCGCCGGTCCACTCCAGACGGGGCTGCACTGCGGTCGTGGCCACGTGCGTACGGTACCGCGCAGCGGCGTCGCGCTGAGGCGCGTGCGCGAGACTGCGTACACTCGGCGCATGTCGTGGCTTGGGAAGCTCTTCGGTGCCAAGCCCCCGCCTGCGCCCGCGGACAGCGTCGTGATCGCCGGTGACCTTGTTGGACCGCTCACGGCCGGCGGGACCGGCCTTTCGGTGGCCGTCGACACAGCGCTCCGTGCCTATCTCGACGCGCAGGCGAAAGCGCTCGCAGCGGGAGAGCCGGAGCGCATCCCGTTCTGGCTCCGCCGGGACGCCGAGCACGCAGGTGACCTCGAGGACGAGCTGCGCGACCGGGTCATCCAGCGTCGAGCCGCCGAGGACGAGAACCGCTAGTCATGCGTGCGGTGACCTTCAAGGACTTCGGCGTCGTCGACCTGGTCGACGTGCCGAAGCCGGTGCTTGCGGAACCGACCGACGCGCTCGTGCGCGTCACAACGGCAGCGATCTGCGGCAGTGACCTGCACGTCGTCCACGGCCGGATTCCAGGGATGAGCCCGGGCGGCATCCTGGGTCACGAATTCGTCGGCGTCGTCGAGGCGGTCGGCGCCGGCGTGCGCCGGTTTGCCGAGGGCGATCGAGCCGTCGGCTCCTTCATGATCCCGTGCGGCGCCTGCTGGTACTGCGAGCGGCGCCACTTCAGCCGCTGTCCCGACCAGCGCGTGTTCGGGTACGGGTCGTTCCTCGGTGATGTCGAGGGCGCTCAGGCCGACTACGTATTGGTTCCAAACGCCGACCTCGTGCTGCATCACCTCGATGACTCGATGAGCGACGAGCACGCGATCTTCATCGGGGACATCTTCACGACCGGTTTCGACTGCGCGTCGGAGGCTCGCATTGAACCGGGAGACACCGTTGCCGTCGTCGGCTGCGGTCCCGTCGGACTGATGGCGATCCTCGCGGCGCGCCACTTCCGGCCGTCGACGATCTACGCGGTTGACACGGTCTCGCAGCGGCTCGAGATGGCACAGACACTCGGCGCCGTCCCGGTCGACGCCGGCGCGGTGCACGCGCCGAGCTTCATCCAGGACCGCACCGGCGGCCGGGGCGCCGACGCGGTGCTCGAGTGTGTCGGCGTGGCGCAGGTGCTCCTGGACTGCATCGACATGGCGCGCGCCGGCGGCAGGATCAGCGTCATCGGTGTGCACAGCGACCAGGAACTGGTGCTGCCGTTGAACACGACGTTCGTCAAAGGCATCGACCTGAAGTTCTGCGGCACGGCGAACATCGTCGGCCGGTGGGACGAGGCCATCGCTGTGATCGCCGGCGAGGATGTGCATCCGGATTCGATCATCTCCCACCGTCTCAAGCTCGAGGATGCGGTCCGAGGCTACGACCTGTTCGAGCGACGCGAGGCGTTGAAGGTTGTGCTCACGCCGTAGGGGCGGGTCGATGAGCGAACCGGACACGAGAAGGTCCGACGATGCCGCCCTTACGTACGAAGGGGATGATGGCGAGCCGAGTTCGCCGTTAGCTGCGCCCGCGTCGGTGAGATCCCGTGGTGGTCCCAGGGGATGGAGTCGAACCATCGGTACACGGTTTTACAGACCGCTGCC
>DATLRX010000088.1:0-22511 GCA_035534435.1 Candidatus Acidiferrales bacterium
AGATGGAGCCGGCTATAGGAGCTAATTCCCTTGCCTTATAAGGGATTTTGGCGGAGGGAGAGGGATTCGAACCCCCGGGGGCTTGGCGGCCCCTGCGGTTTTCAAGACCGCTCCGTTCAACCGCTCCGGCATCCCTCCGCGGGGAACACAAGTCTACGGCCCTGGTTGTCCGGGCCCTACCTCGTGGCGGTCAGCGCCTCGAGTTGATCCGCGTGCTGTTCGAGGTGGCCGACGAGGAACTCCTCGGTGATCTCCGAGACGGGCATCGGACCGCGCATGGGATGCCGGCCGATGTCGAGCCATTGGTCCGGCGACAGGCCGCTCAGGAACGTGCGGAGGAGCGTGATGTCCTCGCGCGTCGATGCCCAGAGCGTCGAGACCGCCTCGTGCCGATCGCGCTCGATGGCGCCGATCCGCTCCGGATCGTTCCTGGTACGCCCGAACGGCACGGGCTCGCCCGAGGGCTGCCCGCGCAGGATCGGCCGCGTCTGTTCGATCCAGTAGGGGATGAACTCGGCAAGGTGTGCCCAGACCTGGCCACGGTCCCAACGCTCACCGCTGCCCGGATCCGCATCCGTGAGTGCTCCGGGCGCGGGTTCCTTGCTCGCAAGACCAGCGAGTCGCGCCTCGACCGCGTCGAGACGCCGGAGGAAGTCGTCGCGCGTGCTCATCGCAGCGGCCTGAGCGGACCGCCGGCGACAACGCGGTTGCGCAGCGTGCCGAGGCGCTCGACGCTCAACTCGACAACGTCTCCGGGCTGCAACCACGGATACCGATCACGGCCGTGCACCATCGACAGCTCGAGGATGCATCCCGTCCCGCACGTGCCGGAGCCGATGATGTCACCGGCTTCGACGCGAGTGCCGCGCGACGCGTACGCGAGCATCTCGCCGAAGCTCCAGTAGACGTCGGCAAGCGACGCGCGTGAGTACTCGACACCATTGACGCTCGCGGTCATCGCAAGGTCGAAGCTGCGGTTGCGACGCACATCCGCGAGCTCATCGGGCGTCACGAGCATCGGGCCGATCGACGTCGCGAAGTCCTTGCCCTTGACCGGTCCCATGCTCAACTTCATCTCACGTCGCTGCACATCGCGCGCGCTCCAGTCGTTCATCACGCAATAGCCGGCGATGTTGCGTTGCGCCTCCTCAGGATCGAGGTCCGCGCCACCCATCCCGACCACGGCGGCGACCTCCAACTCGTAGTCCATCTCCGCGCTGCCGGGCGGGATTGCCACGACCTCATCGGGACCACCGATGGCGTACGGATTGCTGAAGTAGAAGACGGGCAGCTCGTACCAGTCGGGGTCCATCTCGAGCCCGCGCCGCTGGCGGGCGGTGCGCACGTGCTGCTCGAACGCGTAGAAGTCGCGAACGGTCGTCGGGTGCGGAATCGGGGCACGGAGCTGCACCGCATCGAGGTCGACAACATCGTGTGGATCGCGACGCGCGGCCTCTCCGGCCGCGGCAAGACGCTCACCGTCATCGCCGAGCAGGCTCAGCAGCGTGATTCCAGGTGCGCAGGTGTGGATCCGGCCGTCGACCAGCAGCCCGGTACGCTCGTCCGGCTGCTCAGCTCGCTGGAAGGTCACCCATCGCATGGTCCCGCCGTCGCCTCCGCGTGAAGATGCCGAGTAGTGCGGCCGCAACGATAGCGGCTGCGCCCCCCGCGGCAACCAACGGTGCTGCCGCGCTCCCGTTGTCAACGGCGACGGCGGTCACCGTCGTGAGGAGTCCGAGGCTCGCCGCCGCATAGGCTGCGGGGCTCACGCCGCTGAAGATGCTGATCGCGCTGGCATGGTGGACCGATACCCACGGCGGCGCGGTCGCGACCGCGACGCGCGTTGCCGGAGGGTGAACAACCGCCGCCCGATGCGGCGTCACCGGGGCACGCGCAGCGGCGTGAGCCGTGCGCTCGATCACGATCGCCATGTCGCCGTAGATGCTGAAGGTCTTGCCGAACTGCGCCATCGTCGTGCTGTTGTAGCCGCCGATGAGCGGATCGCTGAACTCGAGCGTCCTGGCCACCGGATCGACGCCCATCAGAACGACGACATGACCGGCCTCGGTCCAGGGGATCACCCGCCCGTCCCACGCCGTCCACGTGCGCGCGGTCTCGGACGTGTAGTTCACGGTCGTCCACACGAGCACGGGATGACCGGCCTCGACGGCCCCATACAGCGCCTGCGGGCTCCAGCCCGTGAGCTGCGACGCCACCGGCACCCCCATCGACTCAGCGACGCGCGCCACCGTCGGCGCGTAGGCTCCCCACCCCGCGTAGGTGGCCCAGTGGGGGTTGCTCCCCGGCTCGGACCCCATCACGTGCCCGACGAAGTTCGTGTACGGGTCGCCCCACTTGCTCGGGAGCCCGTTGCTGCCGAGGATCGGGGCGCGGGTATCGGTCGGGAAGTGGCCCTGGACGTACTGCTGCGTGGTGTGAACGCCGACTGATGCGAGTGCGATCGTGAGCGACGTCGCCTCGCAGTCGAGCGGCATCTGCATGCGCTGGGTGCCGACGGGGAGCCGGAACATTGCGGCGTCTGCGTTCACGGTCGCCATCGCCAGTGCCGCCGGCGCGGCGAGCAGGGCGACGATCGCAGCTGCTCCCCTCCGAGCACGAGCCATGCGCGGAGTGTAGAAGCCATTCCCGCTTCGGTTGTTGCGCGGAGGACACGACCTATACTGGCCGAGGCCTGGGGAGGTGGCTGAGCGGCCGAAAGCGCCCGCCTGCTAAGCGGGTGAGGGATGTTAAGTCCCTCCGGGGGTTCGAATCCCCCCCTTCCCGCCAGGCCACTTCGTGCACGTTTGACGGACGCGCGATGGACGTCTCATCGACGTCGCCGCCCTGCGGCCGGTGGAGGCGACTGGTTGACACGGTCGGTGCGAAGTCTGTATCCTTACCGGTAAGAGCCTTACATTAGGTACCCACACCCGTGCGAATCACCAGCAAAGGTCAGGTGACGATTCCGATCAACGTCCGCGAGCAGTTTGGACTGCTGCCGGACACCGACGTCGACTTCGTCATCGACGGCAACACGGTCAGAATCGTGTCCGCCGAACGTGGCCCTCGAAGTCGCGGGGGTGCATTGGCACGGCGGATTCGCGGTCGCGGGAACATCGGCATGAGCACTGACGAGATATTGGCACTGACTCGGCGGTGAATTCTCCCGTCCTCGTCGACAGCAATGTTCTGTTGGACCTAGTCACTGACGACGAGAAGTGGAGCCAGTGGTCGCAGGCCGCGCTCGACCGGCTCGTCGACGACGAGTTGGTGATCAATCCGCTCATCTACTCGGAGGTGTCGATCGGGTTTGCCCGAATCGAAGACCTCGACGATGCACTTTCAACCACGCTGCTCAAGCGTGAGCCACTTCCCTATGAAGCCGGGTTTCTGGCGGGGAAGGCGTACGTCCGCTATCGACGACGGGGTGGATCTCGCACCTCGCCTTTTGCTGACTTCTACATCGGCGCCCATGCGGCGATTCGGGGATATCGCCTACTCACACGCGATCCCCGACGCTATCGCACATATTTCCCGAGTGTGGTGCTGATAGCACCGATCCGCTGAGGCGACCGATCGCACGTTCCCGATAGCGCGCTCTTCTTGAACCCACCACTCCCCACTGCCAAGCCCTTCTGTCGGGCGAGTTGGGCTTTGTTCGTCTCATCCGCAGCGCTCGATCACAGGGCCACGCAACGTCTCGGCCGCGACCGTCTCTCATCGTCGAACCGATGGAAGGCGTCGATTGACTGGCCCTGGCACATGACGATCTCCTGATGTGCTTGCATCGGCGCCCATGCCAAGAGGAACTCGGACGCGTGCCACGAGCATCCGGACCCGTCCGCTCGCCGCTCGCCGTCCTGCCGCGGACTTGGCCGGGTCATCGCTGATCATCCACGGTATCTGGTCGATGGCCGACCGCCTCTGCCTGTGGGGCGAGGATGGCGCAGCAGCACCCAGAACGCTGTCCTCGCGCACCACGTCGGCCGCACCCCGTGGCCGGATCCACCCCTTCGCGATACCTGGGGATCGGCTGAACCAAGCGCTGTGGAGATCTCTAGGCAACCCGCACAGGGCTGAGTTCACGACCGTTCTCCTCCAACTGCCGAGCCTCCCGACCGGCCCGTTGCCGTCATGGCACTCGCCGCCGGCAGGAGCGAACCTGGCGACCTGGCGGGTGCCCGTGGTGGCGCTGTCCCCGGCCGACGCCGTCGCGTTTCTGCTCGCGACCCCAATGGATGTGGATGGCAGCGACGTACAGCACGCTTGGAGCGGCTCGCTACGATTCCTCGCCCGGGTCGCCGAGTTCGCCTGCGGCCTCGTCGCACGTGGACGGATGCTGCCGCAAGTGCGCGAGAACCATTCGGGATTCGAGGCGATTTGGTCGGCGGTGCCGTCCGCCACCGACCGGGCGGTGCTCGAGCGGCTGGCCGATGCCATGCCGGGTCTGTGTCGCGCCGAGGTGTTCGCCGAGGATCACGAGGGATGGCCAACCGGAGCGTTGCTTCGGCGCATCGTCGACGAACTGGTCGACGCCGCCGCCCGCACGGCGCTCGACGATCGCCCGCTCGTTCCCCGGCGCCGGCGAGCTCCGGACCCCGCCGTCGTCGCCAGCTGGCTCACGGGGCTCTCGGGAGACCGCCGCCCGATCGATGCCGAGCCAGTCGCCCTCGCCCAGCTCTGTGTCCGTGCCGAGGATATGGTGCGATCGGTCGAAACCGCCACCGGTGGCGTGCGGCTCTGCCTCCGCCTCGGCGAGCCGGCGACGACCCGCCAATCCTGGCAGGTCGACTTCTTGCTGCAGGCGGTCGACGACCCCAGCCTGCTCATCGACGCCGATCGTGTCTGGCGCCAGGAGGCCGTGGTGGCACGCGCCCTCGGTCGCGGTGTCGCCCACCCTCAGGAACGGCTGCTCGGTGATCTCGGCCGGGTCGCCAGGCTCTGGCCGAAGATTGAGGAGGCTCTTTCTGAGGTAAAGCCGGAGGGCATCGGCCTCGACGCGACCAGCGCCGCGGAGTTTCTCCGCACCGCCGCCCCCGCGCTCGAGGACGCCGGCTACGGCGTGTTGCTGCCCGGCTGGTGGCGCAACCCGCAAACGCGCCTTGGCGCGCGCCTGCGAGTGTCGCAGAGAACGCCGCAAGGCGGGATCGACGGAGGACTCGGGCTCGCAGCGCTGTGCGACTACCGCTACGAGCTCTCGCTCGGGGACACCGTCCTCACAGAGACCGAGTTGCGCCGGCTGGCTCGTCTCAAGCAACCCCTGATCCGATTGCGCGGCGAGTGGGTCGTCGTGGATGACGCGATGGTTGCGAAAGCTCTCGATTTGGTGGAGGGTTGCGCCCAACACGGCGGGACGATGACCGCCGCCGACGGACTGAGGATCGGCCTTGGCCTCGAGCCTTCTGCTTTCGGAGTGCCGATCACCGGGCTTGACGCCGACGGCTGGTTGGGCGAACTGCTCGATGGTGGCGAACGGCGCCTCACACCCGCCACCACGCCGGAGGGATTCTCGCTGCCGCTTCGCCCCTACCAGGAGCGTGGGCTCGGCTGGCTGGCCTTCCTCGATTCACTTGGTCTCGGCGGCTGCCTTGCCGACGACATGGGCTTGGGCAAGACGGCGCAGTTGCTGGCTCTCGTCGTCGCCGAACGTGCGCGCCCAGTGCGTGGCCGGCGACGATCTGCCAAGCGCCCGCCAACACTGGTGGTCTGTCCGATGACGCTGGTCGGCAACTGGCAACGAGAGGCCGCGCGGTTTGCCCCTCGACTCCGAGTTCTCGTCCACCACGGCAGCGATCGTCACACCGACGCCGCCTTTGCCCAAGCATCCGCCGCGAGTGATCTGGTGATCACGACCTACGGCCTGGTACTTCGCGACGAGGCAACCCTTGCAACCGTCGATTGGGGACGGGTCGTCCTCGACGAGGCGCAGGCGATCAAGAACCCGGAGTCCAAGGTGAGCCGGGCGGTGCGACGGCTCCCTGCCGGCCAGCGGCTGGCACTCACGGGAACGCCCGTGGAGAACCGACTGGCGGAGATGTGGTCGCTGATGGACTTCTGCAACCCGGGCCTGCTCGGCACCGCGGGCAGTTTCCAGCGGCGGCTGGCACGTCCCATCGAGCGGGCCGGCGATGACGCCGCCGCCGAGACACTCCGCCGCATCACCGGACCCTTCGTGCTGCGGCGCCTCAAGAACGACCGCAGCATCATCGACGACCTTCCGGACAAGCTGGAGATGAAGACGTGGTGCGCGCTCACCCGCGAGCAGGCGACCCTCTACCAGGCTGTTGTGGACGACATGCTGGAGCGGATCGAGTCCAGTGAGGGGATCGAGCGGAAGGCTCTGGTGCTGACGACGATGCTCAAGCTCAAGCAGGTGTGCAACCACCCTGCCCAGCTGCTCAAGGACGGATCGCGTTTCGCGGGACGCTCGGGCAAGCTGGCCCGCGTCGAGGAACTGTTGGCGCAGATTCTCGACGATGGTGAGCGGGTGCTCTGCTTCACGCAATTCACCCAACTTGGCGAGCCGCTGCGCCGGCACCTCGAGACCCGTTTTCACCGCGAGGTGCTCTGGTTTCACGGGGGGACGACCAAGAGCGCACGCGACGCGATGGTGGCGCGTTTCCAGTCAGAGGATGGACCGCCGATCTTCCTGCTCTCCATCAAGGCGGGCGGCACCGGCCTCAACCTCACCGCCGCGTCACACGTCATCCATTTCGACCGGTGGTGGAATCCAGCCGTCGAGAATCAGGCGACTGACCGCGCCTATCGCATCGGCCAGCACCGCACCGTTCAGGTACGGAAGCTCATCTGCGCAGGCACCCTCGAGGAGCGCATCGACGAACTCATCGAGCGCAAGCAGGCACTTGCCGAGCGCATCGTCGGCGCCGGGGAGGGATGGCTGACGGAGCTGTCGACTGCGGCATTGCGCGACATCATCAGCCTCTCCGCCGACGCGGTGGCGGAGGACTGAGCATGGCGAGACGATCATCCTCGGGCTGGTGGCCACCGCCGTCGAAACCTCGCCCTGCCGTCGGCATCCGGGCACGCAGCACCCGCGGTGCCATTGGTGCGACGTGGTGGTCGCGTCGCTTCGTGGACCTCCTCGAGTCCTTCAACATCGGTGCGCGATTGCAGCGCGGCCGGACGTACGCACGTGGCGGTCAGGTGCTCAACCTGACGGTCGAATCTGCAGTGGTCGAGGCTCGAGTACAGGGCTCGCGGGTGCGCCCCTACCGCATCACCATCGAATTGGCGACACTGAGTCCGAGTGAGTGGGACCGCGTCGAGGCCGCAATGGTGGAGCGTGCGGTCTTTCTGGCGCGGCTGCTCGCCGGGGAGATGCCGCCGGAGATCGAGGAGGTGTTCGCCGCCCACGCCATTGCGCTGTTCCCCGCCAGCCGCCGCGACCTCGTCTGGGACTGCTCCTGCCCCGACTGGGGCGATCCTTGCAAGCACGTCGCGGCGGTGCTTCTCATTCTCGCCGAGGCCTTCGACCGCGATCCCTTCCTCGTGTTCCGCTGGCGCGGTCGTAGCCGTGACGAATTGCTCGCCTCCCTGCGTCAGCGGCGCGGCGCCAACGTGGGGACTGGGCCGACCCGTCCAGGAGCGACTGCGTGGCCGGCGATCCTCCCGGCGCCGCCGCTGGCGCAGACCCTGAAAACGTTCTGGACCGCGGGCGATGCGCTTGCCCGGATCGAGCGGCATGCGCTGACGATGATTGCGGCCGACGCGCTGCTCCTCCAGATCGACACAGAGCTCGAGCTCGATGGCATGTCGGTAGCAACGCTACTGGCCCCGGCGTATGCCGCCATGAGCGACGCGATGCGGCGCCGTCTCGCCGGTGATGCGACCCATCCCGACGAGCCGACGGACGTGAATCAGCTGGGAACTCCTCCAGCCAAACGGCGGTCAGCGCCGTTGCGCGCACGCGCAGGACGGAGGAGCGGTTGACCAAGCGGCCCATCGTCATCGCATACCCCCGAACTCCACAAGGAGCCCGGGATCAGCTTCCAGAGCGATCAGGAAAGTTCTAGTAGTGTTGACTGCGCCCCGCCAGGCCTCCCGCCATGACGCCGCGGCAGGTTACGCCACCAGGAGACGCTGCGGGATCACTCGAGGGCGCCGGCCGGTGAGTCGGAGGAGAGCTTCTTTGGGCTCGTGAACGCAGGTGAGAGCAACCATGTCCCTCCAGTCCCAAAGTCGTTCTGCCCAACGACGAGACGACCGTCGGAGAGCCACACCGCTGGAGCGTCATCCCGAAATGTGGAGACCGTCGCCATGGTGCCAAGGTCGACGACCGTGGTGATGTAGTACCCGGAGCCGAACTCGCCGACATACGACCCATAGGCCAGGTAGTGACCGTCGTCGGAGACACTGATGGCTCCATACGCAGCGTTTGCCGGATTCATGGTCAGGGTCGTCGTGCCCGAGCTCTGCACGATCTTCAGGGACGGCGAAAGGCTCGACGAGTCCGTCTGTGTGACACATACCGAGCCGGACTGATCGGATGCCGTGCATTCCCGGGGTTGCGTGAGCCTCCGCGTGGTGGGATCGAACGTGGCGGCGTTGAAGGCCGTGTAGTCGAGGAACGGTCCGGCGCCGCCGAGCCCCTTGGGCCTCTCTGAAACCGAGATGCCGGTGCTGGTCCACGCGAACGGCAGCAGCACTTCGCCGCCGTTGTCTGTGTTGTTGGGATCGTCGTAGACGAGCGTTGCGGACGCGGCGGTGCCACCCACCGGCTCTGTCCAGAGCTGGGAGTGGTCGGCGGTCGCACCGTTGTCACCGGCCATCGCCAGCGGGATACCGAAGACGATGGTGCTTTCATCGGGAGACACCGCGAAACTGGTATACCCCTGGCGGTCCTGCGCGGTGACCGTGGTGGTCGGCTGCGGAATCTGACCGGCGACGCTGATGCTGCCGTCACGTGCCAGAGCCTTCACGGTGGTGCCGTCGAAGAAGTAGACATGGTCAGATCCGACGTAGTACCTGCTGCCGTCGATGCCACCGGGGACGGTGACAGTGGCGGCGACGTTTCCGTCCTCGCCGACCAGGGCGAGTTTCGTCGTGGCCGGGGCACCGCTGACGGTGACGACCAGCGGCGCAGGCGGCGCTGGAGTCGGGGACGGAGTGGGCGAGGGGGTCGCGGTCGGATTGAGCGTGGGACTGGCGGTTGCGGGAGTGGAACTTGATCCACAGGCTGCGAGCCCCACGGCAGCGATCGCGACGGCGATGGCATGACCGTGGATTCGGCGTTGCAGCGCATGCGCGTCGAAGCCGTGCTTCCGCATCCGGTTCTTCGTTGTGAACATCACCGCATACACCTCCTGATCGCATCTTGGCCTTTTCCCATCACTGCGACCAGGGCCAGAGGGTACCTCCTGTGCCGTCAGACGTCACCAGACGACCCATCGACAGGAAGTCATTCCTCTTCAGACACCCGACGGCCGCGGCTGACCGAGAGGGGGCGGTGGCGCCGGCGCAGGCGATGCGAAGCTTGGGGCACCGCTGGTCTCATCTCCGCCCAGGTCGAGCCGGAACGGCGGGTACTCGTCGCGGAGGAGCATCACGTAGGTGAGGACCCGGAAGACCCATCGGTTCAGGCCCATAACGAGATCGAAGATCCCGCGCGGGTAGCGCCCTGTGAAGAGGACCGCGAAGGCCGCGATGATCACGAGAATCGTGATCAGGCCGGTGTACGGCGCGGCATATGTGGTCGCGCCGCGTACCGCGACCGCCGTGCCGCCGACCAATGCCGCGATAACGATGTAGTGCGGGATCGCGAGGAGCCACCACTTCACGAGAACGAGCCCGCGTGACAGCCGCTCCGGATGGGGGATGTCGAGCGTCGCCGGGTAGTCGGCCGCGGCGTCGAAGGTGAACGGCGGGTAGTGATCGGTGCCAAGGGCGCTGTAGCCGTAGTAACTGACACGCCACCACCAACGAAGCACGCCGACATTGAAGTCGAAGATCGAACGTGGATAGCGTCCGGTGAAGAGGATCGCGAAAAAGGCGATGACGGTGAGCACGAACGCTGCCAGCCCCAGGAAGGCCAGGACGATGAAGTGCGGGATCAGGAGGATCCACTTCACCAACCAGAGCCACCGGCTTGGGGTTGCATCAAGCCGGCCCTCGATGCGAAGCGGGTAGCTCAATCCGGCCGGAGGCGGTGGGGGTGGCATGTAGGCCGCACCGACGGAAGGTGCTGCGGGGATGCCCGGAGGCGGAGGCTGGGGCGCCCACGGTTGCGACGGACCTGGGGTTCCGGACCGGGACATGGCGATCCCGCCGAAGAGCAGAGCACCAGCCACAACCAGCGCCACGCCACCGCCGATCAACAACCCGAGTGCCAGCGAGAAGAGGAACGGGGCCGTCGCTCCGACCGACACATCGGCCGTCACGTTCTGCGAACCGTCAGCATTCATGAGCACGACGCCCCAGTGGCCGCCCGAGACGGTCCATGTCAGCGACTGCGTGCCGCTCCCCGAGACCTGCGCGCGCCAGATGCTCTGCGAAGCGGGCGATGCGGGCGCACCCCCGCCGTGCATCACGTATGTGGGTCCCACGCGCACGCCCATGAATTCGCGCATGCCCGTGAACCCCTGCAACTGAGCGTATTGGACTCCGTCGAGGTACCGCTGGACGTCGGCGCTCGAAGCGATACCGATGAAGAGTGGGGTCGCTGAGTTCGCGGTTGCCACGATGCGCACCGAGCCGAGCCCGCCGGTGGGGACATACCATCCGGGTGCACCACTCGCGACAGTGACATCGGTTGAAGCAATCGCGTATGCCGAGGTTGCAAGACGCGTGCTCGACGACGTCAAATAGCCGTTGGCATCGCGTTGCGTCCGATCGGCCCACATCAGGAACCCGCCACCGGCGAGCAGGCCGATGGTGATGAGCGCGACGATACTGCCGATCACGATGAGCGCGATGGCGCCCCCGCGCGACCCGCGCGCGGGCTTGGTCAGTGCTCCATACGGCGGGGCATTCATAGCGACCCTCCTTGGTCTCCAAGTTCTACGTCAGAGGGTCGCTCACCGGGGCTGCCGGTGCCAGGGGCGAAGGTCATGAGCCCGTCGGGTCATTGGACGCGCAGTTGTGTCGCGTGCTCCAGGTCGGTGAGCGCTCGAGCCAGGGCGACTTCACCGCGCGAGCATGGGTGTTCCGGCGGGCACCGAAGGCCTTTGACAGTGCCGTCTCATCCTCGGGCGCGAACTCGTCCGGAGATGGTGGGCATACCGGCCTGTGAGGATCGGGACCATTGCCTCTGGAAGCCGCCGCGGCCCGGCGTCATCTTGACGTTGATTTCGCATTCATGAAGGAGGCCGTCATGGCAACCCCGGGACTGAATCCGAGGACTCCTGGCAGATCGGTATCTCGAGGCGTGCCGGCCGCGTCCAGCGCCGCGTTGCTCATCGTGTCGGGCCTCGCAGCGTGCGGCGGCGGTGCATCGCCGGCGTCCGGCGGCACATCTGCGCTACCGCTCTCGTCGTGCGTCGTCCAGTCAGTCGCCGCGACCTGCGGATCGCTGAGTGTGCCCGAAAACCCTGGATTGCCGGCTGGACGCCACATCGGCATCAGGGTGGTCGTGGTCCCAGCGTCCGGACCACATCGTGCTGCCGACCCCCTGTTCTACTTCGCGGGCGGACCAGGTGGCGCGGCGTCCGACTCCGTGCAGTGGGCGTCGAAGGCCTTTCGAGTCTTCAACGAGTCCCACGATCTGGTCTTCGTCGACCAGCGTGGAACCGGTGGGTCCAACGCAATGAACTGCCCGCAGCTGATCAAGGTCAATGAGCCCCAGCTGGGCACGATTCCGTCGGCCGCCGATGAGGTGGCTGCTGCAAAAGCCTGCCTGGCCGCCACGGCGCGCGCCGGTGATCCACGCATGTACACGACGCCGATCTTCACCGACGATGTCGATCGGGTTCGGGTTGCGCTCGGGTATCAGTCGATCGACATCTACGGCGGATCGTACGGCGTGTCCTCGGGCCTGACCTACATTCAGCGGCATGGCGCGCACGTGCGCGCTGCGCTGCTCGACAGCGGCTCGCTGCTCGATGTCCGGCTCTGGCAGTTGTCACCGGCTTCCGAGAGCGGGGCACTGCAATCCCTGCTCGATCGGTGTGCCGCCGACACATCGTGCCATGGGGCGTATCCGTGGATCCGTTCGGAATTGACGGATATCCTGAATCGTCTCACCGCATCTCCTGTCAGCTTCAGCGTTACCGACCCACGCTCAAACGCCACGATTCCCGTCACGGTGACCACCCTCGGTTTCGTCTCGGTACTCAACAACTTTCTCGACACGGTGCAGGACCAAGCACAGGTTCCGGCATTGATCTTCACGGCGTACCTTCAACAGTGGGCGTACCTCGCGCAGCAGCTCCTCAGGTCGGCGCCGACAACCAATCCAACCGACACGCTCGTTGCCGCTCAGACCATCAAATGCAGCGATGCCTGGGCGCAGATGGACCCGGCGGCCGTGCGGACGGCGGGAGGAGCATCCATCTTCACGGCATCGGCGGTCGAAAGTGCGGTACTGAGTCAGGCCTTCTGCTCAGCGTGGCCCGAGGCGGTCGGTGCTTCCGGCCCGGTGCGCAGCACGGTTCCGATCGTGTTCCTCAACGGCACCGCCGATCCGGACGATCCTCCCGCGAACGTGGCCGGTGCGACGACGACGATGCCGAACAGCCTGAGCGTTCCGGTGCCCGGGTACGGACATGGACAACTGAGCCAGGATACGTCGGGTTGCCTGACGCGTGAGGCGATCACGTTCCTGGAGCGCGGCATTCCGTCGACGCCCGCGGACTGGCCTTGCGCGGCGAATCCACCCTTCCCTCGTTTCTCCATGGGGTGATGGCGAGTCTCGCCCATGAGCAGCGTCGACCTCTACTGGCTGCCACTCGGCGCCGGCGGCTGGTTCGTGCGGATGAACGGACGGATCTACGAGGCAATCGACGCGGCCATCCGTCGCCGCAGTCCGTGCGACCTCTATCACTCGGCGCTCGAGGTGCACGTGCCGGACGGTCGGTTCGTCATCGAGCAGACGCCTGTTCCGGACGGTCGGGGTGACCGGCGCGGTGTGGTTGCGGAGGGCGCCGTCGGGAGTCGCTGGGCGGGTCGGTTGCGGGTCGTCCGCTACGAGATCCGGCGCTGGCGCGGCGGCGTCATCCCGGATGTCGGTGAGGCAGTCGACAGCCCACGACATCTCACCGACGACCTCGTCGTCGCGGAACGCCTCCTCGATCTCGTTCCATCAGTCCCCACGCCTGTCTGGGGTCGAGACGAGCTCCATGCGGGCGAGATGTGGAACTCGAACGCGATCATCGCCTGGCTGATCGCCTCGGCCGGACTCGATCCCGACGCGGTCGAGCTCCCGCCTCGGGGCCGCGCACCCGGATGGCGCGCGGGCATCGCTGTCGCGGCGCGAGGTGGACTCAGACGCTGACCGACGAGACGATCGCGCCGATACGCCGCTCAGGCGGTCCGGCAAGCAGTGGTGCGATGTTCTCCGCCATCCACGTGTTGCCCAGCTGCGACGCCATTCCGTCAAGAGCTTCGGCGGTGTCGGCGAAGATCACGAGGACCACCTGATCGTCTGCGACCTGGACGGCCCGGAAGCCCTGGAATCCGTCCATGCCGCGCATCTGGTCGGCGAGTTCCCGCTCCGCTCGTGGGAACAAAGCCGGGTCGACTGCATCCTTGAAGCGGAGTGTGTTGATGACAGCGTGCAACCGCGGAAGGATAGCGATCCGCGCGGAGAAACCCTAGACATCGCGTTTGACGAGGAGCACCGCCGCGGCTGCGAGTGCTGCGAATGCATACGCGGCGAAGACACCAAGCCCAACCCACGGCGTCAGCGTGTGCGCCTGTGGAGCGATGTCCATGATCGCTTGACCGGCATTCCCGGGCAGGTAGGGGCTGATGGTGTTCGACAGGCCGGCAGGCAGGATGAACGAGATCACGGGCAGGACGAAGAGGATGACGGTGAGGCTCGTGACCGCCGCCGCGGTACTCCGGAAGATACCGCCGAGACCGAGCCCGAGCAATCCGGCGATCGTCAGGTAGAGCGCCGACCCAATGACCGCTCGCGCAACGCCGGTATGCCCGAACGCAATCTGAGCATGGTTGCCGGAGAGGATCGCCTGCGTGCTGAAGAAGGCGATCAGCATTGCAGGCACCGTCACGGACATCGCGATGGCGGAGTACACGGCCGCCTTGCCCCACAGGACCGGCAGGCGCTTCGGCACTGCGGCGAACGTCGAGCTGACCAGCCCGGTGGCGTACTCGCTCGTCATCATCAGGACGCCGAGGACGCCGATCACCATCACGCCGATGCTGGCGCCGACGAGACTCACGTTGAGCGGCTGGAACGTCGCCTTGTTTGCCGGCGTCATCGTGGCCCACTGCGTGGCGACGAGAACCGCTGCAGCGAGCGCCAGCCCGACCGTAAGGCCGACGGTCGCCAGCAGCGTGTAGCGCGTGGACCGGAGCGAACGGAACTTCGTCCACTCGGAGACGATGACTCTCAGCTGCGTCACGCGACCGCCGCTCGCCGTCCTGGGTAGCGTCATTGGTACGAATGATGCAGTGCTCATGCTGCTACTCCTGCGGCGTCGGTGACGCCGGCGTTGATTGACGCGTTGCGGTATTCGACTTCGTCACGCGTGAGTTCCATGAAGGCGTCTTCAAGCGATGTGGTCTGCGGGGTGAGCTCGAAGAGCACGATGCCGTGCGCCGCCGCGATGCGCCCGATCTGTTCCGCGGTGAGCCCGTCGATGTCGAGGAGATCGTGTGCCTCGCTCGTGATCGTCGCGTCGTGCGCGACAACCAGAGCGCGGAGCTGCGTCGCCTGTGGTGAGCGGACTCGGACGATCCGGGTCGACGACTTCTGCACGAGTGCATCCATGCTGATATCGCGGATGAGGCGTCCCCTCCCGATGATGATCAGGTGGTCCGCGGTGAGTGCCATCTCGCTCATGAGATGGGATGACAGGAACACGGTGCGCCCTTCCGCCGCGAGCGTCTTCAGGAGGCCGCGCATCCAGTGAATACCGTCCGGGTCGAGCCCGTTGATCGGCTCATCGAGGATGAGCGTCGCCGGGTCGCCCAGAAGCGCGGACGCGATGCCGAGGCGCTGTCCCATGCCGAGCGAGAACTGGCCGGCGCGCTTCTTCGCCACGTCCTGCAGGCCCACGAACTCCACCAACTCGCTCACACGCGCACGCGAGATCCCTTGGGTCTGCGCCTGTGCGAGGAGATGGTCGTATGCCGAGCGACCTGGATGGATGGCGCGTGCTTCCAGGAGGACACCGACGTCGCGCAGCGGCGCCTTGCGTGCCGCATAGCGGGTGCCGTTCACTGTCGCGGAGCCACTGGTCGGGGCGTGCAGGCCGAGGATCAGGCGCATGGTCGTGGACTTGCCGGATCCGTTCGGCCCGAGGAATCCGGTGACCATGCCGGGCCGCACGGTAAACGTCAGACCATCGACTGCGGTCTTCTCGCCGTACCGCTTGGTGAGGTTGTCGACGACGATCACGTGTCTCTCCTTGATGAATGTCGCGCCTGCGCGGAGCCCGGCCGAAGCCGAGCTCCGCGTGATGGCGCGCGGGATGAATTGATTACGCGGCGACCACGGCATCGATCGGAGAGCCGACGTCCACCCGGGCAGCGGGACCTTCCGCGCCGATCACGACGGACCGAAACCCCACGATCGGGACCCACAGCGCCAGGAACGCCTCCCAGAGGATCTCGGGGATGGTCATCAGGTGCTGCACCGTGGAGCCGTCCGGGATCACGCCGAGCAGCACGGCTGCGCCCGACACCGCAAGCATTGGGCCGCCGATCACACCCAACAGCGCGACGCGACGCGACACGAGGCCGGACCGGTACATGAGCCATCCGAGCATGAGCCCAGTCCCGATGCCGTCCATGAATCCGGGGCCGAGCAGGAACGTCCAGTTCTTGATGGCGATGAGCGACTTGCCGGCCACGACGAGTGACGCCGAGTCTCCGGGGGCTGCATGCTGGCGCAACGTCACGACCGCGAGAACGCTGAGGACGCCGATCAGGATGAACGTGCATTCAACGAGTCGAGCGACGACGTAGCCGAGGGCGATGGTCTCGTTCTGCTTCTTGAGCAGCGGGAACAGCACGATCGCGCAGCCCATGTTGGCGATGATCAGCAGCAGGTCGAGGAACGCACCCACGAAGACGCGCGTGTCGGCGCCTGCACCGATGACGTAGTTGGGATCGGTGAGCACCGGTCCGTAGAAGAACACTGCTGCAATCGACGTGACGAACGTGAGGAAGAACAGCACTCCCACGATGAGGGCGATCCTGCGTGTTGGGTTCACCTTGACTTCTCCTTTGGACCTGGTTGTTGTTGTCGCTGCGGTTGTCGGATGCATCTGCAAGCTCCTTGTCGTTTCCTTGTCGTTTCCTTGCAGCCGTCGCGATTGCGACGACCCACTCCTGTTGCTCGAAATCGAGGTCACCGGTACGCCATCAGCCACCTCCTCGCTCGTGACCGAGTGGCGTTCCATGCGGGCCCGCCTCGGCGGCTGGGAACGCCGGCGTGGTGGTCAGACCGATGACCTCGTACCCGTGCAGCGCTTCGAGAAACGGCTGAACGCTGCCGCTGACGAGGCAACGCACCCGGCTGCCGTCAACCATCACCTCGGTGACACCCGACGCTCTCGATATCTGGCGGGTCGGTGGGTGACCGACGAACGTGATCTCCACGCGTCGGCTCGGAAGCTCCTCGTTCATACTGGCCAGCGTGGGAGAGCAGCCGGGAGCGAGACATCGACAGGATTGCTGATTCGATGCGTAGTCACCCGGTGACGAGGGATGGCCAGACCTAGGCAGCGCTCAGGGAACCTGCCGGCGGAGTCGACCACCTTTGTCGGGCGGCGCGGAGAGCTTGGCGAGATCAGGAAGAAGCTCGCGACAGCACGCCTGGTCAGCCTCGTCGGCCCGGGCGGTGTCGGGAAGACGCGGCTCGCCGTCCGTGCGGGAACGGACCTGGCTCGCGGTTTCACGGACGGGGCCTGGCTTGTCGAGCTCGGCGAAGTCAGCGATACAGCCCTGGTCGCGCATGCGGTGCTTGCCGCTCTCGATCTCAGAGACCAGGCGGGGGCGGAGCCCATCGAGATCCTGGCGTCCTACCTGCGAGAGCGGCAGCTGCTGCTCCTCATCGACAACTGCGAGCACGTGCTCGAGCCCGCCGCGCAGCTCGTGAGCGAGGTCCTCCGCACGGCGCCCGCGGTACGGGTGATCGCCACCAGCCGCGAGCCGCTGCAGGTGACGGGTGAGTACGTCGTTCCGATCCCGCCGCTGGAGCTGCCGTCAGAGGATGGCTCGGAGCCGCTCGCGCAGCTGCTGCAGAACGAGGCCGTGATGCTCTTCGTCGAGCGCGCAGCGGCAGCATCGGGGTCGTTCGAACTCACCGGCACCAACCGGGGGGCGGTTGTCGCACTCTGCCGGCGGCTCGACGGGCTCCCGCTCGCCATCGAGCTCGCGGCGGTGCGGACGCGCGTCCTCAGCGTCGAACAGATCCTCGACCGGCTGAGCGACCGGTTCGCGCTCCTCACCGGGGGAGGGCGCGAAGCACTGCCGCGCCATCAAACGCTCCGCATGGCGATCGACTGGAGCTTCGATCAGCTGACCGAGCTCGAGCGAATCCTCTTGCGGCGCCTGTGTGTCTTTGCGGCGCGCTTCACGCTGGAGGACGTCGCGGGAGTGTGCATGCCGGAAGGCACCCCTGGATCAGCGGCCCTGGATCTCGTCGCGTCGATTGTTGACAAGTCGCTCGTCACCAGGGAGGACGTCGGGAGCGCGGTCTGCTACCGGCTCCACGAGACGATGCGTGAGTACGCCAGCCTCAAGCTGCACGATGCGAACGAGGAGGAGCTGCTGCGGGAACGCTGTCTCGAGCACTATCGCGGGGCGTGTCTGCGGCTGGCCGGCAGCGCGCGATACCACCTCGTCGAGTCGCTGGCGTGGGCGGACCTTGAGATCGACAACCTGCGAGCGATGCTGCACCAGTGCATCGGCCGCGCAGACGCCGCGCGCGGCCTCGATATCGCCGCGTCGCTGCAGTACTACTGGATCACGCACGGGACCACTGAGGCGCTGCGGTGGCTCGACCAGCTCCTCCCCAATGCCGAAGCCCCTGCGCCAACGATGGTGCGTGCGCACTACCTCCGCGCGTGGTTGAGCATGCTGCAGGGCGACCCTGCCGCGTCCGCGCCGTGGATCAAGCGCGCGGTGGCGCTCGCCAGGGACGCGGGGGAGCAGGCGCTGCTGTCCGAGTCGCTGTCGATGGGCGCGAGCACCTCGACTGTGGCGGGCGACCCGGAAGCTGCGCGGCGCTACCTCGACGAGGCTGAGGCGATCACCCCGGGTCTCGATGATTACCCGGCCACGATCGAGTTGCTGCTGTCCCAGTCCATTCATGCGATCTATCAAGGGGATGTCGAGACAGTCACCGCCCTCGCCCTCGAGGGCGTCACCCTGAGCGGCGATGCGGGTGACCTCTACCAACTGGAGAACATGTTCCGGAATCTCGGCGTGGCGGGAATGATGTGCGGCGACTTTCCGACGTCCCACAAATGGTTCGACGAAGCGCTGCAGGTCGCTCGTCGCGTCGACAACCGGCTCGGCCAGTACTACGGCCTCTCCGCCGCAGGCTGGTATGCGGCCATCGCCGGCCGTGCGCGAGCAGCTGCCCAGCTGCTCGGCGCGGCGGACGCGCTGCGCATGCAGACCGGTGGGGCGCTGGGGGAGCCGACGATTCCCTTTGTCGTGGGAGCGCAGCAGGTGGCGACGGAAGCGTTGGGACCAGCTGCGTACAACGCCGCTTTCGAGATGGGTCAGCACATGAGTCGCGAGGCGGCATTGCGGCTCGCGCTCGGCGAAGCCGAACCGGGTGACGCGACGGATGCCGAACATGCTGCGCCCGCACCACTGGCCAAGCGCGAGACCGAGGTCGCCCGCCTCGTCGCGGAGGGGCTCAGCAACAGACAGATCGGCGTGCGCCTCTTCATCTCGGAGGCGACGGTCGCGAGTCACATACGGCACATCATGGACAAGCTCGGCGTCAACTCACGGTCCCAGATCGCAGTGTTGATGGCGCCTCGCGATTGACCATCGAACCTCGGGTTCACCGACGCATTGCGTCATCCCTCCGAGAGGGCCACACTGACGCGTGGCCGGAGTGAACTACGCGGCCGTCGCCGAGGATGCGCTCCACCCCAAACTCAGGGTGGCGCCGAGAGTGGGATGGGGGTTCATCGCCCTCTACATGCTCGCTTTCATGAGCGTCAACCTGGTCTTCCTCGCGCCGATCCTCGTGACGCTGCCGCTGAAGGTGAACGCGCTCGTTGGGATCAAGGCCGCGCCAGGCAGCCTCGCGCTCGTCTCGGGAATCGGCGCGTTGGTGTCCATCTTCGGCAATCCCTTCTTCGGGAGGATGAGTGACCGCACGTGGTCGCGCCTGGGCATGCGACGCCCGTGGATGGTCATCGGACTGATCGGCGGCACCATCGGCGTCGCGATCGTCTCGGTGGCACCGAACATCCCGGTCGTGCTGCTCGGATGGTGCATTGCGCAACTGCTCTTCAACGCGTTGCTGGCGTCGCTGGTCGCGGTGCTTCCGGACCAGGTGCCCGCCGTCCAGCGCGGCATGGTCTCAGGGGTGCTCGGCGTCTGCCTGCCGGTCGCGGCGGTGAGTGGAACCTTCATCGTGAAGCTCCTCAGCGGACATGGGATCGCGACATTCCTCGTCCCGTGCGCGGCGGGGGGATTCTTCATCCTGCTGTTCGCGCTGGTGTTGAAGGATCGCCGGCTCGCGAAGGGCGACAGGCCGGCCTGGTCGCTGCGGGAATTCGCAAGCACGTTCTACGTCAAGCCGCGCACAAGCCCGGATTTTGCCTGGGCGTTCCTCAGCCGCTTCCTGTTCCTTATGGCGTACGCGCTGCTGACGACGTACGAGGCCTACTACCTCCTGCAGAAGATCGGCAGCACCGTCGCAGATGTCCCGCAGCAGATCTTCCTCGGCACGCTCGTGCAGTCGGTCATCATCGTCACCGCGTCATTGATCGGCGGGCACCTCTCCGACCGGAGCGGCCGCCGGAAAGCCTTCGTCTTCACCGCTGCGATCGCGTACGGCCTGGCGCTGTTCGTGATCGCGATCGCCACCAGCTTCAACGGGTTCCTCGTGGGCATGGCGATCAGCGGACTCGGTTTCGGCGTCTATGCAGCCGTCGACCTCGCGCTCGTCGCCGACGTCCTGCCGAACCCAGGTCAGAACGCCAAGGACCTCGGCGTGTTCAACATCGCGGGCGCGCTTCCGTTCTCCATCGCGCCTGCACTGGCGCCTGCCATCCTCGCAATCGGCGGCGGCAGCTATGGCGTGTTGTATGCGGTCGCCGGCGTGTGCGCGATCGTCGGTGCCGTCGCGATCCTCCGCGTCAAAGGGATCCGCTGAGCCTCATTCGCCTTCGCGGCTTGGCGCGCGGGACAGCGCCGCGTTCTGCTCGCCTCGCTCGGCGTGGGCGACGGTCTCGCGTCCACGCTATCCGATCTCGATGGCGGAGAATGACGATGATCTCGTCCAGGCGGTCGGGCGGCCGCGTAGCTCCGGAGGTGACCATGGCGTTCTGCACGATCGTCGAGTGGGACCACGACCTCGGCGCGGAGCTGAGCAAGCTGCAGGGCGACGACGCGCCGCCTCCTGGATCGCTGGTTCGCGTCTACGGGTCGACCGGCTCCGGCACCTATGCCATCGAGGTGTGGGAATCCGGCGAGGACGCGCGGCGTTTCGCCGAGTCGACCGCGCCGGCGCTCGCGGCATCGTCGCTGCCGCGGCCGGACAGGGTGGCGGGGTTCGCGGCCTCCAAGGCCTTCATCCGCGGGGAGCAGTAGCCGGCGCGTCAGGCTGAGACGGGCGCGACCGCGGCGAGCTCCGCGAGCGCGTCCATCGCCATCGTCAACTTCACGCGCGGGGCGCTGAAGCACAGGCGGATGTGACTCGGCACGCCGAACGCGATGCCCGGCGTCAGGAGGACGCGCCGTGCCGCGAGCGCGTCGATGAGCTGCAGCGCGTCGGGCCACGGGCTGCGCAGCCAGAGGTACAGACCGCCCTGCGGTTCGGCAGCCTCGAGGCCTTCCATGCGGATCCGGTCCATGACGATGTCGCGCCGCTCGACGTACGGGACGGCGTTGATCTCCCACGAATCGAGGTGGAGCAGCGCGCGCTGCGCGGTGGCCGGCGCGTTCACGAACCCGAGCGCGCGCAACGACTGCGCAAGACCGCGGTGTGTCTCGGCGCTGACGAGTGACGGGTGGAGGACGAGATACCCGATGCGCTCGCCGGCAACGCCAAGGTCCTTCGAGAACGAGCGCGCCAGCACCGTGTGCTCGTACGCCGCGAACGGTTCGACACGTTTGTGCGGCGCATACGTCAGGCGTCGGTACACCTCGTCGACGATCAGCAGGACCCTGCGGTCGTGCTTGCTGTTGTGCGCCTCGAGGATCGCCCCGAGACCAGCCAGCTCCCCGCCGTCCAGCACGTGGCCGCTCGGGTTGCACGGGGAATTGACGATCACTGCCGCGGTGTGCGCGGACAGCGCACCGCTGATCGCGTCGAGGTCGAGGCGAAGGTCGGGACCCGTGGGCACCGGCACGAATCGCGCGGAGGCCGTCTCGCAGTAGAGGCGGAACTCCGGGAAGTACGGCGCCACGCCGATCACGTCATCGCCGGGATCGACAAACGTTCGAATCGCCGTGGTGATGGCGCATGCCGCACCTGCCGTCATCGCGATGGAGTCGACGGAGATACCCGGAAAGTCCACGTCCTCCGCGGCACGCTCGCGCACGTCCGCATAACCGAGATTCGGCATGTACCCGAAGCGACCGCGGAACCGTTCGCGACTCGCGGCGGCGTAGGCCTCGACGATGGCCTCCGGCGCCTCGAGCGGCTGACCGATGGAGAGATCGGCGACCGTGCTCTCACCGAACTCCGCGCGGAGGCGCTCGCCCTCCATGAACATCCGCCGGATCCAGCCACCATCCTGGAGCTGCGCGCGCGACCACCTGGAGATGGTCATATCACGCCTGCGCTGGGAGGGATGTCACGCAATGCTGGTCGTGCTGGAGATGCCGCCGGTGTGCCAGCTGAACGGGTAATCGCGGTCGAAGATCTGACGCGCGATCGCGGTGCGGTGCAGCGGGCGGAAGGTGTCCACCATGACCGCGAGCTCGTCGGTCTCACGCGCTCGGTCGAGCGAAGCCTCGAGGGCGCCCGGCTGCGGGCCATGGGGGAGACCGCCGACGTGGTGCGTGAACGAGCCGTAGCCGATACCGCGACGCGCCGCGTAGTTGCCGGCGACGTAGTACAGCACCTCGTCGGAGTCGAGATTGCTGTGGTGGTACGGGAGCATGATCGCGTCCGGGTCCCAGTCGAGCTTGCGCGGCACGAACGAGCAGACGACGACGTTGTGCGCCTG
>DATLRX010000089.1:0-65840 GCA_035534435.1 Candidatus Acidiferrales bacterium
CGAAGTGGAATCCTGCTGGGCCTAGCGCTGTTAGCCAGGCCAGACTTCATTTTATGGACCGTTCCGGCTCTAGCCGCCCTTTTTCGGCATGACCGGGGTCAAGTCCCCGGTAGTGGTGTGAATTCGGTGGAGTTCTCACAACGTCGGTGAGCTAGGCGACGAGTCCCTCCGTGAGCGGGTTGGTGAGCAAGGGCGGACCGTCGGGATGCATCACGCGAGCCATCGACTGCTGACTGAAGTGTCGGCGTCCGTCCTGCCACTCGTCGTGCTGGTCCTGAAGCACCGCGGTGAACAGGCGCAGCAGTGAGCCGGTGTTGGGGAAGATGCCCACCACCTTGGCGCGCCGGTCGAGCTCGGCGTTGACCCGCTCGATGGCGTTGGTCGATGAGATCGAGCGCCAGTGGTCAACAGGGAAGTCCAGGTAGGCGAGCACATCGGCCTCAGCTGCACGTAGCTTGGCTGCGACGCTGGGAAAGCGCGGCTCGAGCACGTTGAGCGCATGGCGCACCGCGTCGCGTGCGGTCTCGCGCGTCGGCTGCAGGAAGATCGACTTCACCACTGCGAGCACGGCCGGCGCGTGCAGCTTGGGCACTGCGCTGGCCACGTTGCGCAGGAAGTGCACTTTGCAGCGCTGCCAGCTCGCACCCGCGAACACCTGGGACAACGCACTGCGCAGCCCCTCGTGAGCGTCAGAGATGACCAGCTGCACGCCGCTCAGCCCACGTCGCGACAGGCTGCGGCAGAACTCTAACCAGAAGGCCTCGGTCTCACTCGCGCCCACCGCCAAGCCGAGCACGCTCTTCTCCCCGGTGTCACGCACGCCCACGGCGACCACGGCGGCCTGGCTGACGATCCGAGCGCCCTGCCGGACCTTCTCGTACGTCGCGTCGAACCAGACGTACGGGTACGGCTCGTCGAGCGGGCGTTCACGGAACTCGGCCAGCTCCTCGTCGAGCAGGGCGCAGATCCTGCTCACCTCGCTGCGACTGATGCTGCAGCCACCCAGCGCGGCCACGAGGTCGTCCACCTTGCGCGTGCTGATGCCGAGGACATACGCCTCCTGGACCACCGCGAGCAGGGCGCGGTCGATGCGCCGGCGCGGTTCGAGCAGGGACGGGAAGAAGCTCCCAGTCCGCAGCTTGGGGATCTGCAACTCCAGGCGCCCCGAGCCGGTATCCAGGATCCGCTCGCGGTACCCATTGCGGTACGTGGTGCGTGTCGACGCTCGCTCGTGCGGGCCGGCGCCGATCTGCGTCGCTGCCTCGGCTTCGATGAGCCGCTGGAGGGCGTGCTCGAGGACGCGCCGCAACACGTCCGTGTCCGCACCCTGCAGTTGATCGATCAGCGCCGAGTGCGTCATCCTGTTCTGGGCCATCGTGGGTCTCCTGGTTTGGGTTAGAGCTTCCAAGAGAACTCCGCGGTGGCCTTCTTTGTCTACCTCGTCGGCAGCTTTAGGACCACCCCGGATTTACACCACACTACGGGACATCACTACGGCGCAGTTCGAGGATCGCGGTTTGCATGTCCGGCGCGACTGCGTGCGGACACGATTGTGGGCGCCGAGAGCGTGGTTGTAAGGCGTCATAGCCGCCTTCGCGATAGCGCTCTACGAGCTTGTCGACCCAACCTTTGGAAATCCCCGCACTCTTGGCCACATCCCGACGGCTGCGTCCTTCGAGGATGACGGCCTCCACCACGTAGCGTTCCAGCCCCATCGCGCCACCCCCAACTGCACCTCGGTTGGTAGGTGGCCACTATGTCTTGCGACATCCCGATCCCTGGGCGGCCACTATGTGGTGAAACCGCACACCACCCTCTCCGCCAGTCTCTCCCCGCCAGCGTGATGCTCGGTGCACTCTGGCGCGGGCACGATCCTCCTCACTCCAGCCTGAGAGTGAAGTGGCGGCTCAGCCGCGATCGCTGAAAGCTCGGCGCGCGCGATCAGCGAACTGCTCCGCGCCGATTCGGGCAGGCGGGACATCGTCGTCGAACATAGCCGCTTGGAGCGCCGGGCCCCATGTGCCGAACGACTCCACGACAGCCTCCGTCTCCGGCTGCACGACAAAATGGATGTGTGCTGGACCATGCGACCAGAGGCAGACATAGACCTGAGAGGCATCCGCGAGACTCCCCACCACGCTGCTCGTGCGGTGAAGCAGCGCTCCCATCTCAGAACATTCGTCGGCCGTCAGGTCCGCAATCCGCACGATGTGACGCAGCGGCTTGACCACAAGGGTCCCAACGCCGAGCGGGCCGATGCAGTGCTCAACACGCCAGTGGTCGGTCTCGTAGATCACACCACCTGGGAGATCGCGACGTCCGTGCGTTAGGTCACATGCGATGCAGCCGTGCACGTCGATCACAACGCGAGGATACCGGGGGGAGTCATGAGGCCGGCGTCTGGAGCGCCTCGTGGGTGGTGCCCAGCCCCGCGTCGATGTCTCTCGCGATCGATCTGACGTGCACCTTGCGGGGCGTCCCCTCCCCTTGCGGATAATCGCAGCGAGGTTGAGGGTTACCGCGACCTATTCGATGGAACTGGTGGCTCCATCCATCCGTCACAGTCTTCGTTCCAGTGACTGCGGGTGTCCTCTGCTTACGGCTGGTACGCCTCCAGCTTGTACGCGGTGTCACTCTCGAAATTGAACGACACGATATAGACCCGCCCATTGACGACGGTCGCGCTTCCCGTGAACTCCCGCGCGAGGGGCGACCCGAGGCTCCCGATCTGCGCACCGGTGGTGCTGTCGTACATGACCAGGCTGCTGATCTCCGGGAAGTCGACATACACGACTCCGTTGGCGATCGTGGGCGGGTACAGCGGACCGAGGAACTCCGGCTCGGACCACATTGTCTTTCCCGTTGAGGCGTTGAGGGCGAACGTTCCGGAGTAGTTGCCGCCGGCGGTGACGTAGACCAAGCCATCCGCGACCGCGGGCATGCTGATCGTCGAGCCGATTTTCGTCGAGTGCCAGAGCTGCGCGCCGGTGGTCGCGGAGAGCGCATAGACGGCGCACCCGCTCACGAACAGGCTGGATCCCGACACGGCGACCGCGGACTCGCCGCAACTGTCGACGTAGTGCGTCCAGACGAGCGCGCCGGTCGCAGCGTTGAGCTTGTACACGTCGCCGGATGTCGATGAGCCGATGTAGAGCCAGCTGCCGTCAGCGCTCACGGCGGGCGTTGCGAGCGACGGTCCTCCGGACGGAGAGCACTGGAGACAGCGCTGCCACAGGATCTTCCTGGTTGTGGCGTTGATCGCCACGACGATGCCATCCGTACCTCCGGCGTAGACGACGCCGCCCGCCGCCGACGGTGGTGACGTGTAGAGATCGCTCTCGAAACACCCAACCGAGGCGCCGGCGACGCTGAGCGCGGCAGTCCCGGGGTCGTCGAGTCCGACCCAGACCTTGCCGGCGGCAAATGCCGGCGCGGTCGTCTCCGCGCCCGTGTTGCAGGCATCGCGTGTCCAGTCGACGGCTCCACTCGCGGCGTCAATCGCCTGCACGTACCCGTCCGCGGAGTCCCCCAGATAGACAACGCCGTTCGCGACGATCGGGTCAGGGCCCGTCAGGATCTTGGTTTCGAAGGCATGCTTGAGGTGGCTCACGTTGGAGCGTGTGATCACCGTCTCGAAGGTGTTGTCGCCGGTGTGCTGTGCGTTGACGCCGACCTGAGTCCAATTTGCCGCCGTGGTGGAGGCGGCGGCGTGTGCGCCGCCGGTCGCGCCGAGAATGCTCGCAACCAGCGCTGCCGCGCTGCCCACGGTCAGCGTCAGGTGTTTCATGGCTCTCCCTCTCCAAAGCTCGGGTGCTCAGCGCCCGCCACTGTACTCAACGGGCGCGCGGTCGCGGGAGCAGCACGGTGTCAAGGTCGATCGGCCAGGATCCAGCGGGCCGCGCCCTTCGGGACGTGCACGACAGGGATCCAGGTTGCGGCCTTGCAAGGGGGATACCGCGTGGGCCGTCGCACTCGACGTCCGGCTGGCGGCTGCGATGACGCGGCCGCGTTTCAGAGCCCTGTCGACACCGTGAAGGACAGCAGGCGGGGTCTTACCCAACGCGGAGGCCGGCCATACCGCCGTCCACGGCGAGGATGGTCCCGGTCGTCGACCCGGACAGCGGGCTGGCGAGATACGCGATCGCAAAGGCGATCTCATCGGCCGTGACGAGCCGGCCCATCGGTTGGCGAGCTCGCAGCGCTGCCCCTGCCACCGCCGGATCCGGCGCCTGGTCGAGCAGCCGTCCCACCCACGGCGTGTCCGCGGTGCCCGGTGTGACAGCGTTGACCCGAATACCCTGCTTGACGTGGTCTGCGGCCATCGCGAGTGTCAGCGCGTGCACCGCGCCCTTGCTTGCGGCATAGAGCGCACGCTGCGGTACGCCGACGCTCGCGACGGCGGAGCACGTGTTGACAACGGCCGCGTGGCTCGATCGCAGCAGCAATGGCAGCGCTGCGCGCGTCATCCGCGCGATCCCGACGACATTGACGTCCAGCACGCGATGCCACTCAGCATCGTCGTTCTGCGTCGCATCGCCCACGGCACCGATTCCTGCGTTGTTGATGAGCACGTCCAGCGCTCCGAGTCTTTCCGCGACGGCCGCGACCCCTGCAGCGACACTCGCCGAATCCGAGACGTCGCAGGGAACTTCGAGCATCGTCGTTTCTGCCAGCGTGTCATACGACCGATCCAGCACAGCGACCCGCGCGCCACGGTCGCGGAGCTGCACGGCCGTTGCCGCGCCGATGCCGCCGGCTCCGCCCGTGACGACTGCAACCAGTCCGTCGAAGTCATTCATATCGATGCCTCCGGATGCTCCACTACAAGCGGGGGTCGATGTGGATCTTCGGGCCGGCAAGCGCCCCGTCGGGTCGCCATCCGGACAGCACCTCCCCCACACGGTCGAGAGCGACCGTCGCGGAGACGAGCGTCCGCGGATCCACCGAGCCGCCGGCGTACTGCTCGATCGTCACCCGCAACGCCTGCGAGGCCCCAAGGATGCCCACCGCAATGATGTCCCGCAGCGCCATCGTTCGCGTGTCGATCAGGCTCGGGGTGCCCGCAATGCCGAGGTACACCACCCGTTTGCCTGGCTCAACAAGGTCGAGTGCGAGGGCGGGAAGTTCGGCTGCATTCGAGGCATCGATAACCGCATCCCACGGCAGCGCAGGCAATTCGCTCCGCAGCCACGTGCCGGCGTAGCCACGCCCGCGTGCGAATGCGACGGTCTCCTTCGAGTGACCCATGAGATGTACCTCGACACCGGCTGCTCGCGCGAACTCCGCCGCAAGCAATCCCATCGTGCCGGTGCCGAGCACCAACACGCGATCGCCGGCAGACAATGCGGCACCCCACACCGCGCGAAGTGCGTTCCCGCCAGGTTCGACCATCGCGCCGGCGGCATCGTCGACGCTGCCAGGCACAGCAACGAGTGCAGTCGCCGGCACGGCGAGACGCTCCGCGAGCGCACCCGGAAACCTCCCTCGAACGCCGAGCTCGCTGCGCTGCTCGCACACGTGGTGACGGCCTGAACGGCAGCGTTCGCAATGGCCGCACCCGATCATCGTGTCCCCGATGACGCGCAGCCCGAGCCACGAACCATCAACGCCGGCGCCCAGCGCCGAAACCTCACCGCACCACTCATGCCCGAGGCGCATCGGGTAGTGCGCCGTCCCCTGGTGCAGGTACGCCATCTCGCCGGTCCAGAACTCCATGTCCGTCCCGCACACGCCGACTCGATGAATGTCGACAACGACCTCGCCGTCGCCGGCTACGGCATCCGGAACGTCCTGCACGCCACCTTCGTGAGGCGCAGTGAGGACGTACGCCTTCATGGACCGTCAACCCCGCCCTGTGTACGCTCCCACGGCGTCACCGGTAAGCCGCATACCCCGACGTCGGCGGTGAACAGCCTGCCGGAGTCGGGATATGCGGCCAGTTGCGCCGCGGATAGCTGCTCCGACGCCGTCGTGATCAGCAACGTCTCGAGACTCGGACCGACGAAGGCGACGCTCGACGTATTCGGCGCGCTCAGATCGATGATGGCGAGGTACTCACCGGCCGGAGAGTAGCAGCGCACCTCACCCGCTCCCCAGATCGCGATCCAGAGGTTCCCGAAGGTGTCGAGGCACATGCCGTCCGGACTGCCGCGGGTGAACCGGAGGAATTCCTGGCGGTGTCCCACCGCGCCGTCATCGACGTTGTAGTCGCGGATCCAGACGATCTTCGGCGTCGTGTCGATGCTGTACATCCGGGTGCCCTCGGGCGTGAACGCAAGGCCGTTGGAGAGCCCGAGATCGTCGTCGAGCACCGTGACGCTGCCCCCCGCATCGAGACGCACGAGGACCTCCTGCCGCCGGCGGTCATCGAGGGCCATACTCCCCACGAGGCAGCGCCCCGCGGGATCGGTGCCCGCATCGTTGAGGCGGCTCGCCTGTCCATCCGGAATGATCTGTGGCCCGTCGGTGACGCTGCCGTCGAGAGCAACCGTGTACATCCGGTGCGCACCGGCGATCAGGAGCTCGCCCGCGGCCGAACACAGCACGGCACCCACCGTCTCCGGCATCCGGAGGACCACATCGTCACTGACGCGTTCACCGCTGAGGGCTCCTGCATGCACCGTCCCGGCGTTGATGTCGACCCACAGGACGCGGTTGCGCGGTCCATCCCAGACCGGCCCTTCGGCCAGTCCGTAACGCTGCCCGGAAGCGGGAACAGCCCGAAACCGACGCAATGCCATGTGCGCTCGACAATATAGGGCTTCCTCGAGCACCCGTCGTCGCGACAAGCGCTCTCAGGCAACCGATTCCGGCAATGGAAGAAGGGGTCGACGGTGGCGAACCAGCGAAGCCAGCAGTGGTATGGCGGCAGCGACCGCAACGCCTACATCCATCGGGCGTGGATGCGGCGCGGTCTCCCGGCGCACGCGTTCGACGGCCGGCCGCACATCGCCATCGCCAACACGGCGTCGGACCTGACCCCCTGCAACGCGCACCTGAACGAGGTCGCCGAGAGTGTCAAACAGGGTGTCTACGAGGCTGGAGGCATCCCGCTCAACCTTCCCGTCGTGTCGCTCGGCGAGACACTCGTCCGGCCCACCGCAATGCTCTGGCGGAACATGGCGGCGATGGCGATCGAGGAGATGCTGCGCGCGAATCCGATCGATGGTGTCGTCCTCCTCGGGGGCTGCGACAAGACAATCCCAGCGCTGGTGATGGCAGCTGCATCCGTCGGGCTGCCGGCCGTTGTGGTGCCCGGTGGCCCGATGCTGTCGGGCACATTCCGTGGGCGGGCGCTTGGCTGCGGGACCGATGTCTGGCGTCTGTCGGAGGAGGTCCGCGCGGGAAACCTGTCGGAGGAGCAATTCACCGCATCCGAGTCCTCGATGATCCGGAGCCGCGGCCACTGCAACACGATGGGCACCGCATCGACCATGGGGCTGCTCACCGAAGCGCTCGGCATGGTGTTACCCGGCCTTGCGGGAACACCGGCCGCCGACAGCCGTCTTCTCGAGGGTGCGCATGCGAGCGGAAGGCTTGCCGTCGAGATGGTCGCCGAGCACCGCACGCCGTCGAGCATCATGACGCGCGGCTCCTTCCTCAACGCCATCGTTGCGCTCGCGGCCATCGGTGGCTCGACCAACGCGGTCGTCCACCTGCTCGCCATCGCGGGGCGGCTTGGGGTGACGCTGACGCAGGACGACTTTGACAGCACTGGTGCGCAGGTCCCGCTGCTCGTCGACCTGCAGCCCGCGGGGAGGTTCCTCATGGAGGACCTCTTCCGAGCCGGCGGCCTGCGTGCCGTGCTCCGCGAAGTGCTGGACCTGCTCGACCCGCACGCACTCACGGTTACCGGGAAGCCGTTGGTCGACCATCTCGACGGAGCCGAGATCTTCGACCACGAGGTCATCCGCAGTCGCGGGACACCGTTGCAGGAGCATGCCGGCATCGCCGTCCTGTACGGCAACCTCGCACCCGACGGGGCCGTGATCAAACCGGCCGCGGCGTCCGCGCACCTGACGAAGCACCGCGGACGCGCCGTCGTCTTCGACTCGATCGAGGACATGCACGCGCGAATCGATGACCCCGACCTCGAGGTCGACGCTGACTCGGTGCTCGTCCTGCGCGGCTGCGGACCGAGGGGATATCCCGGCATGCCCGAGGTGGCGAACCTCCCGCTGCCGGCGAAGCTCCTGCAGCAGGGCGTGCGCGACATGGTCCGCATCTGTGACGGCCGGATGAGCGGCACCGCATACGGCACTGTCGTGCTGCACGTGGCACCGGAAGCCGCAGCGGGAGGCCCCCTGGCCCGCGTGCGCACCGGGGACTACGTCAGCCTCGATGTGGACGGGCGGCGACTCGATGTCGACGTTCCGGCGGACGAGTTCGCTGCGCGTGCACCGGACGCGGCGACCGTTGACGCCTATGCCAAACCGCGCCGCGGCTGGGAGTTGTTGTACGTCCAGACCGTACAGCAGGCCAACACCGGTGCCGACCTGGACTTCCTGCTCGGATCCACCGGCGACGCAGTCTCACGCGAATCCCACTGACAGAAGGAACAGAGCACATGCCGCCACCCATCACAGACGGCCGCCCGATCCGCTGGGGAATCATCACCGCGGGCGGCATCGCCGAGAAGGTCAGCAACGACATCAATCTCACAGCGGGCAACGTCGTCAGCGCCGTCGCCGCGCGTGATGCCGGCCGGGCCGCGCGGTTCGCCGCCAGGCATGGTGCCGCGAGAAGCTACGGCGACTACCGGGCCCTCGTCGACGACGACGAGGTCGATGTCGTCTACGTCGCGAGCACGCACCCGCACCACCGCGCGCAGGCGTTGCTGGCGATCGCCGCCGGCAAGGCCGTGCTCATCGAAAAGCCCGTGTGTCTCAACGCCGCACACACGCGCGAGGTCTTCGCAGCCGCAGTCGCCGCGAACGTGTTCTCGATGGAGGCGATGTGGACTCGCCTCAACCCGCTCATCCGACAGACACAACAATTGATCGCAGACGGCGCGATCGGCGAGGTCGTGGGCCTGCGAAACGAGTTCGGGCTCGGACGCCCGTTCAATCCGAAGGATCGCCTGTACGAGCTTGGCAACGGCGGCGGAGCGCTGCTCGACCTCGGCGTCTACCCGGTCACCTTCGCATATCTGTTTCTGGGTCCACCGGATGAGGTGCGCACTGCCGGCACGCTGTCACCGACGGGGTCGGACGAGACCGTCGCGATGCAATGGCTCTACGGTGGAGTCCCGCGTGCGCAGCTCTTCACCTCGGCGTCGGTGGCCGCGCCCAACGAGGCTGCGATCTACGGAACGAAAGGCTGGATCACGGTGCTGCCGGAGGCCTACCGCCCCTCCGGGCTCATCGTGCACAACGACGAGGGCGAGTACCGCGTCGAGGACCCGCTCGCCGGCAACGGCAACGGCTATCAGCCTGAGATCGAGGAGGTCGAGCGATGCCTCCGCGCCGGGCTGACCGAGAGCCCGTTCGTGACGCACGCCGACACGGTCGCCGTCCTCGAACTGCTTGATGCGGCGCGTGCGGTCGTCGGCGTCGTCTACCCGGACGAGCGGTGAGCGACGCCGCCGCTAGATCTGTCCAGCCGCCGTCTGCGCCGCGGCCTCGACCTGTGCGTCCATCGCCGCCCCCGTGTTCGTCGCCGAGGTGACGTTGATCACCACCAGGTAGTTGTCCTTCGAGAACGCGTATGTCGCGGAGTTCGCGTCGATCTCCTTGATCGCGGCGGATCCGAGCCCGGAGACAGCGGCGGTTGTGCCGCCGTTCGAGCCGGAGCCACCGGCGCTCAACGCCCCCGCCACCGCAGCCTCGAGCGCCGCCTGGCCAAGACCGCCGGGGAAGGGCTCCACCACGATCACGCCGCCACCGCCGCCCGTGCTGGTGGTGTCCGCGTAGACGCACGTCGTCGCGCTGCATGTCCCGCTGACCGCAGCGACGTTCGGGTCACCGCTGATGGTCTGCACGTCCGAGGCAGCGAGGAGCGTTGCGGCGCTGGCTGAGCCGCCGCCGCTGGAACCCGAACCAGGGGTGGTGGTGAGCCCGGGAATTCCGGGAATACTGAGGCCCGACGGCGTCGGGGTGGCGCTGGATGAACCCCCGCAGCCCGCCAGGGCGGCGACAGCAGCAATGGAGATGGCTCCGAGAATGACCGGCCTTGCAGACATTGGAGTCCTCGTCGTTGTGCGCCAGCGCTCCCTCCGCGCTGAATCGCCGCAGATGATAGCCGGAGAACGGCCCGATCCCATCGCGTTACCGAATCGGGAAATGGACTGCACCTTGGTACAGTCGAATTGATGACGCTCACCGCCTTCGTGTGTCTGGGAGAACGCCCGTGATGCACGGCGGCGGCTTCTTGGGGGGCCGCAAACGAGACAAGCCCTCCGGGCGGGTATCGAACCGCGCGCTCATCCGGCAGACCGCAGGTCTGTTCAGCGCGCATCGAGGCGGCGTCGCGGCGATCGCCGGGCTGGTGGTGATCACGGCAGGAGCCGGCGTCATCAACCCGATCCTCATCAAGGTCGTCTTCGACACCGCCCTGTTCCCGACGCGCACCGTCGGCGGGCGGATCACCAACCTCCCGGTCGACGTGCCGCGGCTCGAGATCCTGGTCGCGATCATGATCGGCATCACGATCGTCACCGGCGCAATCGGGGTGCTGCAGACGTACATCACCAACCGAGTCGGCCAGCGCGTCATGGAGGAGTTGCGGAACCGCCTCTACGAGCACCTGCAGGGCATGTCGCTGCGCTTCTTCACGGGGACGCGTACCGGCGAGATTCAGTCGCGTCTGACCAACGACGTCGGCGGCATCCAGTCGGTGGTGACCGACACCGCGACGTCGCTGCTGTCGAACATCGTCACGCTCCTGAGCACGCTCATCGCGATGCTGGTGCTGTCCTGGCAGTTGACCGCCCTCTCGCTCGGCATCACGCCGCTGTTCGTCTTCTACACGTACCGCGCGGGCAAGGTCCGGCGCCAGATCACGATGCAGGCGCAGGACTCCAAAGCGGAGATCAGCGCCATCACAGAGGAGACCCTGTCGGTCTCGGGGATGCTGCTTGCGAAGGTGTTCGGCCGCGGCCCCGAGGAGATCGCCCGTTTCCGCAAGGAGAATCACCGCCTCGCCAACCTGGCCATCCGGCAGGAGATGATCGGACGCGCCCTCTTCGCGGTCATCGGCGCCTTCTTCAGCAGCGCTCCGGCCCTCGTGTACCTCATCGGTGGCTGGGTGCTCGCGAGCGGCCACGCGGGTGGGTCGATCACCCCGGGCACGATCATCGCCTTCACGACGCTGCAGAGCCGGCTCTTCTTCCCGATCGGCAGCATGCTCTCGGTCTCCATCGAGATCCAGGCGAGCCTCGCGCTCTTCGAGCGCATCTTCGACTACCTCAAGATGCCGCACGACATCGTCGACAAGCCCGACGCCCGGGTGGTCAACCCGGCCGACGTGCGGGGCGCCGTCGAGCTCGACCATGTGTCCTTCCGCTACGACCGCGGCAGCTTCGGGCCGATGCTCGACTCGCTGCCTGCCGGAGGCCGTCCGCCCGGAATGAACGGCCCCGCGCCGGACGGCGAGGTGCCCGATGGGGACGATCCGGTCCCGAACGAGATACGGCGCCCCTGGGCGATCGAGGACGTGAGCCTCAAGGTTCGTCCCGGGCAGCTCGCCGCGATCGTCGGTCCCAGCGGAGCCGGCAAGACCACGATCTCGTATCTCATCCCGCGTCTCTACGACGTCACCGAGGGACGCGTGCTCCTCGACGGGATGGACGTGCGCGACATCACCCTCAACTCCCTTGCCGGGGCGATCTCGATGGTGACCCAGGAGACGTATCTCTTCCACGCCTCGGTGCGGCGCAATCTGACCTACGCGAAGCCCGACGCGACCCAGGAGGAGCTCGAAGCCGCCGCCAAAGCGGCGTTCATCCACGATCGGATCATGGCGTTGGACGACGGCTACGACACGCTCGTCGGCGAGCGCGGCTACCGCATGTCCGGCGGGGAGAAGCAACGCCTCGCGATCGCGCGGGTCGTCCTGAAGTCGCCACGCGTGCTCATCCTCGACGAGGCGACGTCCGCACTCGACACCACCAGCGAGCGACTGGTCCAGGCAGCGCTCGAGCCGCTCCTCTCCGGACGCACCACCATCGCCATCGCGCACCGGCTCTCGACAATCCTTGCCGCCGACGTCATCTTCGTCATCGACCGCGGACAGCTGATCGAACAGGGCACGCACGCCGAGCTCCTGCAGCGGGGCGGGGCGTACGCAAAGGTCTACGAGCAGCAGTTCCAGGGTGGAAGGGTCGAGGCCGTCTGCGAGGACGGCATGGTGCTCGCCAGCGGCGAGGTGGTTGCCGCCGGCAAGGCATAGCGTGCCGGCCCCGCTCGACGCTGTTGTCATCGGGAGCGGGCCGAACGGGTTGTCGGCTGCCGTCGAGCTCGCCCGCAACGGAGCGTCGGTGCTGGTCCTCGAGTCGTCGGAGACCATCGGCGGCGGCACGCGAACCGCTGAGCTGACGCTCCCGGGGTTCCACCACGATGTCTGCTCGGCGGCGCACCCATTGGGCATCCTCTCCCCGTTCTTCGCGAGGCTCCCGCTCGCGGAGCACGGGCTGACCTGGCTGCAGAGCGCCGCGTCCGTCGCGCATCCGCTCGACGGCGAGCCCGCGGCAATGCTCGGACCATCGCTCCGCGCGACGGCTGAAGGGCTCGGGCGGGATGCCTCCTCGTACCGGCGGCTCGTCGAGCCACTGTTGCAGCACGCTGGGGAGCTCGTGGCGGATGTGCTCGCTCCGGCGCACGTCCCGCGCCACCCGCTCGTTCTGGCGCGGTTCGGCGTGCCCGCCCTGCTCCCGGCCTCGACCCTCGGGCACACGCTCTTCCGGGGAGAACGTGCCCGGGCGCTCCTCGCCGGATGCGCCGCCCACGCAGCCCTCCCGTTCTCTCGCCCGCTCAGCGCCGCGCCGGGGGTCCTGTTCCTGCTCGCGGCGCATGTCGAGACGTGGCCTGTCGCCCGCGGAGGCTCGGCGGCGATCACCAATGCACTTGCCGGATACCTGCGGTCCCTCGGCGGAAGCATCGAGACCGGCCGGAGCGTCCGGTCGCTCAGCGATCTCCCGCCGGCGCGGGTCCATCTCTTCGACACAAGCCCGGCGCAGATGGCGGACATCGCCGCGCCGATGCTCCCCGGTCACTACGTGCACCGGCTCCGCCGCTTCCGCTACGGACCCGGCGTCTTCAAGGTCGACTGGGCACTCGACGGCCCGATTCCATGGCGAGACCCGTCGTGCCGTGACGCGTCGACCGTTCACCTCGGGGGCACGCTCGACGAGATCGCCGCGTCCGAGGCGGCCGTGTGGCGCGGCGAGCATCCCGACCGTCCCTACGTCATCGTCGTGCAGCCAACCCTCGTCGATCCGTCACGAGCGCCGTCGGGAAAGCACATCGCATGGGCGTACTGCCACGTGCCGTCGGGGTCGAGCGTCGATCGCACCGATGCCATCGAGCGCCAGATGGAACGCTTCGCACCGGGGTTCCGCGACCGGATTCTCGCAACACACGTCATGGGCACTGCCGATCTCGAGCGGTACAACCCGAACAACGTCGGAGGGTCGATCACCGGCGGTGTCATCGACCTCGGTCAGCTGTTCACCCGCCCGGTGGCGCGCGTCAATCCCTACGCCACGCCGAACCCGCGGCTGTTCATCTGCTCAGCATCGACACCGCCCGGCGGTGGCGTGCATGGCATGTGCGGGTACTACGGTGCGCGCACGGCGTTGCGTCAGCTGCCGAACATCGCCGCATGACAATGCCCTGTGTGAAGATGCAGGCATGATCATGGTGATCTTTCGCTCCCGCAATCGACCCGGCGCCGACCTTGCCGAGTACGCCAGACGCGGTGCGCGCATGCGCGAGCTGGTGCAGCAGCATCCGGGCTTCATCTCCATCGAGAACTTCGAAGGCCCCGACGGCGAGGAGCTCTCGCTCGAGCTCTTCGAGAATGACGAATCGGTCAAGGCGTGGCGCGCCAACCCCGAGCATCGCGAAACGCAGCGCTGGGCGCGTGAGGAGCTGTACTCCTGGTACTCGGTGACCGTCGGCGAGGTCATCCGCGGTCACGAGACCGACCTGGCTCCGGCGAAAGCCTCAACGGCTTAGACGCCACGCCTCGCGCGAAAGAAGTCCTGCAGCAGCGCCGCGGATTCGCCGGCGCAGATCCCCGTCGCGACGTCGATGCGGTGGTTGTTCCTCGCGTGGCGAAGGACGTCGTACACACTCCCGTCGGCGCCTTTCTTCGGATCGCGCGCGGCGTAGACACAGCGCGCGATGCGCGCCTGGACCATGGCGCCGGCGCACATCGGGCAGGGCTCGAGCGTCGCATACACCGTGACGCCGTCGAGACGCCACCCACCGTGCAGGCGCGCGACACGGCGCAGCACGATCATCTCCGCGTGCGCGGTGGCGTCCCCACGCCGCTCCATCGCGTTGCCCGCAGACGCGACCACCACACCATCCCATACCGCGACGGCGCCGACCGGCACCTCTCCGCGAATCCCTGCCGCACGCGCCGCGCGAAGCGCGCGTCGCATGCAGCGCTCGTCAGCGTCGATCGGCAGCCTTAGCCGACGGCGACGAGCGGGAGTTCGACCCTCAGGTCCGGCCGTTCGACGACGCGCATCGTGTCGTCCACAAAGCGCACCCGCTCGAAGGTGATGCAGTTCACGGGACAGTGGTCCTCGCAGATCCTGCAGTTGGTGCAGCGGTCGTAGTTGATGAAGATCTCGCCCTCGTAGCCACCCGCTTCGGGATCGCCACCGGACGTCGCGCAGACGCGCGTCTCCCCGCCCGAGGAGCGCTCGCGGTCCTCGCCGAACACGACGACGTCGATCGCCTTCTCGGGACAGACGTCGTCGCATGCGCCGCAGAGCACGCACACCGTCTGGTCGTAGTGGTGCACGGAGTCGCACTGGAAGCAGCGGATCGACTGGACGATCGCCTCACGGTCGCTCCACGACTGCTCGACCTCGGTCATGTCGTAGCGCTTGGAAGCCTCGAGAATGCCCGGCTCGGTGCGCGCGAAGACCTCGGACTGGCGGTGGTCGTCGGTCCGCTCCACCACCGTCTGGTAGATCCGATCACCGGCGGCCTGCATGTCCTCGCCGAGGAACTCCCGAATCGAGCGGGCGACTCGGTGGCCCCAGCCGGCGGCGTCGACGATGAAGGACGGGCCCTGCACGCAGTCACCGCCGCAGAAGAGCTTCGGCACACCCGTGTGGCCGCCACGATCCGCGGAGAGCAGTCCTCGCTGACTCACGGGGACCAGCTCGTCCGGACGCTCCATGATCTGGCCTGAGGCGAAGATGCAGTAGTCGGCCTGCACGGTCCACAGCGGGGCGTTCTCGACTTCCTTCACGGAGGAGAAGATCAGCTTGCCGCTGAGGGGGTCGAAGTCCAGGTCCTTCAGCGGCGCGAACGACACGGCCTTCACGTTGCCGTGCTCGTCGGCGTCGACCTGCTTGACGATCACGCCACACTTGATGTGCAGGCCGATCTCCTTGGCCTCGTGGAGCTCGTTGCCGAACGCGGGGAGGCGGTCCTCCGGCTCGATCGCCACCATCCACACGTCTTTCGCGCCGAGCTTGATCGACGACTGGCAGGCATCGGTCGCGACCGCGCCGCCGCCGACCACGACCACGCTGCCGCCGATCGGGAAGTGCTCGGGGATCTTGTCGTATGAGACGGTCCGCAGGAAGGTCATCGCGTCGGTGACCTCGGGCAGATCGCTGCCGGGGATCGGCAGGATCCGGCCCTTCATCATGCCGATCGAGAAGAACACGGCGTCGTACTCGTCGAGCAGGTCCTGCGTCTTGATGTCATCCGGTCCTGGACCGACGTTGCTGTTGAGACGGACGTCGATGCCCGTGGACATGATCATGTCGAGCTCCCACTGGAGCTGACGGTGGTCGAAGCGGAAGGGCGGAATCGAAGTGCTGAGCAGACCACCGACCTTCGCCTCGCGCTCGTACAGCACGACCTCGTACCCCTGCACGCGCAGGTCGAGCGCGCACGTGAGACCCGCGGGCCCGGCGCCCACCACGGCGACTCGCTTCCCCTTCGCGGGGGCGATCTTGTAGTCGATCCAGAGGCCCTGCTGGAACGCGAAGTCCGTCGAGAACCGCTTGATCGAGCGGATCGTGACCGGGTCCTCGCCCGGATCCCAACCGCGTTTGCAGTCGGTCTCACACGGGTGGTTGCAGAGGCGCCCCAGCATGCTTGGGAAAGGATTCGTCTCGTGGATCACGGACCACGAGTCCACGTAGCGACCCTGGCTCACATAGTCGATGTAGGTGGCGATGTCCTGGCGGATCGGGCAGTTGCGCTGGCAGGGCGTGATCGGGACGTTGAAGCCCAGGTCGCGGTGCCCGCTCATGATCTTCATCGGCGCCTTGTCGACAACGTTCTTCGCGATCGCGCCGAGCACGTGCGCCGCACTGATCATCCCAACCGGCTCGCTGCGCTTCGAGAAGATCCCGCCCTCGACAGCTGTGATGATCGCCGCTTCCGCGGACGAGTCGCGCATGGCCTCAGCACCCACCTCGATGCGCTCACCGAGATCGATGCGAGGCGCCGGCCGCATCACATCGCGAACACTCGTCGCATCGAGCATGTCGAACGACGACACGATCGACTCGAGCCCGACGGTGCCGAGCACCTCATCGCCGCGGACGACGAGCAGCGGCACCGGGTCCTGGATGCGCAGCACCTCGAGGATGTCGCCGAGCATGTCGTCGGGATCGCACTCCGCGCCGAGCGGGGAGGCGATGGTCGCCAGCTCAGCCACGGACCGCCTGCCGCCGCGCGAGCGTGAAATCAGCGAGCTCGCGCGGCGTGATCATGCCGACGACGGTCTCGTCCTCGTGCGTCACGACCGCGAGCCGGCGCTCGTGCTGCGCCATGAGCGCCACGACCTCGCTGACTCGCTGGTGCTCGTCGACGAGCAGCGGCGACGGGCGCAGCATGTTGCGCGCCTGCACCGACGTCGAGGGAGGCCGCACCGCAAAGTCGCTGCCCGCTACCACGATGTCACCGTCGACCAGGTGGCCGATGACGTCCTCCTTGGCAACGTACCCGACCGGACGGCGATCGACGAGCACCACCAGCTCGCTGAGGATGTTGTCCGCGAGCAGCTTCGCGATCGCGTCGGCGGGGGTGCTCGGGAGGCAGAAGACGACCTCATCCCGCATCACCGTCCCCACCTCCGGGTCATCCGCCTCCGGAGCGAGCCGGTCGGGGTCCAGGGAGGCCGAGACCGGCGTCGAGGTCACGCGCCGGCCTCTTGGGCCATCTGCTCCTGCAATCGACGCAGGACGTCCTGCCACGTCTCAGTGGTCTCGACAGGCCGGGACTGCGCGCGTGGAGCAGCGCGTTGGATCTTCGTACGTGTTTTCGTGATCTCACGGTCACGCTTGCGGTCCTGGACCGAGCGTGCGGACTCGACGGTCTGGCGGACCTCGGTCTCGACTTCCGCGATCTCCTCGGCCGAAGCGGCGTTCCGCAGCGCCCTGCCGAGTCGCGACGTGACCTCGGGCGCGAGCTGCGGGCCGGCGTCGCGGAGCAGGTCACTTCCCTTGCGCCGCAGGAGATCGAGTGCGTGCGCTGCGCGCGCGCGTTCGGCGCTGGATGCGCGTTGCTGCGTGTACAGCTCCATCCCGGTGGCGATCAGCTGCGGGTACTGGAACGCCTGACTGAACTTCCCCGAGTTGATGCGCTCGGTGATGTCATCGACAGCGCGCTGCAGCTCCTCACGCGGCTGGCCCTCGAGCGAACCCAGCAGGTCGGCCAGGATCGGGCGCGCCTGGGCAAAGGCTCGTTTCACCCACGCGGGCAGGTGATGGTGCGATGGCTCCGCGACCGGCGCCGGGTTCGTCGCGCGCGGCGCGCCGACTGGACGGACGATGGCCGGGAAAGCGGTCGTGAGGGGCGCCTGGTGCGGGCTGCGGGCCCTCGTCTGGATCACTGCGATCCCAGCATCGTACCCGGCTGCAGGGGTGTCGCGACTCCCCCGTGCCTCGATTGACTCATCATGCCGACCCTGGCCATCCCCCATGAGTCTAGCGACCGCCCTTGGTCGGGCGTCGTTTGACGGCCGGCGTGGCTGTGAGCCCGATGTTGGCCGAGGGGCAGATGTTTGCGAGGACACACGCATGGCACCTCGGCTTTCGGGCAATGCAGACCCGACGCCCATGAAGGATGAGGCGCAGGCCGAAGTTCGTCCACTCGGGTGGCGGCACGATGCTGCAGACATCCTCCTCGATCTTCACCGGGTCCGTCGCGGACGTGAGGCGGAGCAGGCCCACCAGGCGCGCGACGTGGGTGTCGACCGCCAGGCCGGGGACGCCGAACGCCACGCCGAGCACCACGTTCGCCGTCTTGCGGCCGACGCCCCGGAGCGTGACGAGGTCCTCCATACGCGGTGGCACCTCCCCACCGTGGCGCAGGATCAGATCCTGACTCATCTCGATGATCGCGCGCGCCTTCGAGTGAAAGAACCCCGTGCGATGGATGATCTCCTCGACCTGCGTCTGCGGAGCCGCCGCGAGGGTCTCGGGTGTTGGGAAGCGAGCGAACAGGACCGGCGTCACGGCGTTGACCGTCACATCTGTCGTCTGCGCGCTGAGGATCACCGAGACGAGCAACTGCCACGGATTCGCAAACTCGAGCTCCGTGCGCGCATCGGGATACTCGAGACGCAACCGCTCGACGATCTGCGGAGCCCGCTCGCGCGCGCCCGCCGGCAGCCGGCGTTTACGAACCTTCATCGCGTCCTGATGTCGATGTACCAACCACCACCGGCGGGCGGGATCGGCAGCACGAGCCTCGTGCCCGGGGCGGCGGTCATGATGGTGCGAGCCTCCTGCGGCCAGTGATCGTCGATGAAGGGTGCATATCCCCATGTCGGAATGCCGGACATGAACGCGAGCGCGCCGCCGGCCCAGACGGCTCGCGTCATCCACACGCGTGGCAGCGTGGACGCTAACCACACCAGTATCGCCAGCAGGGCGACACAGGCCATGAGGAAGTATCGCGCGCCGGATCCGCTTGTGGCGAGTGCCTGCCACCCGGTCTCGCGTTGCGATGCGAGTGGCGACACCAGCGCCGCGGCGACGATGCCGAACGCGACGAGCGCGAAGACCCTGAGCTCCCAAGGAGCCTTCCATGCAGCGTATCCGACGACGAGGATCGCCATGCCGCAGACGATCCCGGCGACAAGCGGTCCCCACGGGTGACCCGCAACATAGAGATGTCTCCGCGCCGGCTCGGCGAACAAACCCGCGAGGACGATCCGGTCGCACACGATGAGCACGAAGTCCTTCACATTCGCGCCGAGCTCCACCGCGAGGCGAGGTGAGAATTGCCGCGCGTAGAGCTGTGCGAGCAACGTCAATGCAAGCACCGCGCTGATGATGAGCGTGAACCGCCGTCGCCGGACCACGTACCAGAGCAGCGCGACCGGAAGCAGCAGGTAGACGAACGGGCCGGACAGGCCGCACAGCAGCACCGCCCCCAGATCGAACGCCTTCCAGTACCAACGCCGCGGATCCGCAGCGACGAGCACCAGCGTCGCGAGGATGATGAGGTGGTACGGAGCGCCGGTGATGTTCACGTTCAACTCTTCGACGGGCAGCAACAGGTACGCGGCGGAGAGCGCGACCCGGGCCGTGACCGACGGGACCACGGCGTCGAAGCGCGTGCTCAGAAAGAAGATGACAGGCGCGATCTGCACCGCGAGCCCGCAGATGTTGTAGACGAGCGGCTGACCGGCGATTCCGAACGGCGTTGCCACGAGCGGACCGATGCGCGATACCAGTTGCAGGTAGCCGGCCCACGACAGTCCGAGCGCACGGATCGCGCCGACGGTGTACGCATCGGAGAACCATTTCGCTCCGTCTTCAGCGTAGAACTGAGGATTCGTGAACGCATCGACGCGATGCGCGAAAATGATGCCCGAGGCAACCACCACGGCCAGCCCCAGGTAGACGAGCCGCGGGCGCATATCCCCGCCCCGCCCGCCGAGCGCCGGAGCTCTCGACGGCGGTCTCATCGCCGGATGATGTTACCCGGAGCATCGGCCGTCACCCACCAGCCCGGGGAGCGGTCCCGCGGGTAGAATCCGCCGAATGAGGACCAAGATCACCGTCGTCGGCGCCGGCAATGTGGGGGCCACGCTCGCACAGCGTGTCGCGGAACGCGATTACGCCGATGTCGTGCTCGTGGACATCGTCGAGGGTCTCCCGCAGGGCAAGGCGCTCGACATGCTCGAGTCGGGACCGATCGTCGGATATGACTCGCTCGTCACGGGAACCAACGGCTACGAGGAGACCGCAGGCTCGGAGATCGTCGTCATCACCAGCGGCATCCCACGGAAGCCCGGGATGTCCCGCGACGACCTCGTGATGACGAACGCGAAGATCGTGTCCGGCGTCGTCCGGCAGGTGGTTGCCCGGTCGCCGGACTGCATCCTCATCGTGGTGGCCAATCCCGTCGACGGCATGACCCAGCTGTCGATGGCGGTGTCGCGCTTCCCACGGTCACGAGTCATCGGCATGGCAGGGGTGCTCGACACGGCGCGCTATCGCACCTTCATCGCACAGGAGCTCGACGCATCGGTGCTCGACGTGCAGGCGTACGTCCTCGGGGGTCACGGTGACACGATGGTGCCGCTGACCCGGCTCACGACGGTCGCCGGCATTCCGGCTGGGGACCTGATCCCCGCCGATCGGCTCGAGACCATCGTGCAGCGCGCGCGCGACGGCGGCGCCGAGATCGTCAACCTGCTCAAGACCGGCAGCGCGTTCTACGCGCCGAGCGCCGCTGTTGCGCAGATGATCGACGCCATCGTGCTCGACACGCGCCAGGTGCTGCCGTGCACGGTGCATCTCGAGGGTGAGTACGGGATCAACGGACTCTTCACCGGCGTTCCGTGCCGGCTCGGCGCCGGTGGGCTCATCGAGGTCATCGACGTCTCCCTCACCGATGACGAGCGAGCGGCACTGCACCGCAGCGCCGAATCGGTGCACCAGGTCGTTCAGGTGATGGACACGCGCCGCGAGGAGATCGATCCGAGCCTCGGCTCACTCACCGACGGGATCAGCATCGGCTGACAGCAGCATCGCCGGAGTGATCTCGACCAGCGAGTCGAGCACCACGTGGGCGTGGCTGATGTCACCACTGAGATCGCCGTGTGAACGCACGCCGATGCAACGCATCCCTGCGGCGACCGCAGCGCTCACACCGACCGGGGAGTCCTCGATCGCGACGCAACGCGACGGGATGACATCCAGAGCCTGCGCAGCGCTCAGATACACGCCAGGGTCGGGTTTGCCGCGCTCCTCGTCGTCCGCCGTGCAGATTGCGTCGACCAACGCGGCGATGCCGAGGCGGTCGACGACCGCGTCGATGAGCTCGCGGCTCGACGAGGAGGCGATCGCGATGCGCAACCCGATGGAGCGAGCCGTCTCGATCGCTTCGAGTGCTCCCACCATCGGGACACCCTGCTGACGGACGTACTCGACCATCTCGCGCACGATCTCGCGTTGCACCGCATGCGGTCGGATCCCGTTCCAGGGTCGCTCCTGGTACCAGTGATCGACCACCTCCTCGATGCGCATGCCCCAGGTATTGCGGAGTTGCTCATCGGTCAGCATCACGCCGACGCGCGCGAAGACATCGAACTCAACCTGACGCCACACCGGCTCGGTGTCGATGAGGACGCCGTCCATATCGAATACGCAGGCCTTGAACGTCCTCCCCATGGCGGTGATGCTACTCGCTCTCACCCGGGGGAAGGATCGTGGCCGGTCGGTCCTCCTCGTCATCCTGCACGGGCGCCGAGATGCTCGTCGGTTCGGGCGGCTCCTTCTTGTAGTGCATCCCGAAGATCGGCCCCACCACGACCATCATGTTGAGCATCGCCTTGCGCGTATCGGACTGCCCCCAGGCGGGCGTCCGCGAGTACACGTAGAACCAGACGAACACCGCGAGCATCACCACGACGATGGCGCTCAGGACGATGACGCCGATCAATCCTTCCGCTGGCCGAAGAGCATGCGACCGACAAAGCGCACAGGGTCCCAGTGCACGTCGGCCACCCGTTCCTTGAGTGGGATGATCGCGTTGTCGGTGATGTGGATGTGTTCCGGGCACACCTCGGTGCAGCACTTCGTGATGTTGCAGTAGCCGAGACCACCGTCCTCGCGCGTCTGCTCGCGACGATCGAGCACATCCTTGGGATGCATCTCGAGTGATGCGACCCGCACGAAGAAGCGAGGACCGTAAAAGCGATCACCGTAATCATGGCTTCGGATGATGTGACACACGTCCTGGCAGAGGAAGCACTCGATGCATTTGCGAAACTCGTAGATGCGATCGATGTCGTGCTGCTGGATGTGCCACGGGGTGCCGTCGTCGGGCGCTGCGGTGAACGGCGGGATGGCCTTGTTCACCTCGTAGTTGCGCGACACGTCGGTGACGAGATCCTTGATCAGCGGGAACGATTTCATGGGATGGACGGTCACGGGTCCGGGCGGCAGATCGTCGACACGGGTCTTGCAGAGCAACACGGGCCGGCCGTTCACCTCGGCACTGCACGAGCCGCACTTCGCGGCCTTGCAGTTCCACCGGCAGGCCAGGTCGGTGTCGAGGTTGTGCTGCACGTAGTGCACCGCATCGAGCATCACCATGCCCGTGACCACCGGGACCGCATAGGTGACCTCGGTCTGCTCACCGCCGGGGACGCCTTTCAGCACGTGCATCGTCAGCGTCTCGCCCGTCAGGCCGCTCGCGGTCAGTGCGGCCTCGGGGGTGGTGGAGACCGCGGCTCCGGTGTGATCGACGACCGTCATGACTTTCCCTTACGGGGCTTACGGGCCGTGGCCGGTTGCTTCGCGACATCGGATGCTGGCGCGGCCTCGGTGAGGTAGCCCTTGGGCAGTTTGGCCTTGTCATAGAAGCGGCTTCGCTCGAGCAGTGGACGGAGCCGTTCCGGCAGCGGATCGAGCGGAACACTCACCACCTGCATCCCGTCATCGCCGCGACGCGTCACGAAGTTCACCTTGCCGTACTCGACCTCCTGGTCGAGGTGGTCGAACCGCCATTGCGACCCGCGGCTCTCACGACGTTCGATGGCGCCGCGGACGATCGCCTCGGAGACGATCAGCATGTTCGTGACGTCGCGGCACGTGTGCCAGCCCGGGTTCAGGGCGCGTCCGCCGGCGACACGGATGCGTGTGCTGCGTTCACGCAACTCGAGCACGTTGGCGAGTGCCCGCTGCAGCGACTCCTCACTCCGCCCGATGCCGGCATCGTCCTGCATCGCCAGCTGCAGATCCTCGTGGATCTTGTAAGGGTTCTCGCCACTCGACGCGCCGTTCGACCCGTCGATGAGCGGGCGGAGCAGGTCTGCCTGCTCGGCGGCGACCGCCGCGTCGTCGATCGGTCGCGTCGCGCCGTCGCTCTTCGCGAACACGGCCGCCGCCTCGCCGGCGCGGCGGCCGAAGACGAGGATGTCGCCGAGGGAGTTACCGCCGAGACGGTTGGCACCGTGGAGACCGCCCGCCGCCTCGCCGGCCGCGTACAGGCCCGCAACCGTGGTCGCGGCAGTCTCGGGGTCGACGCGCACGCCGCCCATGGTGTAGTGGATCGTGGGGCCGACTTCCATCGGCTGACTCGTGATGTCGATGGACGCGAGCGCGTGGAACTGCTCGTACATCGACGGCAACTTCCGCTTGACGTAGTCGGCGCCGAGATGTCGCACATCGAGATACGCGCCGCCGTGGGGCGTGCCGCGTCCGGCCTGCACCTCTTTATAGATGGATCGCGCGACGACGTCTCGCGATGACAGCTCCTTCTTCACGGGGTCGTAATCGAGCATGAAGCGCGAACCTTCGGCGTTGAAGAGCAGGCCTCCCTCCCCGCGCACGGCCTCGGTGACCAGGATTCCCCGAGCGCCGGGTGGCCAGATCATCCCCGTGGGATGGAACTGCACGAACTCCATGTCGAGAAGGTCCGCGCCCGCCTGGTATGCCATCGCCGCCCCATCCCCGGAGCATTCCCATGAGTTGGACGTGAACCGGTACATCCGGCCCCAGCCTCCGCTGGCGAGGACGACGGCGCCGGCCTTGAAGACGACGAACCGTCCGGTGTTGCGGTTGTACCCGAAGGCACCGCACACGCGATCGCCGGACTTGAGGAGCGCGGACAGCGTGTACTCCATGCAGACGTCGACACCGGCGGTGTGCACCATCTTGTCCTGACAGGTGCGGATGAGCTCGAGCCCGGTGCGGTCACCGACATGGGCGAGCCGTCTCCAGGAATGCGCGCCGAAGGCGCGTTGCATGATGAGACCGTCCGCCGTCCGATCAAAGATGCCGCCCCATCGCTCGAGCTCGAGCACGCGGTCGATGACCTCGTGCGCATACAGCTCGACCATGCGCCAGTTGTTGACGAGCTGACCGCCGAGCATCGTGTCCGCGAAGTGCACCTCCCAGCTGTCCTCGGCGTCGAGGTTGCCCAAGCCGGCTGCGATGCCGCCCTCGGCCATCACCGTGTGCGCCTTGCCGAGCAGGGACTTCGTGACCACCGTGACGGTGCATCCGGCATCCGCGGCAGCGATCGCGGCGCGCATCCCGGCGCCGCCCGCGCCGACGACGAGCACGTCGCATTCGATGGTGTCGTAGGGCTCGGGGGTCGCTGCCATGTCAGAAGATGACGTGCGGATCGATGATGATCCCGGCCCGCAGCAGGTGGATGTACGCGTCGGTGATGACGACACTGAACATGCTGCACCACGCCCACAGGGGATGGCGCTGGTTGAGGACGGTCACCCATTTCCATGCGCGGTAGCGCGCCTGGCCGAGCCGTGCCTTCGAATAGCAGTCGAGACCGCCGCCGACCAGGTGGCGCCAGGAGTGGCAGCCGAACGTGTACCCGCTGAGGAGGATGACGTTCACCAGCATGATCCCGGTGCCGAGGCCGAGCTGCAGGTGCCCGTTGGGCGCCCAGAACGCGAGGTAGACGTCGTACCAGAGGAAGCCCGTGACGATGAGCACCAGGTAGAAGAGGAACCGATGCAGGTTGTTGAGGAAGAGCGGAAAGGCCGTCTCGCCGCGATATTTCCGGTGGCGAAGCTCACCGATCGCGCATGAGGGCGGATCCCAGAAGAAGGAGCGGTAGTACGCCTTGCGGTAGTAGTAGCAGGTGGCGCGGAACAGCAACGGGGAGCCGAGCACCCAGAGTGCGGGGCTGACCGGCCCGGTCTTCCAGATCGTCGGCGAGTAGAAGGGTGAGAGATACGAGCCGCTCTGGTTGATCCCGCCGGTCAGGAACGCCGTCCAGATCGAGTAGAGGCTGAAGAGCCCCAGGACCGTGACCACGGTGGCCGGCAGTGCCCACCAGGGAAGTCCGTTGAGGATGCGCTCCACCGGCCCGGGGCCGCCGTGCGGGGCGGATGCGAGCGATGCGGGTGGTACGTGCGTAACCTGGGTGGACAAGCGCTGACCATCCTAGCGTTGCGGCTGGCGGAGGCGGCCGGGCGGCTCTCGCGCGCGAGTGCGATAGGGTTGTCCGGCATCGGCGAGTATCTCAACGCACCACACCCGCAGCCGGGTCTGATGGACCCCGCGCTGGAGCACGATGCCTGCGGGGTGGCATTCGTCGCCCGCATCGCCGGCGGCCCGACTCACGCCGTGGTCGAGTCGGGCGTCGATGCCCTCGTGAATCTCGGCCACCGGGGCGCCTCCGGGGCCGAGCCTGACAGCGGCGACGGCGCGGGCATCCTCATCCAGGTACCGGACGACTTCCTGCGCGACGCGGCCCGTGTGCCGCTCCCCATGCCCGGCGCGTACGGCGTCGGCATGGTGATGCTCCCTCGCGACGACCCGGAGCGGGAGCGCTGCGAAGCGATCACGCAGCAATCGTGCCGGGCAGAGGGACTGCGCGTCCTGGGCTGGCGCGACGTGCCCATGGTCGCCGACGCGCTCGGGGCGAGCGCGCGAGCCGGCCTGCCGATCATCCGCCAGCTGTTCGTGGCAGCGATCGGACTTGACGGCGCGGCGCTGGAGGGCCGGCTGCTCGTCCTGCGCCGGGTCATCGAACGCGACGCCCTCGCCGCGGGGATCGGCCGCGACCGATTCCACTTCGCGAGCCTCTCGAGCCGCACCGTCGTCTACAAGGGAATGCTCACAGCAGCACAGCTCGCGGGCTTCTACCCGGACCTCGTGGACCCGCGAGTCACGTCCGCGCTCGCGCTGGTGCACGCGCGCTTCTCGACGAACGTGCTGCCCCGCTGGGACCTTGCGCAGCCGTTCCGCATGTCGGCGCACAACGGCGAGATCAACACCCTGCGCGGCAACGTCAACTGGATGCGTGCCCGCCAGTCCAAATTCCGCAGCCCGCATTTCGGCGACGACATCGCCAAGCTGGTGCCGGTGCTCGACGAGAGCGGGTCGGACTCATCGCAGTTCGACAACGCGCTCGAGCTGCTCGCGATGACGGGGCGGTCGATCGAGCACGCGGTGATGATGATGATCCCCGAGGCGTGGCACCAGAACCCGATGATGGACGAGGAGCGCCGTGCCTTCTACGAGTTCCACAGTGCGCTGCTCGAGCCGTGGGACGGGCCGGCGGCGATCGCGTTCACCGACGGCCGCGTCATCGGCGCCACGCTCGATCGCAACGGACTGCGTCCCGCGCGCTACCTGATCACCGACGACGGCCTCGTCGTCATGGCGTCCGAGGCGGGCGTCCTCGACCTGCCGGAAGAACGCATCGTTCGCAAATGGCGCCTGGAACCCGGCCGGCTCCTGCTCGTCGACACCGCAGCCGGGCGCGTGCTCGACGACAGCGACGTCAAGACGCAGCTGGCAGCGACGCACCCCTACCGCGAGTGGATCCGTTCGGGGACGGTGCATCTCGACGAGCTCGATCCCCCTGAGCATGTGCCGGCGGCTGATCCCGGGACGCTGCTCGTGCGCCAGCAGGCGTTCGGCTACAGCGTCGAGGACATCGCCGTCCTGCTCGGACCGATGGGTCAGACCGGCGAGGAGGCCGTCGGCTCGATGGGCAACGACACCCCGCTGGCGGTCCTCAGTGAGCGCCCCCTCCCCCTCTTCAACTACTTCAAGCAGCTGTTCGCGCAGGTCACCAACCCGCCGATCGACCCGATTCGCGAACAGGCGGTGATGTCGTTGGTGACGTCGCTGGGAGCCGGAGGGAACCTCCTCGAGCAGGGCCCCTCGCAGGCGATGCGCCTCGAGATGGCACACCCGGTGCTCACGAACCACGACCTCGAAAAGCTGCGTCACGTCACGCAGCGTCAATTCCCGGCGGCAACGATCTCCATGGTCTTCCACCGCGAGGCCGGTGGCGCCGGGCTTGTCGAGGGGATCGAGCGCCTCTGCCGGCTGGCGTCGGCGGAGATCGAGGCGGGCGCGACCGTCCTCATTCTCAGCGACCGTCACATCGACGCATCACACGTGCCGATTCCCTCGCTCCTCGCCGCGGCGGCGGTGCACCACCACCTCGTTCGCGAGCAGACCCGGACGGGAGTCGGCCTCGTCATCGAGACCGGCGAGGCGCGCGAGGTCATGCATCTCGCGCTGCTCATCGGGTACGGCGCGGAGGCCGTGAACCCGTACCTCGCGTTCGAAACCATCGCCGACATGGCGCGCCGGGGACTCATGCCCACGCCCGTCGACCCGGCGCGCGCCGAGGACCTGTACATCCAGGCCCTGACGAAAGGACTGCGCAAAACCATTGCGCGCATGGGCATCTCGACGATCCAGTCGTACTGCGGCGCGCAGATCTTCGAGTGCCTCGGCATCGACCGAAGCGTCGTCGATCGCTTCTTTCCGAACACCGCGTCGCGCATCGGCGGCATCGGGATCGACGTCATCGCCGCCGAGGCGCTCGCGCGTCACGAGCGCGCCTTCCCCGATGTACGCATCACACCGCCGAGCCTCGAGGAGCGCGGGGAGTATCGATGGCGCCGCGAGGGAGAGCTGCATCAGTGGAATCCCGAGGTCATCGGCGCGCTGCAGCACGCGGTGAAGTCGGGTGACGAGTCGGCGTTCCGCCACTACGTCGCACTCGCCGACGACGAATCGTGCCGGCTGAAGAACCTTCGCGGCCTGTTCGAGCTTCGCGGCGACGGTGAGCCGGTGTCGCTCGACGAGGTAGAGCCCGCGATGGACATCGTCCGCCGTTTCTCGACGGGGGGCATGTCATACGGGTCGCTCAGCAAAGAGGTGCACGAGCTGCTCGCCATCGCGATGAACCGCATCGGCGGACGCTCCAACACCGGTGAAGGTGGTGAGGATGCGTCGCGATACGTCCGCGACGACAACGGCGACTCGCGGCGCAGCGCCATCAAGCAGGTCGCGTCAGCGCGCTTCGGCGTCACGGCCCACTACCTGGTCAACGCCGATGAGCTGCAGATCAAGATCGCGCAGGGCGCGAAGCCCGGCGAGGGAGGTCAGATCCCGGGCGCCAAGGTGGACGAGACCATTGCGCGCCTTCGCCATTCGACGCCCGGTGTGGGGCTCATCTCACCACCGCCGCATCACGACATCTACTCGATCGAGGACCTGGCGCAGCTCATCTGGGACCTTCGCAGCGTCAACCCAGGCGCGCGCATCAGCGTGAAGCTCGTTGCCGAAGCGGGTGTCGGCACGGTCGCCGCGGGCGTCGCCAAGGCGCGCGCGGACCACATCGTCATCGCCGGCTACGAGGGTGGTACCGGCGCCTCGCCGCTGACCGCCATCAAACACGCCGGGGTGCCGTGGGAGCTCGGACTCGCAGAGACGCAGCAGGTGCTCATCCGTCAACGGCTGCGCAACCGCGTGACGCTCCAGGCCGACGGGCAGATGAAGACCGGGCGCGACGTGGTCGTCGGCGCACTGCTCGGCGCGGACGAGTTCGCGTTCGCGACAGCGCCGCTCATCGCGGCGGGGTGCGTGATGATGCGTGTCTGCCACCTCAACACGTGCCCCGTCGGCATCGCGACCCAGGATCCGCTGTTGCGCAGCAGGTTCGCCGGCCGGGCTGAGCACGTCGTCGCGTTCATGCTCTTCCTCGCCGAGGACGTGCGCCGCTGGATGGCGCATCTCGGGTTCCGACGTTTCGAGGACATGATCGGGCGTGTCGACCTCATCGAAGCGCGTCCCGCGGCCGAGCACTGGAAGGCACGCGGGCTCGACCTCCGTCAACTGCTTGCCGCGCCGCAGGTGACGTCCGCTGAGGACCGGCGCCGGAGTCGCGCGCAGGTTGCGGACCTCGGCGAGATGCTCGATGTGACGCTGATGGATGCCTGCGCACCCGCGCTCGAAGGAGCGCGGCCGGTGCGCGTCCGCACCCCGGTGCGCAACGTGCACCGGAGCGTCGGCGCGATGCTGAGCGGCGAGGTCGCGCGCAGACACGGCGCCGACGGTCTCCCTGACGGCAGCATCGAGATCGAGCTTGACGGAGCTGCCGGACAGTCGTTCGGCGCCTGGCTCGCGGGCGGGATCACGCTCACGCTGCGCGGCGAGGCCAACGACTACGTCGGCAAGGGGCTCTCGGGCGGCCGGCTGGTCATCCGGCCGCCGCGCGCCGCCCGCCGCCGCGCCGAGGACAACATCATCGTCGGCAACGTGGCGTTGTACGGCGCCACGAGCGGCGAGGCATTCATCCGCGGTGTCGCCGGCGAGCGGTTCGCGGTGCGCAACTCCGGCGCAGTCGCGGTGGTCGAGGGTGTCGGCGACCACGGCTGCGAGTACATGACCGGCGGGACAGTGCTGGTCATCGGCGCCACCGGACGGAACTTTGCCGCGGGGATGAGCGGTGGGATCGCTTTCGTGCTCGACGAGGACGCAGGCTTCGGGCAGCGATGCAACCTCGCGTCCGTCACGCTCGAGGCACCGCAGCTCGAGGATCTGGTGATCGTTCGCACGCTGCTGGAGCGCCACGAGCTGCTGACGGGCAGTGAGGTGGCGAAGCGACTGCTGCGCAACTGGCGTCAGGCGCGCGAGCGATTCGTCAAGGTGCTCCCCGAGGAATACCGGCGCGCGCTCCGCGCGCATCTCGAGCTCGTCGGCTGATGGTGGTTCGCACCGGCTTCCTCGAGCACACGCGGCACACCGCGCACAAGCGCCCCGTGGCAGAGCGTGTCGGCGACTACCGAGAGGTGTACCTCCCGCTGCCGGTGCAGGTGCTCCGTGAGCAGGGATCGCGGTGCATGGACTGCGGTGTCGCGTTCTGCCACCAGGGATGTCCGCTCGGCAACCTCATCCCCGAATGGAACGACCTGGTAGCGCGCGATGACTGGCGTGCAGCCGTCGACCGTCTGCACGCGACCAACAACTTTCCGGAGTTCACCGGCCGGTTGTGTCCCGCGCCATGTGAGCCTGCCTGCGTCCTCGCCATCAACGACGACCCGGTCGCGATCAAGCAGATCGAACAGTCGATCATCGATCGCGCATTCGACGAGGGCTGGATACGTGCCAAGCCGCCGGCGCACCGCACGGGAAAACGCGTCGCCGTCGTCGGCTCCGGGCCTGCCGGCCTCGCTGCCGCGCAACAGCTGAACCGCGCCGGGCACCACGTCACGGTGTTCGAGCGCTCGGACCGGATCGGCGGCCTTCTCCGCTACGGCATCCCGGATTTCAAGATGGAGAAGTGGGTGATCGATCGCCGCGTCGGTCTCCTCGAGGCCGAGGGGATCACGTTCGAGACGGGATACGACATCGGCGTCGACGTCACCGCGGGCCAGCTCCGTGAGCAGTTCGACGCAGTGGTCCTCGGTGTCGGTGCCGACCGGCCTCGCGACATCGACGCCCCGGGCCGCGAGCTCGGTGGCATCCACATGGCGATGGACTACCTCGTGCAGCAGAACCGGCGCGTCGCCGGCGAGCGGGTGCTCGCTGGCCCCGAGATCACCGCGCGCGGACGGGACGTCGTGATCATCGGCGGCGGCGACACCGGCGCGGACTGCCTCGGCAACGTCATCCGCGAGGGATGCTCGGGCGTACAGCAGCTCTACCTCTACCCGCAGCCGCCCGACAGCCGTCCCGAGGGCAATCCCTGGCCGCAGTGGCCGCTCATCCTCCGCACCTACCCGGCCCACGACGAAGGCGGTTCGCGTGAGTTCGGTCTGATGGTCACCGCGTTCGAGGGAGACGGCGGCAACGTCCGGCGCGTGCGCGCGATGCGCGTCGCGGCGCGCCGTGAGAACGGGGTGCGGAGCTTCGCTCCGGTGGCCCACGGTGAGGTCACGATCGATGCCGATCTCGTGCTCATCGCGATCGGCTACGACGGGCCGCGGCCTTCGATGCTGCTCGACGGGCTGTCCCTCGATCGGAACGGCTCCGGCAACATCGCCGTCGACGGATCGTTCGCCTGCACGGCGCCGGGCGTGTTTGCCGCGGGCGACGCCGTGCGAGGGGCGTCGCTCATCGTGTGGGCGATCGCCGACGGCCGTGCGGCCGCGCGGAGTTGCGACGCGTACCTCATGGGGACTGTCCGGCTACCCTGACCGACCCATGGTGCAGCGATCCTTCCTCGGCGACGCGACCACGCTCGCCTTCGCCCATCGAGGTGGCGGTGGTGATGCGCCGGAGAACACGTTGCCCGCGTTCGAGGCCGCCGTCGCGCTCGGCTACCGGTACCTCGAGACCGACGTGCACCTCACGCGCGACGGCGTGCTCATCGCCTTTCACGACGACCGCCTGGACCGGCTCACCGATCGGACCGGCGCGGTCCTCGAGCTGACCCACGCGGAGGTGCGAGAGGCGGACGCGGGCTTCGCCTTCAGCCTCGACGGCGGGCAGTCCTTCCCGTTCCGGGGGCGTGGGGTCTGCATACCGACGCTCGAGGAGCTGCTGACCCGCTGGGACGACGTCTACCTCAACATCGACGCGAAGACCGATGCGACGGTTGCACCGCTCGTCGAGCTCATCCGCCGCCTCGATGCCTTCGGGCGCGTCTGCATCGGAGCGTTCTCGGACCGCCGGGTCGCGCGCATCCGCGCGCTCGCGGGCGGGCGGATCTGCTCATCGATGGGACAGGTCGCGACCGGCACGGCGTTCCTTGTGTCGCGGTCCGGCCGCATGCCCGGCTTCCATGCCGACTGCCTGCAGGTGCCGCAGCGCTGGGGCATCCTTCGCATCGATCGCCGCTTCGTCAAGGCGGCGCACCGCGCCGGCCTGCCCGTCCATGTATGGACGATCGACGACGAGGCGGACATGAACCGGCTCCTCGACCTGGGCGTCGACGGGATCATGACCGACCGCCCGCGGGTGCTCAAGGAGGTGTTCGAGCGCCGCGGGCTGTGGTAGCGCGCGGCACGCGCTATCGTGGCTTCGATGCTGCCGTCTGACCCAGGCGCTCGGTACATCCCGGCTCCAGATCGAACCGACTGGTACGAGCCGGACGAGCATCTGCGCTGGCTCGCGCGGCGGACGATCGGCGAGCAGCTCTGGCCCGCCGCCGAGACGGCATTGTGCGAGCTCGGAACACTCGTGCCCCAGGCGATCGAGCCGCTCGCCAGAACCGCGGACCGCCACCCACCGGTCCTCCGCTCCTACGACGCCCGTGGTCAGCGGATCGACGAGATCGAGTTCCATCCCGCATATCGGGAGCTCGAGGAGACGGTGCTCCGTTTCGGCGCCGTTCGCGCCGCGTACGTGCCGGGATGGCGCGGGCTCACCGAACGAGCCCCACGAACCCTCGTCGCCGCCATGCTGTACCTGATCCTCGAGTCGGACCAGGCGATCACCGGCTGCCCGATCGGGATGATGGACGCAGCCGCCCGGTGCCTCGAGCGCAACGATCCGGAGCTGGCCGCGCGATTCGTCCCCGGCATCGCCGACGACACCGGGCATCACCTCACCGTTGCGATGTTCCTCACCGAGAAGGCGGGCGGCTCCGACGTCGGTGCGAATGAGACCGTCGCCACGCGCGCCGGCGACGGAACGTGGCGCCTGACGGGCGAAAAGTGGTTCGCCAGCTGCCCGCACAGCGACCTGATCCTGGTCCTCGCCCGTCCCGAAGGCGCGCCCGCGGGCCCGCGCGGCCTCGGACTGTTCCTCATGCCGCGCATGCTCGATGACGGCACGCGCAACACCTTCATCATCCACAGGCTCAAGGAGAAGTTCGGCACACGCGCCATGGCGTCAGGCGAGGTGGGCCTGCGCGGCGCATTCGCGTGGCAGGTCGGTGCACTCGAGCGAGGCCTGCCGCAGATGATGGACATGGTCAACGCCACGCGCATCGGCATCGCGACCGCGACGGCGGGAGCGATGCGACGCAGCGCGTTCGAGGCGCTCACCCATACGCGTGGTAGATCGACGTTCGGCCGCAGGCTCGACCTGCGCCCGCTGATGCGCGACACGCTCGCCGACCTCGTCGTCGACTCGGTCGCGGGGCTGACGGCGGCGATGGGCGTTGCGGAGCTTGCCGATCGCGCCGACGCCGGTGACGTCGAGGGTGCCGCTGCGCTGCGTCTGCTGACGCCACTGTTCAAGATGCACGGCACCGAACGTGCGCGTTTGTGCGCGACGGAAGGCATGGAGGTGCGTGGCGGCAACGGGTTCATCGAGGACTGGCCGGACGCGCGCATCCTCCGGGACGTCTACGTGCACGCCATCTGGGAGGGCTCCGGGAACGTCATCGCGCTCGACGTGCAGCGTGCGATCGAGCACGGCGCTCTGCCCGGGTATCTCGGCGACACCGAACGGCGGGCCGAGATCGTGTCGAGTGGAGGTCCATGCGCGCCGCTTGCGAGCGTGATCCTCAGCACGTTGCAGCGTACGGAGAGTCAGCTCGAGACGCTGCGCGGCATGGACGATCCTGATGCGGGCCAGCTGCCTCTTCGGCGAGTCGCGCGCCGCATGGCGACGCTGGCCATCGGCGCGCGTCTCGCTGAGCAGGCGAATGCCTTCGCTGCCGACACCGGGAGCGGGCGCCTCGGATGGATCGCGGCGCGCTACCTCTGCAGGCTGGGCGGCGAACCCGCGCTTGCGCACCTCGCCGATGACGCTTCATGGCTCGCGCACGCGGATGCACTGCTGCACGGCGGCCACGTGCCGCTCGAGGTGGCGTCCGCGGCCGCGGCGCGCGCTGCCGCCGCGCTTCAGTCGGACGCCACCCTGGTCAGCGTCTGATCAGCCGGTCACCAGCGCGAAGGCGAACCCGTCCCATCCCTTGACGCCCACCGTCTGAATGACGGCAGGTGTGACGCGGCGATCCGCCGCCATCTCCTCCATGAGGCTGCGCATCCCCGCCGCGTTGGGGTCGTCGTTCTCGAGGTCGATGAGCTTGCCGTCACGCACCACGTTGTCCACGACGATGAGGCTTCCCGCATGGGCGAGGTCCACCGCAGCGGCGAAGTACGCGGGCGTGTTGCGTTTGTCGGCGTCGATGAACACGAGGTCGAACGGCGCCTCGTGATCGGCTTTGAGCTGCGCGAGCGTATCGAGCGCGGGTGCGACACGCACCTCGATCCTGGTGGCGAGGCCGGCATGCTCGATGTTGCGTCGAGCGACAGCGGCGTGCTCTTCACTGATCTCGAGGCTGATCAGCCGCCCATCGTCCGGCAGCGCACGCCCGAGCCAGATGGCGCTGTAGCCGCCGAGCGTGCCGATCTCGAGGATGCGGCGCGCGTTGACGGCGCGAGCGAGGAGGTGCAGGAACTGCCCCTGTGCGGGCGCCACCGCGATGTTCGGAAGCGCGGCGCTCTCACGGATCGCGGCGTCGAGAACGGGGTCGGATGGCTGCAGCAGGCCGGTCGCGTACGCGTCAACGGCATCCCAGCGTTCGTCGTGCATGGAGCGCGAGTCTAGCGCCGGCGTGCCACCCAGACCTCTTCGGACGGCCAGCGATGCGCCCATTCCCCGGTGACGAAGGGATATCGCGTCGTGGCGCCGGGCGGCGCCTGCAGCTCGATGAGATCCTCGATCTCGAAGCCCGTGCGCCGGAGCAGGCGGATCCAGTCCCCGTGCGTGAGGTGGAATTCGACGCCGTCATCGTCAGGCCATTCGAAGCGGTGCATGCCGAAGTAGTCACGGCGCAAGGTCGCGCCCGCGGGTCCTTCGGCATCCGAATCCGGCATGGTCAGCACGAGCAGCGGCGCGTTGCCGAGGAAGATGAGGCGGCCTCCCGGTCGCAACAGGCGCGCGGCCTCCGGGATCCATTGATACGGATCGCACCAGATCGCCGCGCCGTACTCGCTGATCGCGAGGTCGAAGCTGGCGCCGGCGAGCGGCACCGCCTCGGCGTTGCCCTGGATGAGCGGAAAGTGCAGACCGTGCTCGTCCTGCAACGCGCGCGCCGTCGCGAGCTGGTTCTCGGACATGTCGATGCCTACCGGACGTGCGCCTCGGCGGGCGAGCCACGCCGACACGTAGCCGGTGCCGCACCCCAGCTCGATCACGTCGAGCCCGTCGACGTCGGGAAGGAGGTGCAGCTCGTCTTCGGGGATGTCCCAGATTCCCCAGGACGGCTCCGACGCCCAGTTCCGCCGGCCCGGCTCCGCGTAGTCGGCGGCGGCGACATTCCAGGCCGCCCGGTTGCGAGCGACGTGATCGTCGGACGGAGGTTCAGCGGCCATCGCGGGCGACTGTACCCGCCCGGCGGGAGTGGGGTGGCCAGCGGGGGTCGAACCCGCGACCTCCAGGGCCACAACCTGGCACTCTGACCAACTGAGCTATGGCCACCATGAAACGCCGACAGGGAGGCCTGGCGATTATATGGCGCGCCGCCCAACGGCTCGGACGAATTCGCGCAGGTAGACTCGCCACGTGCCCCCGTAGCTCAGCGGATAGAGCGGCGAGCTTCTAACTCGATGGTCGTGGGTTCGACTCCTACCGGGGGCGCCAATCGCGTGTGTTAATCCGGGTGATGCGTCCCTGAAGGGATTCGGGTGAGACCCACCGGGGTCTCCTTGACAATCCGAAGGCACTGCGCCACGGAGCCGTCCGGGGTTCCCGACGTATCGACGACCCGCGCCGACGGCCAGGGCGTCCTCCGGGCGCCAAGGGCCGCTGCCACGTCCGGTGTCGCCTCCGAGAGGTCGCCGGTCCGACGCGGTTGCGATGCTCGTTCCCGGACGACGTCGGTCGCCACCCGGCATTCGATCTCGACGAGATCGGTCCTGCAATCGCGTGCGACACGGCCCGCACACAGCCGTGTTCGCGAGTCTGGAAACGTCGCGTCGAGGATCACGTTGTACCCGCCGGTCTGCAGAGTCCGTGCACGATCGGCCAGCGTGCGGTAGGTCAGCGCCGTCATCGCGGCCGCGTACCTCCCGCGGTCGAGGCGGCCTCCCTCGCCCCCATTGCTGGCCGCAGTCCCGGCGACATCGCGCCGGACCTCGTCACTGTGTACGACGATCCAACCGGTCCTGGCGGCCAGTCCGAGCGCCGTGGTGGACTTGCCCGTTCGAGGGGCGCCTCCGAGGACGACGAGTATGGCCCGCGCGGACTCGAGGTGACGGCGGCACTCATCCAGCAGCGACCGCGCGCGAGGCGCGGCCGTCGCGTCGCCCTGAAGCGCCCGGAGGCACTCAACCTTCGAGCGAACCATCGCTCGTTGAGCGATGTAGAAATCGAGGAGGCTCGGCGGCCATTCCGTCCCCGCGAATCGTTGGTACTCGGCAACGAAGTGCGCCGCGAGGTCGGGCCGCTGCATCGCCTCGAGGTCCATGGCGAGGAATCCGACGTCGGCGAGCACGTCGCCGCACCGAAGCCGGCTGTCGAACTCGAGACAGTCGATGATGCGGGGTCCATCCTTCAAGCAGTAGATGGAATCGGCGCGCAGGTCGCCGTGGCCGTCGACGATGTGGCCCCCGGCAACGCGATGTCGAAGCAGCGGCGCGCGCGCCTCGAGAAAGCGTTCAGCGAGTGCTCGTTCGCGATCGAGGCCGGCGACGCCGAGGACCTTTGCAGCCGCCGGACCCCACTCAGCAAGGTCCTGCCGCCAGCGCCGGCCGAGGGCACGCGGGCTGCCACTGCGGTTCACGCCGGGCCCGCGGCGCGCACCCGCGTGAAAGGTCGCAAGAACGCGAGCGACATGCGTGAGCTCGCCGTGAACATCCACCTTGTGGTCGATGAGCCACGCGAGTTGTCGCCGGTCCGGGAGCCGGCGCATGACGACCGCCGCGTCGAGAAGGCGCCGCTTCTCGTCGCGCGACTCCTCGACCCTGAGATACACGTCGGGGGCGAGCCTCCGATTGAGCATCAGCTCCCTCCGGCAGGCCGCGAGGCGAGCACGAGGCTCGCGGAAATCAACGAAATCGAAGCGCACCGGCTTCTTGCGCTTCCAGACGGTATCGCCCTGCAACGTGAGCACGGAGACATGCGTTTCCAACACTTCGGTGTTCCCGGCGGCGCGTTCCGCCCCGTGCGACGCAGTGACTTCCGACCCTGGTGGCAGGCCGTTGCGGAATGTCATCATGCCCCCGGCTGCACAGTGCTGTCAGCGGCGCTGTGCGCGTTGTGAACCGTCGCTGACGGGAGGCAGGAACTCAGATGTTCGAGAGGATCCTCGTCGCAGTCGACGGTTCCCCATTCTCCGACGCCGCGATTGCGACGGCTGCCGGCCTCGCGGCAAAGCTGGGTTCCGAGGTGGACGTCGTTCACGTTCACGAGCACGACCTTCCGCACTCCAAGGCCGTTCATCTCGCGGAACTCGAGACCCACACGGAAGCCAACGAAGTGATCGCGGCGGCGACGGCGAAGCTCACAGGGCAAGGGGTGCGCGCCCAGGGCCATGTCCTCGAAGCGGACATCCACGATGTCGCCAAGCGCATCCTCGAGTTCGCCGAGGAGAGCAATGCCGGCGTCATCGTCGTCGGGCGGCGAGGACTGTCGACGCTGACCGGGATGCTGGTCGGCAGTGTGTCCAACAAGCTCATGCACGTGTCGAAGGTACCGGTGCTGGTCGCCCATTAGGCGCGCTGCGGACGCCCCACGCGGCCGATCAGTCGGCGCGATGCGCCGCAGGCTCGGGGATGACGAGCAGTGGACTGTGGCCTGCATGGTGGATCTTCGAGGACACGCCGCCGAAGAGCACGCGTCGCGCCTCGCTGAGGCGGCGCGCACCAATGACGATCAGGTTTGGCAGCGGAAGCGCGTTCCCTCGCGCCAGCAACGCATCGCCCGCATCACCCACCGCCAGTGTGGTGAGCGGATGGATGTCCGCCAGACCCTCGATCTCGCTTGCCTCTTCGTCAAGCCGCCCGTGCTCGGCCGCGACTCGATCAGCGTGGCGAAGCAGCGGGTTCGGGTTCACCAGGCTGTCGGGCAGGACCTCGACCAGCGTGACGGTGAGCTCGGGATAGAGACGGGCGATCGCCGACGCCAGCAGTGCAGCCTGCTTCGACGCGGGCGACCCGTCAAACCCGATGACCATCTGCGCGGGTGGCCAGCACGGCTCCGCGCCTCCCACGATGAGCACAGGGCAGCGCGCGGTGTGCAACACCGTTGCCGACACGCTTCCCGCAAGGAGCCGGCGCACAGGACCGAGATCGCGGTGTCCGATCACGATCAGGTCCGCCGAAAGCGTTGCCGCAAGGCTCCCCACCACATTGCTGATCTCCCCCTGCTCCGCGTACACGCCGCCGACGTTCGCGCCGAGTGCCGTCGCATCGGATCGTCCGGACTCGAGCGCGGCGACCGCTGCCTGTCGATACGCGGCCAGCGTCTCGTCAATGCCTTCACCCGTCGGGAAGACGTACAGCGTCTCCGGCGGGAGGTCGTATGCCATCACCAGATGCAGGGTCGCGCCGGAGCGCTTCGCAAGATCCGCCGCGGCCGAGAGCGCGGGCTTCGCGTCCGCAGAGCCGTTGGTCGCAACCAGGATCCTCTTGAACGTGACCTTCTCTCCATGCATTGCATCAGCCTCCGGAGCCGCCGCGCGGTTCCGCCGATTTCGTGGATCTCACGAGGTCATCAAAACAGCTCGACCCGGGTCACACCAGAGCCGTTGGCCATCGATTCGGCGGGTACTTGGACTACCGACAGTCCCGCGCGCCTTCGCGGTAGCCTAGGTGTGTTGGCGGCCTCCGCTACAAGGAGATGAGCATGACCCGGATCAACGAAGAGTCAGTCGACATTCCCGAGCCCGAGCAGGCGCTGCCGTCGAACCCGGTTGACGAGTCGTCGGTGGACCCTGGCGGCGACATCCCTGAGCTGCCCGCTCACGAGCCGGGGTTCGGCGAAGACCCGGCCTACGATCCCGGCGGGATGGGCCGGCAGCCAGACGTCGTCGAGGACGAGGAAACCCACCCCTGACGGTCATGGTCTCGGACGCCTGGGGTCACCTCGCGTGCGTCAGACGCCGGCGCAGTCTCGCCCCGTGCCGTTGACCGTGTTGCCACCACCCGAGGTGTCGCCAGGCGCGACGGCGTCACGCGCGACCAGCCCACGCTGCTCGCGGCGGGTTGCCACGTAGCGCTGTATGCACCTCGACTCGGCGCGATCTGCGCGGTGTTGCCGCCAGAGAAGCCATAGCATGTGACGTGCCCCCGTGTTGCCGTTGCTTGCCGACATCCTCGGCAGTGATGGGGGCACGAGGACAGAGGCCATCGCACTCATTTTCGGGTGCCATACATGTGACCTTCGAAGGACTTGTTCGTGACGTTCGGCCCTGGAATCAGGGCTGTGTGACACCGACGATGAAGTGAGAATCCGTCACGACACTGGAGGTGACATATGGATGACAAGAGCACGCTGATCACGCGTTTCCCGAACGACACGCTGGGACGGGCGTTCGCTGACTTCCTTCGCTGGCCGGTCGTTCCTTTCCTGGGCCTCACGCAGGACTACCCGATGCGGCTCGAGGAGTTCGCCGATGATGGGCACCTCGTTGTGCGCGCGGAGCTCCCCGGCGTCGACCCGGACAAGGACATCCACATCACCATGGCCGAAGGCCTGTTGACCATCAGCGGCGAGCGGCGCAGTGAGATGAAGACCGAGAAGAAGGGCAGCCACTTCTCCGAGATGCAGTACGGCTCGTTCTCGAGGACGATCCCGCTGCCGGACGGAGCGAGCGAAAAGGACGTCGTTGCGAGCTACCGCGACGGCATTCTGGAAGTACGACTTCCGTTGACGAAGCCGGCGGTACCGGCGGCCACCGTCATCCCAGTCGCCCACTAGAACCGGTGACGCCCGCCGAGGCGCATCCTCGGCGGGCGCGTCGCACAAAGACCTCTCGCGACTCAGGTTCCGTCGATCTCAACCTCGGGCAGGTCTCTCACCTCAGCCTTCGAGAGGGTGAGCTGGATCCCCGCATCGACTGCCGTGATTGCGCTGATCGGAATCGCGACCTCCTTGCGATCCCAGAAGGGACCCTCCGCCAGAAGCACGTGCGTCACGTGCTGATTGCGCGGGTCGATGACGAGCCCGTGGACATTGCCGATCGCGCCGTCCGTTGCGTACACCCGGTCACCGCGCCGGACGCTCACCTCTCCGGCGGGAACCGAGTCGTACACCACAGGCTTGCGGACGTTGACCGCTCCGATATCGGCCTCGCCCATGCCGGCGTTGCTCATCCCCAGCCCACTCATCCCCAGGCCGCCGGCCCCGAGACGGAAGTACGGGCGTGTGAGCACGCGGTCCGGATCGTAGTCACCGTATGCCTCGCCTCCCGGAAGGAACTCCGTCTCCACGGCGGGCTCGAAAGTGTCGAACTCCGCGATCGTGCAGCGGAGTCGCACATCCTCTTCGCCGACCTCGACGGACTCCACCGGAACGAGCCGCGCGACGCCGTGACCGTGCCTGGGTTCGACCACCACGTGCGTGATGGCGCGCGCGACCGGGTCGAGGACGACCCGGCTGACGTGGCCACAGCTTCCGTCACTGCAGCTGGCGGGGGCGCCGATTCGGTACTCGACCTTGGCACTCAAGGGAAACCCTCCTTGTCGGTATTGAACGGCTGCCGCGGCGCCGCCGGTTGCGAACGCGGTTCGGTCTGGGCAGATTGACAAATCCGAGGGCGGTTTTCCAGCGCCAATTCCTGCTCACTCATGTCTGAGGACCATCGGCCCTACGCCGAACTGGCTGACCGTTCAGCCCGTCATCAGGGTGCGGACCGCGAACAGCAGGGTCGCCACCGCCCCGGCGGTGAGCCATAAGCGCTTGTCGCGCTCCTTCAGCGGGGTGCCCATCCACCTCGAGAGCGGGAGTGCAAGCAGCGTCGCCGCGCCATAGAGCCAGTGGAGCGCGTCGTGAGGGCGGTCCCCCGTCGCGACGAGGATGAGTCCGATGAGCACCTGGAGGCCGATCGCGGCGGCCGCAATCCGTGTATAGAGACGCAACACGGGCAGCATCCGCGGCAGGAACAGGCTCAAGAGCGCAACGACGGCGCCAACACCCGCGCCGACGACGATTGCGAGACCGAACCAGTCGTGTATGACCACGGCGGACGAAGCCTATACCGTCAGCGCAGTCCTCGGCTGACAATGCAGCGCGCCGGTTCGTCGACTCCAGGACCTCGTAGCCCGCGACACGCGCGATGGTTTGCATCGCTACAGCCTCGACGCGATCAGGTTGACGAGGTCGATCACGCGGCACGAGTACCCCCACTCGTTGTCGTACCAGGAGAGCACCTTCACCGTGCGGTCGCCGAGCACCATCGTCGACGGCGCGTCGAGGATGGACGAGTGCGAGTCATGAAGAAAGTCCATCGACACCAGTTGCTCCTCGCTGACGGCCAGGATGCCTTCGAGGGGACCGTTGGCCGCCTCGCGCATCGCCCCGTTGATATCGTCGACAGCGGCGCTTTTCGAAAGCGTCGCGGTGAGGTCGACGAGGCTGACATCGGGCGTCGGCACACGCAGGGCCAGTCCGTGGAACTTCCCCTTCAACTCGGGAAGCACGAGTGCCACCGCCTTGGCAGCCCCTGTGGTCGTCGGGATGATGGAGAGCGCTGCGGCGCGAGCCCGGCGCAGGTCGGAGTGCGGCGCGTCGAGGATGACCTGGTCCTTCGTGTACGCGTGGACCGTCGTCATGAACCCCGTCTCGATGCCGAAGGAGTCGTTGAGCACCTTCGCGATCGGCGCGAGGCAGTTGGTCGTGCACGAGGCATTCGAGATGACGTGATGCTCGGCCGCGTTGTACGTCCCGTCATTCACGCCCATGCAGAGCGTGACGTCCTCGTGCTTCGCGGGCGCCGTGATCACCACCTTCTTCGCTCCGGCGTCGATGTGCGCCCGAGCGCGTTCGCCGTCGTTGAAGTGGCCCGTGGACTCGACGACGATGTCCACCCCGAGGTCTCCCCAGGGGAGGGCCTGTGGGTCGCGCTCCGCGAGCACTTTGATGGGATGACCGTCGACTGTCATCGTGTCGCCGTCGACCGCAACCGTTCCCGGAAACCGCCCGAACACGCTGTCGTACTTGAGGAGATGGGCGAGCATCGCCGGGGTGGTGATGTCGTTGATCGCCACGATCTCGAGGTCGGACGACCGCTCTCTCGCGGCTCGCAGAACGTTGCGGCCGATGCGTCCGAAGCCGTTGACGCCGATCCTGACACTCATGACGGACCTCCTGATAACGGATGATGTGCGCGGTCTCTCCGCGCCCGCTCCGATTGCTTGTCGATTCGGCGACGACGCAGGATCCGGTGATCCGCGACCGGCACCGCCCCATCTGCTTGCGGTGCCGGCGAGCGATCCTCGGGGGCCACCGCGGGCGCATGGGCCGCTCGATTGCCACCCGCATGCTTGGCGTCATAGAGCGCCGCGTCCGCGGCCGCGACGCGACTCGCAGCGTCGCTCCCGCTCGCGAAGCCCGCGATGCCGATGCTGATACTCGGGCTGATCCCTCGCACCGCGCGCCGTCCAAGGTCGGCCAGTAGGCGTTTGGCGACGACGTCGGCGCGCCCCGACGCATCCGGGAGGATGATGCAGAACTCGTCGCCACCGACTCGGGCGGCGGTGTCACCGCGCCGGATCGAGCGTTGCAACGCGTTCGCGACAACCTGAAGCAACTCATCCCCCGCCGGATGGCCGAACGTGTCATTCATCGTCTTGAGCTTGTCGACGTCGATCGCGATGATCGAGTAGGCCGTGCTGCGTGGCATTGCCGCCAGCCGGCGGTCGACCTCGCGTCGATTCACGAGCCCGGTCAACGGATCCGTGGTCGTCAGCTCGTCGTACACCAGGGCCCTGGAGATCGCGAGCTCGAAGACCGGGGCGAAGCTTCGGATCCAGTCCTCCTGCGCCGGCGTGTACGGGTGTCCGTCCATGCGATCGTTGAAGACGACCAGGAGCCCGCTTCGTGTCTCCCCGACACGGATTGCCTGGACGATCGCGTTCTCAACGCCGAGCTCGGTCAGCGCCGGCCCGATGTCTGCCGGAATCACGGTGGATCGATCGAGCGTGAACAGCGGCTCGTCGGGACCGGCGATGTCGCGGAGCAAGCGCGTCGACCCCAGCGGTACCGAGAGATGATCGATCCTGGGATCGGGACCGCCGCCGGCCGCCGGCGCGGGTATGTACGTGGCGATGAGCATCGCTTTCTCGCCGTCGATCAGGAAGAACGCGGCCCGCGATGCATCGTCCTCGATGTGGTCGGTCAGACGCGCGGCGCTCTGAATCCCGAGCTGAATCACCTGGTCACCGTCGAACGTCGAGTACAGCTCATCCGCGACCAGTGCGAGCACGGCCTCGTGTTGCAGCGCCTGTTCCCGGATCGTGATCGTCCGCTCGAGCCGCGAGCGAAGACTGTGGATTGCGAATGCCATCACGATTCCGGTGACCGGCCACACCGCGAGGAGTTGCACGTCGTCGTCAACGCTCAGGGTGTGCGCCGCTCCATAGCCGGCAAGCGAAGCTATCGCCGCGACGAGCGCAAGGATCGTGAGCGTGCGCGGTCCGTACAGCGCACTGGCGACGACCGGGATGGCGACCAGCGCGAGCAGGCCTTCGCTTCGACCGGAGTCCCCGAAGACCAGCAGGGCCAGGGCGATGTAGAAGAGGATCACGAGCCCCGCGACGAGGGGTGGCCGCGGCCATCGCACCACGAACACCGCGACTGCGATGGTGAGTCCGGCAACCAGCGTGCCTGCGATCGTCAGTTGCGGGTGGGCCGGATACGCCGGGACCACCGCCACCACGAATCCAACGGCGGCCGCGAGTGCGAACACGAGCAGGCCGAGGTGGGTGCTGTCCCACCCGCGGGTGCCCCGCGATCCGCTAGCCATTCGTCACCTACGAGACGTGCGCCTGAGGGACCGGCACCGACTCGAGCCGTAGCTCCTCAACGATCCTGCGGGCCCATGCCGTGATCTGCTCGGCATCGCGCCAGTCTCCGGCATGCGTTCTCGCCATGGCGCTCGCCGGGAATCCCTTTGCGTCGGGGAGCAGCCTGCCTCCGAACGTGACGTGGCCGCGAGCTCCCACGCGCGACATCAGTCGCGCCACCTGCCTGCTCGGCGGTACGGCGTGCGTGACCGCGGAGTCGTCCAGCGGCCCGCTGCTGAAGAACCATGTGGGGATGTCGAGCAGCGCACTGGTGTTCCGGGCCACGTACTGGCGGGCCGGATGCCTCCACCGCCTGGCGTACAGTCCCGACCCGATGATCGCGGCATCGTACCCCGCCGGCGATCCCGCATCGTCCGCCGGCACAACATCCGCATGGACGGCGCACGACACGAACGCATCGCGCAGCGTCGCGGCGATGCCGGCCGTTCCCTGCATCTTGCTGCCGTACACGATCAGCACTTTCATCAACTCACCCCGCTGGATCACGGATCTCATCGCCATCAGCGTGAGGTGTCACCGGCGGATGTCGCCAGAGCCGTATGGCAAGAGATCGCGTGACTTCCGGCCCTGGACTGATCACCTGGAACCCGGTCAGATCGTCTCGGGCACCATCTCCAGCGCGCCGCACGGGCACTCCGCCACGCACAGGCCGCAGCCCTTGCAGTAGTTGAGGTCGATCTCGTAGCCGTAGGCGTTCCCGGGATCGAGCTTGACCACCGCGTTGTCCGGGCAGACGCCGTAGCAGTTGTCGCAGGCGAAGCAGTTGCCGCACGAGAGACAGCGACGCGCCTCGAAGAGCGCATTGGTCTCATCGAGTCCCCCGACGACCTCGTCGAAGGTCGAGCTTCGGCGTGCCGCATCGAGCTGGGGACGCACCGTCGCCGGCGCATCGCTGTAGTACCAGGGATTCAGCTGCTCGAAGGTTGCGAGCACGTGCTTCGGGGGTGGGACGAACTGTGACTGCCGCAGCCAGGCGTCGATGTGACGCGCTGCCTTCTTCCCGTGGCCCACTCCCACGGTCACGGTGCGCTCCGCCGGCACCATGTCGCCGCCGGCGAAGATGCCGGGAGAGCCGGTCATCATGTTTGGGCCAACCTTGACAACATGGTCCTCGATCTCGACCCCGGGGAGCCCGTCCAGGAGTGAGAGATCGGCCTCCTGCCCCACGGCGAGGACCAGGGAATCGGCATCCAGCTCCTCGAACTCACCGGTGGGCTGGGGGAACCCGGCGGCGTCGAGCTCCATCCGCTCGAGCCGGAGCCGGCCGCCGTCGGCGTGAGCGATCGTGGAGAGCCACTTCACCGTCACACCCTCGTCGAGCGCCTCCTCGACCTCGAAGTCGTGCGCGGGCATGCGCTCCCGCGTGCGCCGGTAGACGACGATGGAGTCGGTGGCACCGAGACGCTTCGCGGTGCGTGCCACGTCCATAGCGGTGTTGCCGCCGCCGTAGACGACCACGCGGCGTCCGAGCATCGGCGGTTCCTCGCCCTCCATGCTCCGAAGCAGCGCAACGGCATCGAGGATGTGCGATGAGTCACCCGCCGGGATGTACGTGCGCTTGCCGATCTGCGCGCCGATCGAGAGAAACGCGGCGTCGAAGTGCCCCTCGGCCATCGTGGCCCGGACGTCCGTCACGGTGTGATTGGCGCTGAGCGTCACGCCCATGTCGAGGATGCGCCGGATCTCGGCGTCGAGCACGTCGCGCGGCAGGCGGTACTTGGGGATGCCGAAGCGCATCATCCCGCCGGCCACGGGTCCGGAGTCGAAGATGGTCACCGCGTGGCCCAGGCGCGTGAGGTGGTACGCCGCCGAGAGCCCGGAGGGTCCGGCTCCGACCACCATCACACGTTTCCCGCTCGGGCTCGGGGCGACCGGCACGGTCCAACCACGCTTGATCGCCTCATCCCCGAGGAACCGTTCGACCGAGTTGATGCCGACCGGCTGGTCGAGCTGGGCTCGGTTGCATGACGTTTCGCAGGGGTGATAGCAGACGCGACCCATCACCGCCGGGAAGGGGTTGTCCTCCATGATCTGCCGCCACGCCGACTCGTAGTCCGGCGCCTCAGCGCGGTACAGCCACTGCTGGACGTTCTCGCCGGCGGGACACGCGTCGGCACAGGGTGGCAAGCGGTGCACGTAGACGGCGCGCTCGGTCCGCCACGAGCCGGTTCTGTTGGCGAGGCTCGATCCCACGTTGAGTGTGATCGCAAATGGCTGTTCCATCACCGGGCTCCCGTCGCAGATCCTTCGAGCAGGCCGAACCGGGCGATGTTGTGGTCGGCGCGCGCCTGGATGCGCGCCACGATGTCGGGCCGCGGCGCGGCGCCGAAGAGATGCGCGTAGCGTCGTTGCAGCTTGAGGTACTCCTCCACGGGCACCTGGTGACGGATCCTCGTGACCGCGGTGACCTCACCGTGCTCCGCCTCGAAGACGGGGAACAGGCCGCTCTGCGCTGCGAGGCGCGCGACACGGATGGTTTCCGAGGAATCGCACCCCCATCCGAGCGGGCACGTCACGAGGATGTGCAGGTAGCGCGCCCCATGGAACGTCATGGCGCGCTCGACCTTGTACTCGATGTCGCGCAGGTCCGCCACGGTCGCCGTCGCGACGTACGGGATCTCGTGCGCCATCGCGATCAACGGCACGCTCTTGCCCTGGCCGAAACGGTTCCCGGGCTCGCGGCCGACGGCCTCCGTGGTCGCCGTGCGTGCCCCAGGCGGCGTGGCCCCCGAGCGCTGCACGCCCGTGTTCATGTACCCCTCGTTGTCATAGCAGATGAAGAGCACGTCGTCGTTGCGCTCGAACATCCCCGACAGGCAGCCCATGCCGATGTCGACCGTCCCGCCGTCGCCCGCCTGTCCGACGACCCTGATGTCGGTGCGACCCTTGACGCGCAGCGCGGCGGCGATGCCCGTCGCAACCGCCGGCGCGTTGCCGAAGAGCGAGTGCATCCAGGGCAGCTGCCACGAGGACTCCGGGTATGGCGTCGAGAACACCTCGAGGCATCCGGTGGCGTTGGCGGCGATCAACCGGTTGTTCGTCGCGCGCATCGCGGCATCCAGCGCGTACCGCGCGCCGAGCGCCTCACCGCATCCCTGGCAGGCGCGATGGCCGGAGGTCAGCGTGTTGGATCGCCCCTCGTCCGACTGGACCGAACGCTGCTCGGGATCGAGGAGGCGGTTGCCCGCGACGAAGCTTCCCGTCTGGTAGAACCGGATCGGCTGGTATGGCATGTGCCGGCCTCCTCAGACCGGTCCTGCGGCAACCGCACCGAGATCGCGCAGCAGGTTCTCCGCGTGCGGACCCGATCGACGCGTCGTCCCGCGGCGCAGGAGCTCGCGTTCGACGAGACCGTGGTCGAGGTCGAGGAACGTCAGATCGGCCAGCGCCCCACCCATCGCGTCGACGAGCACACGTCGCAGCGACGGTGTTGTGATCGGCCGTCCACCGAGGCCCGCGATGACCGTGTGCACAGCCTGACCGTTCGGTGCCATGGAGACGCGGACGTCGAGGGAGACGATCCCACCGATCCCGATCGCGAGCGCCTTCTCGAGGACGACGATCCGCCGGGCACCGGCCAGGGCACGGCGCACCTCCTGCGCCGGCCACGGACGGAACGTCGTGATACCGAGAGCGCCGATCCGGTGGCCCTCGGCTCGCAGCTCGTCGACGGTGTCCATCACGGTGCCGAGCACCGAGCCGAGCGCCACGACGATCGTCTCGGCGTCCTCGGTCCGGTACGTGCGCACAAGACCACCGGAGTCGCGTCCGAACGACTCGCGAAACGCCCTGCCGATCTCGGGGATGACATCGAGTGCCTGCATCTGGGTGACGTGCCCCAGGTAGCGGACCTCCATGAACGCCTCTGGGCCGACCATGGCGCCGATCGATACCGGCGCGTCCGGGTCGAGCACCTGGCGCGGTTCGAACGGTGGGAGGAAGGCGTCCACCTGCTCCTGCGAGGGCAGATCGATCTGCTCGACGGCGTGCGTGAGGATGAAGCCGTCCATGCACACCATCACCGGGAGCGAGAGCTCCTCGGCGAGGCGAAACGCCTGGATGTGGAGATCGAGCGCTTCCTGGTTGCTCTCGGCGTACATCTGGATCCAACCGGAGTCCCGCTGCGACATCGAGTCCGAGTGGTCATTCCAGATGTTGATCGGGGCGCCGATGGCGCGGTTGGCCACCGTCATGACGATGGGGAGGCCGAGGCCGGACGCGTTGTAGATCGCCTCGACCATGAACAGCAACCCCTGGCTCGCGGTCGCCGTGTACGTCCGCGCACCCGCTGCGGACGCGCCGATCGCAACGGACATGGCCGCGAACTCGGACTCGACATTGATGAACTCGCATGGCGCGAGCGCTCCGGACTGCACAAGCGTCGACAGCGCCTCGACGATGTGGGTCTGGGGGGAGATCGGATACGCCGCGATGACCTCGGGCCGGGCAAGCGCGACCGCCTCGGCGACGGCGCGGGATCCTTCAATCTGCTTGAGCACCGGCCAATTCCTTCATGTCTTTGCTGACATACTCGAATGCGCGTTGCGCCCCGGCGACGTTGCGCTCGGCGAGGGCGCCGGGGAACCGTTCGCGGATTGCCGCGGCCACGGCGTCGATGGACACCACGCCCGTGAGCGCCGCGAAACTGCCCAGCAGCACGGCATTCGCGATGGGTCTGCCCACGACCTCGCGGGCGATCTCCGTACCAGGGACCGTGCGGAGTCGCGCGGGTCGGAAGCGCGTCACGAACGCACCGAGACCGAGCGTGGCGAAGCTGAGGCTCGAATTGATCAGCAGATACCCGTCCTCATGCAGCCCGTTGAACACATCGACCTGATGCAGGAGGGTGGGGTCCTGGATGATGACCGCGTCGGGGCTCGTGATCGGCTCGTGGCTGCGGATCGCCGCATCCGCAATGCGGCAGAAGGCGACCACGGGAGCGCCGGTGCGCTCGGACCCGAAGCTGGGGAACGCCTGCGCGTACCGGCCCTCACGGAATGCGGCCACCGAGAGCAACTCGGCGGCGGTCACGACACCTTGTCCTCCGCGCCCATGGATACGCACCTGAAAGGGCTGCATGTCGACAGCCTACCCAGCGGCGACGGTGCTTGCCCAGGGTCAAACGTCCTCGAATGACATGACCCTCTGCTCTCCATGCGCGATTCGCGGACCATCAGAATAGCGGTCATGGCGGTGGCATCCGGCACGACGATGACGCTCGGCGTCGAGGGTCTGGACGCGCTGATCACGAGCCTGCACGAGCGTGGCTACACGGTGATCGCTCCGACCGTACGCGACGGTTCGATCGGATACGAGCCCGTGACCACCGCGGAGCAACTTCCACGCGGTGTCGGCGATGAGCAGGGGCCGGCCCACTACCGCCTCAGAGACCGTGATGACGACGCACGGTTCGGGTTCGCGACCGCGCCCTCGTCATGGAAGCGCCATCTGTATCCTCCTGCCACGACGCTCTGGCGCGCGCACCGTGACGGCCACGGAATGCTCCTGTTCGAGGAGACGCAGGCGCCGCCGCCTCGGTACGCCTTCCTGGGAGTCCGAGCGTGCGAGCTGGCGGCGATCCTCATCCAGGACCGCGTGTTGGCGACGAGCGCGTACCCGGACCCCACCTACGCCGCGCGGCGACGAGATCTCTTCATCATCGCCGTGCAGTGCGGATCGCCGTCAGGCGTGTGCTTCTGCACATCGATGGGGACCGGGCCACGCTCGAACGAGGGCTTCGACCTCGCCATCACGGAACTGCTCGAATCGAGCGATCCACGCTACGTCGTGGAGATCGGGACGCCGGCGGGCCAGGAGGTGATGGAGGGAGTCACCTCGCAGACGGCCACCGACCGAGACCGTGCCGCGGCCATCGCGGTGACCGAAGGCTCGGCGCGACAGATGGGCCGAACGATGGACACGCGCGAGCTCCCCGCACTGCTGCACCGCAATCTCGAGCACCCACGCTGGGACGACGTCGCAGCACGCTGCCTCAGCTGCGGTAACTGCACCAACGCGTGCCCGACATGCTTCTGCAGCGACGACATCGAGGTCGAGGCAGCCGATGGCGCATCGACCGCGCGCGTCCGCGAATGGGCTTCGTGCTTCTCGCGGGACTTCTCGTACATCCACGGCGGCACCGTGCGTCAGACGACACGGAGCCGGTACCGGCAATGGATGACGCACAAGCTCGGGACGTGGTGGGAGCAGTTCGGAACCTCCGGATGCGTCGGGTGCGGACGGTGCATTGCCTGGTGCCCGGTGGGCATCGACATCACCGAGGAGGCGGCGGTGATCAGATCCACGGACGGCGCCCGTGCCGGGGCATCGCGGTGAACGCGCTCACCGACGAGTTGACCGCACATCGCTTCTTCGCGAACATGGATGCCGCGCATCTCGACGTGTTGACCGGATGCGGGCGCAACGTCGTGATCCGCGCGGGGACGTCGATCATCCGCGAGGGAGAGCCGGCCGATGCCTTCTGGGCGCTCCGAGCCGGGCGCGTCGCACTCGGGGTCTCCGTCCCGGGCCGCGAGATGCCGACGCTCGACACGCTCCACGCCGGCGATGTCCTCGGCTGGGCCTGGCTGTTCCCCCCGTATCGCTGGCACTTCGACGCGGATGCGCTCGACGATGTGCATGCGGTCGTCTTCGACGCCGTCTGCCTGCGCGGCAAATGTGAGGCGGACCCCGCGCTCGGGTTCGACCTCGCGAAACGTGTCGCAGGCGTCCTCGGGGACCGCCTGCACGCGGCGCGGTTGCGACTCCTCGACATCTACGGGCCTCCCCATGGCAGCTGAGCTCGCCGCGCGCGCGCCGCTGACCCCGGTGACGCATCGTGTCGTCGGCCGTCGCGACGAGACCGCCGACGTCGTGACACTCCTGCTCGAGGCGACGGACGGCTCCCGTCTGCGGTACGCGGCCGGCCAGTTCAACATGCTGTACGCATACGCGGTCGGCGAGGTTGCGATATCCATCAGCGCGAATCCGGTCGGCGACGGGCCCATCGCGCACACCGTGCGCAACGTCGGCACCGTCTCCCGAGCGCTCTGTGAGCTGCACCCCGGGGACAGCCTGGGGCTACGGGGGCCCTTCGGCTCCGATTGGGGCCTCGACTCCGCCACAGGCCGGGACCTCGTCATCGTGGCCGGGGGTATCGGCCTGGCGCCGCTCCGATCGGTCATCACGCAGGTGATCTCGCAGCGCGAGCATTTCGGTGATGTCGAGATCGTGATCGGCACACGCACGCCCGAGGAGCTGGCATTCAAGGAGGAGGTCGACGCCTGGCGGGAACGGAAGGACCTCTCGGTGCATGTGACCGTCGATCGGGCGACTCCCGGATGGCGCGGGACGGTCGGGGTGGTGACGACCGTGCTTCCACGCGTCCACTGCGACCCGGAGGCGGTGGCGCTGATCTGCGGGCCGGAGGTCATGATGCGGTTCACGGCACTCGCACTGCTCGAACGCGGCATGCAGGCAGCGAACATCCGTGTCTCGATGGAACGCAACATGCAATGCGCTGTGGCGCAGTGCGGACACTGTCAGCTGGGGTCGGTCTTCGTGTGCGCGGATGGGCCGGTGCTCACCTGGGAACGCGTGGAGCCGCTGATGGCGGTGCGCCAGCTGTGAATGCCACAAAACCCCGGCTCGCGGTGTGGAAGTTCTCGTCCTGCGACGGATGCCAGCTCACGCTCCTCGACTGTGAGGACGAGTTGCTGACGGTCGCGGGTGCGGTGGAGATCGCGTACTTCCTCGAGGCCTCGCGAGCCACGGCCCCCGGGCCGTACGACCTCTCGATCGTTGAGGGATCGATCACCACCGCGGACGACATCGAGCGTATCCACGAGGTCCGCCGGCTCTCCGGCCACGTCGTGTCCATAGGCGCGTGCGCGACCGCGGGCGGGATCCAGGCATTGCGCAACTTCGCCGACGTGCGCGAGTTCATATCCGTCGTGTATGCGCATCCCGACTACATCCACACGCTCGAGACCTCCACCCCACCGTCGGCGCACATCACCGTGGATTTCGAGCTGCACGGCTGTCCCATCGACAAGCATCAGCTGCTCGAGGTGATCACGGCGTTCCTCCGCGGCCGCCGCCCGCAGATCGCCGCTCATTCGGTCTGCTTCGAGTGCAAGCGGCGCGGGACCGTGTGCGTCATGGTCGCCAAGGGCATTCCCTGTCTCGGACCCGTGACTCACGCGGGTTGCGGCGCGATCTGCCCCGCATACGATCGCGGATGCTACGGCTGCTTCGGCCCGGCTGACTCGACGAACATCCCATCGCTGATCCCTGCGCTCGCTGCGGCCGGCATGTCCCCGTTCCAGCTCACGCGCGTGTTTCGCACCTTCAACGCGGAGGCTCCGGCGTTCCGCGAGGCGAGCACGCGCGCCGAGACCTCGGAGTCCATCCAGTGACTCACGCCAACGGAGCGTCGCGAACCCTCTCGGTCGCGTCGCTCGCCCGAGTGGAGGGTGAGGGCGCCATGCATGTCGTCGTGCGCGACGGCGTGGTCAGCGACGTGGAGCTCCGCATCTTCGAGCCTCCCCGCTTCTTCGAGGCGTTCCTCCGCGGACGCGCCGCGACCGAGGTGCCCGATATCGCCGCTCGCATCTGCGGTATCTGCCCCGTCGCGTACCAGATGAGCGCCTGCCAGGCGATCGAGAGTGCGTGCGGGATCACCGTCGACGAGCAGGTGCTTGCGCTGCGCCGCCTCCTGTACTGCGGCGAGTGGATCGAGAGTCATGCGCTGCACATCTACCTCCTGCACGCGCCCGACTTTCTCGGGTACGAGAGCTCCGTCGCGCTCGCCCAGGATCATCGGGCCATCGTCGAGCGCGGTCTGCAGCTCAAGAAGGTCGGTAACGACATCCTCACCGTGCTCGGCGGCCGCGCCATCCATCCGGTGAACGTCAGGGTCGGTGGGTTCTACAAGGCGCCGTCGTTCGCCGAGCTGGATGCGCTGACAGAGCGGCTTCGTTGGGCAGTCGACGCAGCGATCGAGACGGTGCAGTGGGTCGCGGGTTTCGATTTCCCCGACCTGCAGCTTGAGGGCGATCTCGTGGCGATGCAGCATGAGCACGAGTACCCGATCACCGAAGGCCGTATCGCGTCGACGTCGGGACTTGACATCACCGTCGATCACTTCCCCGAGCACTTCTCGGAGGAGCACGTCGCGCACTCCACCGCGCTGCACGGACGGATGCGCGGCGGCGGGACGTACACCGTGGGGCCGCTGGCTCGCTACAACCTCAACTACGACCGTCTCCCCGCGCTCGTCAAGGAGCTCGCGGTCGCGGCAGGGGTGGCCCGGGAGTGCCGGAATCCCTTCCAGAGCATCATCGTGCGGGCACTCGAGGTGGTGTTCGCATGCGACGAGGCGCTGCGCATCATCGCGGCCTACACGCCGCCGGCTGCGCCCAGCGCGGAGATGCCCGCTCGCGGCGGCACCGGTCACGGATGCACCGAGGCACCGCGCGGACTGCTCTATCACCGCTACACGGTCGACGACGCCGGCGTCATTCGCGACGCCGTCATCGTTCCACCGACCTCGCAGAATCAGCCGTCGATCGAGCATGGTCTGCGCGAGTTCGTGCAGCACCGGCTCCACCTCGACGACGCCGAGCTCACGCGTCAGTGTGAGCAGGCGATTCGCAACTACGATCCCTGCATCTCCTGCGCGACGCACTTCCTGGATCTCACCGTGGACAGGGGATGACCCTGCCGGCGGTGGTGATCGGGATCGGCAATCGTTACCGTCGCGACGACGGATCGGCGCTGAAGGTGCTCGAAATCCTGACCGATCGCGTCCCGCAGTCCGCGCGCCTGGTCGAGAGCGATGGGGAACCCGCTCGAATCATCGACTCGTGGAATGGCACCGATGTCGCCGTCATCGTCGAAACGGTGCGCCGAGGCGACGCACCGGGGACGATCGCGACGATCGACTGGGACACGCAGGATTCGCCGGCCGGCTCACCCCATCACGATCACGGCTCGCACAGCCTCGGCATCCTGGAGGCCATCGCGCTCGGCCGCGCGCTCGAGCGCATGCCGCGCCATCTTCGACTCGTCGGCATCGAACCGCTCGATCTGGGATGGGGGGAGGGTTTGAGCGACCCCGTCGCGGGCAGCATCGACGCAGCCGCGCAGCTCGTGCTCGACTCCTTGCGATCCCTCGTCAACGGCTGACCGGCGGACTCAACGCGCGCACTTCGCGGTACTCGGGCTCCCACATCGCACGCCGGACATCGGTTGGAATGTCGAGGTCGTCTCGACGCGCAATGCCCTCGTCGACGGCGACGCGTGCCACGCCGGAGGCCACTCGCACCGACAGCTCTCGCACATCATCGATCGCCGGCATCACCGACGCACCCGGCAGTGCAGCGTCCACCATCTCTGCGACGCAGTCCGCGGCTGCGAGCAGCATGCCGTCACTCACGGTTCGCGCCCGTGCGACGATGGTGCCGAGGCCCAACCCCGGGAAGACGAACGCGTTGTTGGCCTGACCGATGACGTATGTGGTGCCGTCGTGCACCACCGGCGGAAACGGGCTCCCGGTGGCGATCAGTGCTCTCCCATCACTCCAGTCGATGACGTCGGAGGGCAGCGCCTCGGAGAGCGACGTCGGATTCGACAGAGCGAAGATGATCGGGCGCGCAGTATGACCTGCCATCTCTCGAACCACCGCTTCCGTGAAGGCGCGTGGCTGGCCGGCACAGCCGATGAGGGCCGTGGGCTCCACGCGCCGGACCACCTCGAGCAGCTCGATTGCCCCGCCCTCGCGATGCCAATCGCGGACGTCCTCGGCCGCCCGCGCGTACGTGCGCTGGAAATCACGCATGCCGGAGGCCATCCCGTCGACAAGCAGGCCGTTGTGTCCGAGGCACCAGATCCTGCGCCGGGCCTCCTCCGGGGCGAGCCCGTCGCGGACCATGGCGCTGCAGATGAAGTCCGCGACGCCGACACCGGCCGTGCCGGCGCCGAACACGACCACTCGCTGCTCTGCCAGCGGGATCCCGGCAGCGCGCGCCGCCGCACGGAGGCCGCCGAGCACGACGGCACCGGTTCCCTGCATGTCGTCGTTGAAGGTGCACACATCGTGGCGGTAGCGGTCGAGGATGCGGCGGGCGTTGCCCGCGCCGAAGTCCTCCCAGTGCAGCAGTGCGTGTGGGAAACGTGACGACGCCGCGCGAACGTATGCGTCGATGAAAGCGTCGTACTGCTCGCCCCGCACGCGTGGATGCCGGACGCCCATGTAGGCCGGGTACGTCAGCAGCGCCTCACGGTCGGTGCCGACGTCGAGCATGACGGGAATCACTCGCGTCGGATCGATCCCTGCGGCCGCCGTGTAGACCGCGAGCTTGCCGATCGAGATCGCGATGCCACCCACGCCCCAATCGCCGATGCCGAGGATCTGCTCTGCGTCGGTGGCGATGATGAGGTCGATGTCGTCGGCCCCGGCGCCGTAGTTCTGAAACGCGGTGTCGATGTCCTCGGGTGAGTCGACGGAGAGATAGACGCCACCCGGACGCTGGAATTCCTGGCTGTACCGTTCGATCGCGGTGCCGACCGTCGGCGTGTAGATGATCGGCAGCATCTCCGCCAGATGATCCTTGAGCAGCTTGTAGTACAGCGCCTCATTCCGATCGTGCAGCGAGCGGAGGAAGATGTACCGCGCCAGGTCGTCCATCTGATGCCGGTACTGCGTGTACGACCGCTCCGCCTGCAGCTCGATGGTGGTGACCGCCGTCGGGAGCAGGCCCACCAACCCGAGGTTGTCGCGCTCCTGACGGGTGAACGCCGATCCCTTGTTGAGGAACGGCGTCTCGAGGATCTCCTGTCCGAACGCCGTCGTCTCGTAGGCGCCGTCCTCGGCCACCCTGAAGGTGCGCCCGCGGCTGGCGCCGATCACGGCGCCCTCCGGAATGTCGACGTCACGGCGTTGAGACCGGGGGCGCGAGCGGTGGCGCGGTCACGGCCGGAGCTCCATGCAGGGTGAAGTGCCCCGCCCTTCTGGCGATCCGCCGGCGGAGACGGTCGGCACGTGTCGTGGGGGGCTTTGCGAACGGGTGCGGGTGCGTCGCATAGAAGGCTATCTTGGCGCACTCCACGAGCACCAGATAGGTTGCGATCATCCCGAGGAGCAACAGGAAGAACTCGGCGGGCAACGGCGAGAACCCGAGGACGCGGGCAAGCGGCGTGAACGGGACCACCGCGCCGGCGGCAGCGCACAGTGGCGGCACGATGAGCATGGGCAGGCTCGGACGGCTGCGAATGAAGGGCACGCGTCGCGTGCGGATGACGTAGATCACAAGGGTCTGTGTGGCGAGTGACTCGACGAACCATCCCGTGCGGAACTCGCTGTGGCCGGCGGAGAGCAGGTCCAGCATGACGAAGAACGTCAGGAAGTCGAAGAGCGAGCTCACCGGGCCGAACACGAGCATGAAGCGCCGCACGAACCGCAGGTCCCACGCCGCCGGGCGGGCAAGGGTCTCGGGGTCGACGGCGTCGGTCGGGATCGCCAGCTGACCGGCGTTGTACAGGAGGTTGTTCAGCAGGATCTGCGAGGGCAGCATCGGAAGAAAGGACAGAAAGACGGAGGCGACCGCCGCGCTGAACATGTTGCCGAAGTTCGATGACGTCGCCATCAGGACGTACTTGATCGTGTTGGCGAAGACGCGACGGCCCTCGACGACACCGTCTGCAAGAACACCGAGATCCTTCTCGAGCAGCACGATATCGGCCGCGTCCTTGGCGACATCCGTCGCCGAGTCGACGGAGATGCCGACATCGGCATGATGCAGGGCAACCGCGTCGTTGACGCCGTCCCCCAGGAATGCGACGTCAAGCCCGGAGCGGCGCGTCACCTTGATGATCCGTGACTTCTGATCCGGGCTCACGCGCGCGAACACGCGCGTCGTCGCGATCCTCGCGCCCAGCCCGGCATCGTCCATGGCGTCGATCTCCCCACCCGTCAGGACGGTCCCCGCGTCGACACCCACCTGCTTGCACACGGTCGCGGCGACGATGCCGTTGTCACCGGTGATGATCTTCACGTCGATCCCCAGCCCGTGCAGGCGGGCGATGGCGACGCCGGCGTCGGATTTCGGGCGGTCGACGAACGTGAGGAATCCGATCAGCTCGAGGCCCTGTTCGTCATCTCGCGTCGCCGAGGCACCCGTGAACGATCGCGTCGCGACTGCGACGACGCGCGCCCCGGTCGCGAACAGCGCTTCGAGTGTCCTTCCCGCTTCGGCCGGCATTGCCGTGCAGCGAGCGAAAACGTTCTCCGGAGCGCCTTTCGTGACCAGCAGGCGGCCGCCGGGTCCGTCGACGACCACCGACGCCAGCTGCCGTTCGTGGTCGAACGGCAGCCGCGCAACCCGCGTATACACCGAAGGTCCGTCAGCGAGTGCCCCGGTCCCGGAGGCCTGCGGGCTCGCCCACAACGCCTGGTCGAGCGCGTTGCCACCGACGGGCCCGTCCGCCCCCGGGGTCGACTCGTTGCAGACGAGACCCCAGCGCAGCGGCAGGTCCGACGCCGCGCCGTCGGCTCCGAGGCTGCGATCGAACGTGATGGCGCCGTCGGTCAGCGTTCCGGTCTTGTCGGTGAACAGGATCTGCACATTGCCGAGATCCTCGATCGCGACAAGGCGTTTGACGAGCACGCGCTTGCGTGCCAGCGCGCGAGAGCCGCTCGACAGACCGACGGTGACGATCGCGGGCATCAGCTCGGGAGTGATCCCCACGGCGATGGCCAGTGAGAAGAGCAGCGCGTCCAGGATCGGCTTGTGAAACAGGATGTTGAACACGAAGATGGTCACGGTGAGCGCACCCGCAACGCGGACCAGGAGCATCGAGAACCGGCTCAACCCCTGCTGAAACGCCGACGCGGTCGCGCGCTCTTCCAGGCCCGACGCGATGCCCCCGAATGCCGTCGCGCGACCGGTGGCGACGACCACCGCCCGACCGGCGCCCTCGTGCACGATCGTTCCCATGAACGCGCACGACGGAAGGGCGATCCCGGTGGCGCCCACTGCCGCTTCGTCGCTCTTCACGACCGGCATTGCCTCGCCGGTCAGCACGGCCTCATCGCACTCGAGTTCGTCGACATCGAGGAGCCGCACGTCGGCGGGAACGATGTTGCCGACCTCGAGGTAGACGATGTCGCCGGGGACGAGGAGCGTCGTGTCCACCATCTGATCGCGACCGTCACGACGCACCAGCGCGCGGTGATGGATCTCGGCGTGCAGTGCCTGGACGGCACTTTCAGCACGGTACTCATTGACGAAGCTGAGGAAGACGCTCACGACGACGATCGCCGCGATGATCACTGCGTCGGTCGGATCGCCGGTGAATCCCGAGATGGCGGCGCATGCGAGCAGCAGGAGGAGGAGCGGGTTGCGGAACTGACGGAGCAGGACGCTGCTCGCGGTGAGATGCTGCTCTCGCAGAACGTTGGCACCCACCGTTGCAAGACGCTCCGCGACCACGGATGACGTCAACCCCTGGTCGCTCGATCCGAGCATGCGAAGCACATCGGGGGCGGATGTGCGCGCCGCATCGATCAGTGTGATTGCCGTCGGCGCGCCCGCCCCGGCAGTGGTATGCCGTGTTCCGCGGAACGGGCGGACCATGATCGTCAGTGGCCTCTCGCCCAGCGGAGTCGGAGAATGTCCTCGCGCTCGCTTTCCTCGAGTCGCTCCGCGCCCCTTGCAAGCGCCGCATCAAGCTGGGGAAGGCGGCGGCGTTCGAGCAGCCTGAGCCGGCGGCGCGTCTGGAGCAACTCGGCATCGATGTTGGCGAGCGCCCGCTGAATCACCGCGTGGTCAAGCGCTTTCGCGACTGCGAGGGACAGCGCCGCAACGGCCTGGTCCGTGGCCGCCGATCCGCCGCTGCCGCTTGGAATCGTCACCTCCGGCATGCGGCAGCGCGCTGACGCCGGAATCGCCACCGCCATCACGTTGTGCCACTCGACTTCCACCGACGCGGGCGACCGCAGCTGCGAAGCGACCATCGGAATCTGCGCGTGATGCGCGAGACGGAGCGCGCGCGAGCACCATAGCTCCGCATCCTCACACGCATCGATCCACGCGAGTCTCGCCGCGTCTGCCAGCGCGCCCCGCTGCGACCGCTCCTCGGCGAGGAGGTGCTGCTTGCGAGCGAGGATGTCGACGCCTCGCGCCGCTGTGGCGCGGCGGCGTCGCAACCAGACCTGTCCGGCGCGGCCGGGGGGGACGCGAATCATGTCGCCGCCGGGATGTGCTCATCCCGCGCACCGATACCGTGGCGCGCCAGGTCGTCAGGTTCGAGGCGTGAGAGGTCCGCGGCGGGAAGCAGTGTCAGCGCGGCCCATGCCCGCTCGAGACTGTCGTCGACATCGCGATCGTCGGTTCGCCCCTGGTTGATGAACTGTCGCTCGAGCTGATCCGCGAAGCGGAGATACGCGCGATCGGTGGAGCTGATGCCGGTCTCCCCCACGAGATCGGTGAGCTCCCGCACCTGGTCGGCACGGCTCAGTGCGGCATACACCTGGCCGGCCACCGCCATGTGGTCAGGCCGGGTGCGACCCGCGCCGACTCCGTGGCGCATCAGACGCGAGAGCGACGACATGGCGTCGAACGGCGGGTAGATTCCCCGGCTCTGCATCTCCTGGGACAGCACCACCTGGCCCTCGGTGATGTAGCCGGTGAGGTCCGGAACCGGATGGGTGATGTCGCCGGCGGGCATCGTCAGCACCGGGATCTGGGTGAGAGAACCGGCGCTGACCTTCAGCCGCCCGCAGCGCTCGTACAGCGACGCGAGGTCGCTGAAAAGGTAGCCCGGATACCCGTGGCGACCCGGGACCTCGCCGCGCGCCGCGGACACTTCGCGCACCGCCTCCGCGTAACTGGTCATGTCGCACATCACGACGAGAACGTGCCCATCGCGTTCGAACGCGAGATGTTCGGCGACCGTCAGCGCGATGCGAGGCGTCAGCACCCTCTCGATGACGGGATCCGACGCGGTGTTGATCAGCAACACCAGCTCGCCCGATTCCGATCGCTCCTCGAGCACGTCGCGCATGCTGTCGGCATCCGCGTGGGTCACGCCCATCGCGGCGAAGACGATTTGAAACGCGCCATCAGCAACGTGCGCTTGCGCGGCGATCTGCGCCGCAAGCTCGAGATGCGGGAGCCCGCCGACGGAGAAGATGGGAAGCTTCTGCCCGCGAACCAGGGTGGTGAGCCCGTCGATGGCCGAGATGCCCGTGATGATCGGATCGCTCGGCAGTATGCGTGCGGCCGGGTTGATCGGCAGCCCGTTCACCGGCACAAGGCGATCGCTCCGCAGCGGCGGCCCGCCGTCAATCGGGTCACCCCTGCCGTTGCAGACGCGTCCGAGCCACTCCGGTCCCACCGGCACACGCAGCGGCGTGCCGCCGAATGCGACGCGCACGCTCGAAAGGCGTATCCCGGAGGTCCCCTCGAACACCTGGACGACGGCAAGGTTGTCGTCAACGTCGAGCACGACACCGTGGCGCACCTCGCCCGAATCAAGCGTGACGATCGCGTACTCGTCCCAGCCGACTCCTGAGACATTCTCGACGACGAGCAACGGCCCGCTGACGCTGCTCCCACCCGTGTACTGAACGGGGATCGAGTCGATCACGCGAGTGCCTTCAAGCTGGCAATGGCCGCGTCGCGAATGGCGACGACGGCATCGACATCGTCGGGTCCGCTGCTGCCACGGGCGGCCGCGACCTCGGCGAGATCGAGTGTCTCGATGGTCTCCGCGCCGACACCCGCGGCAACCAACTCAACCATCCGCTGGTGAATGTCGAGCACCATCGCCAGCAATGCCTGTTGCTTGGCTTCGCCGCAGTACGAGTCGTGCTCGCTCATCGCATCCTGCTGGAGCACCGCCTCTCGCAGGAGTCGCGCCGATCGCAGCGTCACGCGTTGACCATCCGGAAGCGCGGCGGCTCCGACGAGCTCGACGAGCGACTCGAGGCGCTCCGACTCCGCCAGCAATGCCAGTGCAAGCGCCCGGTGTTGCGCCCACTCGCTGTCGCCGGCATCCGCGCGCAGCAGTGCGACGCTGTCGCTGTCACGGGTGAAGCTCTCGTTCCAGCTCACCGCCGGGTAGTGCCTGGCGTAGGCGAGATCACGATCGAGCGACCACACGGCCCGGACGAAGCGTCGCGTCTGTGCGGTGACCGGCTCGGTGAGATCTCCGCCGGGTGGCGACACGGCGCCGATGATCGTGACCGAGCCGCTGCGTCCGCCGAGCGACGTGAAGCTGCCGGCACGCTCGTAGAAGGCCGCAAGCGCGGAGGCCAGCGTTGCCGGGTATCCCTCCTCGGCGGGGAGTTGATTCGTCCGCGATGCGAACTCCCGGAGCGCCTCGGCCCACCGTGACGTCGAGTCCGCGATGACGACGACGTCGTACCCCATGTCGCGGAAGTACTCGGCGACGGCCACCCCGGTGTAGATGCTTGCTTCACGCGCCATGACCGGCATGTTCGACGTGTTGGCGATACAGACCGTGCGCTCGCGCAAAGGGCCGCCCGAACGCGGATCGACGAGCCTCGCAAGGTCGTCGAGGACATCGATCATCTCGTTGCCACGCTCGCCGCAGCCGACGTACACGATCACTTCGGCGTCGCACCACTTCGCGATCTGCTGCTGCAGCAGCGTCTTGCCGGTGCCGAAGCCGCCCGGTACCGATGCGGTGCTGCCGCGCAGAATCGGGTACAGCAGATCCAGGGCTCGCTGACCGGTCCGCAGGAGCCGCGCGCCCCGATCCCGGGACCTCGCGGGGCGCGGCCGCCGGACGGGCCATCGCTGCGACATCGTGACCTCGATGTCGTCGATGCGGGCGACGGGTGCGTCCGCTGCGATCGAGCCTTCGGACCCGAGCCATGTGAGCGTGCCGTGGATCTCCGGCGGGACGAGGATGCGGTGCTCGAAATGGGCCCCCTCGACGACATGCCCGAGCGTCGCGCCCGCGTCGACCTGCGTCCCGGCTGACGCCGTGGGGACGAAATGCCATGTCGTGTCATCGGCCGCGGTGGCGCGGCCGGCGGCAAGCCAGGGGACACCCGGATCGAGCGGCCGGAGGATGCCGTCGAAGACCCGACCGAGCAATCCCGGCCCGAGCGTGATCGACAGGGGTTCGCCGTGACTCGTGACCGGGTCGCCGGGCGTCAGGCCGCCGTCGTACTCGTACACCTGCGCGGTGGCCACGTCCCCGTCGATGCCGACGATCTCGCCTGCGAGACCGGCACGCCCGATGGCGATGACGTCGAACATCGCGGCGCCGGCAAGACCGACCACCTCGACCACCGGCCCGTTCACGCTGCGCACACGTCCCGTCTGAACCTGCCGGACCGGCAATGTCATGGACGTGACGGCTCCCCGTTCGTCGCCGCGGCGACGAAGCCGTCGTTCTTCGGGAGGGCAGGCGTCACCGCATGCTCGGCCAGGGATGGGAGCGTGTAGTCAAGGCTGCGGGACCCGAGCCGGGCGCGCACTCCCCCGCCCTGCGCCGGATCGCGCTCGATCTCGGCCTCTGCGCCGAGACGGCGCCGGCAGCCGGCTTCGAGCGCGTCGAGCAGACGGCCGTACTCGGGTCGCTCGCGAAATGCCAGCGCAGCGCGGAGCGCGCGCTTGCGCGCCGTCGCCTCGCGAGCGCTCCGAGCCTGCAGCACGAGCGCTCGCGCCTGTCTCGCAGCCGCAAGCCGCTCGGACCGTGCGATCGCCTCCGCGGCACGGCGACCGTCTTCGCGGGCGGCTTCGACGAGCCGGAGTGCCTCGGCCTCAGCGGATGCGCGCATGGTCGAAGCCTCGGCTCGTGCGTCTGCGAGCATCGCCGCCGCGCGGACGGACGCGTCCGCAAGCAGGGTTGCGCGCAGCGGAGTGAGATCGGTTATGGCATCACCGTCCACAGCGGACCGCCGGCGGTTCGGAGCGCCGGCTTGAGTGCTCTGGCGGCGCGTGCGGTCAGGATGACCAGCCCGACGTCACTGCCGAGCGCGGCCCATGCTGTGCTCACCGTGCTCGCGTCGTCGGCCGCGATCACGGCGACGCCGACCATTGCGAACGGCGCCACACGTTGCTTCTCGCCGAGGGCGACGACCTGGGTCATGTCTTGCCGATGAGCAACAGGGCGATGACGAGGCCGTAGATCGCAATACCCTCGGACAGCCCGACGAACACCATGGCCCGACCGAACAGCTCGGGCTTCTCGCTGATGGCCGCGAGTGCCGCCGAACCCGTGTACGCGACGGCGATGCCGGCGCCGACCGAGGAACCCGCAACCGCTATGGCCGCGCCGATGAAGGCGCCCGACGTGTCGGACGACGTTGCGGCCGTGAGCCGGATCGCGAGCGCACCGCCGCCATCCGACGAGATGTGGCTGATGATGACCGCAACCACGATCAGCACGATCAGGCACGTCGCTCCGAGCACTCCGGCCGCGAGACGTGGGCTCGCGCGCAGGAGGATGGCGGCGCCGGCGCCGGACCCGGCGGCGATGACCAGGCCAACCAGGCACAGAACGATGGTTGCCGTCATAGCTTCAATCCTCCACGATTGCAGGACGCCAGGGATGGAATCGGCGCCCTTCGCCAACGAACACGCGCGAGAACAGCTCGTAATACTCGAGACGTAATGCCTGGATGCCCACCACCAGGCCCTCGAGTCCGAACGCTACCGCGTTGCCGACCACAAACACCACCACTCCGACGAGCGCCCACGCCCCCCGCCCCGCGAGCGACGTCGTCGTGGACCAGACGAGGCCTTCGATCGCGGCGTGCACCAGACCGAACGCGGCGAGCCGCGCGAAGGACACGAGGTTCGTTCCCATCCGGATGAGCGTGTCGAACAGGCCGACGATGACCTCGGCGGCCGCGCCGCTGCCGGGGCCGGCCTCGCGTCGCAAGCCGAGCGCGAGCAGCGAGAAACCGAAGCCAAGCGTCACCGCCCCGGCCGCGACGAGCACGACCTGACCTGCGACCAGTCCGGTGGCGAGGCTCGCAACCGCCGCGAAGATCGCGAACCCGGCGACGCCTGAGGCTGCGACGAGCGCGCGGCCCCACCCACCCTCGCGATACCGGTTGAGGGTTCCCATCGCGTAGCTCGCCGTCGTGAGCAGGGCACCGAAGACGACGGCCGCAAGCAGCAGCAGTTCGGGGTTGTCGAGCGGACGTATCCAGAGAGGGTGCACAACGTCGGTCGGACCGAAGAACTCGCCGAACACGACGCCGAAGACGCACGCGGAGATTCCGCACGCGGTGATCAGCAGCCACGCGGACCGCAGGCTGGGCCAGCGTCGCTGCGCGGCGGCGGCGATGCCCAGCGCCGCGACCATCGCTCCGTGGCCGGCGTCGGCGAACATGATTCCGAACATGAGCACGTAGGTCGCCGCCGCGAAGATCGTCGGGTCCACGTCCGCATACGGCACGACCCCGTAGCTGTCAACCAGCAGGTGGAAACGAGCGCGTGCGAGGCTGTCGGCAAGCTGCGTGGGCGGCTCAGCCCAGCGCGGACGCGGAAGCTCCACCACCGCCCCGCCGACTCGAGCCAGGCGATCCGAGAGATCGGTGCGCTCGCCGGCGGGCATCCATCCGAGCCACACGGAAACCCCGGCGTGGTGCACGGCGCTTCCGGCGAGCCGCCGGAGCTGCTGCTCTCCGGCAAGCAGGTCTCGACGCCCAGCCTGCTCGAGCTGGACGGTGTCGCGTGGGGCGCGACTCAGCGCCACCGCACCCGCCGGCATAACGGACGGCAGGCGACGGAGCGCCTCACTGATCTCGTCGTCCGCTTGCGTCGGCGCCTCATCAAGCTCAACGCATCCAGAGCTCGCAACCTCGACGAGGCCCGCGCGAACTCGATCATCGGGAAGGACGACCGCGACTCGGGACATGCGGACCGCGCCGGTCTCAACTCCTGGCATCGAGGCCCTCCTCGGTCGGAGTGCTGGAAGCGACTTCCAGCGCACTCTCCAGCTCGTGCGCGGCAACCGCCAGCGTCGCGAGCGCACCGACCACGGGCCTGCTGCTCGCAACCGGACTGTGGAGCAGCAACGCCCCTTCCTCCCGGAGTTGCACCCACCAGCGCTCCTCGCCGGACCACAGATCCGCTTCGGTCCATGGAGTTGCCGTCACCCACTCCCATCGCTCCGGGAGCATCGGAATCCTCGATGCGAGGAGATCCGCCCCGTCGCGACGAGCGAGGCGCTCCCGGACTGCGAGGAGCCACGCCGCGGCGTCGCCCCAGATGCGCAGGTCGGGGGCGGCGTCTCGAACCCTGCGATGCCAGCGATGCTCCATCCAGATACGGACGCGGTACGCGTCCTCGGCGCCGGGGTCGCCCCATGCCGAGGTGGAGAGCAGCCGGCGGATGTCCGCAGCACTGCCCGTCGACTGCAACGGCCGCGAGATGCTGCCCAACCTGCCCAGGTCAAACGGGATCTCGGGGGGTCCGCCCGCGAGGTAGACCAGTCGATCCTCGACGTTGCGTATCTCGAACCAGGCCGCGCAGCTGCGGACC
>DATLRX010000090.1:0-2811 GCA_035534435.1 Candidatus Acidiferrales bacterium
TCCCGACGCCAGTGGCAGCGCGAAGCGCCGCGTGATCGGCCCAAGGGCGACAGCGACGATCGTGGCGTCGAGCATGCCGACGAAGGCGCCGAGGGCGATCGCCCCCACCATCCAGGAGCGCCGGGCCGGATTCATCGCTGCCCAACCGTACCAAGGGTCATCGGTACGACGCCGAACGAGGAGAGCCTCCTGGTCTGATCGCCGGCTCAAACTCGGTCACGCCATGAGCGCAGCCTTTCGCGCACCGGATTCATGCTGGGGAACGCGTGGATCAGGCTGCGACGGGGATGGGAACGCGCGGCAACGAGTAGTGAGGTTCGTTCCCTAAGCCTGGATCCACCGCCTTCGAAGGGTGAGCCCGGCTGGGTCGACGGGGTGAAAAGCGAAAAGGTGTTCCTGCACTTGGGATAATCGGCGTTGTTCACACAACCGCTGCACCCAGAACAAGGAGCACCTTTTCGATGCGATTCTCGCATAGCCTCGACCGTCTCGATGTGGACTTCGACGACGACCACTCGGTGGCCAACGCCGGACTGGTCCTGCCGGCAACGTTGGCGGCCCACCTCGGCATCGAGCGCGTGGCCAATGAGGTGATCGATCTGGTCGGGCGACCGGGATATTTCCTGCCGGGGGCGAAGGTCATGACCCTGGTCCATGCGGCGATCGCCGGAGCCAACTGCATCGACGATGCCAACATCCTTCGCACCGGTGCTTCCGAGCGGGTGCTCGGTCACCGCGTCCTGGCCCCCTCGACCTTGGGGACGTTTCTCCGCTCCTTCAGCTTCGGCCATGTCCGCCAGCTCGACAAGCTGTCCGAGATCGTGTTGACGCGGGCCTGGGCCGCAGGAGCGGGACCGAAGGCGGCGCCGATGACCATCGACGTTGATTCGACGGTGTGCCAGGTGCACGGCAAGCAGAAGCAGGGAGCCGCGTATGGGTACACGCATGTGCTCGGCTACCACCCGCTCCTCGCTACCCGGGCGGACACGGGCGAGACGCTGCACACGCGGATGCGCAAAGGTTCGGCCCACACCGCGCGGGGCGCGCACCGCTTCGTCACGGAACTTGTCGGCCGCGTCCGCAGAGCGGGTGCCTGCGGTCAGCTCACGCTCCGCGGCGATTCAGGATTCTGGTCGGGCGACGTGATGCAGGCATGCCGCAAGCTCGACGTTCGGTTCTCGCTGACCATCCGCCAGAACCAGTCGGTGCGCACCGTGATCAGCGCCATTGCCGAGGACCAATGGGTCGACATCGAGTATCCCGACGGTGGCCGTGCGCAGGTCGCCGAGACCACATACGGAGGCAACCGATTCATCGTTCGGCGCACCCGTCTGGTCGGCGCACAAGCGGAGCTCTTCCCCGACTGGCGTCACCACGGCCTGGTCACCGATCGGATCGGCAGCATGCTCGAGCTCGAGGCCGACCACCGTCGCCACGCCGTGGTGGAACTGGCGATTCGCGACCTCAAGGAAGGCTCCGGATTGCAGCATTGCCCGTCGGGGAACTTCTCGGCCAACGCGGCATGGCTGGTGCTCGCCGGACTGGCGCACAACCTGATCCGCTGGGTCCTGCACCTGGGGTTGGGCCGGCCCGCTCCAGCGGTCGCCAAGACCGTGCGCATGCGCCTGATCTCGGTGCCGGGGCGGCTGACGTCGTCAGCTCGGCAGCAGCAGCTCGCATTGCCCACCAAGTGGCCGTGGCGGCGGGACTTCATCACCGCGCTCGCCGCCTTGCGCCGCATCCCACTCCACTCCTGACACTGCCGTCGCTCATCACCGTCACCGCTGACGTGACCGGCTGCCCGCATCACGATTGCTGTGCACCGTTGTGCGCCAGATGTCGGTCACGCGATGGCGCAGCGCCGCTCGTGTCACTCACGCAGGCCGCGACCAGCGTTAAACCCCTACAAACCGGACGACGACGGGACGCCGCCGCGGCCTGACGTCGTCCTACATCGCGACGACGGTGGATCCAGGCTTAGGGGGAACGCCGCCCAAGCTGTTGCGACCCCACCTGTCGGACGCCCACTCGGTCACGCCCCAGTTCTTCAACGAGAAGGGAGGATTGGCAACCACGCAGTCGAACTGTGCGAGGCGATTGCCGGCGTTATACGCGGGATGGCGCAGGGTGTCTTCACGCACGATCCTGAAGTCCTCCACGCCGTGCAACAGCAGGTTCATGCGGGCAATCGCAGACGTGGCGAGCACCTTCTCTTGTCCGTAGAGCTTGCCCCACAAGGTCTTGGGGCTTCCGCCGGCCGCCTTGACGTGTTCAATAACCTCGATCAGCATGCCGCCGGTGCCGCAGGCCGGGTCGTAGACGCTTTCGCTCTCCATGGGATCGAGAATGTTGATGAGCAGGCCGACCACGGAGCGCGGCGTGTAGTACTCGCCGGCCTTCTTGTTTGACTGGTCGGCGAAGCGCTTGATGAGATATTCGTAGGCGTTGCCGAACACGTCTGGGTGCACGTTGGCGTTGGACAGTGTCCTGGTCGAGAAGTGCTCGATCAGATCGGCAAGCTTGCGGTCGGGCAGCTTGTCTTTGTTGGTCCAGTTGGCGTTGCCGAAGATGCCATACAACGTCTCCGGGTTGGCCTTCTCGATCTCGCGAAATGCCGTTTGCAAGGCTGTGCCGATGTTCTCCGTGCGGCTGCGAACGTCATCCCAGAGCATCCCCCCAGGGATGGCGAAGCGGTGGTTCTCGGCAAAGGAGGCGAACTCATGGTCTCCGCCGGACTCCTCGAGAGCCTGTTCGAACTCCTCTAGGTAGACGTCATTGATCCGCTTGAAGAACATCAACGGAAAGATGTAC
>DATLRX010000091.1:0-21315 GCA_035534435.1 Candidatus Acidiferrales bacterium
CGGTGTTCCGTCGTTGGGGACCTGCAGCACCAGCGCGTCGTCGTCGCGCGATCCGTCACCGAGCACGCGTGCCGCAGACTCGAGCCCGCCGAGATCGCGGAAGTACAGACGCGCGTGGCCACCGGGCATGCGCCGCTTCAACTCATCGGGTGTGCCCTCGGCGACGATGCGCCCGTGGTCGAGCACGGCGACGCGGTCCGCGAGCTCGTCCGCTTCCTCGAGGTTCTGCGTGGTGAGAAGGATGGTCACGCCGCCGGCGACGAGCTCGCGGATGATCTGCCACATCGTGCGGCGGCTCCGCGGATCCAGTCCGGTTGTCGGCTCGTCCAGGAAGATGATCCGCGGATCGCCGATGAGAGTCATCGCCAGGTCGAGCCGCCGGCGCATGCCACCCGAGTACGTCATTGCGGGCTGCGTGCGTGCCTCGAGGAGGTCGAAGCGTTCGAGCAGCTCGCCCGTGCGCCGGCGTCCTTCGCGCCTGTTGATGTGATTGAGGTCGGCCATGAGCATGAGGTTCTCCTCACCGCTGAGCAGGCTGTCGACGGCAGAGAACTGGCCGGTGACACCGATTGCGGCGCGAACGGCGTCAGGCCTGCGCGCCACATCGAACCCCGCGACGAACGCCTCGCCGCCGTCGCTGTGAAGCAACGTCGACAGGATCTGGACGGTCGTCGTCTTGCCTGCTCCGTTGGGCCCGAGCAGTGAGAAGGTCGTCCCCTCGGCGACTGCGAGATCAATGCCATCGAGCACGGTCTTGTCGCCGAATGACTTGCGCAGTCCGATGAGCTGCAGCGCGAGGCGCGGTGCTGCGGCGCTCACGACGCGACGCCGGCTGCGGCAGCGACCGCACGGTGGATCCGGATGTCGCCGAACGATGTGCGCGCGCGAACCTCAACCTGGTCGGCGCCATCCTCAGGCTTGGTCGCCGCATCAAGCGCATTGGCCACCGTGCCGAACGAGGTGTTGAGGTCGAGCCACGCCGCGACACCTTCCAGGATGCCGATGTCAACCGCACCCATCGACGTGTTGGCGACGATGGCGCCGCGCTGCACCTCGCCGATGCGGATGTCACCCCTGGCTGTTTTCGCGGCCACCGTCGCTCCCGCCCGGTCGATGACGATCCGGCCGTTGGCCGAGCTCACGCGCACGTCATCGCTCACCTCACCGATCCAGGTGTCGCCGTTGGTGTTCCGGACCACCGCCGTCCCGGCGATGGTGCCGATCCGGACCGTGCCCGACCCCGTCTTGATGTCCGCGTGCCTGCTGGTGCGGTCGACCGCGATGTCACCGACACCGACGCGGATCGCCACCGGCGCGGCCTCGGTGACCTGGGCATCGCCCACGCCCGCGTTGTAGTCGCACTCGCCGAGGCGGCCGGTGCAGTGCAGCGATGCGATGCCGCCTGTGGCATGCAGTTGCGAACCGGCCGGCACGCCGATGACGATGTCGACCGAGTCCGCTCCCTTGCGCGGGCCGAACTGGCGCCACGACTTCGCTGTCTTGACCAGCAGCGCTCCATTCGCGTACTCGACGCGGGTCTGTTCGGCAGCCGCGATGTCCGACTGCTTGGTGGGGTCGCTCGGACGCACGTCCACGACGGTGTCGCGCCGCTCGGACGCGGTGACCCGAAGGTCTCCGACGACGAGATCCACGGTGATGGAGATCGGTGTTGGGGTGTCAAAGGTGGGCATGGTGTTGGCTCCTCAGATGTGCGGGCCCGCGACTCAGCGGACCCATCCCGTGTAGCGGTTGCGGCGTTGCGCCGAGGGCGATTCGTTGCGACGTCCAGGCTCGGTTCCTTCCACTCGCGCGCCGACGACGCGGACGAGCCAGGCGTTGACCGACAGCGCCTCGCTCCCCGCGGCTCGCTCGATGCGAACCTTGAGCTGCTCCGGCAGGCGGAAGTTGATCCGCGACATCCCGCCTTCGTCGGCGTCGTCGGTGTCGGGGGGCGCAATCCACGGGCGCGTCGTGGTGTTGCCACCGACGTCGGCCGGGGGCACGTCGGCCGGTGGAGGCGTGACGACGAACTCGAGGTCTCGACCGCGCAGGCGCAGGTCAACCGACCCCGGCGCGAGGTCCACGGTGATCTCCTCGGCGGCGGCGGTCAGGGCATCCTGGAGCGCGAGCCGGATCGCGGAGTCGAGCGGGGCGACGAGGCGTTCGGCCAGCGCCCGGGCCTCATCGCCACCGGTTTCGGCTGCTGCCTCGAGCTGGCGCCGGATGCTGTCGACGTAGGGTTGCAGGTCCATGGCGCCATTATGGCACCACATATGAAGCCATGTCAAGGAGGAATGACGTCATATTGGCGTCATCACCGCGACTGATCTCGACGGCGCGACCGGTCACGCCGAGCATCCACGGCGTAACAAGATGGATGCACCCGGTTTGGAGAGCGCGCAACCGCGACTAGGCTGTACTTCGAGGCACGGTACCCCGGCTATTTGGTACCGAGGAGTTGAACCAGTGGACAAGAAGAAGCCGTGGCAGCGGCTCTCGCGCAAGCAGCCCTCCGACAGCACGTCGTCACTCGTGTCTCCTGCCGCGCCCGATCAGCAGTGCATGGACGGCGAGTGCTCGAAGCCGGCCAGCTGCCGCTGCACCTACGTTGACCGGCGCCAGGTCAAGTGCGGAACCGCGTGGTGCGATGAGCACAGCCGGATCGTTCTCGGCCTCCCGTATTGCCGGCGCCACGCGACCGTCGCGCCGTCACTCTCCAACGGGTTCTTCACGCACATGCTCCCGGACGTCGAGAATCGCGCCCCGTCCCTCGCAACGTGGGTCGGCGCCGAGCTCGACACCGCGGTCCGCATCGCGCTGACCGCCGACGCTCCCCACAAGGACGCCTACGTCGTCAGCGGCGCCGTGCGCCCGGTCCGCGTGCCCGGCAGCACGATGCCCGTGTGGCTGCGGTCATGGACACTGGTGGACAGCACCGGCGTGCTCCAGCACGTGTCGATCGAAGTCGACGAGGAGGACGATCGCGCGGTGGTCGTCCGTGTCGGCGGTGAGCCGATGGGCCGCCACCAGCCGCCGTGGATCGGGCGCCCTCGCGACCAGACGATCGCCCCCGAGCTCGATGCGGCCGCCCGTCAGGCCTTCCGCATCACGATCATGCACGACATCGAGCTCGGGCTCCTCGGCGCCCGCATGGAGGTCGCCTCCTAGCGATCCGCGCTGATCAGGGAGCCTGGGCGAGGAACTCCGCCTGCGAGGCGGCACTGCAGATGCTCTTCGGCGCACCGCCGTAGATATCCACCTGGTATGTGTGGCCGTTCTTGCTCCGGTTGAAGCCGCACACGTGCGCGCCGGTGGGTGAGGAACCGCTCGCGATCGTCAGTCCCGACGACTTGATCGTCGCCTCCAGCGCGTTGACGGCATCGGTATCGCCGGTGATCACAAAGGAGACGGTCAGGCCTGAGCCAGTCTCGGTCGCGGTGATCGTCTGCGTGCCACAGCTCGCGAGCAAGAGTGTTGCTGCTGTGCCGGCCACGACGCATGCCACACGGCGCACTGATCTCCCTCCAGGTGTTCGTCGGAACTCGAACCATACGCGCTCGCGACTCGTTCTCAGACGACAAGACGCGCCGCCGCCTCCTCAGCCGCATGCCGCTCGGCAGGAACGAGGCCCAGCCGCACGCGCCGGTCGAGCAGGTCGTCCAGCGTGCGCGCACCCTCGTGCAGCACCCCGAACACGATCTCGACGCCGAGGGCCGCGACCCCGTCGGCGAGCGGCCGCAGCAGGGCCGGGTCGCGACTCGCAAGGGACACGACAGCAGGCGCCTCGACCCCGTAGCGACGCCTCAGGCGGTCGGGTACGTCGAGCGCCTTGAGCACCGACGGCGGCGCCGCGCCCACGAGCGGCAGTTCGGCCGTCCTGCTCGGGCGTCCCGGTGCGATACGGTCGACGGTGTCCTGGGCCATGCGCCGGTAGGTCGTCAGCTTGCCGCCGACGACGGTCAGCATTCCCGTGCGCGGGTCCTCGACGATGGCGTGGCGCCGGCTCAGGTCACGGGTGCTCTCGCCGCCGGCACTGAGCAGCGGCCGCAGTCCCGCGTAGGAGCCGATCACGTCCCGATGGTCGAGCGGCACCTCGAGCGCCCGGGACAGCGCGTCGAGCAGGTACTGCTCCTCCGCCGGCGTCACCTGCGGTTGCGCGCCGAGCGTTCCGTGATACGGCTCGTCGGTGACGCCGACGATCACGTGGCCGTCACCCGTGGGTGTCGCTCCCACCCAGCGCGCCGACTCCCCCGCGATCGGCACGACGAGTGACGCGCGCTGGTGGCCGAGCGAGGAAGCCCGGACGATCACATGCGAGCCCTTGCTCGGCGTGAGGTGCACGCCTGGAGCGAGGCCGTCGGCCCACACGCCGGTCGCGTTGACGATGTTCGTCGTCGCGATCTCGAAGCCGCGGCCGCTGACGGCGTCGCGGACGCCGACCCGGCCGCGCTCAACGTCGACGGCGTCGCAGTACGTCAGGATCATCGCGCCGTTCGCCGCCGCGGTCCGCGCGGCGGCGATCACGAGCCGCACGTCGTCCTCGAGCTTCCCGTCCCAGAACAGGATGGCGCCGCGCAGGTCGTCCGCACGCAGGCTGGGAATGAGACGCATTGCCTCGTCGGGGCCGATGCGGCGCGGCCCGGGAAGCGTGCCGCGCCGAGTCCCGGCCGCGGCGCGCATGACGTCGCCGACACGGATGCCGGTCTCGGCGAACGCGCCATACACGGGCCGCATCGCTCCGTCCAGTGGCGCGACGAACGGCATCGGCCGCACCAGGTGTGGTGCCGTGCGCGTCATCAGGATGTGCCGCTCGCGCGCCGACTCCCAGGCGACCGCGACCTCGCCCTGCCGCAGGTAGCGAAGGCCGCCGTGTGCGAGCTTGCTGCTCAGGCCACTGGTGCCGTTCGCAAGATCCCGCCGTTCGACGAGCGCGACGCGCAGTCCGCGCGTGGCGGCATCGAGCGCAACACCGGCACCCGTGATGCCGCCGCCGATGACCACCAGATCAACGGACTCGCCACCGTCGAGGCGTTCCATCTCGGCACTGCGACGCCCTTCGTTGAGCGAGGCCGAACGCGTGCCGGTCACCGTGCTGAACGTCGTGCGCACGCGGCCGTGCGGCCGTGGGTTGGGTATGCTTCGCTCAGCATGATCGCGACCACGGTGCCCGGCCTGCTCGAGGTGATCGGTATCCCCGTCGCCTTCGTCGTGATCGCCATGGCGGTGTTGACCGGGCTCTACATCTTCTGGAACAGGGCGAGGTCCTAGCGGCCCGTCTCAGGCTCAGCCGATCGACTCCAGCTCCACATCGACGATGAGGGTGGCGTTGGCAGGGACACCGGCCGACGAGTTGCCCGCGGATCCGAAACCGAGCGCCGGGGGAACGACGAGCTTTCGGGTGCCGCCGACGCGCATGCCGGGCACGCCGACCCGCCAGAACTGAAGGGTCGACGGATCACCAAGGTTCAGCGCGTTGGTGGCCGAACCCGCACCGCGCGTGGTGATGACGCGGGTACCGTCCGCAAGCCACACCGTGAACTGCACGTTCACGTTGGCGGAAGCGCTCGCCACCTTGCCGCAGCCGACGCTGATGTCGCCGAACTGCAGTCCGGAGGCACCCTGCTGCAGCGCCACCGGCGTGGAGAAGGAGTCAGCCGCGGCAACCGGCCGTGGGGTGGCGCAATTGGGCGCCGGAGGCGTGATCTGGCTGCTCACGGTCACCAGGCTCCCGCAGCCGGCCACGGCCAGACCCCCGAGCGCAGCAGCGACCAGCATGGCGATGCGAGCACGGAAAGGGCCTGGATGACGGGACATCGGCGCCGAATCGTACCCCGACGCCGCGTACAATCGATCTAGAGACAGTTCTAAGGAGCCCAAGCCGCCATGGCAAACACGATCAAGGAATCCAAGGGTGTCGCCTCGCAGCGCGACATTCTCACGCACGTCCGCTGCCCGATCTGCCACAACCTGATGCGTCAGAACGAGATCGGCGTTGAGATCGCGTTCCGGCACAGCCGCCGCCCCGGCGAGCCCCGCCGTGAGCGCATCGTCAAGCACACAAAGAACTGCAAAGCCGCCTAGTGCGGCTCGGATCGGAGCGCGCCTGATGGCCGTCGAGGTCCCGCTGCTGCCGCTCGGATCCGTGCTCTTTCCGCATATGCCGATGTCGTTGCACATCTTCGAGCCGCGCTACCGGGCGATGATGCGTGACTGCCGGGCCGCCTCGACGACGTTCGGCGTCGTGGCGATCCGCGAGGGCGTCGAGGTCGGTGCGACCGCGGTCCCTTACGACGTGGGGACGCTGGCGCAACTCGACGAGATCGAGGAGCTCCCGGACGGCAGGTACAACCTCGGCGTCATCGGTGCCTCGCGGTTTCGCATCGAGTCGATCTCCCGTCAGCGCGCGTACCTTGTCGCCTCCGTGCGCTATCTGCAGGACATCCCCGCGCCCGCCGACGACACGAACCGCCTTGCGGTCGCAGTGACCACCGCGTTTCGCGGCTACGCCACACAGCTCCGCGGCGTCGGTCAGGGCGACCCGCTCGAGGTCGCGCTGCCCTCCGACCCCGAGCTCCTTTCGTACCTTGTCGCCGCCGCCGTGCAGGTCGAGGTCGCGCAGCGTCAGCGGTTGCTCGAGATCGACAGCACGACGGAACGCCTGTCGGCGGTGCTCCGCCTCCTCCGGCGCGAGGCCGCGCTCCTCGACCGGATGCTCGTCCGATCCAAGGACCACGCCGCCACCTCCGGGTTGAATTGAGCGTCGCTGAGCGGTTCGCGCTGGACGGGAAAGTCGCGCTCGTCACGGGTGGCAGCCGCGGGATCGGTCGCGCCATCGCCTCCGCGCTCGCAGAGGCGGGGGCGACCGTCGCCATCAACGCCCGCCACGCGGATGCATGTGAGGAAGCTGCGGCGCAGATCGTTGCCGCGGGTGGCGTTGCGATCGCCGTTCCCGGGCACGCCGGCGACGCCGCGGCATGCGAGTCAGTCGTCGCCGAGGTGATGGCCCAGACCGGCCGTCTCGACGTGCTCGTCAACAACGCCGCAACCAACCCGCAATTCGGTCCCATCCTCGATGCCGACGAGGGCGCCATCAACAAGATCTGGGAGGTCAACGTCATGGGACCGCTGCGCCTCACGCGCCACGCGGTCGCGGCGTGGATGCGCGATCACGGCGGGAGCGTCATCAACATGTCCTCCGTCGCGGGGATCCGGCCCGAGCCGCTCACCGGCGCATACAACGCGAGCAAGGCGGCGCTCATCACGCTCACGCGCACGCTTGCACGCGAGCTCGGACCGCTGGGCATCCGCGTCAACGCGATCGCTCCCGGTCTCGTGGAGACGAAGCTGGCTCGGTACCTCGTGGAGACCACCGCCGTCCACGAGCACATCATCGATCAGACCGCGCTCGGCCGCCATGCGGTCCCGGACGAGATCGCGGGAGCAGCCCTGTTCCTGGCGTCCGGCGCCGCTTCGTTCGTCACCGGCTCGGTGCTCGTTGTGGACGGGGGCTGGTCCGCGTAGCAAAACGCTCCCCATGCACGAATGGGAGAATCGCGATGAGGCGAAGAGGGCACTCGGAGGGCTACCGCAATGGCGAATGACCAGGGACTCGGGTTCACGCTCAGCAGGCGCGCACAGCTCAGCCCGGACAACACCGCCCTCATCTTCCGCGACGAGCGCTGGACCTACCGGGAGCTCAACACCCTCACCAACAAGGTCGCGCACGGGCTCCACGCGTTGGGCGTCAACCCCGGCGATCGCGTGGGCTTCCTCGGTCTCAATCATCCGCGCTTCTTCTTCACGTTGTTCGCCACGGCGAAGCTCGACGCGATCTTCGTGCCCCTCAACTTTCGCCTGACGGGGCCAGAGCTCAGCTTCATCATCCGCGACGCGGGACTGCACACGCTCGTGTACGAGGAGGCATTCACCTCGATCGTCGACTCGATCCGTGCGGACCTGAGCGTGCGCGAGTACATCTGCGCCGTCGAGCAGAGCGGCTCACGTGGTTTCGACTCGCTGCTGCACGATCAGCGGGACACCGACCTCGACTACCCCGTGGCGATGAGCGATGTCGCGCTGATCATGTACACGTCCGGGACGACCGGACGACCGAAGGGCGCGATGCTCACGCACGGCAACATCATCTGGAACAACATCAACGCGTCGCTCGCGGACGACGGAACATCCCAGGAGATCTCCCTTGTGGTCGCGCCGCTCTTTCACATCGGCGGTCTCAACGTGACGCCGCTCATCTCGTTCATGAAAGGCGCGACCGTCGTGATGGAGCAGATGTTTGAGCCCGGCATGGTGCTCGAGAACATCGAGAAGTTCCGCATCACGTCGATGTTCGGCGTCCCTGCCATGTACCTCTTCATGGCCCAGCATCCCGATTTCGCGACGCGCGACCTGAGCAGCATTCGCGTCCTGTCGTGCGGCGGCGCGCCGGTGCCGGAGGCGCTCATCAAGCTCTATGCCGCGCGCGGTCTCCCGTTCAACCAGGGATACGGCCTCACCGAGACGTCTCCGTTCGCGTCGTTCCTTCCGTCGTCGATGGCGACGAAGAAGCTCGGGTCGGCGGGCATCGCTCCGTTCTTCACCGACGTCAAGGTCGTCGACGAGGATGGTCGCGATGTCCCTGACGGCGAGCGCGGCGAGATCGTCGTGCGCGGTCCGAACGTGATGAAGGGCTACTGGAACCGGCCCGACGCCACCGCCGAGGTGCTGATCGACGGATGGTTCCACACGGGTGACATCGGGATCCGCGACTCCGATGCGTACTTCTTCGTCGTCGATCGAAAGAAGGACATGATCATCAGCGGCGGCGAGAACGTGTATCCCGCCGAGGTCGAGGATGTGCTGTACAGGCATCCGGGGATCAAGGAGGTCGCGGTCATCGGTGTGCAGCATCCGCGCTGGGGGGAGACCGTCCGCGCGATCATCGTGCGCAAGGACGGGGTGACGCTCAGCGAGGAAGAGGTGATCGCGTTCTCACAGGACAAGCTGGCGCGATACAAGCAACCGAAGTCAGTGGTGTTCGTCGACATGCTGCCCCGGAATCCGGCCGGCAAGGTGCTGAAGTTCGACCTGCGTGAGCAGCACGGTCAGCCGATCGTCGAATCCGATGCGCCGGCGGCGTCCGAGGGAGCGACCACCACCGCGGGGTGACCTGCGGTGGATCCGCTACGTGATGTCGATGACGAGGCGCGCGCCGGACAGGTAGTACGCGTCGAAGGGCGCGTTCTTGCGGAGCGTGATCTTGAAGACCAGCCGGTTGGTGTTGCGCGCCATCGGCAACGCCGTCACCGATTCGACCACCTGACCGGGCGGCATCGACTCGATCGGCGCCGTCCCGGTGACGCCCGTGAATTCCACGTACAGTGTCGTCGGACCGTCGTAGCCGATGACCGTCGTCGGCGCGCCGGTGACCGTGGCGGGGAACGCGAGGTCGAAGACGAGACGGAAGTCATTCGGATGCTCGCCGTAGCGGACGTCGGCAACCGAGAAGCCGCTTGCTCCGGTGCCGATGGTGTGACTCCCGGTGAGCTGCTGCGGTGTGGGCGCCGCCGGACCTGTCACCACCGCCGGTGCCGGGGTGGCCACGGGGAGTGGCGCGATCGTCGGAATCGACGTGGCTTGCGCGGTGGGATGCGGCCGCGTCACGTGCGGCGCGGCAACCGGTGCCGGTTGCGTCACCGTCCTGCCGATGAGGAGTCCGATGATCAGAACCACGGCGGTCGCCGCGGCGAAGATCCAGAGCCCGCGATCGCGATCTGCGGCTGCCACCGCGGGCCCGCCGATCGGGAGCACGTGCCGCCCAGTCCTGGGTTGCGTGGGATTCCAAGAGCGCCGCTCGGACGTCTGCGACTTCAGACGCCGGACGTGGCGTCCCGGCACGATCGGCGCTGTGGGCGCGGACGGCGCCGTGTGGTCGCGGAAGGCGTCGGGGGCGACCATCGCATCCACAGCAGCGAGGTGGTCGTCAAGCGTGTCCGCATCGATCGGCTCTTCAACGAGCTCCGGCAGCTTCTCGGGAACCGCGAGGGGAGCCACGATCGGGCCTCTGTACCCGTTGCGGTGACGCTTGGTGGGGGCGGGTGACGGTGCGGGGGTGCGTCCGAGTGGTGCCGCAAGCGACGCGACCTCGCCCAGGATGTCGGCGAGCTCCGGGGTGGCGAGCGCTGCGTGCGAGGGCTCGGCGGCGGCAACGTCGGCCACGTCGGCATCGCCGGCAGCCGGCTCGATGCCGGACGGCGCGATGACAGCCGGCTCCGCCACGGGCTGCACGAGAGGCGGAGGTTCCGGCTGCTCGACGGCCGGTGGCTCCGGTGCGACGACGATCGGCGGACTGTCGGTCCATGCCTTCGGATGCGCTCGCTGATTCCAGGTTGGCGCGCCCGCGCCGCTCACGATCTCGACATTGGATTCGAGGTGCGAGCCGGCGCCGCGCCAGAGCGCGATACGGACCGCGACCGCGTCACGCATCCGCTGGAATGCTGACGGCGCGCCGCCTGTGTGTGGCTGTGGTGGCTGCGGCACCGCGTGGTCGACCGCCGGTGGTTGCGGCTCGACGACGACGTCCGGCGGCTGCGGCGACACGACGGGGGCTTCCGGCACTCGCGGCGTCTCGATCGCCGGTTTCGGCGCCACCTGCACCGGTGGCGGAGCCGGCACCGTCGAGGTGACGATCTGCTCCATCGGCTCTTCCCAGAGGAAGAGCTCGGGCGGCTCGGCGACGGCGACGCTCCTGGTGCGCCCGCCGATGAGCTCTCGCGGTTCGCTGCTGTTGGACTCGTAGCCGCCGCGGGGCGCCCACGGCAACGCCCTGCCGCGCTCGGCACCGAACCACGGCGGGGCCTCCACCGACGCCGGACGATCGTGGTGCGGCGGGGCAGCCGGAAGTTCGTCGCCCTCCTCGATCAGGCCGATCTGGCTGAAGAGCTCATGGACCGCGGCGTCGGGGATGTGCACACGGGCCAGCGCTCCGATCCGTTCCGATTCCTCGCGAAGATGTTCGACGGCGGTCCGGCAGCGCTCGCACGCGAGGAGGTGCGCCTCGAGCTCGCCCGTCTGCGCAACCTCGAGCTCGGCGTCGATGTAGCTGCTCAGGGCGAGGAGGCTGCACCTCACAGCGCGATCTCTCGGTAGATCGAGCCGAACTCACGGCGCGCAGCCGCCACCAGGCGAGCGGCCGCCTCGGGCGAGCATTCGAGCGCGCGGGCCATCTCGTGGTAATCGAGACCGCAGAGATCGCGCAGCAGGAGCGCCGCCCGGCGGTCGAAGCCGAGCATCGCCATGGCACGCTTGACGGTGTTGATCCGGCCGGCGTCGACGGTGTCGACCTCGACCTGCACCGAGGTGCCGCTGCGACGGAACATGCGGCCGATGCCGGCCGGTCGCGGCGGGAAGCGCTGCCCGTGCCGGCAGGCGCGGGTCACCGCGCGATACAGCGCGGCGCGCCCGTCAACACGGAGGCGCGCGGGTGGATACCGGCTTGCGTGGTGGATCCCGCCGGCCACGAAGGCCACCGCATCGGCCTGGTGGTTGACCAGGTGCGTGGCATACGTGACTAGATCATCGAGCTGTTCGCGTACGGTTGCGGCAAGCTCGCGCGCCTCGGGAGCGATATGTGCTGAGACGTTGATCATGACGTTTGCGCTGACGGCGCGAGTAAGACGGTCCAAGAGTACTGTGGAGTCCGCCCCGCGGTCAAGGGGAGATCAGGACGAAGTGTGCACCAACTCCCCGCCCGCGACTCCGGACGGCTGGATGAGACCGGCTCGCTTCCACGCGGCGGCCGGCATGCCGATGTCGGCGACCCACACCGCGCCCGCGTACGCGGAGGCGCCGCTGCTTCGCAGCCCTCGCTTCATCGCTGTCAGCGTGCACGTGAGTGTGGCGCGTACGCACGGATCGAATGCCTCACCACTGGTCGCGTCGAGACCGCTCGGCACATCGACGCTCAGGATCGGACTGCCTGCGCTGTTGAGTGCCCGTATCGCAGTGGCCTGGGGATCGCGTGGCGCGCTTCGCAGACCCGTGCCGAGCACCGCGTCGATTGCCAGCGTCGCACCGGCGACCGCCGCGATCACCCCCGCGTCCGTGCGGGCGCGAACGTCCACACCGCAGGCGCGCGCCGCGACGACGTGATCGTGGACGATCCCCGTGATGCGCGATTCGTCGGCGACCACGACCGCTCGAACCGTGCAGCCCCAGGTGGCAAGATGGCGGGCCGCAACGAGGCCGTCGCCACCGTTGTTGCCATGTCCGGCCACAACCACGATATCGTTGGCCCGGTTGCCGAGGTGATGCCACGCGCAGCGCGCAACCTGCCAGCCGGCCACCTCCATGAGCTGCAACGTGCTGACACCGCATTCGAGCGCGGCGCGGTCGAGCCGGGACACCTGTTCCGACGTCAGATCCCCGAGCGCCTCCGGGCCGCCTGTGCCGCTGATCATGCGAGCTCCACGAAGACGGCATCGCCGAGTTTCGGACCGCCCACCATCGCCACCGGGGCACCCCGAGCGGCAATCTCCACGTGGCCCGCGCTGCCGATCAGCGCACCGGCTCCCTGAACAATCTCGGCGTACGTCGTGACGAGACCGGCGCAGGCGCCACCCCGCCAGCTCACCGAGCGCACCGTCGCCGTCCCGATGTCGGCATTCCTGACGGTGGTGATCGCGTTGCCGAAGTGATCGACGACCCCGACGCGCCCGCTGAGCCCCGTCCCTGCCCGCTCCGCGAAGGCGTCCGACAGGACGATCGGGTCGTCGATGGGCTCGCCGGCCGCCTCGAGGCGCCCTCCCGACGCCAGCTGCGCTGCGGCCGGGGCGAAGACGTCGCGGCCGTGGAAGGTGGGGGCGGCATCGAGCGGGATGTCCAGAGCGACCGCGCTCCGGAACGTCGCTGCCTCCTGCCACAGATAGGAGATGAGCCCGTTGTCAGGCGCGACGCACCGGATGCGCCCGACCTCCACGGCGATCGCTCTCCGATCGGTGCCGACTCCGGGGTCGACCACGGCGCAGAAGACCACGCCTTCAGAGAAGGCAAGCGCGAGCGCCTTCAGCTGGTACGCACCGGCGAGCACATCACCGGGCGGGATGCCGTGCGTCCCGTCGAAACAGATCACATGCGGATCGACGCGCCAGGCAGCGCCGGTCAGTGACGCCGCGTAGGCGTCGTCGCGGCCATAGTCGGTGATGAACACGATCGGCTGCCGCACGGCATTCGGTACCGTAGCAGTGCCGTGGAGACTCCGCAGACCGCCCCCGAGCGCGCCTCTCTGGACGATGCGGTTCGGTCCGATGCTCCGGTGCGCAAACGGCGTCCCGCGTGGAGCATCCCGGTCCTGGTGGTGTCCGTGATCGCGATCGTCGTGCTGTTCGTCGTGGGATTCAGCGGCTTGCTCGCGAATCCCGTCAAGTCGGTGAACGGCGACGGCACCACGACACTGTCCGGGACGTTCGAGCCGTACGTGTGCAACACCGCTTCCTGCGACGGCTACATATCCGCCGGCGCGCGGAGCGTCTTCATCGTGTTCCCGAAGAGCTGCGCGCCACCCGAACGCGGGGCGAAGATCACCATCGACGGCAGACCGGCGCCGGACCTCGGCAGCGCGTCGTATCGCGCCGCGGCGTGCGCCTGACCGCTACCACGAGTTGAAAGGGTCCTAGGCTGCGGCTGCGATCCCCGCGAGACGCCAGCCGCGATGCGCCACCGTCCAACCACCGTCGGCGACCTCGTGCTGTTCGTCGTCGGCGCTCGTATCGGTGCCCGGATCGCGCTCGAACGTCCAGTCCTGCGTCAGTGGGGCGTTGTCGCCGACGATGGAGAAACGGACGACCGCTCGTTCGATCCCTCCGACCACGGTCGCGGCCGTGATCTCGGCGGACGAGATGTCCGCATCGAGCGATGGAGCGCCCTGCGTCTTCGCGTCCTGCATGAAGCGGAATGTGTCCCGTGCGATCAGCAGGAACCCGTCCGGGCTGAACTCCGGATCCACCTTCGTCACCGCGGTCAGATCAAGGCCGGGAACGGCCTCCTCGCCGCGCTCGTGGAACTCGCGATCGAGGTCGGTGAGCATCTTGTCGTCGACGGCGTCCAGCTGCTCCTCGGCGACTTCCCGCTTGGCAAGCCGGCTTCCGATACCTGTGACGTGCAGGAAACCATCACCAACGGACTCCGCGAAGGAGTGATCGGGCGCGACGTCGCTCATTGAGATACCTCGGTAGGGGTGGGCCGGTCGAATCTACCGCCCCGTACTCGCCCCGATTCGCCCGTCGCCGGGTTGTTGCGGATCGTTGATCCGGTCGCACAACCCGGTACCCCGTCATCGAAGAGCGCGCATCGCGAGACGGCGAACTCGGCCACGACCGGGCAAAAAGAAAGAGCGGCCCGGGCTCTCGCCCGGACCGCCCTCTCGGGAATCGATCAGTTGCCGATCAGTACTCCGGCATCGGCGGGGTCGCCGCGCCGCCCTTCTTCTCAGGGATGTCGGTGATCAGCGCCTCGGTGGTGAGCAGCAGCGCGGCGATCGACGCCGCGTTCTGGACAGCCGAGCGGGTGACCTTGGTCGGGTCGATGATCCCGGCCTTGACCATGTCCACGTACTCGCCCTTGGCGGCGTCAAAGCCCTGACCCTTGGGAAGGGACTTGACCTTGTCGACCACGACGGAGCCTTCCATGCCGGCGTTCTGCGCGATCTGGCGAAGGGGCTCCTCGAGCGCACGGCGGAGGATGTTGACGCCGGTGAGCACGTCGCCCTCGGCCTTCACGCTGTCGAGTGCGGGGATCGCGTTCACGAGCACGACTCCACCACCGGGCACAATGCCCTCCTCGACCGCGGCGCGCGTGGCGGACACGGCGTCCTCCATGCGGTGCTTCTTCTCCTTGAGCTCGGTCTCGGTCGGGGCGCCGACCTTGATCACGGCAACACCACCGCTGAGCTTCGCGAGACGCTCCTGGAGCTTCTCCTTGTCCCAGTCGCTGGTGGACTTGTCGATCTCGGCCTTGATCTGCTCGATGCGGCCCTTGATCGCGTCCTTGCTGCCGTTGCCCTCGACGACCGTCGTGTCGTCCTTGGTGATGCTCACGCTGCGAGCGCGGCCGAGCGAGGTGAGCTGCGCGGAGTCGAGCTTGAGGCCGACCTCCTCGCTGATGACCTGGCCGCCGGTCAGGATCGCGATGTCCTGCAGCATCGCCTTGCGGCGATCACCAAAGCCCGGCGCCTTCACCGCGACGGCATTGAACGTGCCGCGGAGCTTGTTGACGATGAGGGTGGCAAGCGCCTCGCCTTCGACGTCCTCGGCGATCACCACGAGCGGCTTGCCGCTCTGGACGACCTTCTCGAGGATCGGGAGGAGATCCGCGATCGCGGAGATCTTCTTGTCGGTGATGAGGATGTAGGGGTCCTCGAGCACGGCCTCCATGCGCTGGGCATTGGTGACCATGTACGCGGAGATGTAGCCCTTGTCGAACTGCATTCCCTCGACGAGCTCGAGCTCGGTCTCCAGGCCCTTCGACTCCTCGACGGTGATGACTCCGTCCTTGCCGACCTTCTCCATCGCATCGGCGACGGTCTCGCCGATCGTGGGATCTGCGGCGGAGATCGACGCGACCTGGGCGATCTTCTCGCGCTCGGAGATCGGGATCGACTGCTCCTTGATGGCCTTCACGATCGCCTCAACGCCGAGCTCGATGCCCTTCTTGAGCTGGATCGGGTTGGCGCCGGCGGCCACGTTCTGCAGGCCGGCTGCGATCAGCGCCTGGGCGAGAACGGTGGCTGTGGTGGTCCCGTCACCGGCGATGTCGTTGGTCTTGCTCGCCACTTCCTTGACCAGCTGGGCGCCCATGTTCTCGAAGGGCTCCTCGAGCTCGATCTCCTTGGCGATCGTGACTCCGTCGTTGGTGATGGTCGGCGAGCCGAACTTCTTGTCCAGCACGACGTTCCGGCCCTTGGGGCCGATGGTGATCTTCACGGCGTCCGCGACCCGATCGACCCCTCGTTTGAGATGGGCGCGGGCCTCGACGTCGAACAGCAATTGCTTGGCCATGGTTCCTCCTGGTATGTCCTCTAGCCTTGGGTTCCAGGGGTTAGTTTAGCACTCGGCTCGGCAGACTGCTAGCGGGTGGCGGCGGCGAGTGCTAAGGGGTGCGAGAAGCGCCGAGAAGTGCAAACGTCATCTTGCAACCCGCGATGCGCTGAGTTAGGATCGCACGAACATCGGTTTGGCTCCGGCACCCGCCGGAGGCTCCCACGACTCGTTAGCCTCTACGAATCACGATGAGACAAAGTCGCCTACCCACCTCCATTTCCCTCTTTACGGGCGCTGGCGGCTTGGACGTGGGTCTCGAGGAGGCAGGATTTCGAACTGTCGCCGCGACTGATAACGACCCTGTTTGCGTTGCGAGCCTAGTTGCAAATCAATCAGCGCGGATACCAATCCGAGGTTGCCCGGCGCGGCGATACCTCGAGGAAACGCGTTTGTTCACCGGGGACGTTGCCGGGGTTTCGGCCGCCGATTTGAGGCCACACGACGTAGACGCATCCTGGACACCGGATCTGCTGTGTGGCGGACCGCCTTGTCAACCCTTCAGTTCGGCGGGGAGCATGCGCGGTTTGGAAGATCCCCGCGGGCGGCTGTTCGAGCACTTTGTGCGCCTCGCGAACGAGCTAAGGCCCCGCGTGATTCTCTTCGAAAATGTGCGTGGGCTCGTCACTATGCCGGGCCCTTCAGGCATACCCGGAGAGACATTGATGCTCGTTCGCCAGGCTTTCGAGGCGATCGGTTATTGGACGCGTCTCGCTTTGCTCAACTCAGCTGACTTCGGAGCACCTCAGAGGCGCGTCCGGTGCTTCATGCTCGCGGCGAGGGATGGGTCGCCACCGGAGTTTCCTGACGCTACGCATTCTCGCTCATCTGCGAGCGAACTGCTATCGGATCGCCTTCCCTGGGTTACCCTCGGTCAATTCCTCGCAACCTCTCCTACGGCGGAGGATGACGATCTGATCCGACCCACGCAAGAGTTGGAGGCATTGTTGCGCGGCGTACCGGATGGGAGTGGACTTAAGAGCGCTGGGGCTCGGGAACCGACGCGCCCAGGTGGGCACTGGGGGTACAAACAAGGGACCTTCATTTCAGATCCCCGACGTCCCGCGCGGACGGTGACAACCACTACGCCCGACTGGATAAGACTTCGCGACGGCTCGTTGCGGCGTTTGACGTGGCGCGAGTGCGCCGAGCTGCAGGGATTTCCTACTGATTGGCGATTTTCTGGGGGCTACGGTGCGCGACAACGTCAGATAGGCAACGCTGTACCGGTGATTTTTGGCCGCGTGCTCGGCCAGGCGATACGAACGTCGCTCGCGCGATCGGGATCCGACGCGGCTGAGTCAGCACCTCTGCCGGCCGACCTCGAGGCAGCCATCTCCTATACCAGACGGGAGCATCGCCGCAACCAAGCGGTGAGGCTAGAAATCCGACGTCGCATCGAGGTCGGGGAGGACTCATCGGCGCTCAAGGGCTTGGGGTCTGCGGAGCGTGCGCCAGGAGCGCACCACGTCGCGCAGTGTTCGCCTGCCAAGTAAGACGCGGCTAAGTCGCGAAGAATTCTCGAATCGCATAGCTGCAGTTTCCGATCGTCTCTCGGAAGTCCTTAGCGAGGGCCTGACCGCGATCGAAACACTGGAGAACGCGGTCAGCTCTCTTCTGAAAAGTCCCTCAGTTAGCCGCTTAGAACGCGCGCGCCTGAGGCACGAGGAGGCACGGCTTCGGTCCTTACGAAGATGGCACGCTGAAGGCGACATACCATTGAGGGAGTTGCGTTGGTCACGTCGCGTACCTTCCTTACGAATAATCGGTGAGCTCGAGCTCGCTGAACGAGTTGCGAAACTCGGTATCAAAGCTGCATTAGTGACTCGACCCGTACGTGGCAGCGACTTCATGTCCCGCCAAGGAGTGGGACGCTGGGCTGAAGATGTCGTTGTGTCGCTTGTTTCCGCCGTCACGGGTGGGCAAGTGATCGCGTTCGGCCCTTCAAGTGCGGTCGTCCCTGGAGATCGCTCCTACGAGGAAGCGATCCTGGGTTTTCGTGAGATCTCATTGGTCGAGAGCAAACGGCCCGATCTATTGATCTTTCGGGCCGCACTGCGAGAAATGCTGGAGGAAAATGCCACTCGGATTCACGAATGGCCGACTCGAATGCTCGATGACAGTGACCGCGCGTTGATAGCTCAGGCTTCATTCGCGGCAGAGGTTAAGTTCAGCTCCTGGAACTATCAAAAGCGCTTAGAAAACAAGAAAGAAAGCTGGCTTTCGCTAACGCTAAAGGAAGAGGAGCGATCTCCATTTGCGGAGTGGTTGAAGACATTCGGCAGACCACTACTGCTGTTCCAAGTGTTCTTCGACCGTGTGTACTGCGTGAATTTCAATCGCATGGAGGAACTGATCGCCTTACCAGCGGCTATCACAAAGGGTGTATACGAGAAGACGACTGATACGCGTCGGGGGGTCGGGAAGCCTTATCACAAGCTCGTTCTGACGGACGAAACGTATTTGGTTGGGCAAGTAATTCCACCGGCAAAGCCCACCGCGCGTTTGGTGACGCTCACTGACGGTCAGGTCGTACCGATGGTCGACCTGGGTTCAGCGAGGGTCGCACCGGCTATTGATGCCTCGAAGCGCATCGACCGCGAGGTCGCACGAGGATCGCTACTCACGAATCATGACCGGCCCCGGAAGATGTCAGATATGAATACACAAGCTAAGCGGGATCGATGAACCAACGCAGGGCGGCGAGGTCGTACGCCCAGAAGATAGTGACTGCGGCGTCCTGCGCCACTCGGACGTTGTCGAGGCGATAGACTCCGGAAAGAACCGCGCCGGTGATCACTCTATCGCCATATGCGCGCTGCCAAGTCCGCGCCTTGTTGACAGTCTCGTGATTCAAGCGCTTGAAGCTATTCACTTCCGAGTTGGACACCTTGCACTCAAGCAGCAGGAGGCGATCGTCATGCAAGAGGATGGGGATGTCGGCTTTGGCTCGATGGGCCTCTGATCCACAATCGGCTTCGCGACTGAACTGACCGGGCTGGAGTTCCCTGGCTGCGCTTCCGATCCGGCGCACGTCCGGACGGCACAAGAAGCCTCGTTCCTGCAGAAGTGCCGCTACCCGATCCTGCTGGACAACCGCTGCAGCGTTGCGGCGGGATGTCTGGGTCTCCTGGTAGGCCATAAGGGCCGCGGTCGCCACAGTCGCGGCTCGCAATTCATCCTGCGCCGGCCGACGCCCGGCGGCTACCCAGGGGAGGCGAGTGTGGTCAATCGCCTGGAGGATGGTGTGGGTCGCGGCTCGGGCGTCCTCATGGCTTAGTCGATCCCGATTTTTCAAGTGCCGGCTTGTTAGGGTGTCGAAGTCATCCTCGCTTATCGGCGGAGCGCACATATAACGCGCCGGGCGGAGGAGATATGGTTTCTGTCGAAAGACTTCGCCGTCGCGAATCTCTAAGAGCCCCTCGGTGTTCTCGAGAAGCTCATAGACGGTTTGTTCCGCTGATGCCACCCTCCTACTGAATTCGGCAGGGTCCGCCGCTAGCCGCTCGTGGATGAAGTTCTGCCGTGCGGCGGCAACGGCCTCCTCCAACTCGTCGGCCGTCCAGATTGGCGGAAGAGCACGACCCCGCTCAGCCATCCGTGCTTTCTGCGTACCCCGGTGAGGTCTTGCGCTCTACGGCGTCGCGTATGCGAGACGCGGCATCGGTCGGCGCCTCATGCTCCCAGATCCGCACCACGAACCATCCATCGGCCGACAGGGTCGCGTCGGTGTTTCGATCGCGGGCGCGATTGTATTCGGCCTTCTCAAGCCAGTAGTCCCGGTTCGAGCGTGGGGCCGTGAAATGGAGCGGGCAGCCGTGCCAGAAGCACCCGTCGATGAAAACCACCACTCGCGCGCGAGTGAACACCAGATCTCCGGTGCGACGCAACCCTCTAACGGGGCGCGCGTCCACTCGATATCGCAACCCCATCCGGTGCACTATCGAGCGCACTGCGGTTTCGGGCTTTGTGTCTCGCGATCTGCACGCCAGCATCACTCGCCTAGTGGCTGGAGAGGACGCCCACGAGCGTCCGGGTTCCACAAATTCCGGCAGCCGGGGACTCCTTGGTGCCCGATGGCGAGCGCTCGTTTCGAATTCAGACGTCCGTGTACTTGCGATCACTTTCGCTCTTGTCGCTAAGGCTACCGCGTTGAGGACGTTGTCGTTGAAGTCCGCGGAGTACCAAGCACGGCTACGCAACGACAGGCGTTTGTCGTGAGAGTGCGGTACTACTTATATGTCGATATGTCCGATCGTCTAGACGGTGCCGCGTGACCCCGAGTCGACCCGTCATTGCCGACCGCTCGGCAGGAGTCATCCTTGCCGCGGCCGCCGGGGATGCACTCGGCGCGCCGCATGGGTTCCGAGGGCCACTTGCCGAGGCCGCCGAGTTGCGCATGACCGGCGGCGGCATCTTTGCGTGGAAGCCCGGCGAGTGGACCAACGACACGCAGATGGCGCTCGCGATCCTCTCACCGCTCGCAGCGGGGAACCATCACCTGGAGGCGGTGGAGGTAACTTCCTGCAGCCCGGTCGCGTCCACATGACGCAGCATTACCTCGACACCTTCACTGCCCGGCCGGCGACGGTGGAGCTGGCGGGCGTCCAGTTCGGCGGTGTTGCGGGGCTCGATGCGGCGCTGGAAAACGGCGCGGACGTTGTCGTCTCGCTGTACCGCATGGGAACGAAGGACGTCCCGGACCGGACGGAGCACCGAGTCATCGGACTTATCGACAGCGGTCCCCACGACAATCCGAATCTCGCCTTCGTCCTGGTCGACACGGCGGACTTCATCGCGACACGGTCAGGCGGCGGCCACAAGGTCTATGTGCACTGCGTCGTAGCTGAGAACCGCACGCCGACAGTCGCCGCGACCTTTCTCGCTCGTCATCACGGTGCGTCCGTTGATGTGGCGCTGTCGACGTTGGAGCAGGCACTGGGGCACCGCCCGTCACCGCTGATCGCTGAGGGCATTCGGCGCGCGGCGACCCTCTGACGAATCTCGGCCCGAAGCGGCCCGCTCTGCGCGAGGTTGTCGGAGATGTCGTTGCGCTCAGCTCCACCGTTGGTGAAGCCGAGGCTCCCACGCCAGGTCCGCGCGACCGGCGACGTCGGCGACGTTGCCCTCGATGGACACAACCCGATCGAGGACCCCCTGCCGCAGGGTGTCAAGACCGTTGCGGACGTCACCAGTCGCGGTCGAGATCGAGGTCAGCTTCGACTTC
>DATLRX010000092.1:0-7978 GCA_035534435.1 Candidatus Acidiferrales bacterium
TGACGATTCGCGTGCCTCGACGGTTCCGTTTCGAAGCGCCGGCAGTGGCGCCGACCGGCGGCGCGACCTTCCCACCGTCGCGCGTCGCCACCTGGATCGCAGGCATCGGTGTGGCGATGCTCGTCGCGACTGCGATCGCGATGACGCTCGAGTGGTTTGGCATTCCTTCTGCCCTCCCGGAGGTGGCGCTCGCACCCGATCCGTACTCGGTGGACGTCGGCTACGGCGGTGTCGCGATCGCGCTGCTGCTTCTCTCCCTGGCGGTGCGCTTCGTCGGCGGCGTGGTCGGATCCACAAGCGATCCCGCAGGTGAGCAACGCGAAAAGCCCAGCGCGCCGGCACCCGCCGTTCCCCAGGCTCCTGCACGGGTGGGCGCAGGTGTCGCATGCGTGGCAATGGCACTCACGCTGTCGTCCTGCGGCCAGTCCGCGAACGACTTCCAGAATTTGATCTCCGAGGCACAGCAGGCCGGAGCCGTTGCCCCGACCATTCTTGGGTCCTCGCTGGACGACGCCCGCCTGCAGCGCGCGGCGCGCCAACCCGACCTGTGCATCGCTGACTACACGCAGGCCCTGCAGGAATTCCCCAGCTACGCCCCGGCATACCTCGGCCGCGGTGATTGCTACCTGAACGGTGGGCAAAACGGTCCCGCCGCAGTGCACGACTACTCGCAGGCCATCCAACTCGAACCGTTGCAGCCGGACCCGTACCTGCGCCGAGCGGTCGCCTATCGCGTTATCGGCAACCGCGCCGCGGCGGCGGCCGACTACATGTACGCGGCGCTGATTCCTTCCGCAACCGCGAGTCAGCAACTCACGGCGATCGACGGGCTCGTGGCGATCTCTGACCTCGGTGATGCCCAGACCGTGTACGCGCGCGCGCTCATACTCGACCCGGGCACCTCGCTACTCTACGTCGCCGGTGGCGACCTTGCCATCGCTCTCGGCAACCAGACGCTTGCGGACCAGGACTACGCGACGGCGACCTCGTACGCCCGCACCAAGGCAGAGGCCACGCAGGTGCTTGGTCACGAATGCCAGGCTGAGGTGATCCGCCATCAGTATCTCAATGCGCTCACGGATTGCGCCAATGCGGCAGCCAATTCCGCGTCGGGGTCCGGTGCCTACGACGATCTCGCCGAAGCCAATCTTGCGCTGGGTAATCCGGGCGCGGCGCTGACCGGCATCAATGAAGCGATCAGCAATTTCATCGGCAGCGCGAACCCCTTGACGCAGTCAGAAGGCGTCGACGGCTATGGTCTGGCGAATCTGTACGCTGCCAAGGGATGGATCCAGATCCAGCTGGGTCAGACCAAAAGCGCCGCCGACACCTTCAATCAGGCGTTGAACTCACTTCCCGGCCCTGCGCCCGATACGCGTGCGCGCATCAAGGCGTACATCGAGACGGCCAAGAAGGACGAAGGATGAATGACACCTCACCAGGAGACCCGCCAGACCATGCCTGACCTCGCTTCGACACCGATCGTTCCGGGACGCCCGGATCGCGTCCTGCTCCTCGGCGTCGCCCGCTCCGGCACGCGCTGGCTTGCGACAGCTCTCGGTCACGCGGCGGAGACTCGCGTCGTCAAGGAGCCCGACAACGTGGACGCCGACCCGACTGGAAACGGGGCGAGCCGTTTCGGCTTCGGCCCCTATCCGATGATCGAGCGAGACGATCCGGCCCCGCAGTTTCGAGCGCTCTGGGATCTCTCGTTCAGCGACCGCGTGCCCAACAAACCCGGTCTGCGCCGCACCGCCGCTCGTGCGGCGTTGCGGCTGCCGCGAGGCATCCGCGACCCTCTCCTGCGCCGCACGGCGCAGGCGATGTCAGCGCTCCCGGGACGCTCACCGCACGTGCTCGTCAAGTCGATCTACGCGCACTTCTACGTCGAATGGCTGCTGCGTCACTACGAGCCACGGGTCGTGGTCATCCAGCGCAACCCCCTCAACACGATCTCGTCGTGGATCGAGCTTGGCGTTCACGGGTTCGACCTGTTCGAGCGGCCCGCAATCCGCGCGCGCTATCTCGACCCGCTCGGGATCACCCCGCCTGATACCAACGCGTCCGTCACCGAGCGGACTGCAGCGTGGGTGGGTCTGCTCACGACGGTGCTCAGCGGCCATGTCGAGCGTCACCCGGAGTGGCTCGTCGTCACCCACGAGGAGCTGTGCGTCGATCCGCTGGTCCGCATCCGCGCGGTGTGCGATCAGGTGGGCCTGACGTGGAGCGATGGCATCGAGCGGTTTCTCACCGAGTCGAACCGGCCCGGCGAGGGCTTCAGCCACATCCGCGTGACCCGCGAGCAGCCCAACCGGTGGCGCAAGCGCCTGAGCGACCAGCAGGTTGACGAGATCGAAGCGGTGCTCGACCAGTACCCGTCGCGAGGCTGGATTCGTCAGCCAAAGCCCCAACCCGAGATGGCGGGCGACGCGCGCTGACGATCAGCCGTCAGCGCGAGTCGGGTGCCCAATCGTCGAGCGGGAACTCGGCCAGGACTGCTCGCGCCTCCGCCACCTGCTCGGCGGTCAGGCGGCGGGCGAACTGCGTGGTCGCCTCGCTCCGCCGGCTGCTGCCGGTGGTCGAGGTCGCCGCGTTCGGATGCACTCGCTGGCTGCCGCCGAACACCGTGAAGTTGGGATCATCCGACCTGGTCACGTACTCCTCCATGGCGCTCGTCCAACCGAGACCGAGCCGGCGTGTGAGGGCTTCGAACCGGGGCAGCGGGTCCACGCAGAGGTCGTCGTGGGAGGCGACCACCCAGTCCGGATGCCGGTCCGCCGCCTGTTTGAGTGCGGTGGTGAGCAGGCCGACATTCCAGGCTGCCCGGGTCACCGCTGAAGCATCCTCGGACGGCGTCGTCAGCCCCAGTGGTGCGACGACGCTGCGGTGGACGGCCGGCAGGTCGCCGATGTTCCGCTTGGTGTAGAGACCAAGCACGACGCAGCTCGAGACAATGTTGAGCGGGTTGCGCCGCATGATGACCATCGTCGGGGAGTAACGCTGCTCGATCCAGTCGAGCGAGAACGTCGAGTTGACCGACTTGACGATCACGTTGCGAGGACGCTTGCGGAGACGGCTCGTGCCCATCGCCAGCGTGGCCACCATGCCGTCACGCAGTGTGCGTGGCATGCGGGAGACGCGCCGTCCCGCGGCGCGCACGCCTTCCGCACGGGCCATCGGCCAGCCTCCGACGAATGCCAGGTCCCAGAGCTGCCGGTACCAGAAGTTGCGCTGCCCAGGGAGCAGCACGGGATGTGAGCCGAGCCGCGCCGCGACCATTGCGCCAAGCACGTCCGATGCAGGGCCATCCGGCTCGAACACCGTCTGGCCACCGTCCGCGCGACCCAGGATGTTTGCCGCCCAGGTGCTTCCGCACCGGGCCGTCCCGGTGAGCAGGACCCTCATCGGCAGGCCCGGCCTACACGAATGTGGCGACGACCGCTGCCCAGGACTGCGAGCTCGAGAGCGTCCCTGCGAACAAGAACGTACCGGTCGATGACACGGCCTGATGGCCGCCCTGCTCCGAGTTCTGGTGGTTCGACGCCGGGTTACGCAGCAGTGCGTCGGTGACGTATCCCGAGGTGATGCCGCTGATGCCGGCGGTCGTGGTCACGAAGCCGATATCCCCGATGACGACCTCGTTCGCGCTGGTCGTGGTGCCGGTGATGCCGCTGCTTGGACCAGTGCTCGTCCCCGACGCGGACGTGGCCCGATCGAGCGCCGTCGCTCCGCTGATCTCATAGAAACGCACCACGGGATTGACGCTCGTGGAGTAGGTGACAGTCACCGAGGTGACGCCGGCTGCGGCGCCAGGCGCATACCAGACGGCTGCTCCGATCCGGGTCGTCGGATTGACACTCGTCGCCTGGGTCCAGACGTCGTTCATGTTGTCGCTCACCCCGGTGACGGTGCCCGATGCATGGCCGCTGCCCGCGTCGAACTCCGTCGAGATCGCCAGCAGGTCACCCACCGACGTTGCCCCTGTCGACACGGTCAAGGACGTGCCCACCGCCTGCGCACCGATCGCCACGTCCTGGACGACTGCCGGAGGTGCTCCGGACGGCGTCAGCGCGATGTTCTCGGTCGTTGTGTTGCCGGAGGTCACGATGACGTTGTTGACCATGACCGTGCTGTATCCGGTATCCGAGAAGGTCAGCGAGTACGTGCCGACAGCAACATTGCTGAAGGTGTAGTCGCCGTTGACGTCGGTCGGCGAGCTCACGCCGCCATTGCAGGTGCACGTCACCGTGGCGCCCTGAAGCGGGTTGCCCGACTGGGTACTCGTCACCTGGCCGCTGATCGTCCCCTTGCCGCCGCCTCCTCCGCACGATCCGTCAGCAAACGCGGGAGTGATGTCGTCGGTGGAGGTCCAGCCGGATCCGCCCGAATGATTCAGGTAGTCGACACCGTAGGCCGATTCGATGCCGTGGAGAATCCCGAACTGATCGCCTGCACCTGTGAACGACCCACACGAATTCTGGCTCACGACGAGTGTGGCGACGTGGCCACCGCACGAGGTCCCGCCCCACGTCGGGCACGCGACGTCAGCCTTCGCACTCTCGTCCCACGTGATGATGACGATCCCGTTGCCCTGGGTGTACCACTTGGATGAGAGCACGGTGGGCAGGTTGTTCGCCAGCCACGTGTCACCCTGAGCGACGAGGTTGTTGAGGGGTGCACAGCGGCTGTGCATATCGTCACAGGTGCTCGGCGTGATCCAGACGAAGTCGGGAGGAGCGCTGCTGTTGAGATCGGCCGAGAAACTCGACTGAATGTACGGCACCACGTTGGCATTGCATTCGGTCGTGTTGCCGATGATCTGCTGGAAGTAGATGAACGGGTTGTGGTTCTGCACGTAGCCGTTGGTGCCGGCGCCGTGGCCCGTGTAACAGGTCTGCCCGGATGCCAGTCCGTCCATGTAGGCCTTCCACGTGGTTCCGACGCCGTCGAGCTCGTTGACCAGCGTTGGGTCCGTGTAGGGCCGTTTGAACCCGTTGTGGTCGCATCCCGAGATGGCGTCCATGTAATCGAGAGGGCTGTTGTGCTCAATCGAGTACCAGTTGGACAGCGAGGTGTACTTGTCAGCGCCAATCAGCGTCGTGTTGATATACGGAGCTTTCGGGTTGCCGATGACGTACGGGCTGCCGTCACTCGCGCTGTACGCCGTGTTCTCCATCATGATCTCCATGATGTGTGGTGGCGTCGCCGGCGGCGGGCTGGAGTCGTGCGTCACCAGATACCCGGGAGGGCAGGTGGCCGGCCCTGTCGTGGCGGTAGCGGTGGAGTTCGACGTTGATGCAGGCGACGTCACGGCGGCCAGTGTCGACGCGGTGGTCGTTGTTGGGGTGGCAGTCGCGGCCTGCCGCGTCGTCGCTGCGCCCGCCTGTGTCGTCAGCATGCCGGCTGCGACAACGACGCCGCCCGCGAAGCCGAGCGCACGCCGACCTGAACCACCTCTCATCAGCTAGACCTTCCCCCGACTGACCGCTCTCTGCTTGTCCGCATCATAGCAGGCCGGCGTCGCTCCTCTTGAATTGGGCGCCTTGCGCCCCGGAACACCGTCGTCACACAACCGAACAGTCGTTTGTCAGCCGCCGTATCCGCGGCGTGTCACCTGAACTCGTGGTGACGTCATTTCTCCGGGGTTCTTGTGATCAGGCGCCGCCTCAGGTCGACGACCTGTGACATTCCGGTTGCCCAACGGTCCGATTTGAGGGGGCTTCCCGATGACACGGTCGAGCCATGAAGATTCCTGTCATCCGTCTGGCTGTCGTTGCCGCTGTTGGATCCGTCGCTTTGCTGGCGCAGGCTGCGCTGGCATCCACAACCGTTGTCGTGCCGTCGTCGGCGGCGCTTCCTACGACGCACGTGAGCACTCACGTCAGCGTCGGCCACAGTCCGTCGCACGGTCGGCCGGCGACGTCGTCAAAGGGTTCCACCGCCGTTCACGTCAGCGCCCCGGCAAACTCTGTGCGCGCTTCCGTGACCGTCAGCGGAGCTCGCTGCGACGGCATCACCAACAACACTCCCGCGATCCAGGCAGCGGTGGATGCAGCGGGCAAACAGCCCGGTGGGGTCGTCACCATCCCGGCCGGCGTCTGCGTCCTCCAGGGCAACGTCCACCTCAACACCAAGTACGGGGTCACCGTCGAGGGAGCGGGTGCCACCAACACGTTCCTCGTTCAGCACGCTGCCCAGAACATCTTTCAGATCACGTCGCCGGGAAACACCGTCGAGGCAATGAACCTCAATACGTACTCCTTCAACCCGGGGCTGATCCCGATCCGCAAGAGCCCGGTGCCCGCCGTCCTGTTCAGCAACGCGAGCAATACAACGGTGATGGACATCACCGCTGAGACCGGCTCCGGCTTCGGCATGCGGCTCACCGGCTCCAATCCGTGCTACGCCTTTCCGATCACCGGGAGCGTGGTGTCGAACGTGACCATGTTCAACCACGGTACGGGTGGCTTCGCTGCGGTGGACATCGATTGCCAGAACGGCGCGCGCCTGTCCAACATCACCATCCACGGCGGCATCCTGGCGCTGTACAACGACACGAATACCGTGCTGAACACCGAGACCTACTACGGTGTCGCCAAGTGCCAGCCGGCCTGGTACGTGACCGGCCCGGCCAGCAACATCCTCATCGAGAACGTCGTCTCCTACGCCGGGTTCGGAGTGATCCACGGAACGATCCGCGGCGCTGCCACCGGGATCACGGTGACCAACCAGACGCGCGGCGTCGGTTCCATGTGCTGAACCGGTCGCTGTAAGTCACACCCGTCGCTCCCGCCGCTGAGGAACTCCCTCGACGGCGGGAGCTTCGTTGTCCAGGCGTTTGCAGCGCTCACGGGAGCCCACTGGCAATTCCATCGCCCTGAAGTGCAATATTCACGGAGCTTTGCAGCGGGAGGGCTCAGGGGCCAGTAGGGGACAACCGGAGTCTCTCCTTTTGCTTTAGGGGTACTGGACAAAGCTCGGAGATGACGGGCTTCGGGAGACAGGGGAAATGAAGGGGCATCAGAGCCATCGGGGCCGCTTGAAGCGTGCCCGGCGGACGATGGCACTGGCTTCGGCGATCGCCATGGCGGCGGGGTTCTTTGCCGTCGGGCCTCAGTCGGTTTTTGCCGCCTCACCGACGATCACCACGACAGCGCTCCCAACCAGCGGCGCCCTGGGGACGACGCTGAAGGACAGTGCGGACCTGGAGGGCGCGAGCTCCTTCGATGGGAACGGGTCGATCACCTTCAACCTGTACGCGCCGGGTGACACGACCTGTTCGGGCTCACCGGTCGATAGCGAGGTCATCAACGGCATCGTCGCCAACGGCACCTACACGACTCCCAACGGCGTTGTCGCCGACGCTGCGGGCACATACAACTGGGTCGCGAGCTTCAGCGGTGATGTCTACGCGCCGGTGGCCACGGTTTGTACTGATGAGCCGGTGAGCGTGGCCAAGGCGTCACCGACGATCAGCACGCAGCTCAATGCGAACCCGATCACGGTGGGGGGCAGCGACTACGACACGGCAGCGCTGGCCGGCTTTGCTCCGGGCGGGAGTGGGGGCACGGTGACCTATACCGCGTACAGCGACAATGGCTGCACGACCGGCGCCCAGTCCGCCGGCACGGTGACCATCGACGAGAGCACCGGTGTGGCCACGCAGTCGAACTCGGTGAGCTTCACGGCTGCTGGCACCGTCTCCTGGGAGGCGGTGTTCAACGGTGACACCAACGACAACACGGCGACGAGCGCCTGTGAGCCACTCGTGATATCCAACGCGTCGCCGACGATCGTCACCATCTTGAATGCGTCGGCAATCACCGTAGGGGGCACCGACTACGACACCTCGGCGCTGAGCAACTTCGCTTCGGGCGGGAGCGGTGGCACGGTGACGTATACGGTGTACACCGACAACGTCTGCACGACCGCCGTGCAGTCTGGGGGCACGGTGACCATCGACGAGAGCACCGGGGCA
>DATLRX010000093.1:0-57937 GCA_035534435.1 Candidatus Acidiferrales bacterium
GGCGACCGCGACCCGTTCGCGAAGATCGATCTGCTGCGTCGCGAGGTGCGCGGATTGCGCAACGCGCAGCTGGTCGTCTACCCCGGGCTCGGCCACGGGTTGCTCGGCGTCCGCGAGGATGCTGCCGCGCGAATCGCCGCGTTTCTGGTCTAGCGGGAGGCGCCGCGCCGGGGGCGCGACCGCCGGACACCGATCGCGACGGTTGCAACGCCGCCGAAGATCATCGCCAGGCCGATGCCGGGGACGATCGAGCTGGCAGCGCCAGTTTCGGGTGTGTTCACGGAAGCCGCGAGACATGCACCGGCCGGGCGCGTGATGTCATTGGAGTGCAGCGTCACTGCGCCGTTGCGAGCGAGCACGCGGCCGGCCGCGACGTTCGCGCCCGTCGTCAGGGTGATGCTCGTCAGTGCCATGAGATTCCCCTGGAACCTCGTCGCTGTGCCCAGCGTTGCGGACGAGCCCACCTGCCAGAAGACCTGGCATGCCTGCGCCCCGTTGGTGAGACGCACCACGGAACTGCTCGACGTCGTCAGCGTGCTACCGATCTTGAAGATGAAGATGCCGCGGCCACTGAGCGTCAGCGAGCCTGTCAGCTGCGCTGACGAGCTGAACCGGTAGACGCCCGGTACCAGGTTCTTGCCGCCGAGATTCTTGCCGGTGAGGTTCGATGTCGTCGGGGAGTTGGCCGCGTCGTTGTATGCGGTGACAAGGTCGGTCTTCGCCCGAAGCGCAACCGCATCGGTGAGGTGCTTCGCGCCGGTGACGACACCCGGCGGAAAGCCGGTGAGTGCGGAACCAGGGCGCAGGCCCAGCTCACCGGTGACCACCGTGGGGCCGGTGTTGGTGATCGTGGATCCGCCCAGAACGGTGAAGTTGAGCGCGGTGCCAAGTCGTGGCGACGTTGCCGCGAATGCTGTGACGGGCCACGCGGCCGCGAACAGCAGCGTTGCACCAAGGACGAGCGGAATCATGGTCGGGCGTTTGAACATGCTCCCACCGTGTTCCGAATTCCCGTCGGGACACGGCCACTGTGTCAACTGTCACCACACGCGACCACGCGCGTTGCACGACAGGCCCGCGACCGTACGCAAGCGAACACACCACGTGCGGCGCGCGATTGCGCGCGGGCGGGTCAGACGCGAAAGACCCTGCGGACCTCGTCGAGACCCTCGCCGAGGGCGTCGATCTCCTCGTGCGTCGTGTAGAGATACACGGACGCACGCGCCATCGACGGCACGTCATAGCGAGCCATCAGCGGCTGTGCGCAGTGATGTCCGGCTCTCACCGCGATGCCGCGGCGGTCGAGGATCGTGCCGACGTCGTGCGCGTGCACGTCGGCGAGGTTGAAGCTGACCACGCCGCCTCGCGCCTCGAGATCCCGCGGCCCGAAGATCGTGATCTCGCCAACTTCGTCCAGAACATCGAGAAGATGCCTCGTCAGGGCAAGCTCGTGCGCGTGGATGCGCTCGCGGCCGACTGCGTCGATGTAGTCGCACGCCGCCGAGAGGCCCACGGCGCCGGCCACGTCCGGGGTCCCCGCCTCGAACTTGTGCGGGACCTCGTTCCACGTGCTGCGCTCGAGGGTGACGCGGCTGATCATGCTTCCCCCACCGAGGAACGGCGGCATGCGTTCGAGCAGCTCCGGCCGTGCCCAGAGCACGCCGATTCCCATCGGCGCGCACATCTTGTGCCCGCTGAACGCGATGAAGTCGCAGTCCAGGTCGCGGGCAGAAAACGGCATGTGCGGCACCGACTGCGCCGCGTCGAGACAGACGAGCGCGCCCGCCGCGTGGGCGCGGCTCGTGATCGTGCGGATGTCGCTCACCGTGCCGAGGACGTTCGACTGATGACTGATGGCGACGAGTCGAGTCGGCCGGGCCAGGAGCTCGTCGAGGTTGCTGAGGTCGAGCCGGCCGTCCTCATCGACGCCGAGTGCGACGAGCTGCAGGCCGCGCCGCTCCGCCGCAAGCTGCCAGGGCACCAGGTTGCTGTGGTGCTCCATGACGGTGACGAGGATGCGGTCTCCGGGCTGCAGCAGCTGAGTCGCGTAGGACGACGCCACGAGGTTGATGGCCTCGGTCGTGTTGCGCACGAAGACGAGCCCTTCGGGCGGCGCATCGATGAACGCCGCTACCCGAACCCGCGCCTGTTCGAAGGCGTCGGTCGCATCGTTGCCGAGCGTGTGCACGCCGCGGTGGACATTCGCGTTGCTGGTGGCGTAATACGCGTCGACGGCATCCACCACCGCGCGCGGTTTCTGGGAGGTCGCGGCCGAGTCCAGGTAGACGAGTGGATGCGTGCCGATCTGACGCTCGAGAATCGGGAAGTCGGTGCGGATCCGCGCGACGTCGAGCGCGGTCGGCGCCGCGGCATGCGCGCTCACGGCGCGACCGCCTCGTCGGCCAGCGCGACCCGCAGCACACCGTCCGCGCCGATCTCGACTCGATGCACTCGCACGGGCTCGACTGCCGGAAGCGTGAGCGGATCCCCGGTCCGGAGGTCGAAGCTCGACCCGTGGAGCGGGCATTCGATGACGCAGCGGTCGATGTCGAGATCGCCCTCGCTCAACGACGCCTCAGCATGGCTGCACGTGTCGTCGAGCGCGTAGAAGGTCCCGCCGGCGTTGAAGATGGCGACCGGGACGCCGTCGATCTCCACGCGAGCGGCGCATCCCGGCGGGATGTCGCTCGCTCGAGCCACCTCGACCCAGCCGTCGCTCATGCGTCCGCCGCGGCGACCCCGGCAACCGAGGCGCCCGCGATCTCCGCATCCAGCAACGCACCGGCGAGCTCGGCGAATCCGCGGTGCGGCACGCGGTCGAGGACGTCGTCCATGAACCCTCGGACGATCAGCGAGCTTGCCTCGTCCGGCGGAACACCGCGAGCCATCAGGTAGAACCGCTGGTCCGAATCGATGTGACCGGCCGTCGCGCCGTGCCCGCACTTCACGTCGTTGGCGCGGATCTCGAGGCGCGGGATCGAGTCGGCCTTCGCGCCCTGGCTCAGCAGGAGGTTGCGGTTGGCCACGTAGCCGTCGGCATGCACCGCCGTCGGTGCGACGTCGATCATCCCGCCGTACACCGAACGCGCCTGGTCGCGGACCGCCACCTTGAGGAGCAGGTTGCTGCGCGTCTCCGCGCCGATGTGCGCCTGCAACGACTGATGGTCGATGTGCTGCGTGCCGTCGCCGAAGCAGATCCCGAGGATGTCGGCCTCGCTGCCGATCCCGTCGAGCATCACCTCCCACCACGCCTTCTGGAGGCGGGCTCCCAGCGTGATGCCGGTGAAGCGGAGCTTCGCGTTGGCGTCGAGCGACGTGCGCTGCATCGCGATGTGCCACACGCCGGCTCCCCAGTCCTGCACGGTGTGGTAGTCGAGGCGCGCATCGCGGCCGGCGGAGAGCACGACCATCGCGTCGCTCAGCACGGCGGCGGGTCCCTCGGATGAGGCGTAGGCGTCGATCACCGTGAGAGACGCTCCCTCGTCGAGGAGGACGGCCGTGGTGGGAAAGACAGCGACATCGCTGCCGGATGCGGCATGCGCGATCCACACCGGGACGAGCGCCTCGACGCCCTGCGGAACGTAGACGAACGCGCCACCGCGCCAGAGCGCGTTCCACAGCGCGATGAACTTCGACTCATCGACGCGAACCGCTGCAAGCGCGCGCTGCACGAGCTCGGGGTGGACGGTCGCCGCCTCCTCGAGCGTCGTCACGATGATCCCCTGGGCGAGCAGCGTGTCCGCCCCCTCGATGAGCGACTCCGCCGGTCCGTCGAAGATCAATGCCGCGTTCGGCGCCGCGCTGCCCCGCTGCGCGCGCATCGCCTCGAGGACGTCTGTGTCGACGCTCAGAAGCGGCGCGAAGCGCTCGACATGCAGGCCCGAGATGTCGGTGCGCCGCCAGTCCTCGTCGCTGTGCGACGACGGCATGGGCAGCGCTTCGTATGCGTCCCAGGCGATGCGCCTGCGCGCCGCGAGCCACGCCGGGGATGCGTCCGCCCGGGCTGCCGCGACCCGTGGCCCGAGCATCGCCGTGGGCTCCGCGGTCAGCGGGGTCGTCACCCGATCGAACCCTCCATGGAGAGCGCGAGCAGGCGGTTGAGCTCCACCGCGTACTCCATCGGGAGCTCCTTGACGAACGGCTCGAAGAAGCCGTTGACGATCAGCGCGGTGGCGTCCATCTCGCTGATGCCGCGCGATGTCAGATAGAAGATCTGATCCTCGCCGACCTTGCTGACGCTCGCCTCGTGGCCGATCGTCACATCCGGGTTCTCGATGTCCATGTACGGGTACGTGTCGCTGCGCGACGCCTCGTCGAGCAGCAGCGCATCGCAGCGAACGCTCACCTTGACGTTGTGCGCCTTCGGCAGCACCTTGATGTGACCGCGGTACGACGTGCGGCCCGTGCCCTTGCTGATCGAGCGCGAGACGATGTTGCTGGTGGTGTTCGGCGCCACATGGATCGCCTTGCTGCCGGCGTCCTGGTGCTGACCGTCGCCGGCGAACGCCGCGCTCATCACCTCGGCGTGCGCGCGCTCGCCCATCAGGTACACCGACGGGTACTTCATGGTCACCTTCGAGCCGAGGTTGCCGTCGATCCACTCGACGGTTGCGTCCTCATTGGCGATGGCCCGCTTGGTGACCAGGTTGTAGACGTTGTCCGACCAGTTCTGGATGGTCGTGTAGCGGATCTTGGCGCCCTTGTGCGCGATCAACTCGACGACAGCGCTGTGCAGGGAGTCACTCGAGTAGTTCGGCGCGGTGCAGCCTTCGATGTAGTGCACCGAGGAGCCCTCGTCGGCGATGATCAGCGTCCGCTCGAACTGACCCATGTTGTCGCTGTTGATCCGGAAGTACGCCTGCAGCGGGATGTCCACCTTGACGCCCTTGGGCACGTAGACGAACGACCCTCCCGACCAGACCGCGCTGTTCAGCGCGGCGAACTTGTTGTCATTCGGCGGGATGACTGTGCCGAAGTACTTGCGGAACAGCTCCTCGTGCTCGCGAAGGCCGGTGTCGCAGTCGCTGAAGAGCACGCCCTGCTTCTCGAGATCCTCGCGGATGCTGTGGTAGACGACCTCGGAGTCGTACTGCGCGCTCACGCCGGCGAGGAACTGGCGCTCCGCCTGCGGGATGCCGAGGCGGTCGAAGGTGTTCTTGATCGAGTCGGGGACGTCGTCCCAGGACCTGCTCATCTCCTCGACGGGCTTGACGTAGTAGTAGATGTTCTCGAAGTCGAGTCCGGAGAGATCCGCGCCCCACGTCGGCATGGGGCGTTTGCGGAAGTGGTCGAGCGCCTTGAGACGGAACTTCAGCATCCACTCGGGCTCGTTCTTGTGCATCGAGATCGACGCGACAACCTCGGGTGACAAACCCTTGGCCGTGCGGAACACCGACACGTCGACGTCGGAAAAGCCGTACTGGTAGTCCTTGGTCAGCTCTTTCGCTTGAATCGCCATCGCGAGTCTCCTTACGCGGTGGCGGCCACGGCCGTCCCCAGAATTGGTTCGTAGCCCTCGCGCTCGATCTGTCGCGCAAGGTCCGGCCCGCCGGAGGTGACCACGCGGCCGTCGTGAAGGACGTGCACGCGGTCCGGGTGAAGGTGTTCGAGGATGCGCGGGTAGTGGGTGATCACCAGCACGCCCATATCGGGCCCGCAGAGGCGCATCACACCGTCGGCGACGGTGCGCAGCGCGTCGACGTCGAGACCGGAGTCGGTCTCGTCGAGGATCGCGAGCTTGGGACGCAGCATGGCGAGCTGCAGGATCTCCATGCGCTTCTTCTCGCCGCCCGAGAACCCGTCGTTGATGTAGCGCGAGCGGAAGCTCTCGTCGATCTTCAGCTCCTGCATCTCGGCGCTGAGACGGTTCAGGAACTCGCGCGCCGGCATCTCCTTGCCCTGCGCGCGAAGCGCCGCCCGCAGGAAGTTCACCGTGGTGACCCCGGGGATGGCCGTCGGGTACTGGAAGCAGAGGAACAGGCCGAGACGCGCCCGCGCGTCGGCGGTGAGCGGCAGGAGGTCCTCGCCGCCGAACGTGGCGGCGCCACCGGTGACGGCGTACTTGGGGTGTCCCATCAACGTGTACGCGAGCGTGCTCTTGCCCGAGCCGTTCGGACCCATGAGCGCATGCACCTCGCCCTGGGGGATCTCGAGGTCGACGCCCTTGAGGATCTCCTTGCCCTCGACGGTCGCATGGAGTCCCTTGACGGAAAGCATCGCCCCGTTCATCGGCCGGCCTCGCCGGACGCGGGCGCCATGGCGTCGATCAGCGACTGATCGGCGACGAGCTCGGCCAGCGTGGTCTGGCTCAAAACGGCGTCGATGCTCTGCTTGAGACGCATCCACAGCGCGCGAGACGCGCACTCGCCCTCCCGTTGACAGGCGCCGGTCACGTAGCCGTGTGCCACGCACTCGACGGGGGCGACCTCGCCCTCGATGACGGTCACGACGTCGAGGACGCTGATCTGCTCGGCCGGGCGCGTGAGCGAGTAGCCGCCGTGAACGCCGCGGGTGCTCTCGACCAGGCCCCCACGGCGCAGCTGTGAGGCGAGTTGCTCGAGGTAGGCGAGCGGCAGATGCTCGACTCGAGCCACCTCGGCGATGCTCAGCGGGCCGGCGCCGTATGCCTTGGCGAACTCAGTCATCATGCGCAGGCCGTAGTGGGCTTTCGAGCTCACCCGCATCGAGAACGACGCTGCCGGCGGCGCGCCGGGCTCGGATGTGTGCCGGTGAGCGGTCCGCCGCCCGGAGCTCTGGAGAATTCCGACTGTCATGGTCAGGATTATACATCGGGGCACCGTCGCATCGAGGGGAGTGGCGCGCCCGCTGAGATATTCTCGGCACGTCCACATGCCGCGTCCACACCTTCGTCTGCTGATCGCCGGAACGCTCGCCGGCCTTCTTCTGGCCGGGTGTGGCGGGACGAGCAGCCAGACCTCGCCGACCCCTCGTCCGCTCTCGACGGCGCAGATCCAGTCCCGATACAGCGCGGCCGCAAGCGCTTACAACGCATTCGAGGCGCAGATCGCCGTCACAGAGAACGCCGCGTGCGACGTGGGCAGCCCGACCGCGTCCCTCACCGCCTGCCAGACCGCGCTCAGCGATCAGCGCCAGGCGACGATCGCCTACGACGACGCGCTCCGGGCCACCACGTTCACCGGGGAGGCGGCCACCGACGCGAGCCACCTGCTCAGCGACGACGCCGCGATCGAAGCGCTCCTCGAGCAGGCCGCCACCGCCCCGAGCCTCGCGACCATCGCGAGCGTGCAGTCACAGGTGATTCCGCTGCTCGCCACCGCGGTCGCGGCAGCGGCCGCGCTCCGCGCGGACATCGGGCTGCCGGCGCCGGCCTGACCTCAGCGAGCTGACGCGCCGACCGCGGCGCCCGTGCGACCGCGGATCTGCTGGACGGCGGCGGCGATGAGCGCCGCGGCCCGATCGACGTCCTCGAGCGTCGTGGAGCGGCCGGTCGTGCAGCGGAGCGCTCCGGCAGCCAGGTCGTCGGGGTAGCCCATCGCCCGTAGGACGTGCGACGGCAGTGGCGCACCGCCGGCGCAGGCGGACCCGGCCGATGCGTCGACGCCGGCCATGTCGAGCGCGGTGAGGAGGACGTCGCTGCGCACGCCGGGGAACGCGAACGTCGCGAAGCCCGGAGCGGTGTGGTCGCCCGCACCCGTGTCGATCGCCCCCGGCACCGACGCGAGCACGGCCGCCACGAGGCGCCGGCAGACGCCCGCCTGACGGTCGCCCTCCACGGCTCGCCGCCGCTCCGCCAGGTCCGCTGCCGCCGCGAAGCCGGTGATCCCCGCGACGTTCTCGGTGGCGCTCCGCCGGTTGCGCTCCTGGCCGCCCCCGGTCGTCTGCGCCGCGATGGCGACGCCGTGGCGCACCCAGAGGGCACCGACCCCCTTGGGCCCGTACAGCTTGTGCGCCGACAGCGAGAGCAGGTCGACACCGAGCGCGCCGGGGTCGACGGGGATCCGGCCGAGGGCCTGCACCGCATCGGTGTGGATGAGCGTCGCCGGGTTGCGCCGGTGCACCGCCGCGGCGATCGCCGCGACATCCTGGACCGCTCCCGTCTCGTTATTGACGAGCATGACGGAAACAAGCACGGTCTCCGGCGTCACCACCGCGGCGACCGCGTCGGGAGCGACCCGCCCGTCGCGCGCGCACGCCACGATGGTGAGCGCGGCCGCCCCGGTCTCCTCGAGCCGGCGCGCCGTCTCGAGCACGCCGTCGTGCTCGACGGCGCTCACGACGAGGTGCCGTCCCCGCTCCGCGCCCCAGCGTTCGAGGACGCCGCGCAGCGCCAGGTTGTCGGCCTCGGTGCCCGAACCGGTGAACACGATCTCCCGCTGGGTGCAGCCCAGGACGGCGGCAACGCGGTCCCGCGCGGAGTCGACCGCGGCCCGCGCGGCGCGTCCGGTCGCGTGCACCGCCGAAGGATTCCCGTACGTTGTGGTCAAGTACGGCATCATCTCCTTGAGCGCCTCGGCGGCGAGCGGCGTCGTCGCGGCGTGGTCGAGGTAGAGCCGCGTCACGCGGGGCTCCGCCGATGCCCGGTGTCCCCCGACCCCCGCACGCGCGCGATCACCGCGTCGGTGAACGCGGATGTCGACGATTCCCCGCCGAGATCCGACGTCGCGACGCCCGCCCGCAGGACGTCGAAGACGGCGTCGCGAATCCGCGTGGACGCCCACCGGCAGCGTTCGTCGGTCGCGAAACCGAGCACCGCCGAGGCGGCGAGGATCATGGCCATGGGATTCGCGACGTTCTTGCCCTCGAGGCTCGGTGCGGTGCCGTGCGGCGCCTCCGCCATGACCACCGTGGGAACGAGCGAGTCGTCGCCGAACCCGAGGAGCAGCGATTCGGCTCCCGCGATGGTGCCGAACAGCGGGAGCACCAGGTCGCTCAGGCAGTCGCCGTCGCGGTTGAGCGCCGGGATGACGAGCGCATCGCCGGCTCTGCTGAAGAGCAGCGCGTACGTCGCGTCGATGAGCTGCGGCTCGTAGTCGACGTCCGGGTGGCGCCCCGCGGCGGCGTCGAGCTCCTCCTTGAACATCCCCTCGTAGATGCGCGAAACCGTGAACTTGGGCCCGCCGAAAACCCTGGCATGCGTCCGTGCCGCATGGACGAAGGCGAACTCGGCCACCGCTCGGCACGTGGCTCGCGAGATGCGCTCCGTGCGGTACGCGATCTCGTCGCCGCCGGACTCCTCGCGCCACTCCTTCGCGTTGTACGCGTCGTCGACGGCCATGCGAACGATGCTGATCGGGGCGCTCACCCCCGCGATCCCGGCAACGCCCGGGATGCGCTGCCCGGTGCGGAGGATCACCCGGCCACCGACACGCTCTCGCAACAGCGCGTTGGGACTCCCGACATCACCGCGGTCGGTCGGCGTGACGGTCGCGGCCTTGAGGCCGAAACCCGCCGTGCGCATGGCGTCCGCAGCTTCCGCGACCACCGCGTTGGCGGTTTCGCGGCGATGCGCGAGCGAGAGATCGAATGTCTGCAGTTCGAGGTCCGCGCCGATCACGTCCGGCGCGACCACGCGCAGCGCCTCGTCGAGGAGTTCCTGCCCGGTCTGGTCGCCACGGAGGACGACGATGGTTGTCACGCCGAAAGGGTACGTCGCGGCGCCACGACACCCGGTCGCTCGCTGCGTGACCACCCCGCGATGCGATCATCGCCGCGTGCCGAACTCGATGACCGCGCGAGACGAGGAGCGCCGGCAGGAACACCGTCCGGGCGCGGTCCTCTACGTGTACACGTGGGACCTGATCCTCGTGATCCTCGCGCTGCTCGTGACTCTCGCCCCGTTTGCAGGGGCCGTGCAGAGCAGCTCCGGTGCGCAGCCGTTGCCGTTCTACGCGCAGGTGATCGAGGCGGTGTCATCCGCCGCCTTCGCCGCGACGCTGATCATCCTCGCGGCGTTGCTGACCCGCCGGTACGCGTGGGTGCGCATCGTGCAGATAGGGACGCTCGTGACCCACATCACCCTCGCGATCATCTCGGAGATCGTGCTGGCGATCTCCGGCAACAGCGCCGGCGTGCCCGGGCTGCTCGGGACGCTGCTCTTCGTGCTGCTCGACGGTCTCGCGATCCTGATCATGACCGACCGCCGGGTGGTGACCTGGTACGACCAGCGGGCCGCGATCCCGGTGTACGCGTGGGCGGTGCTGGTGCTCTGGGTCGGCGGCAGCGCGCTCAACATCGTCCTGGACGCCGTCTACCACTGACGGCCGTCCGTGAACCGCTGACTATCGATCAGACATACGTGAGCAGGTCCTCGACGATGTCCACCAGCTCATCGTTGCGCACCGGCTTCATCATCACGGCCGCGGCGCCCAGCTGCTGCGCTCGTTCTCGTGCCTGGACATCGCCCGCGGCGGTGAGGATCACCACGCCGGCACGCGGGTGCTCGGGTGCGAACCGGATCGCCTGAAACAGCTCGAGCCCGTCGGTGTCGAGCGTGGCGTCAAGGATCAGGACATCCGGCTCGAAGCTCTTGAGCTCGGCGCGCACCTCGCGCACCGCCTTGGCCCAGCGCACGTCGTGACCCACCAGGGTGAAACGGTTGATCACCTGCTGGGCCACGGCGGCCTCATCCTCGGCGACCAGGATGCGGGCGCGGACTGGCGGCATGACCGCGCATCCTAGGGTTCCGGCCCGTGCTCGTGCCGGGCACCCTCCGGCGAACGCGGGCTCCTGCGTACACTGGCGGCGGCGATGCCGCTCCCACCTCACGTCCTGCTCGGCACTGAGCGGACCCGGCACGGGTCCTCCGACGGCAATCGTTTCACGCGCTGGCTGCACCGGCCGTCGCGCCACCCCGCCAACATCGACGGCCGGGCAGGCTCCGCGCCCACCGCTCCGGAGCCCGCGAAACGGGCAGGCGGCCCGCAGGTCGACGGCGAGACGCGCGCCTTCTGGGCCGGCAGCGAGACCGCGGCGATCAGCTCGAAGCGCGCGGCGGCGCTGGTCGATGCGCACGAACGTGGACACTCACGTGCCGGAGGACGGCCTCCGGGCAATCCCGCCTTCAGTGAAGCGCTCTTCGTCGAGCTCATGCGAGCAAGTCAGTACCGCCGCGCGTTCACGTTGCTGAGCGAGGACTGCCAGCTGAGCTGGGGATCGCCCGAGGCGTTCGCCGAGGCTCAGGGTGCGTCGACCATGCGAAGGCTCCACGGGGTGAGCGTCAAAGAGGTTCGATACCTGCCGGAGTGGACCGATGCGTCCCGCGGCACCACGTACCACGACGTGGCCGAGCTCGACGTGGAGTACGAGGTCGGCGATCCGGAGCCGGTGGCGCGGCTCCGTCGCGTGGTGCACCTGGTGCCCGGCGGTGGGCGCTGGCGCTCGATCTGCTACCCCGTGTAACAGCAGTTCACCGACGTTCGCACCCCGAGCCGACCGTGGGACAATCCCGACTCGTGCAATCCGCCGCCACACGCGCGCAACCGGGTCCGATGGAGCGCACATGCCTGGAGATCGCCCGGATCGAACGTGAGGCAGCCTTCCGTCGCGGGCGGATCTCGCGCACCCGGCTCCGCGTCCGCGAAGCCGATGTCCTCATCGACCTGATCGAGGAGTGCCGGATGCGCTCGTTCCGGTTGATCCCACCCGTGCTCTGGAGCGCGGTCGTGCGAGCCGTGGGCGCTGTGGACTCGGACCTGCGCGACCGTCTCGGCATCGACCGCGACCCGGACCACGTCGCCGACATCCTGTTCGAGGCCCAGGAGGTCCTGCTCCTGCGCTCGTTGGAATCCCGGCGACCGAGGCTCGCCCCGATCATCCCGCTGTTCGGTCCGCACGGCCGGACCGCGGCGACGGGTTGATCGCCCGTCCCGGATGACCTGGGACGTCGCCGTCGCGGGGACGTTCCACAGCGACGACCTGACGACACCCGCCGGCCGGTGCGACGCTCTCGGCGGGTCGGCCGTCTACTTCTCGCTCGCGGCGTCTCGCTATGCGCCGGTCCACGTGAACGGCATCGTCGGCGAGGACACCGTGAACGAGTACCGCCGGATCCTCGACCGTCCGTCGATCCATCTCGACGGCATGGTCGTCAGCAGCACGCCGACCTTCCGCTGGCACGCGGTCCACGACTTCGACCGGTGGGTGACGGCGCAGGAGTCGTCCGAGCCGGGGTGTGACCCGCTGTGGGAACCGACGTTGTCGGAGGCGTCACGGCGCGCCGGAGTGCTCTTCGTCGGCAGCATGAGCCCGGCGCTGCAGCATCGGGTCATCGATCAGTCCGGGGCGACACTCATCGGCCTCGACTCGATGAGCGAGTTCATCGCGAGCGACCCTGACGGCGTCCGCGCGCTCGTCGCGCGAGCCGACGTGCTCTTCCTCACGGACGGCGAGCTCGCCGGTCTCACCGGAACGGACGACTGGCGGGCGTCGGCAGCCGGGCTCTGCGGCACCGGGCGTCTGCGAGCCGTGGTCGTCAAGCGTGGTCCCAACGGAGCGGCCTGCGTCACCGCCGGTGGGATCATGGAGATGAGCGCGGTGCCGGTGGCCGAGGTGGTCGATCCGACGGGCGCCGGCGACGCGCTGGCCGGCGGGTTCCTCGGCACGGCGGCGGTGGACGAGCGGGCCGACTCGGCGGTCTTCGAGTCCGCGCTCGCCGAAGGGCTCGGCTGCGCGGCGGACGCGATCGTCGCCTTCGGTACTGCGGGGCTGGCAGCGACCGGCACCGTATGATCGCGGGCGAATGGCAACGAGGCAGCGTGATCTGGGGACTCCGATCGACCGCAACCTCGCGCTCGAGCTGGTGCGTGTCACGGAAGGCGCTGCGATGTCGGCCGCCCGCCACATGGGACGGAACCAGAAGGAGGAGGCCGACCAGGCGGCGGTCGACTCGATGCGCCGGAGCCTCGGGTTTGTCGACATGGACGGCGTCGTGGTCATCGGCGAGGGCGAGAAGGACGAGGCGCCGATGCTGTACATCGGCGAGCAGGTCGGCAACGGGAACCCCCCGCAGGTGGATGTCGCCGTGGACCCGATCGACGGCACGCGGCTCGTCGCCCGGGGGATTCCCGGCGGGATAGCGACCGTCGCGCTCGCCGAGCGCGGATCGATGTTTCACAGCCACCTCCACTACATGGAGAAGCTGATCGTCGGGCCCGCAGCCGCCAAGGTGATCGACATCACCGCCAGCGTCGCCCAGAACCTGAAACGCATCGCGCGCGCCGAGGATCGCCGTGTCGAGGACCTCACGGTCGTGGTGCTCGACCGCGAGCGCCACGAGACCCTGCTGGAGGAGATCCGTTCTGCGGGCGCCCGTGTGAAGCTGATCATGGACGGCGACGTCGCAGCCGGGCTGATGGCCGCGATGGAGCATCGCACCGGCATCGACGTGCTCATGGGCATCGGCGGCGCGCCGGAGGCGGTCCTGGCGGCGTGCGGCATCAAGTGCATCGGCGGCGGCATGCAGGCACGTCTCTGGCTCAGCGAGGGTGAGCGCACCGTGCTCGAGCAGGAGGGCAAGAGCGAGGACCTCGTTCTCGAGCTGGACGATCTCGTCGCCGGCGACAACGTGTTCTTCGCCGCCACCGGCATCACCAGTGGCGAGCTGCTCGAGGGGGTGCGGTTCCTCGGCGAGGACCGCTGTCGCACTCAGAGCCTGGTCATGCGTTCGTATTCGGGAACCGCACGGTACATCGACGCGGAGCACAATCTGGCAAAGCTGCGCCGCCGCCGCGACCCCGTGGAGCTCGCGTCCAAGGGAACCGCGATCGATCAGGCGTAGCCGGGCCGTGCGCAGGGGCGCGGGCGGCTCTCATCCAGGTGACAGAATCGGAGCTCGGTAATGAAGGCACGATTTCGCCCGAGCGCGAACCTCATGCGCTGGTTCACGCCGGGGCTGCACGTCAAACGCTGGCTGCTGCTGCTGTTTGTGGCGATCGTGATGATCAGCCTTGCCGTCGGGTATCTGCTGCGTGATCTGTACAGCGCGAACTTCGTGTTCCCGGCTTTCGTCGGCGATCTCACGCTGCAGTTCCTGCCGCGCCTGGTGCGCGCCCTGCTCTTCGCGCTGGTCGGCGTCGGGCTCATCATCATGTGCTTCTACAAGCTCAGCCAGTCGATCCTCGGGCCGTTCCTCCCCGGGCGCGGCACCACCGAACGCGGTCTCGCCGAACAGCTCTACAAGTTCCGCTACCTGGCCAAGGGACCGCGCGTGGTGGCCATCGGCGGCGGGACCGGGCTGTCATCGCTGCTCCGCGGCATCAAGAAGTACACGGGCAACATCGTCGCGATCGTCACCGTGGCCGACGACGGCGGCTCCAGCGGGCGGCTGCGTGAGGAATACCGCGTGCTGCCCCCGGGCGATATCCGTCAATGCCTCACCGCGCTCGCGGAAACCGAGCCGCTCATGACCGAGCTCTTCCAGCATCGCTTCGGTGGCGATGGCGCGCTCTCCGGGCACTCGTTCGGCAATCTGTTCATCACCGCCATGGCGGAGATCACCGGCGACTTCGAGCACGCGATTCGGGAATCGGGCCGGGTTCTTGCCGTTCGCGGTCAGATCGTGCCCGCGACGCTTCGTGACGTCGTCCTCTGCGCCACCGCCGGAAGTGAGCTCCGCGTCGGCGAATCCAAGGTGCCGCAGGGAGCCGACCGCATCGACCGCGTGTTCCTCGAGCCCCCCGACGCGGAGATCAACCCCGAGGCCGAGAGCGCGATCCTGGCCGCAGAGTTGATCATCGTCGGGCCCGGATCGCTCTACACATCCATCCTGCCCAACCTCCTCATCGAGGGCATGGTGGAAGCGCTGCGGGCCAGCCCGGCTGTGAAGGTCTACGTGTGCAACATCGCCGGACAGCCCGGCGAGACCCTGGGGTACTCGGTGAGCGAGCACCTCAAGACGATCGAGGAGCACGTCGGCAACCATCTCTTCGACTACGTGATCGTCAACAGCAACACCGGCCTGCCGTTGCCCGCGTCCGCGCTGGAGGCCGGGGTCACGCGCGTCGGCTTCGACCGCGATCAGGCGGCGCAGCAGCAGGTGAACTACATCCTCGCCGACGTGGCCTCATCGACGATCTCGACGCACCATGACCCCGACAAGCTGTCCAAGGTGATCATGAAGCGGATCTGGCACTAACCGGATCCGGCGAGCGCATCCGGCGGACATCGGCGACGCTGAGCGCGAGAACCGTCGGAGCGGCGACGATCGCTGCGCCGATCCAGAACGCACCCGACAGGCCGACGGCGATCGCCACGGGTGCCGCCACCGCGAGGCCGACCGGCGTGAACACCAGCGACCCGAGCGCGTCGTATGACGAGACGCGCGACAGCAGCTCCGCGGGGATCTCACGCTGCATCGTCGTCACCCACAGCACACCGAACACCTCGGTCCCGAGACCCGCGAGGAACGCGGACACGAGCACCAGCGGGAGCGGCGCGCCGATCGCGAGCAGCGCCAGGTGGGGGACGATGACGAGGATGCCCAGCGTCGCCGTTACCAGTGGACGTCGTGGATGGAAGCGAAGGAGCATCGCGCCGGCGCAGAGTGCGCCCACCGAGAACAGCGCGATCAGCACGCCGTACGCGCCGGCGCCGCCGTAGGACTCGCGAGCGCGCAGCGGCAGCAGCACGAAGAGCGACCCGGCGAATGCGACGTTGACGAACGCGAACTGCAGCACGATTGCCCAGAGCCACGTGCGACTCCGGAACGCGCCCCATCCGTCGCGCAACTCCGCGAAGAGACCGGTCCGCTGCGCATGATCTCTCGGCGGCGCAGCACGTAGGCATGCGATGAGCACGGCAGCCACGAGGAAGCTCACCGCGTCGATCTCGATCGCCAGGCCCGGACCGATCACCGCGACGAGTACGCCGCCGAGTGCTGCGCCGAAGATCGACGCGCCGTTGCGCGCGAAGCCGATCAACGAGTTCGCTTTCTGCAGGGTCTCCGCGTCGACGGTCGACGGGGTCAGGCCGGCCGACGCCGGGAAGAAGAGCGCGTCGCCGATGCCGTCGACCGTCGCGAAGATGCAGAGATTCAGCAGGTGTGCGGTGTGCGTGAGCAGGAGCGCGCCGATGGCCGCTTCCGAGAGACCTGAGGCGAGGCTGCCGGCGACCATGACAAGACGGCGATCGACGCGGTCAGCGACCACGCCGCCCCCGAGCAGCAGCGCCGTCTCGATCCCCTGGCGCGCAAACAGCACAATGCCGAGGTCGGTGGGCTCACCGGTTGCCTGAAGGATGCCGAAGGCGAGGGCGATCGGGGCGATGGCGGAGCCGGTGAGCGAGATGACGCGCGCGGCGAACAGCAGTCGGAACTCGCGGAATCGAAACGGCCCCAGCATCAGGTCACGCCGAGCGTCGGTCTCGGCATCAGTACAGGAGGTCGTGCCGCACGCGATAGGACCATTGATGCGCCGCTCGTTCCGCGAAGCGGTTCCACGCCGCGTGTCGCGAACGGCGGATCGTGAGATCCCAGGTGCCCACGTACTCGGTGATCCGCTCGCTGAAGCCTGATTTGAAGCGGTACAGCCCGAACAGCGGATGGTCGGGTGTCAACTGGCCGGCAGGAGGCACGGCCACAAGGTCGTATGCGGCAACCTCCCGGCTCTTGAGCCACCGCATCACCTCCCACTGGAGAAGATGCGGTGCCATCACCGCCGAGTGTTCCTTCGTCGAGCCGCCGTCCTTGTACCAGGCCTTCGCCCCCATGTACGTCGCGAAGACCCCGGCGAGCACCGTGCCGTCGAGTGACGCGAAGAAGAGCTGCCCCTGGCCCGCGGCCGCGTGGAGCCGCCAGTACCCGGAGAAGTACTCCTTGCTGCGCAACGTGAAGCCGGCGCGGTCCCGGGTGGATGCCATGAGCTCGTACATCGTGTCGATGCTCGCGGTATCGAGCGCCACCGGCTCGACGGTCACGCCGTGCCGCTGCGCGAGGCGGATGTTGTACCGGCACTTCGGCTTGAACGAAGCGAGGAGCGCGTCCTCATCGGGGCGGAGGTCGACGATGATCGTCGCCCTGCTGATCTGAACGTCGTGACGCGACTTCTCCAGACCGATCGCGCGCATGGCGCGCACCGCCGCGTCGGTCTGTTCGATCTCCGGTTCGACCTTGATCACGAACGCACGGTCCGCACTGTCGCGGAGCTCATCGATCACCGTTCCCAGCTGATCGATTGCGGCGATGCCCGGCCCTTTGGGGATGTACCCGAGGTCGCCGAGCCCCGGGACTCCGTGTCGCAGCATGAGGACCGCCACCCGCGGGTCCGCATCGCTGAGAAGGTAGCCGGGCGTCCAGCGATGCGCGCGCTTGAACTCGCCCCACGCGCGGCTCTGCAGGATCTGACCGCCGTCGGGGTTCGCCACGACGAGGTCGTCCCAGCGCGCCATCTCTGCGTTCCCGGCGGCCCTCATCGGCGCAGCCGGACGGCGGCGCGGTACAGACGATGTCGCAATGGGCGCACGCCGATGTCCCATGTTCCCGCGCGTTCCACGGCCACGCCACCGAAGGATCGCTTGAACTGAGAGAAGCCCGCCCAGGGATCGCCGGGCGTTCCTGCGGGCGTGATCCCCCAGAAGTCGAACCGGTGCGCGCCGGCTTCGCGCGCGTCGAGGATCATTCGCCATACGAGCGGCGCGGCGGCCTGGAGCTTGCGACCCGACTCGGGATCGGACACCGCGTGGGCGTAGTAGCGCGTTCCTGCGAAGTCGAAGCAGAGTGCTGCGGCAACCGCGGCTCCCGCAGCTTCCGCGATGTAGAGCGCCGCTGCGCCTTCCGGCATGAGCGTCGATGCGACGATCCGGTGGTACGACTGCGCCTGGCCGGGATACCTCCCTGCTGCCGCCGTGCTCTCCTGGAGCCGGACGAAGATCTCGATGTCGCCCGGGTCGGTGCTCGACCGGATGGTGAGCCCGCGCCGGGGCGCCGCGTTGATCGCGCCGCGATGGCCCGCGCTCAGGCCGTGCCGGAGCGTTGCCTCGTCGGGGGTGAGATCGAGAATCCAGGTCCAGCGCGGCTGGATGGCCCTGCTCGCTGTCGCGCCCACGGTCTCGAGCGCTGCGGCTGCCGCTTCACCCGCCGGCTCGCAGCGTACGAAGTCCAGCGCGCGTTCACGCGCCGAGCGGACCACATCGACGAGCGCGGCGGACATTGCGGCCGCAGAGAGCGCGGTCGGGCCGTGCGGGAGATAGACATATCTCGGAAACCGCCCCGAACGAATCGCGCCCGCCCACATCCAATCCGCGTCGCGCGAATGGATGACGTCGTGGCCGAGCGCGGCCTGAACGCGTTGCCAGGGCGTGCTCTGCAGGAAATGGCCGCCCATGCGTTGCAGCGCCGGGTCCCACTCGGCGTCTGCGACGCCGGCGTTCGCCGCCGACACGCGATGCGACGCTAGCACAGCGACACGCACGCTCGATGTTGAGAACCGACGGCCGTTTTCCTTACAATCGCACGCGTTTCCCCGTCAGGCACCTGGAGAGAACACATGGCAACAGTCGTCACACGCGATGTCCTCGCAAAGCAGCTTGCAGATCGCGCAGAGATCACGGTCACCGCTGCGCGTGATGAGGTGCGCTGGTTCTTCGACACGATCGCGCAGTCGCTCGAGAAGGGCGACGAGGTGCGCATCCACGGCTTCGGCAACTTCAAGACCGCGCAGCGCGCCGCGCGTCTCGGTCGCAATCCGCGCACCGGTGAAGCGGTGAAAGTCCCCGCACGGCGTGTGGTCCGCTTCTCGGCGAGCACCTCGCTGTCGAGCGCTGTGAAGGGCGCGAGGCCTGGACGTCGGGCCAAGGCCTGATCCGTCAGATCGCGTGATGTGACGCTGCCGCGGGTGCGGCGACGTCGTTGATGGACACGCACGCATGCTACGGGTAGACATGCGAGTGCGAGTCAGATGACGGCGCCGAGTCGCCCGCGGTGGCCGTGGGTCGTATTCGGCGTCGTGATCGGCGCGCTGCTGGTCGCGGCCGCTTCGTTCGTGGCGCTGCGGCTGACCGCGCCACTCCCTCGGGCGACGGTGCAGATCGACACAACGGCGACTCTCGCGCTCGGCGGGGACGCACCCGGGAACATCCCTCTGCCGTCGCGCGGGAGTTTCGCGTTGTCGGCGAGCACGCTCGGAACCGTCGCAAGCTACAACCCAACGGTCGTGCGGCCCACCGGCTCGGTCGCCAAAGCGATGACCGCGCTCGTCGTGCTCGACGCCCTGCCGCTTGCCCCCGGAGCGAACGGGCCGTCGCGGACCATGACGGCTGCCGACGTGCAGCTGTACCGGCAGGCCGTTGCCGCCGGTGGATCGAACCTTCGCGTCCGCGCCGGCGAGGTCCTCACCGAACGCGACCTGCTCCTCGCCCTGCTGCTGCCCTCCGCGGACAACATCGCCGAATCCCTCGCTGTGTGGGTTTCAGGCGGTCGCAGTGCGTTCATCGCTCGGCTCAACGCCAAAGCTGCCGCGTTGGGCATGGCGCACACCCACTATGCCGATCCGAGCGGCTTGAGCAACGCAACGGTTTCCACCGCCGCCGATCTCCTGCTCCTTGCCAGAGCCGTGATCGGCAACCCGACGCTCGCCGCTCTTGTCGCGGTTCAGCAGGCCGGTCTTCCGGACGGAACCATCCTGCACAACATCGACGTCGGCCTCCAGCAGGAACCGGATTGGCTTGGCATCAAGACGGGCTGGACGGGCGCCGCGGGCGGCTGCCTCCTGTTCGCCGCCCGCCGTTCCTACGGACCGACGCCGGCCATGTCGGTGACGGTGTACGGCGCTGTGCTCGGGCAGCCGTCCATGACCGCGCCGGACCCCGCGCATCCCGAGCTCGGCGCGGCATTCCTCGAAGCGGAGAATGCTGTGTCGGCGGTGCTCGACAGCTACCACGGGGTGGACCTCACACAGTCCGAGCCGGCACTGACGGGCTCTGTCTCGACGCGGTGGGGCGGCTCATCGCCAGTGGAGTTGCTCGCGGCCGAGGGCGCCCACACCGTCATGGTGCGAGGGCCGGCGACGGTTCAGCTGAGCGTGACGACCCTCAAACCGGTCGCGCCACTCCTCCAGCACACGCAGGTGGGTGAGATCGACGGCGTGCTCAACGGCGCCAGGGTAACGTGGCGGGTGATCATTTCGAACGCGATCGCAGCGCCGTCCTGGTGGTGGAAGCTGGTGAACGGCTGAGGCGCGCGAGCCTCACCAGGCCGTGTCGGTGCGCTCCGCCGCCTCGAGCAGCGCGGCGATGACGTCCGCGTCGCGGCCGGCAAGATCCGGAGCGACACGAAGGCTCTCGACGCGCTCCTTCGCCGTGACCATCTCCAGCTCGTGCAGTCCCAGTTGCGCGCGCGTCGAGACGTGCCCCTTGTAGGCGGTGAGGGGTGCGCGCCACTTCTGGCGCAGCGCGTGCGGCGAGAGCTCGCCGGCTTTGACCGTCAGGCCGGCTCCGCCCCTTGCGGGAAAGAGACGGAAGCGAAACGCGTTCCGTCCGCCCTTGACGCACTGCTCGCAGCGCCCGTATCGCTCGTCGGGGATCTCCGGGCGCTTGTTGCAGACGCGGCACACGATGCGAGGATACCGTCAGTGACGACGCCCGATGCCAGGACGCTGCGCACCGAGCGCCTCGTCCTCCGACCGTGGCGTGAGGAGGATCGCCCGCCGTTTGTGGCGCTCAAGGCTGATCCCGCAGTCAGGGAGACACAGCGCAGAGGACGATCTCGATCATCCCCGGCTCCCGGCGACGTCTCCACTCTCACGCCACGTGCTGCATCGGATCACGGCCGCCGAGTTTGTTTGACACGAGGACCCGCAGCACCTAACATGACCGGTCGTTCAGCCATCCGCGCAAAGGAGCGCCTTGTTGTGATCAGCGTCCTGTGCCTCGAAACCGGGGTCCCTCGGTTGAAGGGTGGAGTCTGCATGTCGGGAGTCGCACCTTGAGTCGTTGAGCATCGAATGGCTCTGCTCACAGGATCGTGCGGCACCCGGCCGGTACGGTCCTTTTTGTTTGACCAGAAGAGAGAACAAGAACGTGAGCAAGGAGAAATCGGTGTCCAGGGTAGGTGACGGCGGTATGGCCGTCGAGGTGACCAGGCTGGTGAAGTCGTTCCGTCGTGAGCGACGCGGCCGGCCATGGAAACGACGTGAGCACTCGAGCCGGGAGAAGCGCGCCGTCGACTCCGTCGACCTGTGCGTGCGCGACGGTGAGATGGTCGCGATCGTCGGCCTGAACGGCAGCGGCAAGTCGACGCTGCTTCGTGTGCTCGCGACGCTGACCATCCCCGACGAGGGAAGCGCTCGCGTGTTCGGCCACGACGTGGTCAAGGACGGACACGAGGTCCGCCGCCACGTGAACCGTGTCTCGGTCGAAGCGAGCTTCTTCAAGGAGATGAGCCCGTGGGAGAACCTCTCGTATGCGACGCGCCTCTACGGCCAGGACGGGAAGGGAACACGCGACGCGGCCGTCGGCGCGTTGACGCGGCTCGGACTGCCACGCGACACGATCGACCGGCCGATGAAGCAGCTGTCGCGCGGACAGCAGCAGAAGGTCGCGATCGCGCGCAGCCTGCTGACGAGCCCGTCCCTGCTGCTGATGGACGAGCCGACCACCGGACTCGACCCCCGCTCGAAGCGTGAGGTGCAGGGGTTCGTCCGTGACATCAGGGAGCAGTCCGGCGTCACGGTGCTGCTCAGCACCCACGATCTCGAGGAGGCGGAGCGGCTCTGCGACCGGGTGATCATTCTCGATCGCGGCCGGATCCTCGCAGAGGGCTCGCCCGCTGCGTTGCGCGCGGAGCACAGCGAAAAGGGCGACGGAGCCTCGCTGGAAGACGTGTTCCTGCGGCTCACCGGAAAGAGCTTCGACGACGACAGCGAAGCCGAAGAGGAGGACGGGTCATGAGCACGCGCACACCGGACGTCGAGATGCGGCCACCCGGTCTGCGATTCGAGACGAACGCATTTCTCGGGTTCTTCGAGCGCCAGCGGAACCTGTACAAGCGCTACTGGATCTGGGAAGTCGTCTGGCTGGTGTACAGCATCGTCAGTACGCTGAGCATCGGGTACCTGGCGTCGGGTCTCGGCTCCTTCAGCGGCCCGAACGCGCACGTGGATATCGCGCGAGCGCAGCTGTACCTGCTCATCGGCTCGTTGCTCTGGAGCTATCTCTCGCTGATGTTCTTCGACGTCTCCTTCGCGATCGCCTGGGAGCGGTGGGAAGGAACCATCGAGTACACCTTCATGGCACCCGTGCGGCGGGTGACGCATCTGCTCGGCATCTGCTGTTTCGCGATCGTGTATGCGCTCCTGCGAAGCGTGATCATCATGGTGGCGATCGCCCTGGCGTTCCACCTCGACCTGTCTCACGCGGATGCGGGATCGGCGCTGCTGGTGCTTGCCGCGGCCACCTTCCCCGTGCTGGGGCTCGGCATCTACACGTCGATCCTGCCGCTGCTCTCGCCGGAGAAGGGAGAGCAGATGGCGGTGGCGGTGCAGGGTGTGCTGCTGCTCGTCTCGGGCGTGTACTACCCGATCACCGTGCTTCCCACCGTCCTGCGGGTGACGGGTCAGGCATCGCCGCTCACCTACACGTTGAGCGGCATGCGTTCGGCACTGCTCGACCACGCCGGGATCGGATCGTTGCTGGGGACCGTCCTGGTGCTCCTCGTGATGGGAGCCGTGCTCATCCCTTCCGGCGTCTGGGTGTTCGCGCGCGCCGAGCGCCGCGCGAAGCGGCTCGGACTGCTCAAGCGCAGCGGTTAGAGGTCGCGGTGATGCGTGTAGGCGGGAAAGATCGCGACGCTCCCGCCCGTCATGCCCCCCTCGAGCTCGCCGTCGCGCGTGAAACCGAGCCGTTCCGCAACCGCAAGGCTGCGGCGATTCAGCATGCCCGCGTTCAGGAGGATGCGCGTGGCGCCGAGCGATTCCCGAGCCCAGGCAAGCAGCGCCTGAGCGGCCTCGGTCACGTAGCCGCGACCGGTGCGGTCCGTCTGCAGCCAGTAATGGATCTCGTACTCCCCTTCGGCGTGCTCATCGAGGCCGATCACCCCGATTGCGACGCCGTGCTCGGTGATCGCGAAGGCGGGCGAGCCGCGGTCCCACCCTGGGATGCCGCGCTCTTCCACGAAGGCCACCTGGGTTTCCATGCTCACGTCGACGGCCCAGGGCATCCACGGCAGGAGCTCGGGGCGTGAGGTGAGGCTCGCCCGGTACAGGTCGGCGTCATGTGCATGCGAGACCGGCTCGAGAACCAGCCGCGCCGTGTTGATCGACTCGCGAGGGATGACGGTCACCTTCCGAGTCTGGCAAACCCACGCGCCGGACCCCCGTTGCGTTGACGAACATACTCACAGGTGCGTATATTTGTCCGTGTGAACGTCGAGGTGAGGGCCGTGGGGCTGCGGGCGATGCGTGACAAGCACCATCTGACCCAGCGCGAGCTCGCCAGGCGGCTCGGGGTGACCCAGAACTACATCCCCGCGCTCGAGGCCGGGACACGCAACCCGGGTCCGAAGCTTCGCCAGTCCTTGATGGAGCTTTTCGGCTGCGACTTCGAGGATCTCTTCCAGGTGGTCATGGTCAATCCCGTCGACCACCGCGAGCAGGTGCTCCGGCCGGAGGGCGGCGTTCGCGGGGTCTGACCTCGCCGGCCTGCCCGCCGGTACGTCAGCCGGCAGGCCAGTCGGCAAGCACGTCGGAACGCACGGCACGCCTTCGTACAATCGCGCCGTGTCCAGCCACGTCGACCTGCTCGTCCTCGAGGGCATGTCCTTCTACGGCTATCACGGCGAAACGGAGGCCGAGCGGACGCTCGGCAACCGCTTCTATGTCGACGTCGAGGTTCGGTTGGACCTCGCCCCGGCCGGGAGGAGCGACGCCATCGCCGACACGCTCGACTACTCGCATGCGTTCCGGCTCGTCCGAGCGGTCCTCGAGGACGAGCAGCACAGCCTGATCGAGACCGTCGCGGATCGCGTCGCCACCGTCATGCTCGCGGAGCCGAAGGTCGAGAGCGTGAAGGTCCGGGTCGGCAAGCAGCCGCCCTTCGCGGGCGCCATCGACCGGTGCTGGGTGATCATCGAACGCCCTGTCGTCGGCCCGGCATGAGCGCCGTCATCGTCGATGGCAAGGCGGTCGCGGCCGAGATCCGGGCCGAGCTCACCGACGAGGTGGCGAGGATGACCGCGGACGGCATCGCGCCGCCGTCGCTCGCCGTCGTCCTCTGTGGCGATGACCCGGCGTCGGCGCTCTACGTGCGCAACAAGGGCCGCGCCGCGGAGCGGGCCGGAATCCGCTTCACGCTGCTCACGCCGTCGGCCGGCAGCACCACGGCCGAAATCGTCGACCTCGTCCGGGCGCTCGACGCCGACGACTCGATCGACGGGATTCTCGTCCAGCTCCCGCTGCCGTCGCAGATCGATCCCGACGCGGTCATGGCATGCATCTCCCCGGAGAAGGACGCCGACGGGTTCCACCCGTGCAACTTCGGCCGGCTCGCCGAGGGACACCCGGCGCTCGTTGCTCCCGGCACGCCGCTCGGCTGCATGGAGTTGCTGCGCCGCAGCGAGATACCGCTCCGCGGCAGCCGGGCCGTGGTCATCGGCCGGAGCGCGATCGTCGGCCGTCCGATCGCGCTCCTCCTCACCAATGCCGACGCGACGGTGACCATCTGCCACTCCCGCACCCGCGATCTCCCGTCGATCTGCCGCGAGGCGGACATCCTCGTGGCGGCGATCGGCCGCCCGGGCATGGTGGACGCCTCGTACGTCAAGCCGGGCGCCTTCGTCATCGATGTCGGGACCACTCCGAAGGACGGCATGCTGTACGGCGACGTCGACCGTGCCTCGGTCGAACCGGTCGCGGGATGGCTCACGCCGGTGCCGGGTGGGGTCGGGCCGATGACCATCGCGATGCTGCTTCGCAATACGCTGGCACTGGCTCGGGCGCGCCGGGCACGACGAGCGGCCTGAGCTGCACATGCCGTCGATGCGTGTCCGCTGGAGCGAGTCGGAGGCGCGCAAACCCTACGCGCGTCCCTTCATGGTCACCTTCGTCAGCGACGACGGCAGCGACGTCGGCAGCGTTGCGCTCAACGGCGCGGACCTCGTCTACTACACCCACTTCCAGACGGCCGTGCTCTCCCTTGCCGGGGAGCTCTTCGTCGACACGGCCGTCGAGGCTTCTCCGGATCCGCAGCGCGCCTGGCTCGACCGCATCGCCGGCCTGATCCCGCCGCTTGGCGAGATCACCGTGACGCCGCGTTCCTCCTTCGACGAGCAGCAGGGAAGGGTCTTTCGACTGACCATCACCGCGGCAGGGGGCCAATCCGCGACGACGGACGCGGCCGCACTCCTCGAGTACCAGGACCTGCAGGCGGTGCTCGCCCATCAGACGGGCTGCCTGTATCGAGACGCCGCGATCGAGGATGTCGGGGACGTCGACGCCCGGCGGCGAGCCTGGATGGGGGCGATCCGTCTCCGCGTCCGGCGGCCCGATGCCGGCGAGGCCATGAGCGAGACCTGGCAGTGGGCGTGAGCGGCACGGCGTACGAGCGCGCCGTGGCGACCCTTGATACGGTGGCCTGGCGGGGCATCATGCCCGGCCTGGAGCGGACGCGCGCGCTCCTTGCCGCTCTCGGCAACCCTCAGACCGGACTGCGCGGCGCGCTCGTCGCCGGCACCAACGGCAAGGGCTCCGTCTGCGCAACCGTGGATTCCGTCTGCCGCGCCGCCGGACATCGTTCGGTGCTGCTCACGAGCCCGCACCTGCAGTCGTACTGCGAACGCATCGTCCGGGACGGCGCGCCGATCAGCGAGACTGAGTTCGGGGGACTGGTCGACACCGTGCGCGAGGCTGCAGAAGCGCTGCCGGAGGAGTTGCAGCCGACCGGCTTCGAGGTGCTCACGGCGGCGGGGATCCTGGCCGCGCGGCGAGCCGACACGGACGTCCTCGTGTGCGAGGTCGGTCTCGGTGGCCGGCTCGACAGCACCAACGTTCTCGATCTGGGGGTGGCGGTCGTCACGAACGTGGCGCTGGACCACCAGGACCTCCTCGGCGACACGATTCCCGAGATCGCGCGGGAGAAGGCGGCGATCATCAAGACGGGCAACCATGCCGTGACCGGCGCCACCGATCCGGCGCTGCCGGTCATCGAGGCTCGTGCCGCTGCGGTGCGGGCGCGCCTCACCGTCGTCGGGCGCGACGTCCCGTTCTCAGGTCGTGCGGCAGGGTTGCGCGGGGTCGAGGTGGAGACGCTGTTCGCCGGGCAGCACATCGCTGTCAACGCGCCGCTGCGCGGCCGGTTTCAGGTTGCGAACGTCGCCACAGCGGTGGCCGTGTGCGACGCAGTGCGGGCGACCGGGATATCCATCGACGCCGGCGCGCTCCGGCGCGGCTGCGAGAACGTTCGCTGGCAAGGGCGTATGGACTGGATCGAGGGCACACCGCCCATCCTCATCGACGGTGCGCACAACCCGGCGGGCATGGCGGCGATGGTCTCGTCCGCCCGTGACCTGATCGGAACCCGGCGCTGCGTCGCGGTCTTCGCGGTCATGCGCAACAAGGACGTGGTGTCCATGGCCGCCAGCCTGCGCGAGCTCACGGCCGATATCCTGGTCACCGCCCCGGCGGTCGAGCGGGCGACGCGACCCGAGGACCTGGCCGGACTCTTCGAGCCCCCTGCATCGATCGCGCCCGACGTCGAGGCTGCGCTCAGACGGGCGCGTGCGCTCGCCGGTCCTGACGGCGTGGTCGTCGTCTGCGGGTCGCTCTACCTTGCGGGTGAAGCGCTCGGCCTGCTCGGCCTGTGAGCCGCCGCGAGGTCGATCAGGCGGCGAGGACGGCGAGGAGCTTGGCCTCGAGCGTCTGCTTCGGCTGGTAGCCGACGATCCGCTCCTCGGCCTTGCCACCGCGGAAGATCATCAGCGTGGGGATGCTCATGATCCCGAACATGCCCGGCGTGATCGGGTTCGCATCGACGTCGACCTTCGCGACCTTGACCTGACCGTCGTACTGCGTCGCGAACTCCTCGACGATCGGCGCGATCATCTTGCACGGCGTGCACCAGGAAGCCCAGAAGTCCACGAGCACGGGAATGTCCGAGTCGAGAACCTCTTCCTTGAAGGTGGTGTCGGTGACGGTGACGGGGTGAGCCATTGAGGTTCTCCTGATGGGCGAGGGACGCTGATGTATCGCACTCAACCGGCGGTGTCGGTGGAGGCGGCCTTTTTGGTGGTTGTCGATGTGTCGGACGACGATGACGATGTCGATGACCCGGTGGTGGCGGAGCCGGACGTGGATCCCGTGGAACCGTTGTCCGAGCCCTTTCCTGAGCTCTTGCCCGAGCTCTTGCCCGACGAGCCCGAGTCGCCGCTGTCGGACATGATCGCGGAGGATGACGCACCGCGGCTGTCGGTCTTGTAGAAGCCCGAGCCCTTGAACACGATGCCTGCGGGAAAGAACAATCGATTCGCCGCGGCGCCGCACGACGGGCAGGGAGCGCCCGGCTCATCGCGCATCGTCTGCCATACCTCGAACTCGGTCGAGCATTTCGGGCAGCGGTATCCGTAGGTGGGCAAGCAGTGGTTCCCTGGTCGCGGGTGATCGCCTCAACTCTACCCGTCGGAGGCATCGGGCCAAACAAGGCCCGCGGTCACGCTCCGCGAGTCAGACCTCGAACAGGACGAGCCCCGTCGGCACCTTCGGGTAGAAATACGTCGACTTCTGCGGCATCGTCTCCCCGGCATCGGCGACGGCGATGACCTCGCCCGCCGTCACGGGGGTGACCCCGAAGCCGAGCGCCGCCTCACCGCGCCGCACCGCCGCGTCGAGCTCGCTCGCATCGCGCGTGTAGCGCAGCGCACCTCCCGCGATCGCCTCCGCGGAGACCCCCGCCGGACCCAGCACCTCCGACTCGAGCACCGCGACGTCGAGTGAGTCGCGTGGTGACCCGCCCCGCCGGCGCGGCCTGCTCAGCACCGCCGCACCGTCATGCGCGACGACGGCGAACGCGTGGTGGGTGGCGCGCAGCGAGGCGGCGGTTGTCAGCGCGGCCGCGGCATCGGCGGCAACCTCGGCCTCGTACGCGTCGTCCAGTCGCGCCCAGAGGTCGTCGAGACTGAATGCGACCCCAGGCTGCGGTCGCACCAGGCGGTGCGTGGGCAGGATCGTGATCCCCGGGTCATCCGCCGCAGCCAGGTAGACGAGGCAGCGTTCGAACGCAGCGTCCGGAGACGCGTCGGGTGCCGCGGCGCGACGCTCCTCCGCGTACGCGGCGGCCGTCTCGTAGCGGTGATGGCCGTCGGCGATGTACAGCACTGCGCCACGAAACGCATCCGCGATCTCCGCGACGTGGCCGGCGTCGGCGACGCGCCAGACGAGCAACTTCTCGGAGCCGATCTCGCCGGGGAATCGGCCACCGAGGAGTGCCGGTCCGGTCGCCGCATGGTCGAGATGTGTCGTGATTGCGCCGGCACCCTGCCAGAGGCCGAAGACGGGGCTCGTCTGCGCGTGGGTCGCCCGCATCAGGGCGAGGCGGTCGAGCTTCGGGCCGCGCAGCGTTCGCTCGTGCGGGCGGAGGTCCGATCGTTCCCACGACGTGGCGGCGACGGTCGCGAGCAGGCCGCGCCGGACCCGGACACTGCCGTTCGGGTCGGGGAAGTGGTGGTCGACGACGTAGTAGCCCGGGGGATGGTCACGCACGAGGATGCCGAGGTCCGACCACGACTCGAGGAACGAGGACGCGCGTGTGTACGGGTCGTCGACGCCCTCGACGTCGCTCGGATAGCGCACCCCGTAATCGACGCGCACGATGTTGCGCATGTCGCGGCCATACAGGGCTTCGCGCTGCTCGTCGTTGATGACGTCGTACGGCGGCGCGAGCACCCCACCGAGCTTCACGTGCTCGGGGTTGTAGCGGGTCCCCTCGAAAGGCTGGACGGTGGCCACGAGGGTCAGGCCCTCAGAGCCGCACCTGGCGGAGCTGGTCGAGCATCGCGGTCTCGCGCACTTCCTCGAGCAGCCCCGTGCTCACCGGGTCGTCGATCTCCATCAGCATCACCGCGTGCCCGCGCGGGCGGTCGCGGCCGAGCTCGATGCCGGCGATGTTGACGTCGTTGCGCGCGAGCAGCGTCGATATCGCCGCGATCACGCCCGGACGATCCTGGTGCGTGACCACGAGGAAGGTGCCGCTCGGCTGCATGTCGACGCGGAAATCGTTGATGCGGGTGATGCGAGGCCCGTCATCGAACTGCGTCCCGGCGATGCGCAGGCGTTGCTCGCCGACGACCTCGACGAGCAGCGAGCCCTCGGGATCGACGCTCCGCGTCGTGTGGCGCTCATCGACGTCAACCCCCATCGACGTCGCGACCACCTTGGCGTTGACCGGATTGACGCGCGTCTCCGTGAAATGCGCGAAGAGCCCGCGCAGGACGTGCGCGGTGATGATCGACGTGTCGATCCCCGCAAGGTCGCCGGAGTAGCTGCAGACGATGTGCCGCAGCTTGCGGCCGTCGAGCTGCGCGGCCAGCGACCCGATCTTCTCGGCGAGGACGAGGTAGGGCTGCAGCCGCGCCAGCTCCTCGGGAAGCACGGTGGGCGCGTTCACCGCGTAGCGCGGCGTACCGCCCGCGAGGTATTCGACGATCTGATCGGCCACGTCGAAGGCGACGTTCACCTGCGCCTCACGCGTGCTCGCGCCGAGGTGCGGTGTGACCACCACCTGCGCGAGCCCGAGCAGCGGATTGGCGGGATCCGGCGGCTCCTTGGTGAACACGTCGATGGCCGCCCCGGCGATGTGGCCGCCGGCGATCGCGTCCGCGAGCGCCTGCTCGTCGATGATGCCGCCACGCGCGACGTTGATCAGGCGGGCACCTTTGCGCATCCGCCTGAGCTCGGCGGCGCCGATCACGCCGCGGGTCGCGTCAGTGAGCGGAACGTGGACGGTCAGGAAGTCTGTTTCAGTCAGAAGTGTCTCGAAATCGCAGAGCTCGACACCGAGCGCCTGTGCGCGCTCGGCGGTGACCAGCGGGTCGTGTGCCAGCACGCGCATGCGCAAACCCTCGCGGGCGATGCGCGCCACCTCGGATCCGATCTTCCCGAGCCCGAGAACGCCGAGAGTCTTCTCGCGCAACTCGATGCCCATGAACTTCGAGCGCTCCCAGAGACCGGCGTGCAGCGAGCGGTCGGCCGCCGGGAGGTTGCGCGCCAGCGCGAGCATCATCGCGACCACGTGCTCCGTGGCCGCGATGGTGTTGCCCGTGGGCGCGTTGAGGACGAGGACGCCGTGACGCGTGGCGGCCTCGATGTCGATGTTGTCGACCCCGACGCCGGCGCGCCCCACCACACGCAGCTTTGGAGCCGCCGCGAAGATCTCGGCGGTGACCTTCGTCTCACTGCGCACCACCAGGGCGTCGTAGTCGACGATGCGCTCGCGCAACGCGGCAGCATCGAGACCGGTGACGACATCGACCTCACCTGCCGCGCGAAGACGCGTGACGCCGTCCTCGGCGATCGGGTCCGCGACCAGGATGCGAGTCACGGTGCCGGCAGCGGTGCGCGGCTCCGCGGTGATGCTCACCCGACGGTGACGGGTTCCGCCTGCGCGACCGCCCCGCGTGCTTCGGCCTGTGCCGCAGCGACGGCGAGACCGCCGCGTGTGCGGAGCCCGGTGTCGATGAGACCCGCTTCCAGCAGCGAGAGAATCGTGTACGCGTCCGCGTCGTCGATGAACCCGAGGTGCCCGATCCGGAAGATCTTGCCCTGCAACGATTCCTGGCCGCCCGCGAGGACCAGCGCGTGGTCGGTTCGCAACGTGGTGAGCAGGTGCTTGAGCGCGTCCGGACTGTCGGCGGGACTGTGCACCGCGGTGACGGTGTCGCTGCGATGCCCCTCGGCGGCGAGCAGCTTCATGCCCATCGCCTCGATGCCGGCGCGGATCATGTTGCCGACGCGGGCGTGGCGCGCCCACACGTTCGCGATCCCCTCTTCGCGCAGCATCGCCAGGCCTTCCTGGAGCGCGAACATCACGGAGACCGGAGGGGTTGTCGCGGTCTGCTTCTTGTCCTGCGACTTCTTCTCGCGACCGAAGTCCAGGTAGAAGCGCGGGCACGTCGCGGTCTCCGAGCGCGCGAACCCCGCCGCGTTGACCGCGATCATCGCGATGCCGGGAGGCGCCATCCAGCCCTTCTGCGAACCCGTGACGAGCACGTCGATGCCGAGGGCGTCGGTGTCCAGTGGAAGGCAGCCTGCGCCGCTGACGCTGTCGACCGCGAGCAGCTTGCCGCGGCTCTTCACGACGCCGGCGATCGCCGCGAGGTCGTTGGTCACGCCGGTCGACGTCTCGTTGTGCGTCACGAACACCGTGGTGATGTCGGGATGCTCGGCGAGCGTGCGCTCGACATCCTCCGGATCGATCGCCTCGCCCAGCGGCACGGTCAGGCGGACAACGTCGGCGCCGTAGACCTCGCCGATCTTCGCCCAGCGCTCGCCGAACGAGCCCATCACGCAGAAGAGCGCCTGCTCCCCGGGGCTGAGGAGGTTGACGACGGTGGCCTCGAGGCCGCCCGTGCCACTGCACGGGTACAGGAGAACGTCGCTCTCGGTGCGCAGCGCCCAGCGCAGGCCACCGACGACGTCGTCCATCACCGCGGCGAACTCCGGGCCGCGGTGGTTGATCATGGGACGGCTCGCGGAGCGGACCACGCGAGCGGGGAGCGGGGTCGGACCGGGAACGCGGAGTTGTGGTTCACCCATGGGCCGAAGTCTAGCGAAGGGCACGTTCGAGACCGTCCGACGATGCGAGTGCGGTGGTGCCTGCCTCACCGACGCGTGGTGGTAGCGCCATTGGCGCCGGCACTCGTCTGCATACAGTTGACGTATGGAGCAGGTCGACGTCAGTCGAACGCAGCACGCGCGCTCGGACGAAGACGAGCAACCACCGCGTGCTGCCATCACGGTGCTTGCGGTTGCCGCGGCAGCGCTCGGCATCGTCATCGCGGCAGTCTCAGTGAGCCTCGTCATCGTCAACCGGGCGCACGTCCACTCGATCGGTGACATCGATCTCCAGGACCTTGTGGTGCCCGTGGGCTTCGGACTGGTGGGCGCACTCGTCGCCTCCCGGCGGCGTCGCAACGTCACCGGCTGGCTCTTCCTCTTCATCGCCGTCGTCGCGGCGCTGCAGGGCATCGCTGATCAGTACGCCCGATACGCGCTGCTGACCCATCCCGGTGCTCCGGGCGGGGTCTGGGCGCTCTGGCTGGACAGCTGGGTCATCGGGTTCGTCTTCCCGAGCGGGGCGCTCGCGCTGCTGCTCCTGCTCTTCCCGGACGGCCATCTGCCCTCACGGAGGTGGCGACCGGTGGCGGTCGCGTCCGTGCTCTTCACCATCGTGGTCGTGCCGGCGGGAGCGTTCAGCCCGGGCCAGCTTTCCACGGAGACGAATTTCGCATCCGCCGCAAATCCGATCGGAGTCCCGTCGAACGGCATTCCGGGGACGATCCTCGTCGTCCTCGGTCTCAGCTGGCTTGCCGGGTTCGTCGTCCTGGCGATTGCCGCCGCCGCACCGTTCGTGCGCTTTCGCAGGTCTCGCGGCGATGAGCGCGTTCAACTGAAGTGGCTCGCGTCTGTGCTCACCGTGAGCGCGGTATGCGCTGTCGGCTCCACCCTGGCTGAAACCGTGGTTTTCGGTCTTCCGCCCATCTCCGATGTCGCGATCGCGCTCGGGTTCGGAGGCGCCCTGCCGGTGGCTGCGGGCTTCGCCATCTTCAAGCACCGCCTCTATGACATCGACCTGGTCATCAGTCGCGCCCTGGTATACGGCTCGCTGGCGGTCTTCATCACGGCCGTCTATGTCGGCATCGCGGTGGGGATAGGGGCGCTGATCGGCGGTGGCGGCAAGCCGAACCTGGGCCTGTCGATCGTCGCCACCGCGATCGTCGCCGTCGGCTTCCAGCCTGTGCGCGAGCGCGTGCAGCGGGTTGCGAACCGGCTTGTCTATGGCACGCGAGCGACCCCGTACGAGGTGCTTTCGCAGTTCTCGGAACGTGTCGCCGGGTCGTATGCCATGGATGACGTGATGCCGCGGATGGCACGCGTGCTCGCTGAGGGAACCGGCGCGCAGCGCGCCGACGTGTGGTTGCGCCACGGGAACGAGTGGCGTGAGGCCGCAGTGTGGCCCGAGACCGAGTCGCCCGCCGAGCCGATGCCGGCGGTCAACGGGACGCTGCCCGCCATCAACGGAACGAGCCGGCTCGTCGAGGTGCGCCATCAGGGCACGCTCCTCGGCGCGCTCGGCGTCACGAAGCGCAGCGGCGAGGCGCTCACGCCGGTCGAGGAGCATCTCCTGGTGGACCTTGCGGGACAGGCCGGGCTCGTGCTCCGCACTGTCGGATTGACCGAGGATCTGCAGGCCCGGCTCGAGGACCTCCGCGCATCGCGTCAGCGCCTCGTCGCCGCTCAGGACCAGGAGCGACGCCGTCTCGAGCGCAATCTGCATGACGGCGCCCAGCAGCACCTCGTCGCGATCAAGGTCAAGATCGGGCTGGTGGGGATGCTCCTTGATCGAGATCCCGCCCGCGCGCAGCAGACACTCGATCAGCTGAAGGCGGATGCGGACGAGGCGCTCGAGACTCTCCGCGACCTGGCGAGAGGCATCTATCCGCCGCTCCTGGCCGAGAAGGGGCTGGTGGTCGCGCTCGAGTCGCAGGCTCGGAAGGCCGCCATCCCCGTATCGGTGGAGGCGGACGGCATCGGGCGGTACCCGCAGGACATCGAGGCCGCTGTGTACTTCTGCGCGCTGGAAGCGCTCCAGAACATCCAGAAATACGCGCAGGCGTCCAGCGTGACCATCCGGCTTCGTCAGGAGGAGGACCGATTCACCTTCGCGGTCGTCGATGACGGGAGGGGTTTCGATGTCTCGTGGATGAAACGCGGCGCCGGATTGACCAACATGGCGGACCGTCTCGACGCGCTCGGAGGCGATCTCCAGATCAGCTCAATCCCCGGGAAGGGGACGACGATCACCGGGTTCCTCGAGCTTGCAGGGGCCGCGCTCAGCTAGACGCATGCGGTGAAGAACACCTGCGTTTCCACCAACATTCGTTCCTCGTCGGACGCTACTTCGGGTCAAGCCTAGAGCGGGATGTCGTCGTAGACCGAGCCGGGCCGCTGCCGTGGCTGCTGCTGTGGCGGCCGGCGCGGCTGCTGATACGGGGCCGCGGTCTGCACATGTCGCCGCCGCCCGCGCCGGGTCGCCGCTCGTAGCAGCCACATCAGCCCGCGGATCAGACGGGCGATCAGGGCGATGAGCACCACCAGCACGCGAGCGACGGCATCGCGGAAGAGGAGCAGCAACCCGACGGCGGCGATGCCCAGCAACCACATGATCACCGGCTCGAACTGAAAGCCGGTGCCCTCAGGGACAGTTGCCGATGCAGGGGTGAGCGACGGCGACGCGGCGCCCGGGTGTGCATCGCGCCAGGCGATGATCGCGTTGCGGCGAGCCACGATCGCCGGCATGTAGGCCTCGAGCCCGTTGCGAATGGCCGCCGCGACGTCCTCGCGGAACGCCGCCGTCGTCAGGAGCGCCGCCTCCGACGGATTGCTGAGGTACGCCATCTTCACGAACGCCGCCGGGACGCGGCTGCCCGGCCAGGCCTTCGGATCAACGGCAATGCCGAGGGTGGGCACACCGTCGGGCGTCATCTCCGCGCCGAGCGCGTCACTCAAGGTCTGAGCGAACGTCCTGCTCGCGTCCGATGGGTACGTGACGAGCGAACCGGCCGCTTTCGGAGTGGTCGAGGTGTTGGCGAGGATGCTCACGACCATCACCGCGTGGTACGCCGTGGAGATGCGCTGCCGCTGCGCAGCGGACACGTAGACGTCCGCGCTGCGGGTCATGACGACATCGACGAGATCGGTGCGCAGCAGGGTGGCCAGCCGCCTGCCGACATCGAGATCAACGTCCTTCTCCAGGACCCCGTTGGCGCCGACCGCCCCGGGGTCGAACGGGATGTTCGGGTGCGCGGACGTCGGCTGGCCGCCGTAGGCGGGGTCGACGGTGACCACGATCGGAGCCGGCGCCCTGGCGGGGGCCGCGAGGGCGCGGGGCGCTGGGCCGAGGGCACCCGCGACAATCGCGGCGACCGGGGCGAGGACGAGGACGTGGAGAGAACGAGCCCGGTGAACGCGCATGCGCCTGCGGGTCAGTATAGGTGTGGCGTGTCAGCAAAACCGCCCCGGTGTGCGTTGGGAAGGATGTGATCGCAGCGGTGATGGCGATATCTCCGGGTGAAGCACTACGGGATGCCACGTTCGAGGCGGCCGCCGCCTCTGACGCGAGGCGCCTCTTCACGCTCGCGCTGTCGATCCTGCGCGACGAGGGCGAGGCCGAGGACGCCGTGCAGGAGACGCTCCTCAAAGCATGGCGGTCCTGGGAGTCGGTCTCGCGGATGGAGAAGCCGGCCGCGTGGCTCACCCGGGTCTGTGTCAACCACTGCATCAGCCGTCGACGCTTGCTTCGGTCCCGCGGCTGGCCGCCGCTGACGCTGGTGGAGGACGACGCCGTCGCACGCATGACCCGTCCGGCCGCCGATCTCATGGACATGGAACGCGCCTACCGGCGGTTGTCGCTCAAGCAGCGCGCCGCGATCACGCTCAACTACCGGCACGGGTACTCGATCGACGAGTGCGCGGCGTTCATGGGGTGCAGGCCGGGGACGGTGCGCACGCACCTTGCGTGCCGGCCGCCACGCTGTCAAACCACCGGCGCCGGCGGCACGCGCCACCCTGCCCAGCAGCTCGCAACTGACCTTGGGTCTGCCGTCGATCGGCCACACGGTGATCAGCGTGACCCACGGGCGCGGGTCGGCCTCATTGCCCACCTTTACGGCCGAGGGCATCATCTTCGTGGAGTCGGCCTGCATCGGCACCGGCTCGTTCGGCGTGCAAACAGCCGACCACGTCATCGACTCGATCGCCGAACAGTGTGCCGGCGGATCGATCGGAGAGTTTCTCGAACCGGCGAACGCCGGACTCGACGGGAAGCCCGTGAGCCTGCAGATCGTGACGGGTCCCTCCACAGAATGGGAGATCGTCGTCGCGGACAGCGGCCCGTTGCCGCCATTGCCCCTTCTCGGGTCGTCAACGATCCCTGCCGGCGCGCGCATCCTGGTGCCCGCGACGGATGGCACGGGTACTTCAGGACTTGAGACCTTCGCGCCGACGGGGCGGTACTTCGTGCAGTACACGTGCGTCGGCACCGCGACCATCGACTTCTCGACGAGTTTCGAAAGCCAGTCAGGGCCGTTTGTCAGAGTGCCGTGTGCCAACGGCGCCATCGGCACGCAGGAAGCGCCTCAACCGACGCTCCAGGGACCGATGAACCTCACCGTGGAGACGCCGCCGCACACGTACTGGGAGGTCCAGGTGTACGAGCTGCCGGCAGCGAAGAGCTAGCGGATCTCCGCGAAGGGCAGCAGCGCGATGTGGCGGGCGCGCTTCAGCGCGACCGTCAACGACCGCTGATGGCGGGCGCACGTTCCCGTCATGCGGCGTGGCAGGATCTTGCCCCGCTCGGAGAGGTACCGGCGCAGCCGGGTGACCTCCTTGTAGTCGATGAAGTCGATGTGCTCGAGGCAGAAGCTGCACACCTTGCGGCGGCGGCGGTCGAAATCAGGCATGGCTCTCCAGGCTCTTAGAACGGCAACTTAGAACGGAATGTCATCGGGATCGACGTCGCCACCGATCGGGCCCTGCGCGGGCGCCGGACCGCCGGCAACATCACCAACGGGGGCACCCTCCTGACGTCCGCTGCTATCGAGGAATTGCACGTCGTTGGCGTTCACCTCGGTCTTGTAGCGCTTTGTGCCGCTCTGCGCGTCGTCCCACGACCGGGTCTGCAGGCGTCCCTCGACGTAGATGAGGCGCCCCTTCTGCAGGTATTGCGCGGTCGTCTCGGCGAGCTTGCGGTTGCCCTGGTTCCAGACGACGACGTCGTGGTAGTCAGTGAACTCCTTGCGCTCGCCGGTCGCCGGGTCGCTCCCATACCGATTGGTTGCGAGCGCGAGATTGCACACGGCGGTTCCGCTCGGCGTGTAGCGGAGCTCCGGGTCGCGTGTGAGCCGGCCGATGAGCATCACTCGGTTGAGGGAACCTGCCATCAGATATCTCCTTCGTCGTCATCGATTGCAGAGGGCACATCCTCTGCCGCGAGATCATCCACGGCATCCGCGGACTCCACTGGGACGGTGCCGTCAGCCTCCAGTTCCGGCTCGATCGGACCCTCGATCTCCTCGATCTCGGCTTCCGGCTCGGGCATCGGACCCTCATGGACGACGATGAGATGGCGGAAGACGGTGTCGTGGATGCGCAGCGAACGCTCGATCTCCGCGATCTTGGCGCCGTCCAGGTGGAAGACGACCAGCACGTAATGGCCTTCACGCAGGCGTTTGACCTCGTATGCGAGGCGGCGCTTGCCCCAGAGCGTGGTCTTGACGACGTCGCCACCATGCGTCTCGATCAACGAGCGCACCGATTTCACCGCGACGCGTACGGCGTCATCCTCCAGCTCCGGCCGGACGATGTACATCAGTTCGTAGTCACGCACCATGCGCGGGCACCTCCTTTCCTCTGGGCTTGCGACGCCCGGGGTGTTGCGACTGCCGAGGTGATCAGGCGGTCGCGATCCGGGCGCAGGAAAGCGTTATGTGGAAACGCTCCTCGAATGAGCAGCGTCAGCAGTGTAGCAGGAGCCGTTCTCAGTCCAGATGGAAGGTCTTGGGGAGCGTCGTGAGGTTCCGGCATCCGGTCTCGGTGACGACCACCAGGTCCTCGATCCGGATCCCGCCGACACGCGGGTCGTAGAGACCGGGCTCGACGGTGATGACGTCGCCGACCTCCAGCACGACGTCCGCCTCACTGATGCGCGGAAACTCGTGGATCTCCAGGCCGAGCCCATGGCCGGTGCCGTGGATGAAGCGCGCATCGCTCTGGATGTCGCGGTAGGGCTTCGCGAGCGACCCGTAGCCGTGCTTCTTGAAGACGTCGCAGCACGCGAAGTGCACGTCGCGTCCGTTTGCGCCGGGCCTGACCGCATCGAGGCCCGCCTGTTGCGCCTCGAGCACCGCGTCCCACATCCGGTCCACCTCCGGAGGTGGCGTGCCGCGCACGACCGTGCGTGTCATGTCGCCCCAGTAACGGGTGTGCTTGTCGAACGGGTAGATGTCGAGCACGATCGGCAGTCCGACGCGAATGACGTCGCTCGACGTGCGATGGGGATCGGCCGACTCCGGACCGCCGCAGCAGATCGAGTCCTCGGTGCTGTTCCCGTTGTCGAGGAGATCGCTCTCGACCGCGTAGATGAGGTCCTTGCTCGTGAGCTTCCGGCCCTCGTGGTACAGCAGACCGTCGCGGATCTCCGCCGCGGCGATCACGTCGATGGCCTTCTGCAGCGCCGCCATCCCAGCGTTCTCCGTCGCGGTGATGTACTCGATCTCCTCCGGTGTCTTGATGCGGCGCCGGTACTGGTAGATGTCGGTGCGCGGCCGGACGTCGACGTCGTGCCGGCGCAGGTGGTCGGCGAGGACCGTCGGAAAATCGGCGTCGACGTCGACGGCGCTCAGGCCGTGCTCGCGGCAGACCGCGGTGACGAGGTTCGCCCAACCGCTGAACTCATTGCCGCCCGCCGGCGTCGGCGCGAGGTCGAGCCCGGCGGTGCTGCGCACCTCACCGGCCGTCGACTCCTTGCGCGCGCGACCCTCCTCGAGAGGGCTCACCCACAACACCGTGTCATCGCCGCCGTTGTCCACGACGACCACCGGGTCGGGGCAGAGGAACCCCGTGCGGTACAGGATGTTGGGGTGGTGATACGTCTCACCGAACAGCAGGACGGGACGGTCGTCACTCATGCCTCGGAGCCTACCAGCAGGATGTCAGGCTCCTGCGGCGCGACGAGAAAGCTCATCCCGTTACTCTGGTGAGCGCGAGGCCACCAGCAGCTCACGAGGATTCGTTTCCATGGAACTCGGCGTCCATTTCATGAACTTCAGCGGTCTCGGCGGCAACACGCAGCTGGGACCGAAGCTCGCGGCAACCGCACAGGCGGCCGACGAAGCCGGCTTCACCCTGATGACGATGATGGATCACTGGTTTCAGATGGAGCAGTTCGCTCCACCTCAGGAACCGATGCTCGAGGGCTACACGTCGCTCGGTTTCATCGCGGGAAAGACCAGTCGACTCACGCTCGGGCTCATGGTCACCGGCGTCACATACCGTCACCCCGGACTGCTCGCAAAGATCGTGACCACGCTTGACGTGCTGTCGGAGGGTCGCGCGATGTTCGGCGTCGGCGCCGCCTGGTATCAGCGCGAGCACGAGGGCCTCGGCGTTCCGTATCCGCCGCTCAGCGAACGGTTCGAGCGTCTCGAGGAAACCCTGCAGATCTGCAAGCAGATGTGGAGCGACAACGACGGACCCTACGACGGCACGTACTACCACCTCGCGGAGACCATCTGCTCGCCGCGACCGATTCAGTCGCCCGGACCGAGAATCCTCATCGGCGGTGGTGGTGAGCAGAAGACCCTGAAGCTCGTCGCCAGATACGCCGACGCCTGCAATCTCTTCACGATGGGCGTCGACGAGGTCAAGCGCAAGCTCGACGTGCTCAAGGCGCACTGCGAGGCGGAAGGACGGGACTACAACTCGATCAAGAAGACGTTGAACGGTGGGGGCGATCCACGTGAGGACATCGACGGGTTCCTCCGCGAGATGGAGGGATACGCCGCGCTGGGAATCGAGCTCATCAACCTGCGGAACATTCCGCCCGACCCCGAGATGGTCGTCCACGATCTCGGCGAGCAGCTCCTCCCGCGCCTGAGCCAGATCGGCCCGAACTGAGGAGCGCACGGTGGTGGTCAGCGGGGGACTCGAACCCTCGACCTCGCGGATGTGAACCGCGCGCTCTAACCAGCTGAGCTAGCTGACCCCGGCCAGAAGTCTAGGTCAGGCGCCGGTCAGCTTCGCGTACCCGGCCTCGTCGAGCAGATCCCCGCCCTCGGCGGCGCCTTCGAGACGAAGCATCCAGCCGTCGCCGTAGGGGTCGGAGTTCACCAGCTCCGGGTGATCGGTCAGTGCGGTGTTGACCTCGGTCACCGTCCCACCGACCGGCGCGTACAGGTCGGACGCGGCTTTCACCGACTCGATGGCGCCGAACTTCGCGCCCGCCGTCAACGTGGTGCCGACCTCCGGAAGCTCGAGGAAGATCACGTCGCCCAGCTGCGCCTGGGCATGGTCGCTGATGCCGACGGTCGCGTTCGAGCCCACGACGCGGACCCACTCATGACTGGCGGTGAAGCGGTAGCTGGAGAGGTCGGCCACGTTCAGGCTCCCTTGGGGCGGCGATAGAAGGGAAGAGGCACGACCGCCGCCGCGGTCAGCGTGCCCCTGATGTCGATCGAGAGATCAGCGTCGAGTGGCAGGTCGCCGTCCACCGACACAGTGGCGATCGAGTGGTCGAGCGTGAAGCTGTACGTTCCGCTGGTCACCTCACCGACGTCCTTGCCACCGGATATCACACGATGACCGTGGCGTGCGATTGCCCTCCCCTCCAGCGTGATCCCCGCGAAGCGGCGCGGCGGGTGCTTCGGATCGAGCCGCGCGAGAGCGGCGCTGCCGATGAAGGCGCCCTTCTGTGGCTTCACCGTCCAGCCCAGCGCGCAGCTGTACGGGTCGGTGTGATCGTCCATGTCCTGCCCGTACAGGCGCAGCCCGGCCTCGAGGCGCAGCGTGTCGCGAGCCCCGAGCCCGCAGGGGAGCAGCCCCTTCGGCGCACCGGCCTCGAGCAGCGTGTCCCAGAGACCGGCTGCCGCGGGTGCGTCGACGTAGAGCTCGAAGCCGTCCTCCCCGGTGTAGCCGGTACGCGAGACCGCCGCGTGCACGCCGGCGACGCTCGTGTCCTTGAAGTGAAACGGCCGCATGTCGCTGACTTCGTCGGCGGTCAGGCTGCCCACAAGCGCCACCGCCTCGGGCCCCTGGACCGCGAGGAGCGCGAGATCGTCGCTGAGGTCCGCGAAGGCCGCGTCCCCACGGCGCGCGCGCATCCATTCGACGTCCTTCGCCCGGCACGCGGCGTTGATCACGACCATGTACCCCTCGGGGTCGCGGTACACCACGACGTCATCGACGATGCCCCCGTCGTCGTTGCACATGACCCCGTACAACGCGCCACCGACGTCGAGCCGGGAGACGTCGTTGGTCACCAGGTTCTGGACGGCATCGAGCGCGCTCTCACCGGTGAAGCGCACCTCGCCCATGTGTGAGAGGTCGAAGAGCCCGCAGCGGGTGCGTACCGCGATGTGCTCGTCGCGGATCGTGGTGTACTGGAGCGGCATGTCGAAGCCGCCGAACTCGACCATGCGCGCCCCGGCTGCGACATGCCTCTCGTACAGCGGAGTTCTTGCGGCCATGGGCTCGCGAGTGTAGTACGTTCCCAGACCGCTTCAAATGATCTATGCCCTCATCGCGGTGGCGGCCCTGGTGGTCGTCCTCTGCATCGCCCTGCTCGTGGCGCGCCATCGCTTCCTCGGCGCGTCCCTGCCCAAGGTGCGCGGACGCCTCGGGATGGCCGGGCTGGGCGCCCCGGTCACGATCAGCCGCGATCGCTGGGGCGTCCCACACATCTCGGCGACCTCGATGGAGGACGCGGCGTTCGCGATGGGTGTCGCGCACGCCCAGGACCGGCTCTGGCAGATGGAGGTCACCCGCCGCGTCGCCACCGGCCGCATCAGCGAGCTGATCGGCACCGACGGCGTCAGCATCGACCGGTTCGTGCGCAGGGTCGGGCTGCACCGGGTCGCCCGCGACGAGGAGCTCCGCCTCGGCCCTGAGCCGCGCCGGATGCTCAAGGCGTACGCGGCAGGCGTGAACGCCATCGCGACCTCCGGCAGGCCTCTCCCGCTCGAATACCGCCTCCTCGGCGCGACGCCCGAGCCGTGGGAGCCGATGCACAGTCTCGCCGCGCTCAAGCTCCTGGCGCTCGGGCTGAGCATGAACTGGGACGCGGAACTGCAGCGCCTCGAGCTGCTCCGCGCCATCGGTCCCGAGCACGCGGCACGGCTCGACATCGTGTACCCGGACGCCAATCCGACCATCCTCGCGGCAACGCTCCGAGCCACGGGAGGTGCCGACAGCCGATCGCAGCTCATGGGGATGTTCCGCGAGGCGGCGCGCTGGATCCCCACCGCCGGGGGCATGAGCAACTCCTGGGTCGTCTCGGGGGAGCGCTCGTCGACAGGACGGCCGATTCTCTGCAACGACCCTCACCTGGTCCCGGCAGTCCCGTCGATCTGGTACGCGGCGCACATCCAAGCCGGAGAGGACTTCGAGTCCACCGGCGTCACGATGCCCGGGTTGCCGTTTGTGATCATCGGCCACAACAAACGCGTCGCCTGGGGCTTCACCAACTCGTTCGCCGACTGCCAGGACCTGGTCATCGAGGAGTTCGATTCGCCGGCCGGCGAGCGGTTCCGCACCGAGCGCGGATTCGAGCCGACCCGGCGGCTGCGCGAGATCATCCATGTGAAGGGCTCGTCCGACGTGCTCGAGGAGGTGGTCGTCACCCGGCACGGCCCGGTCGTCGAGCGTATCGAGGATCCCGAACGGTCGATCTGGCGCGGGCTCGCGCTGCAGTGGACCGCGCTGCAACCCGGTGGTGGCGCCGAGGGGCTGCTCCGGCTTCAGCGCGCGTCGGACTGGAAGAGCTTCCGCGAGGCATTCGTCCCGTTCGATGCTCCGTCCCAGAACGTCGTGTATGCCGATGTCGACGGCCACATCGGCTATCTGCTCTCGGGACGGGTGCCGGTGCGTAAGCGCAAGCCGAGCGGATTGCCGGTGCAGGGCTGGACCGGTGATGCCGTCTGGACGAGATATCTCACACCGGATGAGATGCCGAGCATGCTCGACCCGTCCGAGCAGCAGATCATCACGGCCAACAACCGCATCGCCGGCGAGGGTTTCCCGCACTACATCGGCGCCGACTACATGTCCGGCTACCGAGCGCTCCGCATCGCCGAGCTGCTGTCGGAGCGGGTCGTCGATCTCGCGTACATGGCGCGCGCGCAGATGGACCTCGTGTGTCCGCCGGCGCGCCAGGTCATCCGACTCCTGAGCTCGATGACCTGCGCGAGCACCGTGGCCGAGAGCGCGCGTCGCCGGCTCGCCTCCTGGGACGCCGTCATGGACCCGCACCGCGTGGAGCCCACCATCTACGAGGCCTTCATGGCGCGCCTTGCTGAGCACTCGTTGAGCCCGCTCTGCGGGAAGGCGTGGCGCATCCTCGCAGGCGTCGACCTCTCCCACCCGGTGTTCGAGTACCCGGGCAACCTCGTCGGCCGGCTCACCCCGTCGCTCATCGAGCGCTGGGAGGGCGGTGATGACGGGCTCTTCGAGGGGGTGACCACATGGGCCGAGGTGGTCACGAAGTCGCTCGAGGACGCGATGACCGACCTGCGCACCCGTTTCGGGCGGGGGTCGCGGCGCCTCGCCTGGGGCCGGGTGCACCAGGTTCGCCTCGTCCATGCATTCGGACGTCGTCGGGGACTCGGATACTTCTTCAATGCCCAGTCGATCCGCGTCGGCGGCAACACCGACACCGTCCTGGCGACGTCCCAGATGCCGGGTGAGCCGTTCGAGACCCATGTCTCCGCGCCGTCGTGGCGGCAGGTCATCGACGTCGGCAACTGGGACGCGTGTGGCGGCGTGCACGTCCCCGGGCAGTCGGGGCAGCCGGGCTCGCGTCACTATCGCGACCTCTCGCGACGCTGGAAGACCAACCGCCAGTTCCCGCTGTACTGGAGCGCCCAACTGACACGGCGGCACGCTCGTGCCCGCCTGACCCTCGTACCGCTGCCCGACGGGCACGCGACGGAGCCCGGGGCTCGACCGGCCGGTCCGTGACCCGTCCCGGCGAGCGGGGCATCGTCCGTGGTTGCTGTGCGGGGATCGCTCTGCTGATCGTCCTCGCCGCGGGTGTCGCGTTCCTCGGGGATCGCGCGCTGGCGGCTCCGGTCCTCGGCGCGCAGCCCGCAGGACCAGCACACGGCGACACGGAGGTCTCGATCGCTGTGTCGCTTGGGACGGCCATGGCAGCGCAGCTCGTCGCCGGCTCGCACGGTGTGGTCGTCCTCAGCGAGCGGGATCTCACCGTCCTCGCCGATGCCAACAATCCGCAGCCTGCCAGGTATCGGGATCTGCAGGTGCGTGTCCGCGACGGCCTGCTGGTGGCCTCAGCCCAGATCTCGTTCGGGCCCTTCACTCCGACGGCGGTGGTGCATGTCAGCCTCTCGCTGCAGCCCGGCCCGAACGGCCCGGTGATCGCCGCCCAGGTCCCTGAGATCGACATCGGTCTGCTCAGCGTGCCGAGCTTCCTCGGCTCCGCGCTCGTGAAGGAGATCGACTCCGCGCTGTCGCTCGACAGGCTGTTCTCCGTGGACCCGCGGCTCACCGCGCTGCGCGCTGATATCGAGTGCGTCGCCGTGGTTCCGGACGGAGTTGCGGTCGGAGTGCACGATCCCGGGGTCCCGACCGTTGCCTCGTCGTGCGGGTGACAGCGCGGAACCTGTGCAACGCTTGGAGCGATGGTCATTCGAGTTGCGGCGCTCTCGGGGATGATCGCGGTCGCCTGCGCGTCGGGCTCGGGGCCGGCCGGCGTTCGAAGCGCGTCTCCGACCGTCCTTGACGCTGCACAGCTCACGGCCGCTGTCTCCGCGGCCGACGCCGAGATGTACGCCAACAACTATGCAGCTGCGGACGCCGCGTTCTCGGCGCTGATGATCGCCGCACGTCGGAGTGCGAGCGTGCGTGCCGCTGATGCGCTGCTGCTCAACTACGAAGGTGACGGCGTCGCCGCCGCCCAGGTGGCCGCAGCGGCTGTCGCTCTCGACCCGCGCGACGGTGAAGCGCAAGCAGTGTTGTGCCGAGTCGATGACTGGGCGGGCAACATCGTCGCCGCTGTTGCCGCCGGGAATGCCGCCGTCGCGCTGGACGTCAACGACCCACTCGGCCATCTGTTCCTTGCCGAGGCGCTTTCCGACAGCGGGTCGGTCGCGCAGGCGCGCGTGCAGCTCGCCGAGGCGTCCGCGCTGATCACGGCACGTCCGACCGCGTATCTCACCGCCGAGGTGCAGCGTGAACAGGCGAACCTCGACTCCGACCTGGGTGACAACGTCTCGGCGTTGAAGGCGTTTCGTGCGGCGCTCGCCGTGCAGCCGCACTGGCTCTATCGCACCACCGAGGTCGTGAACTCGGAGCTGATCGGCGGTGACAGTGCCGGGGCGCGGGCAACCCTCGACGCGGCCACTGCGCAGACGCCCGATGACCTCGGCACGATCGAGAGCCTCGGCAACGACGCCCTGCTCGTCTCGGACGCGAAGGCGGCGAGTGCCCTGTGGAACCGTGCCCTGGCGCTCGCGCCGCACGACCCGACGGTGCTCGACGCCGCAGGTGAGGTCGCAGTTGCTGCCAATGATGACATCACCGCTGGCGTGGCGGACTTCGAGGCGGCGCTGCGGTTCGATCACTACGACGGTGAGGCGGCCGCATATCTCACGGCGATCGCGACCGATATCGAGCACGACCCGCAGGCGGGCCATCAGGAAATCGTCGACGCGGTGCTGGCCGGTCTCCCGACAGGGTCGGGACGACGACGGATCCCGGTGATTCCCGACCCTGCAGCCGTCGTCGCCGGTGACGCGACGATCGCGCTTGCTGCTGTGAACGCCGCGCGAGCGGCCGCCGGACTGGCGCCGGTGCGCCTCGATGCCCGGCTGTCGGCGAGTGCGCTCTCGCATTCGTTCTACTGGTTCTTCAACTACTTCGCGCCGACCGTGACCGGATTGGGCATCCACCTCGAGACCCGCGGGGACCCCGGGTTCACGGCGATGCACCCGTGGACGCGTGCCGTCGTGTTCGGCTATCCCACCCAGCGGATCGGCGAGGACATCACTCACAGCGGCGCGCCGGAGAGCGCGGTCGCGGAGTGGGTGAACAGCGTGTTCCATCGGTTCGCGATCGTGCGGCCGGATCTGCGGGTCATCGGCTATGGCGAGGCGAATCTCGGCTCCGTGTTCATGGAGGACATGGAGTTCGGGTTCGCGGTCGCGGGGCCGGCGGCGCCCGTCCCGTATCCCGCCGCCGGACAGATGTACGTTCCGGCCACATTTGTCGACAACGAACTGCCCGACCCAGTGCCGCCCGGCAGGCCACGGACGACCGGCTACCCCGTGACGGTGACGTTCGCGGCTGCCGACCGTGTGTCGATGCACTCGTTCACGCTCACGTCTCCGAGTGGGGCGGTGCTTGCGGCGTACGTGCTGCCGCCGTCGGGGTCCACCGAGAACTCGGCATCGCTGCTGCCGGTGGCGCCGCTCATCGCGGGTGCCGTCTATACGGCGCGCATCTCCGCGACGGTCAACGGGTCCGCATACGCACGCACCTGGACGTTCACCGTCGCTCCCGGTCCGCCATGACCGCCATCGCGAACGCGGCGTGGCTCTGCACCTGCGGGTAGTTGCCGAGCGGGGTGTGATCCCGGGGATCAGCCACCTCGCCGAAGAGGCCGAGCGGTCCCCGCGTGGCGAGCGCCGCCTCGAACCAGCGCGAGCCGTCGGCCCCGCGCGAACGCATGGCGGCCGAGAGCCAGAACGTGGGGAACACGAAGGGAGCGCACGGATCGTCGACGGTGTCAGGCTGACCCTCGTAGCGGTCGATGAGTCCGCCGCGATCGAGGCGGGCGACGATCAACTCGAGTGTTGCCGGGACGCGCGACTCAAGCGATTCGAGCCCTCCCAGCAGCGACAACTGCGCGAGCGCGGCGTCGGCGCCGCCGCCGTCGAGGCGGAGCTCGAGTGCACCCTCGCCTTTGAGCGCGGCGGCAACGGCTGACGCGGCGGCGCGCCACCTCTTCGGATCGCCCGCAACCACGCCGGAGTCTGCGAGCGCGGCAGCACCCGTCAGGCCGCTCATCGCCGTGATCAGCGAGTGTGTGTAGCGGCGTGGCATGCCACGTATCTCCCAGATGCCGTTGTCGGGCTCGCGCCAGTGATCGGTGAGCCAGGTGGCGAGGATCGGCACCGCTCCTGCCAGCGGGTCCGGTAACGCCTGCAGCTCCGCGAGCGCGCTCGCGAGCTCCAGCACCTCACCCGGCACGTCGAGCTGAGCCTGCCCTGCCGCTGCGTTGCCGATGCGGACCGGGCGGGCGCCGTGATACCCGGCGAGCTCTCGACGTTCTGATTCGATGGGTGGGGCGCTTCCGTCGACTCGAAGCAGTGGCACCGGGCCGTGCTCGGTGACCACCTCCCCGATGAAGGCGCCGAGGTCGATTGCCGCACCGACCAGACCGAGGCGCAGTAGCGCAACTCCGGCGAGCGACGCGTCTCGCAGCCACAAGTAACGGTAGTCCCACGTGCGCGACGACCCCGGCCACTGCGGGAGCGACGTGGTCGGAGCGGCAACGATGCCGCCGCGTCGGTTGCGGAGGCCGAGCAGCACCGCGGCGGTCGTGCCGAGCAGCTCGCTGACGGATGGGGTGCTTGCACCCAGCGTTGCGGGCACCATCCGTTGCCACGTCGCGAGGGTTGAGCCGATGCTTTCCGACTGCGGATCCGTTGCCGGAGCGCCGAGAGTCACGGTGAGAGGTTCGGCCGGAGTCACAGAGACCGTGGTTACTGCGCCGCCGGCAGCCGCAGTCCAGGACGCGCCCGCACGAATCACGCGAATGACGACGCGCGTCTCGCCTGTCACCTCCAACGTCTCGGCGGCGACCGTCATCCGCGCCGCGCGACCATCCCACTGTGGCGCTCGAAACTCGACGACCACGTCGATATCGCCGCCCTCGGCTCGCACTCGCCGGACGAGCTGTGGATCGTCGCCGAGCCCGAGCGCGTCCTCGACGACGAGTCGCGCGCCGTCAACCTCCCACACCGTTTCAAGCACAAGCGAACGCGCGTGATAGCCGCGCGAAACAACACGCGAGCCGCGCTGTGCCGGATGCACTGCGAATCCGCCACCGCGCTGGTCGTCAAGGATCGAGAACAGCAACGGTGTCGAGTCGACCCACGGCCAGCAGAGCCACGCGACGTTGCCGTCGGGATCGACGAGCGCGGAAGTTCGCGAGTCGGCGAGGAGCGCGTGCTCCCCGATCGGATGTTGCATCCGGCGAGCCTAGCCGAGACGCGCGCTACCCGAAGATGCAGTCACGCCTCGCTCCAGAAGCGTGCTTCCATCAATGCGTCGACGCAATCGACGACGATCGAACCCCACTGGAGACGCATGCGCGGAGTCCAGGGGCGGCACCGGAGCCCAACCAAGAGCGAGAGCGGGGCTCTCTCAGGGCGGCGGTTCCACGACGACAACCCCGTCAGCGATGTGGATGCGCCACCCCTGCTCATGCACGGCGCGATGGTGTGGCCGGCACAGCGACACCAGGTTGTCGAGCGTGGTCGGCCCATCGTCGACCCAGTGAATGATGTGGTGGCCGTCGGTCCAGGCCGGTGGGCGGTCGCATCCCGGGAAGCGGCAGCCCTTGTCACGGAGGCTGAGCGCGGTGCGGAGGTGCGCCGGGATCGTGCGCGTCTTCCGCCCCACCGCAAGCGGCTGCACAGGGGTGAGCGCCGTCCACGGCGATGCGTCAGGCGCCGGCGCGTCGACCGTCACCACGGTCCGCGCCGCGTCGCAGGCGATCCGTCGCGCGGTCTCCGGATGAATCGGCCCGACGCCGCTCAGCTCCGCCGGCCGGGTCTGACCGCCGGCCACCTCTGCCCCCGCGCGCAGCGTGTCAGCGCTCACCGTGAGCATGAGATGCGGTCGCTGTCCGTGCACATCGCGGAGGTCCCCGCAGCGCAACTGCATGGTCGCCATCTCGACCAGCGCATCCGCGCGCCGCGTGGAGGCCGGACGGGTCTCGCCCGCAGCCAGCCCGTGCCCGATACTGTCGATGACCATCTTGACCAGCGCTCCACCTTCGGCTTCGAGCCGGCCACGGAGGAGGTAGTCGCCCCCGTACGTCGGCTCGCATTCGAACCAGCGGTGTTGGTGCGCGTGGTTGTCAGCGGCGAGCACGCCGTCGGGGTCGATGCGCAGCCTGGCTGCCTGGATGACGGTGCGCATCCCAGCAGGGTCCACGCGCTCCGCCGCCTGCACGAGGATGGGCTCGAAGGGCGCCACCTGCTCGACACCGACCTCATCGGCGAGGTGCCCGATCATGGCCACGTTGCCGAAGGAGGCACGCCCGGCACGGGCGCTCTCCAGCGCTGCCGGCAACTCGCCGAGCGTTCGAGCCAGGTGAAGCCGATACCCCGCCGCTTTCACGGTCATGCCGCAGCGCCGGCGCAGCCAGGACATCGTGCCGCCCCCACCGTCGGCCAGCGCGCCGCGCTCGATGTGAAACCGGTGCAGGCGCCGGATGGACTCGGCTTCGAGGCGATCGATGGCCCGGCGGATGTCGACCAGATCGTCGCCCAGTGCCGCTGTCGAGAACCCCTCGATGGACTCCGCGACGAGCGTGTCCACCGCCGCAGTGAGACGGGTCGTCGCTTCCGGTATTGCGGCCGCCACCATACGGGGAAGTATAACCGCATCCACTTCTCACCGCACCGGTCCCGAGGCCCCAACACGGACAATCCGCCGCCTGTCGGGTGTTCAGCTCCGGCAGGCGCAACGCCAACCGCAGAGTTACAGCCATATCCGGCGAGAACACCGCCCAAGCCGGCGCTCCGCGGAAACCTGGCCCGTGCGTCTGCGCGTCGCCGGCGCTGCCACAGGTGTGTGACCGCCGGTCCAACGACCCGTCGGACCGCGACGATACCGACATGCGTACTGTCTCGGGTGTTGTCGGCGCACTCGGCGCCGTCGTGTGCATGGGGGCGGCGGTCGTGATGACTGCAGCCACATTCCTGCCGTACACGGGAGGGAATTGGGGCGACGGGTTGCTCACCGGCGGGGAGACTGCAACTCCCATCACCGTCAACATCATCGGCGGATCCGATGTCTGGCTTGTGCTCGGTACCGTCGTCACCCTTGGCTTCGTCGCCGCATTTCACCTCGGGGGAGTCCGCCGCCAAGCGTCGGCGTTCATCGCCTTGGCAATCTCGGTGGTTGCGCTCGGGATGGCACTCAAGCTCCCCGGAACGTGGATGCAGGATGGCGTTGTGTACGGGGAGCCCTACCTTCTCTACTCAGGGTTCTACGTGTTCCTCGGCGGCGCGGTGGCAGCGGTCGCGGGCGCGCTGCTGATGCTCGTCACCAGTTTCGCGGGCTTGCCTGCAGAGATTGCAGCGCCAGTGTCTCGGTCGCTCTCCTGAGCCCTGCCCAGGCCGACGCGCGGCGAGAGCTCTACGTCGTCGCGAGCGGCGGTATCGTGTCCGCGATGGACGCGATCTTCTCTGCCCAGTTCGGGTCGCTCGCGTAGTCGACGTTCATCCCGCGCAACGTCGGCCCGTGGTAGTAGCGCCCGGTCGGCGACAGGTAGTTCGTCGCGATGAACTGCGCCACGTACTGGATGCACGCGTTGAAGCTCGAGAACGTCATGGCGTCCCCGTAGGGATTGGAGTCGTTGGCGCCGAACCCGAAAAGGTTGAACTTGTACTGAGCGATCGCACTCGTGCCCCAGCCGGATTCGAGGATCGCATGGGCGACGAAGTAGCGCGCGCTCACGTGATACGTCGTCTCCGCCTGCATGAAGCTCGCGCCCAGGCCCGCAAGCGCAGAGCCGGCGAGGAACTGGTCGATGCTTGCGGCGGTCTCACCACTCGGAAGCGTGAGGTTCGTATCGATGGTGAAGAGCGGCCCCGCGACCGGGGGATAGATCGCATCGCGAGCCCGAGCAGCCGCGAGTGCCGCAACCGCGGCCGACAGCGCCTGCTGCGCGTGGGTCGCCTGCTGATGTGCGGTGATGTCGGCGAGCAGCAGATTCTCTTCCTGGACCTTGATCACCGCCTGAACGGTCTTCGCCTGCTCCTCCGCGGACGCGAGTGCTGCGAGCGCGTCGTTGTCGTTGGTGAGCGTTGACGCCGCCTTGGCCTCCTCGGCGCCGATCCGCGCGACCAGCTGCCCGCTCGCGGTGGAGATCTCGTTCACCTCGACATCGCGCTGGATCGCGGCGGCGATCGTGTTCGCCGAGATGATGTACGCGAGCATCGCCTCGGATCCGCCGCTCTCGTAGGACTGGCGAATGTAGGCGGCCAGGTGCCCCCGGTCGATCGAGAGCTCGTCGTTCACCGTGGCCAGGGTCGCGGTGTCGTTGGTGATCGTGACGTTGAGCGCGGCGATCTGCGTGTTCAGCGCGACGAGGTGCGCGTTTGCCGCGGCGAGCGCCGCCTTCGCCTGACCGAGTGCGGTGTCCGCGTTGTTGGCAGCGTCCTTCGCGTGCTGCTCAGCCGCCTTCGCCGCATTCGCCGCTTGCTGTGCGGCGGTGACCCCGGATCCCGGGTCCGCCGCCACCGGCGCCGAGATCAGCGTCAGGAGCAGCGCGAACGGAAGTGCCGCCGCGAGTCGGGGATGGGCGAACGGAAACCGGAGGTGACGCATCGCGGCCAGTCTCCCATCGGTCCCACGGCGCTCCGTGCCATGTCATCGCGCCGTCACGGGCCGTCACCGCCGCGTGACGGAGCCGCCGGCGAAGTGTCCGAGGTGGACGGAAAAGGCTAGGAGGCCTTGCGCTCCAGGAGGCGGCGACGAAGCTCGTCGGGCGCCACCAGCTCGACGACGGAGCGCGGTCCGCAGTCGGCGCAGATGCGATGGCCACCCACGGACTCACCGTCGGCGCCGTAGTACAGCACGGAGAGCATGACCCTCTGGCACAGGGCGCACCGGTCGGTGGTCTCCGGGGTCGTGTCCATCGCTGTAGCCATGATCGCATGCAGAAGGCTTGAGGGGAAGCCGATCCAGATCACCGTCACCGAGCCGCCACCGTCTGGCGTGAGCAGATGACCGACTCGATGTAGGCTCGGTGCATGCGTCCTCCTCTGTCCGACGCGACAACAACGGCACTCGACGCGTACCTCGATGAGCTGGCTCGCTGGTCGGCACATCTGAACCTCACCGCCGTCCCGCGCGATCAGGCCTGGACGCGCCACATCGAGGAAGCGCTGGACCTGCTCGACGTGGCGGCACCCGCTGCAGGCTGCCGGGTCGTGGACATCGGATCGGGGAGCGGCGTGCCTGCCGTCGTGTTGGCGATCGTGCGTCCCGATATTCGCGTGACGATGCTCGAGGCGGACGTTCGCAAGAGCGGATTCCTCGTCCACGTGGCGGGGCTGCTCGGACTGCGCAACGTCGAGGTCGAGGCGATTCGCGCGGAGAAGGCGGGACGCAGGGCGGGCACGCGCGAGAGCTTCGACCTTGCCACCTCGCGAGCCACCGCACCACCCGATGTCCTCTGTGAGCTCGCGCTCCCCCTGCTCCGGGTCGGCGGCAGTCTCTGCGCGCTCGTCGCCGACGCGCAGTCGACACTGGCGGCATGCGCCGCCGCGGCCGAGGCGTGTGGCGGAGGCGAGCCGCGCGCACCCGCGCCGGGCGTCCTTCGCATCGCGAAGGTGGCGCCGACGCCGGCCGACTACCCGCGACGCGACGGCGTCCCCAGCCGGAACCCGATCAGCTGAGCCGCCGCTGGATGGCGGCCGCGGCGACGGCACGCTCGTTCCAGGGCAACGCGCCCGACGCGGTCTCGAGCGTCTTCTCGTGGCCCTTGCCGGCGCAGAGGACGGTGTCCCCCGCGGCCGCGTGGGCAACCGCGTACGCGATCGCCTCGTCTCGATCCGGGATCACCAGCACGTTCTCGCCCCGCCGACCACCGGCGGCGACGGCACCGCCGGCGATCTGCTCGAGGATGGTCTGACGATCCTCGCCGCGGGGGTCCTCGTCGGTGATCACGCTGCAATCGGCGAGGCGTGCGGCCACGGCGCCCATGGAAGCGCGTTTCTCCACGTCGCGCTCTCCGGCCGAGCCGAACACGGCCCAGAGGCGGCCGGTCGTCGTCCGGCGCAACTCGCGAAGCACCGTCTCGAGCGCATCCGTCGTGTGCGCGTAATCGACGACCACCTCGAACGGCTGTCCCAGATCGATCCGCTCCATCCGCCCGGTGACGACATCGGCGGCCTCGAAACCCCTGATCGCGCTGGCGAGATCTCCCCCCGTCGCGCATGCGCAGGCCAGCGCCGCAAGCGCGTTGCGGACGTTGAAGCTCCCCGCGAAGCGCAGCGCCACCGGAGCATGCCCCCACGGCGTGTCCGCCGTGAAGCGCACACCGTCAGTGGACGGCACGATGTCACGCGCGCGCAGATCGGCGTGAATGGCGGCGTCGTCCGTGTACGTGAGGCGTGTGGCAACCGGGATCGTCGACAGCCGGGGAAACCCGAACGGGTCCCCCGCATCGAGCACTGCGACGCCGTCCGCTCGCGGTGACACGCGCTCCAGAAGGCGGGCCTTCGCGGCGAGGTATGCGTCGCGGGTGCCGTGCAGCTCCAGGTGCTCGGTGGTGATCCGCGTGAAGACCGCAGCCCGGAAGGCAATGTCATCCACGCGATGCATCTCGAGCCCGTGCGAGGACGTCTCGAGCGCGACGTGGGTGCAGCCGAGGTCGCGGATCCTCGCCAGCTCGCCCTGCAACTCCGGTGCCTCCGGCGTCGTCTGGCGCGACGGATTCGTCGTCATCGCGCCAGGGGTCCGACGATCGACGGTGGTGATCGACGCAGCCGCGATGCCCGCAGCCCTCCACGCGTGCCAGAGCAGCGTCGCGGTGGTCGTCTTGCCGTCGGTGCCAGTGACCCCCGCGACGCAGAGGCTCGCACTCGGGTGCCCCGCGAACGAGCCGGCCAGCGCCGACAGCGCAACCCGGCTGTCGGCGACGAGCACAAGCGGAACCGACGCGTCGACCGGTGGGTCCGGCGCGCGCTCCGCCACCACGGCAACCGCTCCGCGGGCCACCGCGTCACGGCAGTGGCGATGCCCGTCGGAACGCAGCCCCGTGATGGCAACGAACAGGCTTCCGGGGGTCACGGCTCGCGAGTCGTAATCGATCGCGGTGATGCTCAGCCGAGCGCGGACGCCCGCGCCCGCCGGGTCGATCCCGGCATCGGCGAGCAGATCGGGCAGGGGTCGCCCTGAACTCGCCTGTTGCACCGTCGCAGTCTATGGTAGGGTCGCTCCGATCATGCCTGGAAAAAACAAGAAGGCCGCGCCCGTCTCGCTCGCCGACGCCCTGACGGCGACCCGTTCCGCCCATCGCCGCGTCCTCGCGCTCGCCGCGCGGCTCGAGGCGACGGAGCGGACCATCCTCGCCGCGATGGCGTCGTCCCACGCCCCGGCAAACGCAGCGTCAGCGTCCGGCACCCCGGCGAAGCGCCCGGTGGGCAGGCCGCGCAAGACGCCCGCAGCGACGCCGTCCGCCCCCCGGCCCGTCGGACGCCCCGCGAGCTCTCGCAAGGCGACGGCGAAGCGTCCGGTCGGTCGCCCGAAGGGCTGAACCCGAATCCAGACTTGCTAGGTCAGGTTTTGGGTAGACTGGCGTCATGGCCAAGTCTTCCCGCGACCTCCTCGATGACGCACGGCGATCCGTCAAGGAGATCTCGCCGCAGCAGGTGCGCTCCACGAACGGGTCGCGCATCCTCATCGACGTCCGTGAGCGCAACGAGTTCGACGAGGGATACATCCCCGGCGCGCTGCATCTGAGCAAAGGGTTCATCGAGACGCGCATCGAGGACACGGTTCCTCAGCACGACGCCCCGATCACCCTCTACTGCGCCGGCGGCGTGCGCTCGCTCTTCGCGGCGCGGGCGCTCCAGGAGCTCGGCTACACCGACGTGGCATCGATGTCCGGCGGCTACGCCGCCTGGAAGCAGGCCGGCTACGACTTCGTCGTCCCGCGCGTGCTCACGGCGCAGCAGCAACAGCGCTACAGCCGCCATCTGCTCATCCCCGAGATCGGCGCGGAGGGCCAGGCCAAGTTGCTCGACGCCCGGGTGCTGCTCATCGGCGCGGGCGGTCTCGGCAGTCCCGCGGCGCTCTACCTCGCGGCCGCCGGCGTCGGCACGATCGGGTTCGTCGATTTCGACACGGTCGACCGGAGCAACCTTCAGCGCCAGATCCTGCACACCGAGGATCGGATCGGCATGCTCAAGACCGCGTCGGCGCGCATCGCGCTCGAGGCGCTCAACAGCGATGTGCGCGTCGTCGAGCACAACGTCGTCCTGAGCAGCGAGAACGCCCGCGAGATCTTCGACCAGTACGACATCATCGTCAACGGCTGCGACAACTTCCCCACCCGCTACCTCTCGAACGATGTGGCCATCTTTGCCAAAAAGCCCATGGTGGACGGCGGGATCTTCCGTTTCGAGGGACAGGTCACCACCATGGTGCCGTTCCAGTCGCCGTGCTATCGCTGCCGCTACCCGTCGCCGCCACCGCCCGAGGAGGCACCGTCGTGCGCCGAGGCAGGCGTGCTCGGCGTGCTCCCCGGCATCGTCGGTGTGCTGCAGGCCACCGAGGTCATCAAGCTGATCACCGGCGCGGGCGATCTGCTCACCGGCCGTCTCCTCCACATCGACGCGCTCGCGATGAAGTTCCGTGAGTTCCGGGTCCCGCGCGACCCGCAGTGCCCCGTGTGCGGCGAGAACCCCACGATCACCGAGCCGATCGACTACGAGGGCTTCTGCGCCGCTCCGGCATCCGTCGCGACCGAGGCCGTCGGCGCCGGCGTCTGACCTGCCCGGCGCGCTATGAGCCCGGCGTCGCCTCCGGGCCGAGGGTCTCGGCCTCGCTGATCAGCATCACGGGGATGCCGTTCTCGACGCGGTAGCGCAGGTGGCAGGCGTCACAACGCAACGACGCGGGTTCGGGCTCGACCGGGCCGCGGCACTGCGGGCACGCGAGGATGGCGAGCAGGTCCGGGGGCAGCGAGCTCATCGAGCCGCTCCCGCGGGCACGAGGAAGCTGCCGAGCGCCTCGTTGAATGCGTGCGGCTGCTCGAGGTTGCCCAGGTGGCCGCAGTCCAGCTCGACCAGCCGCGATCCCGAGATCGAGACACTCATGGCGCGAACCTCCGAGAGAGGGATGATCGCATCGTGCCGGCCGGCAACCACGAGCGCCGGCACGTCGATGCCGCCGAGCACGTCCGTGCTGTCACGGCGCGCGGCGATGGCGCGCTGGGCGAACGCGATGCCCTCGGGGGTGCAGCGCCGGATCCGCCCGCGGACCGGGTCCGCGATATGGACCTCGTTGCGCGCGGCCGGACCGAGGAGTCGATCGAGCATCGGCTCGACGATGGACTCGACGGAGTGCTCTCGCTCCACGCGCGCTGCGACTGAAAGACGCTCGTCCCGCCGCACATCGTCGTCAGCGCCCGGCCGTGTGCTGCAGAGCGCGAGCGCGCGAATCCGCTTCGACGCGAGTCGCCACAGCTCGAAGGCGACGTAGCCGCCCATCGACAGGCCGACGACGGAGAATCGCTCGATCTCGAGCGCGTCGACAACGGCGAGCACTGCAGCCGCATAGCCCGCGAGTGAAGGCGTGCCGGGAGGGGGCGGCGGCGACTCGCCGCAGCCCCAGAGGTCGATGCGCACGCAGCGGAAGTCGCCGGACAGCGCTGCGACCTGGTGGTCCCACTGCGAGGCGTCGAGCGTGTACGCGTGCAGGAAGAGGACCGTGTCGCCACTCCCCGTGTCGTGCACTGCAGGCAGCACATCGCCCCGCGCGCTCACGCCGGTCAGGCCTGCGCGCTCACCACCGTCGCGGGGAAATCCTCGTCGAGGGTGGCCGGCTCGATGTGCGTGCGCGCGTGCTTCTCGACGTCACGGAGCTTGAGGATCTCGCTCGGCGTGATAAGCGTCACCGCGACGCCCGCGCGCCCGGCCCGGCCGGTTCTTCCGACGCGGTGCAGGTACTCGTCGGGCGTCAGCGGCACGTCGTAGTTGATGACGTGGGAGATGTCGTCGATGTCGAGGCCGCGCGCGGCAACGTTGGTCGCGATCAGGTACTTGACGTGCGAAGCGCGGAACTGTTGCATCGCCCGGTCGCGGTCGCGCTGCGTGAGGTCACCGTGCAGCAGGCCGACCTTGTACCCACGTCCGCCGAGCTGCGCCTGCAGGACGTCGGCGGTGCGCTTCGTCTCCACGAAGATGAGCGCCATGACCACGTCCGGTTGATCGAGGATCTGCGCGAGCGCATCGGTCTTGTCGGCCCATGTCGTGCGCACGTAGAGCTGGCGAACCTCGGAGGGGATCTCCGGTCGCGTGCTGATCTCCACGGTCTCCGGATCGTGCATGTGGCGCAGCGCGAGGCGTCGCACCCATTCCGGCATCGTCGCGCTGAACAGCAGCGTCTGGCGCTGCGCGGGGCACTGCCGGAGGATGCGCTCGACATCGGGCGCGAAACCCATGTCGAGCATGCGGTCCGCCTCGTCGAGCACGCAGATGCGGACGTTCGCGAGGGTGAGCGATCGTCGCTGAATGTGATCGCCGAGCCGCCCCGGTGTGGCGACGACGATGTGCGCTCCCTGGCGCAGCTCCTCCATCTGGCGGCCGATGGAGTCCCCGCCGTAGATGGCGACGCTCTTCAGCTCGTGACGCTTGCCGAGACGCGTGAGCTCGTCGTGCACCTGCACCGCAAGCTCGCGGGTTGGGCAGAGCGCGAGCGCCTGCACCGGACCGTCGCGGGGATCGAGTCGCTCGATGATGGGGATGCCGAACGCGGCGGTCTTGCCGCTGCCGGTCTGTGCCTGACCGATCACGTCGCGGCCGGCGAGCGCGAACGGCAGCGAGCCGGCCTGGATCGGCGTGGCCATCGTGTAGCCGAGCTCGGCCACGGTGTGCTGCATGGCGACGCTCAACGAGAGCTCGTCGAAGCTCACCGGCTCGGGGGTTTCAGTACTCGGGGCCTCATCAACCGTCACAGGAGCGGCGGGACGAGGCCTTGCGGCGAGCGGTCTACCAAACCGCGCGCGA